>CAXHCD010000023.1:0-51201 GCA_964015265.1 uncultured Oligoflexia bacterium
GCGTCAGATGTGTATAAGAGACAGGTTTTATTCATTAAGCAGCTTTTGGAATTTTCATTGTTATTTCTGTGTATTCACCATATTTAGAATTAATTGATAATATTCCATTATGTTTTTTTATAATTTCATTAACCATAGATAATCCTAATCCTGTACCATGGCCAATGGGTTTTGTTGTAAAAAATGGATCAATTACTTTATCTATTTTTTCTTTAGGGATTCCTTTTCCATTATCTTTAATTTTTATAACGAATGATTTACTTTCTTCATAAACTTCTATGTTAATTTGAGGCATAAATGAATCGCCTTTGTTAATTTTCTGTTCTTTTAAAGCATAAAAAGCATTATCAAAAATATTTATAAATGCTCTTCCTAAGTCACTTACAAAAACTTTTACTTCACCTGTAAATTCAATATTAAATACTTCTCTTATTTGTAGAGGTGCTCTGGCCTTGTGGGAGTAAAATGATAGTTTATAGTTTTCTACTAAGTATTCGGCAATTGAAATAGGCTTCTTTTCAGAAAGGCGAGAGCTAGATTGAATAAGCATATTTTTTATAATAATATCTGCTCTCTGCGAGTTATTTTTTATTATCTCTGATACTTTTGACATATCTTTTTCAAATTCATTCCATTGGTCTTGTGTTGGTTCATTTTTTAGGTCCTTAAAATCTTCTTTTAATAAATTGTTTAAAACAACCGCCGAATTAGAAATTAAATTAAGAGGATTTTTTATTTCGTGTGCTATTCCCGCAGTTAGGGCACCAATTGATGCAAACTTTTCTTGAATGATTAACTTATCTTGCATCTCTTTTAAGTTTGTTAAGTTTTGCTGTAATTCATTTGTTCTTTTTTCAACCCTGTTTTCTAGTTCTAAATTAATATTTTGCAATTCTTTTTTGTTTGAATAGACTTCATCAACCATATTATTGATTTGTTCAACTATTAAATCAATTTCATCATTACTGTCAAAAGTTCTCTGTGTTTCAAGTAGGTGAGGCCTGGGTTTTTCTTCTTTAAGATCAATATTTTTTAAATAATTACTAATTGAGAGCAGATGATTAGTAATTAACCTTTGAAATACCAATAAGAGTAATGCTGAAACAGCAAAAGATTTTACCGCTTGCCCAATGAAAATACTTAATGATTTTCTGAGGTATCTCTTTTTTATACCTTCTAAATCGACCTCTAAAATTAGTTTTCCAATTTTTACTTTATTGTTTGAGTTAAGAAGATCAAAAATTCTTCGGTTTTCTGGCCTTTGAGAAGCAGTCCCAAACTTATATAAAGTCTGATTATTCTCGACTAATTCAACATATAAAATATCCTTTAATTGACTTATACCTTTTAATTGAAGCCTAACTGCATTTAAATCAAGCTCCCATAAACTATTCGAAAGGGAATCTAAATATGATCCTTTAATTGTTGAAAATTGTTTCAAGGTATCTTGTCTATCATTAAGATATTCTGAATATATTTGAAGTGATGTAAAGATAAGTGTGGCAGTGCCGGTAATTATCCATACAGATAAGAAAAGTTTTAATTTTATAGATTTTTTAAAACTGCTAAACAATCTGATCTCAATAAGTTAGGTTTATTAAAATTTATCATAATTTGGCCTATTTTTCTTAAACTCCTAATTAGGCAATAGTCTCCAATCAAAAGTTTTGTTATGATATTGTTATGACAAGAATTATGGCGGTAGAAGATAATAAGTTAGAAAGAGAGCTTTTGAAGAATTCAATTGATAAAAGCTTTGAAGTTATGACTGTTGAGTCTTCTGATCAGTTTTTTGAACAGGTTTATGATTTTTCTCCAAGTATAATAATCTTAGATATTATGCTTCCTGGTATGAATGGATATCAAATTTGTGAGAAAGTTAAATTGGATCCGAAATTAAAGGATGCTCATGTTTTGATGCTTTCGTCAAAAACTGACCCGGATGATCGAATTGAAAGTTATAAGTTAGGAGCAGTTAATTATTTAGAAAAGCCATTTGTTCCAGCGGAGTTAAATGCCATTTTAATAGTATTAAAGGCCATGAGTTTAGGATCCGGTGATAAATCTAAGAAAATTGAGATTAAAGACTTAATTATTGATCTAACTACTCAAGAAGTATTTTGTAAGGGAGAAAAGCTAACTTTTACTTCTAGTGAGTTTAAAGTATTAGTTAGTTTGTCTAAAGTTCCTGGAGTTATATATTCCAGAGATAAATTATTACAAATTGTTGTTCCAGATAAAGCAGATATAACTGATAGAACCATTGATAACCATGTTAGCTCTCTAAGAAAAAAGATAAGGTCCGACTTTATCACTATAAAAACAGTATATGGACAAGGTTATAAGCTTGTTCTTAGAGAGTAAGTTAGATAATTTTTTCAAAAACTTCAATTAATGTTTAAAGCTTAAACAATTGTGGAAAGTTCAGTATTTTTACACCTTCTGAAATATATTCAAATCTTTAAATATTATTCTAATCTTTGGTAATATTTTAATGAGGATGCTTTATGGGAGGCATAAGTTGTTGAAATTATTAATTATCTTTTTATCAATTATTGCATTTAATTCAAATGCAAGTACGAGTGGGTTTGAAACAATTTCGGCGGTTTGTCTTCAAGATTTTAATAATATGATGAGAGACGCAAACTCAATTTCTGATTTAAAGTTAATACCTTCAAATGAGAAAAAAATCATAAATAAAGCATCAGATTTGGCATTGAAGTTTATGGCGTCCTATAAAGATGGAAAATTTGCTAAAAAGGGAAGTTTATCAGCTGTTTCATATCGAGTAGAAAGAACCGCAATCGATAGCGGATCATTAAAAGGTATTATTGTCTCATTCAATCTTGGAAATCAAGGAACTACTCTGGAGCTATATTTTAGTGTGGACTTGGTAGATAATCCCGACCTATTTGCCGCTCATTATGACTCATTGAACGAGAGCCTTATTCATTTTTCTTGTTTATAATTTTTTTAAAAGCATTATCAGATAAGCTATTAAGCGTATCTTCATTTAAAAAGCTAATGTTTTCAGCATCACCTTTATAATTATCAATTGCAGTTGAAACAACTTCTGACTTTAAAAAATGTATCATTGGGTAAGGTGATCTATTTACATAGTTTACTCTGTCACTTTCACTGTGTGATTGAAATACAAATAAAGGATGAAAAACCACAATTTGAACTTCACTATGCAAGTTTTTATATTTCAAATAATCTTCGAAATCATAATAAATATTTAAATATTCTTTAAATGAACAATTATTCTCTAAAATTACAAAAGAGTTCGTATAAATGTCTTGTTTAACAAACTCTTTTAAATAATCAACAAGCTCATCAAAGTATTGTGCTTGCCAATCATTTGAATTAGAACTTAGAAACGATTTATATTCAATTTCACCTTTTTCAAAGGGTGATTTAGCAAAAGGGCAAAGATTATATTTTATTACAAAATCTTTTATCCAGACCTTTGTTTCATTTATTGAGTCAGTCATTTTCTTTGAGAAGCTAAGGCCATAATTGAAAGTTTATAGAGCAGCCTCATTCCTACATTTGCATCCCACTCATTGTCTTTGTTAGGTGCAACCTCAACTAAATCAGCTCCAATAATCCTTCTTTTTGTTCTGATAATTTCATTTATTAAAAAAAGAAGTTCATAATATTCAAGTCCTCCCGGTACAGGTGTTCCTGTGTTAGGACAATATTTAGGGTCTAGTCCATCAATATCAATCGAAATATAAACATCATTAGGAAGTTTGCTGATAATATCTCTTGCAATTGTATCGAAGGGAAGACCTTTTAATTGATGATTTTTTATAGACTCATCAAAAAAGCAGTGAATTTTATTTTTTTTATTAATATAATTATATTCTTCTTCACAAAAATCTCTTATGCCAACTTGAACGAGCGAAGAAATTGATTTAATTTCACTCAGGCAATTATACATAATCGAAGCATGGGAATGTTTGAAACCTAAATAGGCTTTTCTTGTATCAGAGTGGGCATCAATATGTAATATCCCAAACTCTTCAAACTTTTCACTATATGCTTTAATATGCCCAAAAGGAGTTGAGTGATCTCCCCCAATAAGGATAGAGGTCTTTTCATCTTCTAAAATTTTTAAAGTTTTTTGGTATACATGATCATTTAAAACTTCACTATTTTTATTAACAAAATTTATATTTTGTTGATCTCCTTGATTATTAATAATTTTTAAGGCCTGTTCTCTAGTGCTTTTATTTAGATCAATTATACTTTTTTCGATTGGAAGCATGTACAGGCCTTGCTTATACAGGTCTGTATATTGAAGATCAAAAAAATCAATTTGATCGGATGCTTCTAAAATGGCCTGGGGTCCTTGAGAAGTTCCATCTAAATAAGATGTTGTTGCATCCCATGGAATAGGAAGATAAATTACTTGAGAATCCTCATATGTACAAGGAAGTCCAAAAATTCCATCTAAATAAGAACTAGCTGAATTTGGGTCAAAATCTTTTAACATAATACATATGATGATACACTGGCCAACGGAGAAAGGGTAGCAATTGAATAAATCATATATAATTCTGGCATATTTGGCCTTGTTTTGTTTTAGCTTAGTTGATAACGGGCGAGGACCAAGTTATCCTTCGATACTTAGTGATTTGGGTATAGATACTGCAAAAGGTTCATACTTATTTTCAATAGCATCATTTATAGGAATAATTGTTAACGTTTTTTCATCCTGGTGGTTACCAAAATTTGGGCCAGTGGTCGCCACACGACTTTCCTTATTTTTGCTGGGAATGACGTCATTTGTTATGTACATAAGCTACTCTTTAAAAAGTTATTTTTGGTTGTTGTTTGCTTCGGTGATACTAGGATTAGCATTGGCCATTTTAACAATTACAGTAAATATTCTGGTGACAAATGGCTCACCGGTTTTACAAGTTAGAAAATACTTAAATGGCCTTCACTCTGTTTATGGAGTTTCTTCTTTGAGTGCACCCTTTATATTATCTTTATTTTTTAAGTATAATTTTTCTTGGGGACATTATTACTTAATTTTATCTTCAATACCTATATTAATTTTATTGTTTACCTTAAATGTAAAACGAATTCAAAATACATCAATAAGCAAAGCAGTATTTAAGGGGGCAATTCCATTAAAACCGAGAGTTATTTTTGGATTTTTATTTGGTTTTTATATCTCTGGAGAATTATTAATAAGTTCTAGAATAGTATATATACTTAAAAAAAATTATGGGTTCAGTGAAATTGATTCTAATAACGGGTTAATGATATTTTTCTTACTTCTATTTTTAGGTCGTCTGTTTTTTATGATTAAAGAGGTAAAAATAGATAGTAAAAAAATACTAATTAGTTCTAGTTTAGTTTCATTATTATTAAGTATTATTTCTATTAATGGATGGCCATATGCTTTAGCATTTTGTGGATTAAGTTTTTCATGCTTTTTCCCTGTTGCCACAGAGTATTTAGGGCAGCGATTTAGTAAAAATGTCGACTATATGATAGCTTCATCTATGACATGGGCGGGGCCAGTGGTCGCTTTTTTTCATTGGGCCTTTGGACAAGCGATTGATATGTTTGGAATCTTTCATTCTATGTTTATCATTCCGTTCATTATACTTTCAACCTTAATTTTGACTTTAATGACATAATTTCTCGCTTTATAAAATTATAAAGTTTGGTAAACTTAAATCATGACAAAATTAATTGGTTTTCTTCTATTGGCCTATTCTCATATTTCAATGAGTGCCACAGTAATTCAAGTTGGAAAAAATGTATATTCCGTGAGGTTTAATGAACCTAATGAAATGGAAGTTGGTGATCAAGTACAAAGTTATGTTCAAGAAAATAATATTTCCTCCTTTGGAATGGTAGTTAAAGTAAAAGGGTCAAAAGGAATTATTAAAATAAGATCGGGAAGACCGATTAGTGGTCAGAATGCTTTAAAAGTTGATTCCAGTATGACTCCTACGAGCTCTCCAATAAGAAGTAATTTAACATATAGACCTAGGTATAAAGGAACTTATGTTTCATTGGCCTATGGATCTAGTTCTACTGAATTTTATGTTGGATCGGGGTTTACCCTAAGAGGAATGTTAAACTTTGATATTGGAAACTCAAGTGGATTCTTTAGGGGTGGACTTTCATATTATAGAGGAAGTATTTCAAATGCCACAATTAATGGTGTTGAGTCTGATCCTAGTGATTTTAATTTATCAATTGATCAGTCCGAATATGGAATTACTTCAGATTTAGGTTATACATATGAAAGAGGAAGCGTTAAATATACTCCCTTAGTAGGTGTAAGTTTTTTAAAAGGTTCTTATGCACTTACTTCCTCTTCAACTGGCAGTGAAGTACAAATTGACTTTTCTAAATATGGACTTCATTTAGGCGTAGAGTTTCTTATAAAAAATAAAATCTCTCCATATATAACATACGGTTTAGGTAGTTTAAGTGGTTCTGGAGACTCTGAATCAGTCTCTTATAATCAACTTAGTTTTGGCGTAGGTTATTCTTTTAGGTAAAATTTAATTAACTTTTTTAATATAGGAAATAAATTAGAATATTTTTATGGCATTAAGATACCCAATTAAAGTTTTAGTTTTAGACGATGATCCTGTTCAGATATCCGTTATTGAAGGATTTCTAAAAGACGATAAGGATTATGATGTAGTCTCATTTTCAGAGCCTAAAGCTGCCTTAGAGTTTATGAACAAAGAAGATGTTAATATCGTATTGCTAGATATCCACCTTGAATCAAAAATGGGTGATGATGTATTGAGAGAAATTAACAAGATCTCTAAAAGAATCGACACCGTAATTGTTTCAGCAACCAAACAAATGACAATCTTTCAGGCCTGTTACCGTCTTGGAGCGTCCGGATTTTTGATTAAACCGATTGTAAAAGAAAACCTTATCTCGGAATTAGAAAAAATACGTCACAATTTAGTTTGTTGGGATGATGTATTTGCCGAATTTATGACCAATCGAAAAAAATAAATTGCATCAATTCTTTCATAAATGTATAGTGCGGGCATTATGAGTGAAAGTAATCAAGAAAAAATTGCTATTTTTGCCGGAGGATGCTTCTGGTGTATTGTTGCTCCCTTTGAAGTTGAAGATGGAGTAATAAGTGTAACAGCAGGTTATATAAATGGTCATAAAGATGATCCTACATATAAAGAAGTGTGCACTGGTGAAACTGGTCATGCTGAGGCCATTAAAGTTATTTATCAACCAGAAAAAATAAGCTATGAAAAATTATTAGAAATTTTTTGGAGACAAATAGATCCAACTGATGAAGGTGGACAATTTGCTGATAGAGGAAATCAGTATAGAACTGGAATCTATTATACTGATGAAAATCAAAAAAAGTTGGCGCAAGAATCAAAAGAACAACTTTCAAAAGAAGGTCCTTATAAAGGTGAAATAATTGTTACTGAAATAGAGCCAGCAGATAGATTTTATGATGCTGAAGACTATCACCAAGGCTATCACAAAACTAATACTCTACAATACTATGCGTATAGAAATGGTAGTGGTCGGGATCAATTTTTAAATAATAAGTGGAAAAAGTAGGCGCAATGGATATGCACCTACATTATTAATTTTTAGTTACAGCTTAGATTTTCTATAAATACTTTCTTTTCTGTTCTTTGATAAATAGGTTTTAAGATTGTTCCTACATTTACTTCTTCACCAAGTTCAATCTTGTATCTGTGTACGATTAGTGATTGTACTTTTTTATAAGTTTCATCAGTTGTTACTTGAATAAATACATTGATTTTTCTATCAAGTTTTTGAAGAGCTGTTATTGTTATAACTGGTTGCTCGTACTCATTAACGTAAAGTCTTACATTTACTACATGTGAATCCATGAATTTTTTAACAACTAATTCGCTAGATTTTACCTGTCTATTATTAACTTTTTCTTGGCAAGTAAGAAGGTTACTTGGATCTTTTAAAGCGATATCTAAAGCTTTAATAACGGCCTCTTTGTCATAGTCGTGTAACTCGTGACCTAAATCCTCTTGTGTAGTTGAATGCGCGAATGCTGAGAACATAATTAATGATAATGTGATTAGTTGTTTCATGATTTCTCCCTCGTTAGTTTGGGAAATAATAGCAAGCTTGAGTAAAGTGGTCAGTTAATAAAAAGAGCTTCGCTATTTCTTGAAGTTTGACTTGAACGTCTACTTTTTTATAGAATTTACCTTTTCTAAAAAATGAGGATGTATATGAATAATTTAAATGAAATCGATTGCCCTAATGAGCCCTTTTTATGTCGAAACTTTGTGGGTGGAAACTGGGTCGAAGGAAATGGTAAGCGACTAGATGTATATTCCCCAATTTATGGAAAAGTGGTTGGAATTATAAATGAATCAACTGAATCTGATGTAGAAGATACTGTCAGACATGCTCAAAATGCTTTTAAAATTTGGAAGGATACACCTTTGAAAGAAAGGTGTTCTATCATGTTTAAATTTAGAGAATTACTTTTAAGAGATATCGATAAAATTTCAAAAATTGTTAGCCTTGAAAATGGTAAGACGTTTTCAGAATCAAAGGCCGGAATTTTAAAAGGTATTGAAGTTTTAGAATTTGCAATATCATTACAAAACTTAGATGAAGGTGCAAAAATGGAAGTTTCTAGAGGAGTCTTCTGTGAGTACCGAAGAGAGCCGCTTGGAGTAGTCGCAAGTATTACACCTTTTAATTTCCCCGCGATGGTACCGATGTGGACAATTCCTATCGCAATTACTCTTGGTAATTGTTATGTTTGGAAACCTTCTGAAAAAACGCCAATAACCTCTTTATTTATAGCAAATACATTGAAAGAAGCTGGACTACCTGATGGAGTTTTATCAATTGTTCAAGGCTCAAAGACTGCTGTTGAGTCATTAATTGATCATCCGGATGTTAAAGCTGTTGCTTTTGTTGGATCAAGTAAAATTGCTAACCTTGTATATGAAAGAAGTGCAAAAAATGGAAAAAGAGCGCTTGCCTTAGGTGGAGCGAAAAATCATATTTTCTTATTGCCAGACGCTGATCCAAATATGTGCGGTAGAGGAATTAGTGATTCTTTTACAGGTTGCGCGGGTCAAAGATGCATGGCCGCTTCTGTACTACTTGCCATAGGCGATTGTGATCAACAAATAGAAAAGATTATTGAAAGAGCAAAGTCTTTAGAGCTTGGTAAAGATATGGGGGCAATTATTACTAAGGAGCAAGTTAATTTTCTAAATTCTAAAATTGAAGAGGCTGTCTCTAAAGGGGCCAAATTACTTTTAGATGGTAGAAATGTAAAAGCTCCAGAAGGTATGGAGCAAGGGTATTGGTTAGGTCCAACAATATTAGATAATGTTTCTGCTGATTCAGATGCAGCAAAAGTAGAATTATTTGGACCAGTTCTTAGCATTGTAAGATGTAAAAATATAAGTGAAGCAATTGAAGTGGAAAACTCTTGTACTTATGGAAATGCTGCTAGTGTATTTACTTCCAGTGGAGCCTTGAGTGAGAAGATAATTCAAAACGCAAGTGCTGGAATGGTTGGAGTCAATATCGGTGTTCCTGTTCCAAGAGAGCCATTTTCATTTGGAGGAATAAATGTTTCAAAATTTGGTTATGGAGATATAACAGGAAAGAATTCTTTAAATTTTTGGACAAATCAGAAAAAAGTTACAGTTAAATGGGAAATGCAAAAAGATCATAATTGGATGAGCTAATAAAAGGAATTATATATGAAAAGAGCAAGTCATGTCGTTTTAACATCACATTCGTCACAAGTTTATAAAGATGTTTTACCAATAAGTTGGGGAGAAAAAGATCCTCAAAAAAGAGGTCCAGTTATTGCGACTATTTCTGATAAAGGAGATAGAAATGCAATCGGTTCTCACTCAGGAAGTTATACCGTTTACAGAGCGCTTTCAATTGCCGCGGGAGATTTTCCTAAAGAACACAGACCAGATCTACATAATACAAATCCAACGGTTGAGATTAATCCAGCAGAATCTTGGTTTGATCCTGAGAAAATGGTTTCAATTGATCCTTGGGGAGCAAATGTACAAACAGTTTTTAAAAAACAGCTTGATGAAGGTCTTGATATCAGACCTACAATTGCTTGTACTCAAGCACATTTAACAATTCCAGAAATTTCAGAAGCTATTGAAAAGGGACGACTTAAGCCAGATGGAAAAATTGTAACAGAAAAAGGTGATGTAAAAGTTACTAAAGTTGCAATTGAGCCTGTTTGGTATCTTCCAGGAATAGCAAAAAGATTGGAAATTGATGAAGGTGAATTGAGAAAAGTTTTATTTCAAGAAACTGGAGGAATGTTTCCTGAACTTGTAACAAGGCCAGACTTAAAAATTATGTTACCTCCAATCGGAAGTTCTACCGCTTATATATTTGGAGATATCAATGATTTGAAAAACCCTGATATTGAATTAACATGTAGAGTTCATGATGAGTGTAATGGATCAGATGTTTTTGGTTCAGACATTTGTACATGCCGACCTTATTTAACTCATGGAATTGAAGATGCTGCAAGAACTGCTCAAAGAGGTGGTGTTGGTTTAATTGTATACTTTAGAAAAGAAGGTCGTGCCCTTGGAGAAGTCACAAAATTTCTCGTTTATAACGCAAGAAAAAGACAAGAAGGTGGAGATTCAGCAGCAACTTATTTTTATCGAACTGAATGTGTGGCCGGTGTAGAGGATGCTAGATTTCAAGATTTTATGCCAGATGTTCTTCATTATTTTGGAGTAAAAAAAATACATAATCTTCATTCGATGAGTAATATGAAATATGATGCGATCACAGGTAGTGGAATTGAAGTTGTAAATAGATTATCAATTCCAGATGAGTTAATTCCAGATGATGCGAAAGTAGAAATGGAAGCGAAAAAAGCAGCAGGGTATTTTACTGAAGGTGATGTTAAAAAAGATAATGATCTTCAAAAAGTACAAGGAAGAAAATTAGATGAATAATTTAGACTATATTTTATCTGCTAAATCAATTAGAGAGCAGACTAAAAAAGTTTATGAACTTTGTAAAAATGGAAAAACACATTTTAAATTAAATGAAGATAAATTAGATGATGTTAGCGATTTTGTTATAGAGGTTATCAATAAAAATTATCCTGATCATAAGATCCCATTTCATTCCAGATGGGGGCATTTTAAAGTTGGTGGAATTAATAGAGTTGAAAGATTAGATGAAAAGTTTGATGATAAAATTGAACTAGCAAAGGCCAAGCTAGACCTTGCAATAGTTTCAGTATTACTTGATGCTGGAGCAGGTATGAAATGGCGATATCAAGAAAAATCTGGCAAAGAATTTTCTAAGTCGGAAGGTTTGGCCATTGCTAGTTTTGATATGTTTATGGAAGGTAAGTTTTCTTCAGCTCATAAAATTGAAGCAGATGGAAATGGTCTTACTCAAATAAATGCGCAGGCAATCAAAGAAGGTTTTCAAGTTAATGAGAACAATCCATTAATTGGAATTGATGGAAGAGTGAGTTTGTTAAATAAGCTAGGTGAGTTAGTAATTAATAATTCATCATTTAAGAATAATAGACCTGGTGATATTTTAGATATTTTAACGCAAAAGTATGGAAATCAAATTAAAGCTGAAGATGTTTTAAAAGCAGTTTTATTTAATTTTGGATCAATTTGGCCCGGAAGAATAGAATTAGATGGTGTTAATTTAGGAGATGTTTGGAAGTATGAACCGTTAAATGGTGAATTGATTCCTTTTCATAAATTATCTAGTTGGCTTAGTTATTCATTACTTGAACCATTAATGGATGCGGGAATTGATATTATTGATTTAAATAGTATGACTGGTTTGCCTGAATATAGGAATGGTGGACTATTGATTGATAAAGGTCTTATTGAATTAAGAAATGATGAAGATAAAAACATATCTCATCTTCCTGACAGTGAATTAATAATTGAGTGGAGATCTTTAACTGTTCAACTTTTAGATCAAATTGCTGAGAATGTGAGAAAAAAATTAAATAAATCTCAAGATGAGTTTCCTTTAGTAAAAGTATTAGAAGGGGGAACATGGTGGGCAGGTAGATATGCGGCCAAAGAATTGAGAGAAGATGGTGGACCGCCATTAAATTTAGATAGTGATGGAACTGTATTTTAAAAATTGGAGATTATATGAGTAAAAAATTATTTGTTTTAGACCACCCAGTGTTAAAACATAAACTAGGATACTTAAGAGATAAAGAGACAGACTCGATTCACTTTAGACTTCTAATGAACGAGATTTCATATGCTCTAGCTTATGAAGCAACAAAAGACTTAGAAACTATAAAAAGAGATGTGGAAACACCTCTTTCGAAGGCCAATATTGAAAGAGTCGTAGAGTCTCCAGTAATTGTATCAATAATGAGAGCGGGAAATGGGATGCTAGAAGGTATTCAAAGAGTTCTTCCATTTGCACCTGCCGGCCACATCGGTATTTATAGAGACAAATTCATTAATAATACAGTTGAGTATTATTTTAAAATACCAGAAAAGTCTGCTGGAAAAACAGTTCTTCTACTTGATCCACTATGTGCTACAGGCGATACTGTTGTTGCATGTATTGATCGATTAAAACAATTTAATGTTGGAAAAATTAAATTTTTAACTGTATGTGTAGGACCAAGCGGATTAGAGAAACTTCATCATTTTCACCCAGATGTAGATGTTTATACACTTTCAAAAGAAGAAGGTTTAAATGAGAATGGATATCTACTTCCTGGAATAGGTGATGCTGGAGATCGAATTTATAAAATGAGGTAAAGTTTGAAACCTATAATTATTGGAATTAGTGGTGGAAGTGGCTCTGGAAAAACGACTTTTGCAAGACGTTTGAAGGAAGTCTTCAAAGATGAGTGCTCTATAGTTTCTCAAGATAGTTATTATATTGATCAAAGTCATAAATTTGATAAAGACGGTGGAGCTGTAAATTTTGACCACCCTGATTCAATTGATTTCAAATTACTTGCTGAACACATTTTACAATTAAAAAATGGAAACGTCGTTGAAATCCCTCAATATGATTTTGTAACTCATTCAAGATTAAACGAAAGAATAATTTTTAAACCTACAAAACTTATTTTAGTTGATGGAATATTAATCTTTTCAAAACCTGAAGTTAAATCACTTTTTGATAGAACTATTTTTATAGATTGTCCTGAGCAATTAAGATTTGAGAGAAGATTAAATCGTGATGTTAAAGAGAGAGGAAGAACTCCACAAGGCGTTAAAGATCAATTTTATAACCAAGTAAAGCCTATGCATGATGAATTTGTTGAAAAAAATAAAAATGAAGTCGATAGGTTTGTAACAGTGGAAAACTTTGATGATAGCGTTGAGAAAGAAGTGTCTTACCTAAGAAAGATTTAAGCCTCTCTTATTGGCCAAGCTTTTAAAAAAAGATTTCAAATGATCAAAGTCAACTGGTTTTGGTAAGAAACCTGCCGATCCCAATCTTAATGCCTTATTTTTAAACTCTTCGTTATCGTAAGCTGTTACAATATAGAGCTCTGTTTTTGGATGTCTTTCTTTTACATGTTCTAGTAATTCTAACCCGTCCATTACAGGCATATTTATATCAGAAAGAATTACAATATCTCTAATTGTGTTTTCATCAAGCGTTTCTAGAAAATCATTACAATCTTTACCATTCTTAAAATAATAGAAGGTATAATCTTGCGCGCGAATTTCCTTTTTAAAATTGATTTTAAAAAGTTCGTGTATCTCTATTTCATCATCGACAATTGCGATATGTAGATTATCCTTGCTCATAAGACTTAATTCTACATTTTGTAGGGATGGGTGTAAAGCAAGATTGTTTAAGTCTTGCTTTACAAAAAATTAATGTTTTATTTTCTTTCAGAAATTGTTTTGTTGATGGCCTTGTTCAAAGCGACTTCTGGCAGTTCTCCATTATCCTTAAGTTGATTGTAAATTTTTCTTAAATTTTGAAACTCATGTGATGTAATCTCATGAGTAAATACAATTTTAGATGCGGTAGATGCTCTGAATTCTATATCCTTAGTTTTGTAAAACTGATATGTAATGAAAGCTTGGACATTTGATAAATGCTGGACAAGCTCTCTTGTGTTTGTGAGATCTCTAACTATTTCTAAACAATGATCAAAAGCAATACCAATTCTATTTACAGATTTATCTTCAAAGTCTCTAAATAAAGAATCGAATACAAAGTAAAGCATATGAAATCTATCTTGCATTGATTTGCCTCTTAAAAAGAATTCATCCATTATTTTTTTCGCTTTATCTCGATCTTGAATAAAAGGCCCACTCTTTGACATTAGCCAATTGAAAGAGTTTTTCATCAAATTTACGTCGTGTAAGCTTAACTTATGATTGAATAAGTAATCTTCAGTAATTTCTAAAGCATCCAGATATTTGAATGTATATAATCCATTTTTATCCATTGTAAATTTGAACATTTGTTTGAATGCATTTGCATCTTCTTGAGTAAATTTTCTATCAAAAAGATATTTTTCAATTTTCTCCATTGCTAGTTGAATATAAGCGAATCTGTAGTCGTCATCTCTATAATCATATGTTGAGGAAAAACTATTATATAACTGATTGGCCATTGATTCTTGCTCTTTTGTGTAATCAAACTCAAATGTCCACTTCTCAACTGTTTCTACAATTTTATCTGTTGTAAATTCATATGTGTCATCCATGTTTAAAATTGTACCTGCCATATAAGCAATTCTATCAAGAAGATATTTTACTGTTTTATTAACTGTTACAAATCCATATTTTTTGTAAAGCTTGTAAGAAATTTCAAGTGCTTTATTAGGATTGATTTGAGAATTTCTTAATATTTTTGATGATTCAATAATGGTTGTAATTTCTTGGTCAGTAAATTCTGTTTCTGAAAGCATAAATGATGTATCTAATGCGATTTTCTTTGACCCATACATTGATGAATCTATAATTTGCTTATAAATATTTGCTACTTTGGCCCTTGGATGTTCGTCAAGATTTTGATTCTCTTTAGTGAAAATAAAGTTTAAGATCTCCATGCTTAGAACTTTTAATTCTGTTCCTTTTTCATATTTTCTAGTGAGGATGGAGTTTAATAATTCTAATAGCTCTGGCATTTGGGCTGTAATTTGCTCAGTTGTTACTTCTTTTTGTTTCAGTAAATTCAGAACATAATTTGCGGCCGAAACTTTATTTTTAGTATGATCAAATTTGAAAGCAATTTTTGCAATATTTAATTTATTTTGTTGTTTTTCTCTAATACTTAAATAGCTTGGTCTTTTATTTTGATCCTCTGGTCTATTTAGGTTTTGAGAGAAATAGATCTCCTTATTGTCAGCAATTTTTTTTGTATAAAATATATCAATATTTAAAAGTTTGTCATTGTAAAGTCTTCTAAATGCATCAATATCTTTTTTATTGCTAATTGAAATTGCTATGACTGGCAATTTTTTATTTTTAATATTTCTTTTTAAAAATTTAGATTGATCTTCTGTTGCATTTGTTAACTCTGGAAGATCATAACATTTTTTATCTTTTATCGTTATTTCATCGCATAATGGTAAGAAGGTGAAGTTGACTCCAGCATAAATATTATTATCGATGAGAGCAAAGTTTGTTTGAACTCTTTGCTCATTGAAAGATGAACCACCTGAAACATATTCATTTCTAGCAAAACTAGGAACTTCTTCTAAAATCTTATTAATTTTTTTTTCTTTTAAAGTTTTGCCAGTGATTGCTTTCATTAATTCAATTTTTTTATTCACTGGAATTTCTGAAATATCATAAGGTATGAAGAATACATTACTTTCAGAATTTGAAACGACTTTAACCTTTTCATCTTCTTTTATTGCATCACCTTTAATAAAAATTGGAGCAGAAATTATACCTCTTCTGTAACCAATTTTAGTTTCTGGAACAGTACCCTTCTTTCTATATCTACTCCAATTACACATAATTTTTCTATTATTTCGAGCGGCCAACGATACTGTTAGACTCCCTTCAGAAAATGGAAACTTTTTTGATTTTACATATTCTTCTAAAAATAAAGGGCAATTGGCCTTGGCCACTTTTTTATTTTTTGGTGGTTTTATATTTTTGTCTGATTTTTTTAATTTAAATGTAAAAGCACTTTTTACTTCAGTATTTTTTAAGTCTGAAGAATTGGCAATAGGTGAAACAGGGCAAGAAATTGGAGGTGAACCTCCTGGAGGTGTAATGTCGTTACATGTATTATTCTCACACTGAAGAATTAGCTCATCAGAATAATCAGAGCTTTGTCCATCAGTATCGTAAGCTTGTAAAGAAAAATAATAGGTTCCATCACCATATAAAGTAAGGTCATGTGCAGTTGCACTATTGTCATTTATGTCGATTGCTGGGTTATAAGTTTTGGTCTCGAGTCCAAAATTAACGTAGTACCCTCCAATTTCATTTAAAGGAAGTGGATCACAATTCGTTCTAAATTGGGGTCTACTCCAGCTTAGTTGTAAGTCATATGAATTTAGCGCACCTGGTGGTAAATCACCAACAGGTGGAACACTTCCCGTTCCATCTTTTGGACCTGAAAAGTTAGCAGGTATATTAACAGTAGTTTTAGTTTTAAAGCACGAGCTTAGTAGAGTTAAGGCCAATACAATAGTGGCGGTTTTTAACGTCATTTTTTCTCCTAAATTGATCTCTATCAATTTCTATCACATAGCATTATTTGATTGTATTGACTAAGAATTATTTACAAATTTGCAACAATTCCTAAATTGGGCAGGTATGAAAGGGTAGTTTTCTTAGTCATAAATTGTTGTAATTATGGGGTTTTTCTCGCGCAATTGAACAGATTTTAGTACTAAAAGTAAAAATTACAAGCAATGATGTGATGCATTGTTTCTGTGATATTTTTAGCTTACTAGAAAAATAAAATACCCCTAACCCCGATATAAGGAGTAACAATGAAATTAGGAAAATTAGTTTTAATTAGTGCATTAACTTTAAGTTCAATTTCTGCTTTTGGATTCACAAGAGTTAAGAATGCGGAAGGTCATGTTTCAAATTTGATACATAACATTATTAACAAAGGCTCAGGAACATGTGCTGATCTTGGTGGAGTACCTTTTGCTTCAAAGTCTACATATGATGAAACAAAAGAGCTTTCGCAATCAGATGATATTCCAGGTGCATGTGGTGGAGAAATAGCTAAGTTACAAAAAGATGGAGTTATGAGAGTTGTAATTAAGGGTTCTCAATGTACAAACTTGGTTCTTGGACTAAATGTAGGTAGAACATGGTATAGCGCAAAGTCTTTCTCTGCTAAAAGTGATAGCCAAATGAGAGCTTACAAAATGAAGCAAGGTGAAACGTTAAATTTACAAGTATCTAAAAAACTTTTAGATAGTGACAATCAAGTTTACGCTTTATTCACTTCAAACTCTGGAAAAAATTGTTCTATCGTAAAATTAAACTATAGATAGTTAAAAAATAATTTTTAAGTTCAGGGCCCTCAATCGAGGGCCTTTTTATTTGTGCACTTAGTAATATATAAGCGTTGCATTGACAGGAGCACTTGTTTAATATATCAAACAAAAATATAACGACTTACACAAGAGGTGATTTTTGACTCTAGTTGAATTAAACGTAAACCAAGACGCAACAATATCTGGATTTCTAAACTTAGAAGATAAAATTGCAACAAGACTTAGAGAACTCGGTCTTTCACAAGGAAGAACAGTAACTTGTCTAAAGCAAACTCCTTTTGGTGGGCCATGTATCTATCAAACTGGAGATAGTATCTTTTCATTAGAAAGTTCTTTAGCAAAAGTGATTGAAGTAAATATAAATTGAGTAACATTGAATAACAAAGAAGAGAAAGTTATGACGAACGTACTACTAATTGGAAAACCCAACTCTGGAAAAAGTTTATTATTTCAGAAAGTAACAGGCTTTTATCAGCACGTTGCAAACTTTCCTGGTGTAACAGTTGAAATAAAAAAGGGTGAAAAAAATAATATTACATGGATCGACTTTCCTGGATCATACAGTATTAATCCAATTACTCAAGATGAAGAAATTGCCATCACACAGTTACATAAAGAATTGGAAAATGAAGATAAAAAAGTTGTTGTATGTTTATTAGATGCTACTCAACTTGAAAGAAGTCTTGTCATCGCACTTCAAGCTAAAGAGCTCGCTCAAAAATTTGGTTGTTCAATGATATTAGCAGTGAATATGATTGATGAGATCAAAAGCTTTAATGGTTTTATCGATTTTGCCGGTTTAGAAAAAGAAGTAGGCTTACCTGTTATAGGAATATCAGCGAAAACGGAAGAAGGGTTAGCTGAATTAGAAGGGCAAATTACTAAGTTAGCAGCTACGGTAACAGAGTCTTCTTTATCTGAAGCAAAGGATGCTGTTGATTTTGCAAAAGAGCTAAATTCAAAATATGGATTAAAAGAACAAACCTATGTAAAGAAGCAAAATAGAATTGATAAGGTTTTTCTTTCAAATATCTTTGGTGGGATTATATTTCTCGCTATTATGTTAGTTCTCTTTCAATCGATTTTTACATGGGCATCTCCATTAATGGATCTAATAGAAGAGTCAATTGCTGGAGCAGGTGCGCTTGTTTCAACAATGATGACCGATGGACCTCTCAAAGATTTTATTAACGATGCTATATTTGGCGGCCTAGGATCCTTTATCGTTTTTGTACCTCAAATTGCTATATTAACGTTTATTGTGGGTATTTTAGAAGATAGTGGTTACTTAGCTAGGGCCTCAATAATCAGTCATTTACCTTTTAAATTTTTTGGACTTTCAGGTAAAAGTTTTGTTCCATACTTATCGGGGCATGCTTGTGCTATTCCTGCTATTATTGCAGCTAGAGCAATTGAATCTCCAAGAAAAAGATTAATTACTATGCTGACTATACCATTCACATCATGTTCAGCCAGACTGCCTGTTTATGCACTTTTAATAACTGCCTTTATTCCTGCGACTCCTGTATTAGGTGGTTTTATAACATTTCAAGGGATCGCTTTTTTTCTTTTGTACTTTTTAGGGATTTTTACAGCTCTAATAGTAAGTTTATTTTTAAATAAGTTTTTAGAAAAATCGTATGACGATACACCTTTTATAATTGAGCTTCCAAGATATCGTGTTCCATCTTGGCTACCTCTTGTAAAAAAATCTATGAGAAGTGCCTGGGCCTTTATTGTAAGAGCTGGGCCAATTATTTTTGTTGTCAATTTAGTGATTTGGGGACTAGGTTATTTTCCTCAAAACCCTGAAGGCTTGTCAGGTAGTTACTTAGCTGTATTGGGACATTGGATTTCTCCAATTTTTGAACCTCTAGGTGTAGATTGGAGATATGGTGTTGCTATCTTAGTTTCTTTTCTTGCTAGAGAAGTTTTTGTTGGTACTTTAGGGACTCTTTTTGGAATTGAGGGAGCTGATGAAAATATAGCTTCATTAGCAGACAGTATTAGAGCTGATGGGTTAACTCTGGCGAGTGGTATTGCTTTGCTTGTGTTTTATGCATTAGCGATGCAATGTGTTTCAACATTAGCAGTAATTCAATCTGAAACTGGAAGCAAAAAAGCTCCTGTATTTGTATTTGTTGGTTACACTCTAATTGCTTACTTTTTGGCACTTTTGACCTATTATATTCTTGCTTAAGAGGAGTGTAGGTTATTAGCACTTATTTTGATAAAGAATTAGATTTTATATTAAATCAACTTAGTCCTGTTAGAGCTTTTAATTCTATTTTAGATAGAGCAGAAATTAATTTTGATCAATATGATAGAGTTTTCATATTTGCTGCTGGAAAGTCTGCTAGCTCTGAAGCAATTGCTTTAAAAAATATTCTTGAAAATCAAAATAAAGTTCAAAAAATTGAAAAAATAATTTCTCTTACTAAAAGAGAGCATATTCTTAACGACTCTAGTTTAGTTGAGCTTCCTGGTACTCATCCTATTATAGAAAAAATAAATATTGAGTCTAGTAATAAATTTATTGAATATCTTAGTGAAGTTAAAGAAAAAGATTTAATTTTATTCTGTCTTAGTGGTGGAGCTTCAGCTTTATTAGAAATACCATTACCACCTATAACTTTTGAAAAAATGCAAGACATTCATAAGGATCTTCTTTCTAGCGGATTAAATATTAATGAAATGAACATGATCAGAAAGGCCATATCTAAGGTGAAAAATGGAGGTCTTCTCGATTATATAAGCACAGATAATATAATTCAATTTGTGACTTGTGATATTCCAAATGAAAGATTGGCCGATGTAAGCTCTGGCCCTCTTTTATATACAGATCTAGATTACCAAAAAGTCAGTGAATATCTCAAAAAGTATGAAGTAAATGTTTCTAAAAAATCTCGAGCTGAAAGTGAATTTCCAACTTATAAATTAAATTCAGCTTCAATTTTATTAGGAAAACTAAAAAAAGAATTAGAGCTAGACTATAACCCAATTGTTTATGATGACCTATTGGAAAATGTTCTTGAAGATATTTCAAAGAATTTGAATGATAAAATACATATAAGTGGGGGAGAGGCTACTTTAAAATTACCTTCTAAATGTGGGGTTGGTGGTCGGAATACTCACTTTGTTTTGGCCATGGCCAATAAACTCTACAAAGATACTAAAAATCAAAGCAAGGTCATATTTAGTTTAGGTACAGATGGGGCCGATGGACCTACAGATGCGGCCGGTGCATATATTGATTATTCTACTTTCAAAAAATCGATTGATCAGGGAATCAATCCAGTTGAGTACATGAATAGCTTTGATAGTTATTCTTATTTTAAAAAAATTGGGACCCTAATTAAAACTGGTCCCACACATTCCAATTTAATGGATATTAGAATTATTAAGTCTCGCTAGCTTGAAGTTTTGAGTCTGAAACTTGGGATTCATTAAGTGAATCTGGTTCACTATTTCCATCCTCTACTTTGTCTTCTTGAACTTTAAGTTCTTCTAATTCACCAATTTGTTTTGCAATTAGGTCATGAATATCTAATTGCCACTGTTTGATTGCTTTTAGTTTACATTTATTTCTTCCTTCAATGTCACCTTTATTTTCTTTTTGGCAAGAACTGATTTTATCCTCTTTTTCAATTGACATTAAAATGCGATTAAAACAATAAGACTTTTTAATTTTATCTGGATCTCTATTACATATCTGATAATGAATGGAAATCATTTGAGCAAAGTTTTGATATTGTGTTTTATTTTCGCTTAATAAGTTATCATTTAAAAAATTTAAATCACTTATACATCTTTTTCTGGTCGATTCAGATGTAACAAAATAATTAGCGCATTCAAGCTCTGGTGTGATTTCTGCAAAAGAATAATTAGAGAAAAGAAATAAAATTATGAATAAAATTGCTTTTTTCATTTTTCTACACCATTACTACTTTTAAATGTTCTACTCTCAGAGCTGATATCTCTTGTGTTTATTGGTGTAACTGATCTTTGTAGATTTAATTTAGCTATTAACTCATCATTTTTGTTACCAATATTTTCGTTAGCTGCCAGTAGTGCACTCCTATACTTTACAGAAAATTCATCATCATTAAGTTCACCAATTTGTTCAGATAAACTTTCTAATTTACACACTTCATTTCTTTCTAATTCATTACATCTATCGATTTCTTTATTTAATTCTAAATCAGCTAATACAAAATCAAGACATTGATCTTTAAACTCAACCTCTTTTTCTCTTTCACAAATTGACTTTAATATTCTTGTTTTTATTTGTGATTTTGATTCTCTTGAATTTTCAATCATAAGTTCTAGAGAAGAGATTAATTCGAGTGCATTCATATCTTGAATACATTTAATTTGATTATCTAAAGAGACCGTTTCACAAATATGCTCTTTTGCAATAGCTGGTCTTCTGTCATTATTTGTAAATACTGGTGCTTCGATACTTCCATTGTTTAAATCTTCTAAAATTTTTGCATTTTCAAACTCTATTAAATCTCTTTCAGATTGTGGAATTGTTACACAACCTTGTCCTTCCACTTCAACACATTCTCTATGTCCTACAGTGCCTACTAAAATCTGATACTCTGGAGAGTTTTCAGTATAAATTTTATTTTCAGCAAAAGAGTTTGTACTTAATAATAATGTTAATAATATTAATAACTTTTTCATCTTATACACCTGTCGCACTTTCTGGCGTTGGCAGAACATAATCCCAATTTTGATTGTAAACTTCAGAAGCAATACTTGCTTCTTCCATTAAGCTATCTACTATTTTAGCTGGGTCAGTCTCGTTAATATTTTTCTTAATTACTTGAGTTAAATTTTCATAAGATTCCATATTTACTTCTTCTTGAGCTAAATGTTTTTTGAAAAAATCGAACTTACAACTTTCTCTTTCCTTTAAACTTTCAATTGATTGACATTTATTAAATGAATTAGAATCCTCTTCATCAATAGTAGCAGCATGAACTAGGTCTAAACACTTATTAGCAGAGTCAGATTCTTCTGTAGATAAAACGTGACACCCATATAATAAAGGAAGCATTTTCTCAACAGAAGTTCTTCCACTTATGGCATGGTTAGAAACTCTAGATGTACAATATTTTTCAATCTTTATTTCAGAACTTAAAGAGCAAATTTGATTAACCATTAATGAGTCAAATAATGAATCTCTATTTATTTCTGTAACGGCCCTTTTAACTTTTTTATGAATAAATCTTAGGGTTGGTCCTGTTTCTTTTTTTGGAATTTTTCCTGTTTCTATAAGGCCATATAAGTAAAACCTAGTATTTTTACCTACTGTTTCATCAGCTGAGTTTAGTGCACTATGAACATGAAGATGAACTTGTCCTGCTGTCGTAGACACATTTATTCTTTCATTTACGCTGATAGCACCACTATCAACCAAGTTAAATATTATTGCCTGATGCTCAGGGTTTTGCGGATTTAGTGCTGTTAGGTCTACCTCAGCGAAGGCCTTTGTAACAAAAACTAGGAATAGACCTATTATTAGATTTTTCATGTGAATCTCCTTCTCATTTTTCTATCTTTTAAATTTCTCTTTCACTTTTATATAAAGCAGGATTTGTGCCAGTTTTTTTGTTGTAAAATCAGTAACTTATAAATATAAAAAGTGTCTAAAATGTATAACTGTCTTTTGTTTAGACAATGTGTAGCTTTTATAGGGAGTCAAAATAATTGTATTTTGGACGCATAATTTCATGTGCTAACTCATGAATTTCTGGCATACTCATGCCCATAAATTTCATTTTAAGGGAACTCTTTTATGCAAGACTTTACGCAGATTAAAAACATTGCTGTGGTTGCTCACGTTGACCATGGAAAAACTACTTTAGTTGACGGACTATTAAAACAATCGGGCTCATTTGATGAGCGAACTGAAGTAGAAGATCGAGTGATGGATTCTGGTGAGCTTGAAAAAGAAAGAGGAATTACAATTACAGCAAAAAACTGTGCTTTTAATTGGAAGGGTACAAAAATTAACCTTCTTGATACACCTGGACACGCTGACTTTGGTGGAGAAGTTGAAAGAGCACTCATGATGGTTGATGGAGTATTACTACTAGTTGATGCTGCTGAAGGGCCTCTTCCACAAACAAGATTTGTATTACAGAAGGCGATGGAAAGAGGAATTAAGATCGCAGTTATCATTAATAAAATTGATAGACCAGATCAAAGAATTGATGAAGTTCAATTAGAAATAGAAGATTTATTTTTAAATTTAGCAGCAGAGCTTGAGATCGAAGACTTTGATGTTGATTTTCCAATACTTTACTCTTCAGCAAAAGATGGATGGGCGACAACTGATCCAGCTGAAACAACAGATAATTTAAATTGTATTTTAGATATGATGGTAAGTGAGTATTATCCTGAACCTGCGATTTCAGAAGGTGAGGATTTACAACTTTTAGTTACAAATCTTTCTTACTCTCAATATTTAGGGCCACTAATTATTGGAAGAATTCAAAGAGGAACTATAAAGAAAAATGCTCAATACACATTAGTTGGAGAAGAAAAACAAAAGAGATTTAAAGTTTCAAGTGTTCAAGTATTCTCAACTCTTCAATCAGAAGAAGTTGAAGAAGCAAAGGCCGGAGAAATTGTAATTGTTGCTGGTATCGTTGATGCTAAAATTGGAGACACTCTGTGCTCTTCAGAAAGAATTGAAGCTCTTCCTAGAATTGAAGTTGAGCCACCAACAGTTTCTGTTCAATGTTCTGTTAACACTTCTCCTAACTCTGGTAGAGAGGGTGAATACTTAACATCTAGAAAACTAGAAGAGTTTTTAGAAGAATCTTGTTTAAAAAATGTTTCATTAGCATATGCTCCAACAGATGATCCAAAAGTTTATACTCTTAAAGCAAGAGGGGAATTACAAATTGCAGTTGTGTTTGAAGAGCTTAGAAGAGGAGGTTATGAATTTATGATTTCTAGACCTGAAGTTCTTTTTAAAGAAGATGAAAATGGAAATAAGACAGAGCCATTTGAAATGCTAGTTCTTGATATTCCTAGTGATGCAGTTGGAACAATTACTGAAGCACTATCAGAAAGAAAGGGGATCATGGAAAATATGGCCCCAATAAATGAAGAAAGAACAAGAATTGAATTTGTTATTCCATCAAGAGGATTAATTGGTTATAGATCTCAGTTTTTAACTGATACTAGAGGTGAAGGATTAATGTCTTCATACTTTTTAGGATACAGAGAGCAAGTTGGAAAAATGCTTGCTAGACAAAATGGAGCTATTATTGCTGATAGGGCCGGTAAGTCTACTCCATATGCACTTTTTAACCTACTTTCGACTGGAGCTCAATTTATTGAACCAGGTGAACCAGTATATGAAGGACAAGTTATTGGAGCTCACACAAGACCTAATGATATAAATGTCAATGCGGTTAGAGAAAAGCATTTATCAAGTGTTAGAACAGCTGGAAAAGATGTAAACATCGCTCTTCCTCCTATTCAACCAAGAACTCTAGATTGGGCGATTGAGTGGATCGATAATGATGAGTGGGTTGAAGTTACTCCAAAAATGGTAAGAATTAGAAAGAAAGAATTAGCAGCTAATAAGAGATCGGTAATCAGATAGTGATAGCAGATAGTAGATAGCGGAGTTCAGACTCCGCCTGGGTTTTGAGCTAATTTCCAAATATGAGCTGCTAAGCTATTTGATAAATTTTCAAGATGATTAATACTACTTAACTCTAATAACGTTCTCGTTTCATTTAAGCTAGCGTAGGCAATATAATAAAATCTTCTTTTGTCTTTTCTTGTAGGTTTTCCAGATCCTTCTGATAAATTTAATACAATACTTAAACTTGCTCGTTCAAATTGATTTTTTAATGGGGCTTTTAATTTTATTTTTTGACACTCATAATAATACTGTTTTGCTAATTTATAAGTTCTAAAATTGTTCACAATCTTCTCCTTGTTTATTGATAAGCACTAATCCCTTTACAAACTAAAAAAGTCCAAGGGGACGCTAAAGCGTCCACTGTGTGCCATGCCCTTGACTTTTTTAGTTTGAAAAAGGGAGTTCGCTCTATCAATAACAATGGAGAAAACATGAATAAAAGATTTAGAACATTAGATTTAGCAATTAAACAATATCAAGAGATTAAAAATCTAAAATTAAAAGGTGAGATCAGAAGTCAAATAGAACGAGCATCATTAAGTGTATGTTTAAATCTATCTGAAGGTAATGCAAAACTAAGTAAAAAGGATAAAAGAAGATTTTTTAATATAAGTTACGCCAGCAATAGAGAAGTTCAAACATTACTGCTTATTCAAAACCAAAAACAGCTTCATAAGCAGTCTGATCTTCTTGGAGCTTACCTTTACAAATTACAGCACAGCCTACGGTAAACAGCCTACAGTAAACAGTTTGCAAGATATCCGATAGCAGATTTTATAGATCAGAATTTAGACTCAATTTTGTGCATGAATAAAAACTCTATTAACGAGTTTTTTTTCGTGTAATGCTAATTGCTTTTTAGTTTCTTTTAATTTGATATTAATGAGATACTTTTCATTCTGACTGAGTCTATTCATATCAAGTTTATTAATAAACTTTTCTGAATGTTTCCACATTTCATAATTTTGTTCTGTGAAATTTTGTACTTCTATAGTTTTAAAGTTTTGTTCCAAGTATTTAGTGAACTTATCCCTATTATTATAGAAGCTATGGAAGAGATAAAAGTTATCACCTTTTGAAATTTCTTTTATGAGGATTTTATAATTATAAAGATTATAAAATGAATCAATACATATGAGATTTTTATATTTAATATCAAATTTTAAATTATTTAAATCCTGCCCATTTGATAAATCAATTCCTTCAATATTTGGGTTTAATGTTTTAAATGCTCCATTTCCCATACCCAAATCAAATGGAGTTTTTGACTCATAAATTTTTTTAATGAGATCATATTCTTGAGGGCCGATCATATTATAGGCATTAAAGGGGATATTTTGAACTTCTTGGCAGTATGCGCCGTATAAGGGAGCATCTTCCATTTTTTCATAAAAACTTGCAAAGGCCTTAGCAATTTTGTCATTTGCATTAAATTTAGATAATAATTTAAGGAACATATTTTTATTTATGGGAGATTAAGTGGAAAATCAAGAATATTCAAAAGAAGTTTTAAAGGCCTATGAATTAGCAAAAAAGGCCAGAGAGAATTCACATAGTCCATATTCCAAATTTAAAGTTGGTGCAGCTGTTAAAATGAAAGGAAAAGATGAATATTACTTTGGGCACAATATAGAAAATGTAGCATTTCCTAGTGGTGTATGTGCTGAAGTCGCAACTATAAGCAGTGCTATTGTAAACTCTGGGACAAAGGAGTTTGATTTTTTAGTTGTGATTACTGATACAGATCCAGCAATTAGTCCTTGTGGAAACTGTCGGCAATTTATAAGCGAATTTTGTAAGGATGATTTTCCTGTCTATTTAGCGAATTTAGAAGGTATTCAAAAGAAGATGACTATATCTCAGTTACTTCCTTCTGTATTTTCAGATTTTGTATAGACCTCCCTTAAGGCCTTATTAGAATCCGAACTTGCTGCACCAGCTTCAACATAAACTTTTAATTTGTTTATTTCTTTAATCTCATGATTTTGAGTAACTGTTTCTAGGCCATCTCTTTTATCACCATCTAAACAAGATAAAACACTATCCATAGTATCAGCTCGATCTAAAATTTTAGTATAGATACATTTTTGCTGAGAGTTTGTTAAAATTGGTAGGTATATATCGGCAAGCATTATGTAGAATTTATAATGGTCACCTTGAATATCATTATATTTTTTGCAGTCCTCCTTTATTGCATCCATAACTTGTTGAGAGTCTCTTGGAATTAATTTGTAAGAGTAAGAATTAGTTCCTGCATATAAAAGGTCTATAAGCTCGCCTTCGTGGTTATGACATTTTAAAGTAATTTCTCCATTAACATTCCAATAACCAACAATTTTTAAATTATTAACACTTGTATAGTCTGAATATTCTGGGTCTGGAAAAACTGAAAGGAGGATATCATCTCCACCACCTGTACCAGATCCACTGACACATGCACTTAAGGTGAAAGTAAGTATTAGTAAATGTATTGCGTTAAATAACTTATACACTTTGTTGTCTCCAAGTTCTTCTACGTATATTTTATTTAATTCGAATAAAAATAGATAGATAAATCGTTATTTGAACCTGTAAACAAATGCTTAGAAACTCATCAATTCTTTGATTGTGCCCAAGTATGGAGGCATAGGGGTCATAAATATTTAAATATATTATTGATTGATCTTGGTGGATATAATATAAAATGTTTGATTGTTCAAACAAATGTAAGGGGACATATTCATGTTAGATCGAAGAGACTTTCTAAAGTCGAGCGCATTGTTTTCATCTACTTCAAGTATCTTAGGGCCATTATTAACTTCAGATAAAGTAATGGCAGGATTAAGATCCTATGAACGTTCTAAAAGTTTGAGAGACATCTCTCCACTAATTAATATCCCATCATTTAATGGAACAAATCAAATCAGTGGAGATACACCTGATGAGGCCCATGAAGTTTTTTGGAACAAACCAGGCTTCATAAAAAAGCATGGTGGACTTCCTTCTCCTACTGGCAAGTTTGATATCGTAATTGTTGGTGGTGGATTAGCAGGATTAACAGCAGCATACCACGCCAAAGATAAGAATGTATTAATGCTTGAAGGAAATCCAAGATTAGGTGGAAATGCAAAAGTAGAAAGGTATAAAAAAACATTCATGTCACTAGGTTCAGCATACGTAACAGTTCCTGAAGAAGGTGGCCATATTGATAACTTCTTTGAAGACTTAGGGCTAAAAAAACATTTTAGAAAAATTCCAAGAGGCCAGGACCCTGTTCTTTTTAAAGGAGAATATGCTGACTCATTTTGGAGCGGGCATACTGATCCCGCGAATAAGGATGAGTTCCTTAAAGTCTATAAAAAGCTTGCTCAAATTTATAAGAATGAATATCCTGATCTTCCATTAATACCTGGACAAAAAATAAATAGAAAGGCCTTAAATCAGTTAGATATGTTAACTTTAAAAGATTGGGTGAAAAGAGAATTTGGTGATATTCACCCACATATTAAAGAATATTTTCATCAGTATTGTTGGTCTTCATTTAGTAGTTCTTATGATGAAATTTCAGCTGCACAATTTTTAAATTTCTTCACTGCTGACCTAGCTGGCATCCAAGCATTACCTGGAGGTAATGGGATGATAGGTGTTGGTGTTTTAAAAAAACTTAGAAACTCAAACTTTAAAGTTAACACAACTTCGTTTGTAGTAGATGTGAGAGAGCATAATAATGGAGTTTATATTTGCTTTTTTGATCAATCACAAAAAAAGCTTAGAGCTGTATTAGCAAAGAAGTGTATTTTTGCAGCTCCTAAATTAGTAGCAAAACATATAATCGAAGGTCTCGATCCTATTCAGCATAAGGCCATGGATAATATGGTTTATCATGCTTATTTAGTTGCAAATGTTTTACTTAAAAAACATATAGATCCAAGGCATTACGATTTGTACTCACTTATTGGTAAAGTTCCAACAAGCGAATATAAAGACTCTAGAAGTCGAGTTTTTAGTGATATCACTTTCGCTCATTGGGCAAATCAAGAAAGTGCAACAAATAGTGCTTTAACTTTATATTTACCATTACCATATTCAATGGCCCAGCAATTTTTATTCGCACATACTCTTTATGAAAAATACTCTGGTAGAATTAAGAAAAGATTAAGTCCTGTCTTAGATAATTTAGGTTCTAGTTGGGATGATGTTAAAGGTATTAGGCTAACGAGGTATGGTCATTCTGTTGCTGTCGCCTCTCGTGGAGGAATAGCATCTGGACTCTATGAAAGAGCACACAAAAGTATAAATAATAAGATCTTTTTTGCAAATCAAGACAATTGGGCAAACCCATGTTTTGAAACTAGTTTTGCTGTAGGGACAGTTGCCGCATATCAAGCTTTAGGAAAGGACTTTTCTTAAATGAGTTATTTGGATTTCTCAAGATATGTAGTTACTGCTTCAAGTATTTTATTATCAGTCGGGCTGTACCATCAAGTCTATAAAATGTTTAAAACAAAAAGTAGTGATGATTTTTCAGTGCTTATGCTTTTAGCTCTTTTGGTTTGTCAGTTATCTTGGATTAATTACGGTTTACTTATAAAAGAGTGGCCAATATTATTTTTATCAATTGTTGAGTTACCGGCCGGAATTTTGGCCTTATATGGATGTTTAAAATACAGGAAAAAAGAAGTCCTTAATGAAAAGTATTGAAAGTGTAAATGAAGTTGATCAATTATTTTGTTCAATGAACGAATTATATGGAGAGCAATCCCATATTAATAATAAATTAGTATTTGATTCTTCCAAAAAATATCCAGGTTTTATTCAAATTATAAAATGTGAGTTAACGAATAAAATTAAAGGACATATTTGTTTTATACCTTTTAATGAAAAGGGATTTGAAAAAATGTTAGATCCCAATTCAGATGAAGATGAAATTAGTAGAGAAGATATTTTTAATGATTTAGTTGATGAAACGTTATATTTATTTGTTTATTCTATTTGTTCTAAAAATTCGCTAGTTACTAAAAAATTAGTACAGAAAACTATTAGTGAGTGTCTAAAAAATGAAAATAAATTTGATAAAAACTCAATAATTTTCGCAGAGATCGTATCTAAAAGAGGTGAAATTCTGGCGAAAAGAATGGGGCTTAAGCTTCATTCAAAATATAATTATAAAGGAGAGTTAATTACAATCTATAGTTCTTCTATTTCAAATTATTTATTACTTGGGAAAAAAATAAATTAAGAAGAGGCAGACTCGTATTGATTGAGACCTTTATTCCAAATAAATCGAAAAACGATAACTGATCCTATAAAAGAAAAAATCATATAAATTAAATAGACCCAATTAGAATTATCCAAAAGAAATTGTACTGGGCCACTACCAATAATTAAAAATGGCATGAAAAAAGAAAAAATTCTTTTAAATGGATTTACAAATACAAAATCTGGCCAACGACTTAAAGATTGAAATTGCATTCTTAAAAAATTAGTTCCCCAACCATCAATTATCCAAAAATTAAAACTAGCTAGAATTAATTCTAAAGCAACCATTAGAGCAAAGCCACATAGGACTAAAAAAGGAAGTGAAATCCAACTGAGTATTGATAGGTCAGACTTTAATCCATAATAAATGAGAAGAGGCCATAATAATAAAAAATTCCAAATAGTTGAAGGTCTCATAATTCTAAAAAAAACATTAAAAATAGGAGATATGGGCTTAAGTAGTATGAAATCAAAAGTTCCATTTCTTAAGTGAAAGCTAAATTCCCAGAAGTTTTCAGAGACAAATGTCATATGGAGATGATTTACACAAAGTATAAATGAAATAAAGAACAAAAAGTTATCTCTATTCCACTGTCCAATTGTTCCTAAGTGATCATATATAAAATCAACAGTAAAAAAAGCTATCAAATATAAAATGATATCCATTATGATTAATAACCAAAAATTTAACCTATAGCTGGTACTTTCTGCAAAGCAAGATGAAATAAATTGTTTATATATTTCAAAATATTTTTTCATTACATGCCCGCCGCAGTGTAGAGCTTAAGACCTTTTTTCCAAGAAAATGAACTTAAAAAGGCAATAAATATTGTCCAAGCGGATAATATCAAGATTGGAGTCATTAAATTTAAATTTTCTCCCATTAAAATTTTAACTGGATAATACATCACATATGGAAAAGGAGTATAAAACAATACTTTTTGAATGAATTCAGGAAATAAATCTACTGGTATAATTGATCCTGATAAAAAACTCGTCGTTACTTGCATTATGACTTGAAGACTCCAAGTTGCTTCTAACCAGAATCCTAATAATCCAATTAAATAATTTATGCTAAACCAATAAACACTTATAACAAGAGTTAAAAAATAGCCTTTAAGTAAAATTGATAGGATGGGAAGTTCAAATAAATTCATCTGAGTGAGTACTAATAAAAATATAAGGGCCACAAAAAATTGCAGTGATTGAAATGAAATGAAGCTGGCAAAATGAAATTTCCAAAATTTGAATGGATAAATTAGATAAGTACTAATTTTTCCAAGTCTGATTTCGCTAGCGATATCCGTTGATCGGTACCTTATCGCAATCAACATAATCACAAATGACCAACAATGATATGAGAGCATTTGAGAAAGTGAGTAACCTTTTATTATTTCTTTACCCTGTAGTGAATATATTGAAGACCATAAATTGTACTTAATGAAAAAAAACATAATCGGAGGAGTAATAGTTTCGATTAAAAAATTTACTCTATAGGCCGTAATTTTGGACCAATTAATCGAAATTGTTTGAATCCATTTTGATAATTCTTTAGTCATGAGTATTTAAAAGGTTTGGATTATCCATTAATTTTTTCATTACATATTCAATGGGCATTTTCTCAGTTTGAACACCGCTAACTTGATAGTCGGATAAAACTTTTGAAATGGTATTATTAAGATCACTTGCAGGAACCTCTAACGTAACACTTTTATGATTTTCTTCCCAGATTGGATTATATTGATCGAAATAAGAATTAGTATTTTGTTGCTCTTCAAATTGAAAGCTAACTTTTTTACTTGTTCCCAAAATATTTTGAAACTCTAAAAGATCTCCATCAAATCTTTTTTGTCCACCAATGATCAAAACTAAGCGTTCACAAAGTTCAGCAACATCTGCCATATAATGTGAAGTCAAAATAATCGTTGGTTTATTTTCTTTGTGATAGTCTTTTATAAATTTTCTAATATTGTCTTGAGCGACTAAATCTAGTCCAATTGTGGGCTCATCAAGAAAAATAATTTCTGGATCATGTAATAAGGATGCCATAAGCTCCAATTTCATTCTTTCCCCAAGAGATAATTTTCTTACGTGTATATTGAGTAAATCATTAACTCCAAGAAGATCACCCATTAATTCCATTCTCTTTTTGAATTGACTCTCAGAAATCTCATAATATTTCTGAATGAGTAAAAGTGAATCCATAGCTGGAATATCCCACCAGAGTTGAGACTTTTGTCCCATAACCAGAGCTATTTTTTTCTTGAATTCATTTTGCCTATCTTGTGGATGATGCCCGGCAATTTTTAATTTACCTTTTGTCGGAACAATAATTCCTGTGAACATTTTCATTAAAGTCGTTTTACCAGCACCATTAGGTCCAAGTAATCCTATGATCTCACCCTTATTTATACTTAAGTCAAAAGAATCGACTGCTGTTTTTGTCGTATATTCTCTAGAGAATAATGATTGAATTGATCCAAGAAATCCTTCTTTTTTCTTATAAGTCTTAAATGATTTTGATAAATCCTTTGCTTCTAACATGTAAATAGTTATGCCATAATAATCTGGCCATGAAAACGTTCATATTCTTTCTTTTATTAGCATTTAATTTTTCTTGTTTTTCTCAAGTAACTCAATCTGTATTAGATGAAGATTTAGCTTTATATGAAATTGGAGTTGGAGCTATATATGTCAATATGCCAGACTATCCGGGATCATCTAGAAATCGAAACATATACTTGCCCATACCTAGTTTTATTTACAGAGGAGAGGTTTTACGCGCCGATGAAGATGGAGGAGTTAGAAGTCGTTTTTTATTTAGTGATGACTTGGAATTAAATTTAAGCATTGGTGGCTCACTTCCTAGTAATTCTGAAGATAATCCTACAAGAGAAGGAATGCCTGATTTAGAAACTTTACTAGAGTTAGGGCCTGGTTTGCTGTGGCATTTAAAACGACCAAGTAAAAACAGTCCATGGAAGTTTGCATTGAATATACCTTTAAGGCTAGCTGCTAGTGTAGATTTCTTTAAAGCAAAAGAGAGAGGTCTTGTTTTTCAACCAATGTTTTATGCAATCTATGATGGTTTTTTATTTAAAAATTCAACTTGGTTTTTAAGCTTATCAACACTTTTTGCAAGTAAAAAGTACCAATCATATTTTTATGATGTACCTGAACAATTTGTAAAAGTAGAAAGGCCAGTTTATTCGAGTTCTAGTGGTTATATGCAAAGTTCATTATCCTTAGGGATGGCCTATCGATTCTCTAAAAATTGGAGTATGTTTTCAGGGGTCTTGCACACTAGATATGAAGAAAGCAAAAATATAAATAGTCCATTACATGTTAGAAATTCTAATACTAGCTTTGCTTTAGGTATTTTATGGTGGTTTTATAAATCTGAAAAAAGAGGAAGTCTGAAATGATTTATAAAATATTTTTAATAGTTGTTGGTTTTATTTGGATTGCTATTGGACCTTTCAAAAATATAACTCAAAATTATTTTGATTTATCAAAGATTAATACTGATCAAATTAGTCAATCTCTGTTTATGTTTGTCATGTTAGCTGGTGTTATTGCTGCTTCAAGAAAAAGAGGAAAAAGTAATAAGCTTACTCAAGAGCAGAGAAATGAATTTTCAAATATACCTCATGTTAAAGACCCTGTGAAAGATTTAAAATCCTTTCACCATGACAAAAAAGATTAGTTGATTACGAGAGTCCATTAAATTTTAAAAAGTATATAAAGATAGAGAATTACCGATAAGTTAATCGTGAGAGTTCTGACGTTTTATATATTTAGCCTAGTAATATTTCTTAATATTCAAGAAGCAAGGGCCTTATCTTTTGATAGTATTTTTCAAGATATAAAACAAGCTTTTGCGGGCAAAAAATCTCAAGAACCAAAAATAGATAAAAACAAAGAAGTGTTAAATAAAGCTCTTAAGGCCTATGAATCAAATAACTTCATAAGGGCAAAAGAATTATTTTCTGCTTACGTAATGTTAGAGCCCAAGGATCCAATTAGTTATTATGTTTTAGGAGGGCTAGAGTATGAAAAAGCAAAATCATATATTGGAAGAGATAATAAATTAGCGAAAAGATTATTAAGTAAAAGTGCAGTATTGGTAGAAAAAGGTATTATGAGATCTACTCCTGGAGAGTTGCAAGCTCATTTAAAATATAATCATGCAAATATTAAATTAAGACAAGCACAATTAGAAACCAATCCTTATTTAAGATTAGAAAAATTCTATGAATCTCAAAGATTATTTTTGGATGCAATGAAAAACTTAGATGAAGAAAAAAGATTTGATGCTTTAAAGTCATTAGATATTTTAACAGAGTTAATTAATGTCACTAAAAAGAAAACCCCTACACTGAAAAAATATTCTGGAAACATTAAATTTAATTTAAATAGACATAGAACTCAATGTAATAATTTTCTTCAAGGTCAAAATAATTATCATTTGGAAAGACTTTATAAAAATCTCAATGATGAAAACAAAAAAAGTACTGTTAACTTAGTAAGTGCTTTAGACTTTGATTGTCGCTACGGAATGGATATAAATTCATTTGATAGTGAGAATATTTTTAAAGATGGTATTGAGGAAATAAAGGCTTTGATAAATTTAATGAGTCAAAAAGATCCCATTGAAAAAAATGACTTAATACAACTAAGGAAAAAATTAAAAGAAGAGTTAGAAAAACTAAAATATAATGCTAGTAATCTTTCTGATTTAAATCATAATCCTATGTATGCATGGGCATTTTTAAATTTATTAAAACTAGATGCAAATAGATTAGAGTTGATGGGAACCAGAGCGTTACAAATTGGTCAAAATAATCGTGCTAAATACTATTTTGAGGAAGCATTGAATGCTAAAAAAAATATATATCAATTGCTTGATTATAAGTTATCCAATGCTACACCAAAAGGTCATAGAGGAGAGGAGTTAATTGAAGAGTATCCAAAACTGTATAATATCACGTTAAATGCAACAAAATACAAAGTTAAGGGGAATAATTTATCTCTAGATAAAATGCAAAATGGCCTTTTAGAATATCTTGATCCAAAGAAAAAAGATAATAATATTTCGCGTGTTTTATCGCAAGGAATAGAAATACAAAATCCTTTTAGTGAAAATGGTAAAAATGATACTTTCATAGAATATGATAATAGTTTACTGGCAAATAAGTATAGCGAGCTTTTTTTAGCAGATGCTTTAATTACCACTGAAGAAATAGAAAATAGTGCAAATGTTATCTGTCAAAAAATTTCAAAATCAAAAGTTGAAATAAAAAAGGATCAAAGTGATAAGAATGAGAGTTTAGACTATTTAGATTCATATTCTTTTGGCAATGAAAATTTAGAATTAGGAAAATCAGATTCCGTATGGGATTCTAATAATTTTATTGCTAAAAATAATTTAAATAATAACCAAAAGAGGGAGAGGATTGATTATTCTAAAAAAATTGATGATGTTATTAAAAAAATAATGAATAATAATTTGGGAGAATATCAAGATTATATTGAAGATGGCCTATCAAAAATAGTATCAAAATCAAAAAAAATATCTGAAAGACAAAAGGCGAGATTATTAAAAAAACTTTCAAATCTAAATAATCCTCAGCAAATACTACCATTCTTATTTAATGAACTTAAATTAGATAAAGATGAAGTATTAAAAGATCAAAATACGCCAATTGTGGTAAAAGCTTTTTTAGTAAATAAAAAGTATAATCAAATTCAAACTGATGATTATGCAAAGCTTGTATTAAATAATATTTTAACCATAAATAATTCTGACGTATCTAAAACAGTGTCAGATCTTATCTTATCACCTTTTAAAGATTATGATCGGTTGAAGGGAAAAACGTTAGTTTCAGAATTACGTTCGCTTTTTACAAATTTAAGTAATGGGCAAAATATAAATAATACTCTTAATGAAAAAAAGAAAAAAGAACTTCTGGCCCTATTTAAAAAGAAGCAATTAGAAAGTGAGCTTCCTGAATTTAGAAGTACCACAACAAAATTAAATTCTGAAATTTCAGCTAGCTATGGTGATTCAAAAGGAACTATCGGAGTTTATTCAAGTACAAAACCAATATTTTTTAAATCGATGACATATCAAGGTCTTGGGCGTTTTAATCGACTTGAAAATATTGAAGGTAGTCCAAAAGAATTAGCATCCAAAAAAATTAGAAACTTTGATGATCCGGTTTATATTGTACAAACACTTGCTCAAGACGGAAATTTATTAGTCCCCGATACGGGAATTGTACTTAATGTGCAACTTAGCTCAGGTGAGGATATAACTTCACAAATGATATATAACCCTAGTAATAATACATATAGTGTTCCTCAAAAATATAGTGGACAGACTATTATTAGCGAATCATATTTGAACGCAAGAGCAGATAATGAAGACTTATCTATAGCTACAAAAGTAAATAAGGACTTTTATTGCAAAGATTCATATGATTTAGATATTAAAAAATACCCAGATCTTTTTAGCTTCATTGATCAATTAAAAAGAGAAGTAAACAATATTGGCAAACTTAATGAGGATGAAAAGAAACTTTATATTGCCCTTGAAGTAGAAAAATGGGTGGAAAAAAACTTTGAGTATAGTACAAGCCTAGAAACTGCAAATGGATATAAACAATTTATTTCCCAGAACAAAAATAATCCAAATCAAGGATCTCTTGATCACTTCTTAAAATCTGGCAAGGGTGACTGTGATGTATTTAATGCTCTCTATATAACTATTATGTGTAAACATTTTGGCATTCCCGCCAGACCTATTTCGGGGTTTCAATCTGAAGGTGGTATTATTTCTTTTGGAGATGGGCATGGTAAATCTGAAATTTGGCTAGAAGATAGAGGTGGGTGGATAAGTGTTGATGCTACTGGATCGAGCTCTTCTTCTAGAAGTAAATTTGATTTTAACTCTTTAGCTACTAATAATGAATATGCAAAAAGATATATGTGTATAAAAACAAAATTGAAAGAAGAAATTTCTAAATCTGGTAAGCTCGTTATTTTACTTCAGAGCTCAAAGGTTAACTCTGAAATAATGTCTTCATGTGGATATTATGAATATACATTAACGGATACTGAGATATTTGCCTATATGAATAATGATTTACAACAGGCCACTGGAGAAATTGGTTTAGAAAAGGATGATTTATATAACTTTTATGTAGATATGTATAATGAGTTTGGTGAGAAACAAGATTTTCTTTTTCCTAGAGGAGAATATCTATATGAAACGTTTTTTATGGTCAAGCAAAATGATTTAAAACCAGATCAAAAATATTTTGACCTAATGAAAAGTGCAAATACTAGTTTTGAAAATAAGGAAATTTCATTAAAAGATTTTTTACGAATATTAAATTATCGAAAAGATATTGATGTGGATTTTAGTTCTGAGTTTTATGAAAATGTAATTAAATCAGATGATGATGAAGTAATTCAATTGAAAAGAATTAAAGATGATTTTTCAAAGCAAATAGATGAAGCGACTTCGGAAGAAGAGAAAACAATACTCAATAAAAGATATTTTCAAGTTGGAATGAAAATTGCGAGATTATTTGATAAGTGTTATCAGTGCGAAATAAACCATGAAGATGATTTAGATAAAAAAGATTTAGAAAAATCAATAGAAAGATTAAAAGAATACAATAGAAGTGCTTTTCTTGTTGTTGAAAGGGCAAAAGATATAAAGATTGAAAATATTGGTAATAGACAAATATTAGATATAATTTCACATTTAGACTCAGAAGAGTTAACAATTCAAAACTCTTCTTATATGGAGACAGATTCTAAGTATGCAAAAGAGTTAAATGATCAAATTCAACAGAAAGAAAAACTTCTTAATGATAATTTTTATACATTTACTAGATCTATAATCGATAATGATATTTTAACTCCTCATGAAAAAGTAGTAGCAATTGAAAAATACTTTGAAAAGATAATGAAACCATATATTAGCTACAATTCAGGGCGAAGATTGCTTTTATCAGAAGAAGTAAAAAATAATGATCAAATACTTGCAGCATTGAAATTAGTTGAATCAAACTTACTAGATTCAGTTTTAGAATCCGCAAAATATTTCAAAGGAAATCTTTTAGGCTTGGCCTTAGCAATTGGACAAGTAGGAAGTAATAATTCAAAGAAAAAAATATTGAAAAATCTTGGAAGTAAGATTCGTTCAATTAATGGATTTTCAAATATAGATGATCTTACTACAAGAGGTTTTAACAATGCTCCAGATTTTTTAAAACCTGTTCCTCTAGATAGTTCTGGTTATGATATAGAAATTGAAAAATATTATATTATTGATCAAATTTCAAAAGGATTAAGTATAAGTGATTTTGATGAAGTTATAAGTTTTGTTGAAAAAACTAATAGAGATGATATTAATTTAAGAATGTGGAATGTAACACTAAGCTCTCAATTAAAGGCAATGAAACAAAAAAATCATGATGTTTTAGACTTAAAAGATTTAATAAAATTTTCAATTAATAAAAGTGATATTAGTCGGGACTGGGAAACTCAAATTCTAGGAGCAGATCAGTTTAGTGGTGATAATTTTGATGAATCTGATAGCAAAAAAATTGAACAATTTAATTCAGATATAAAGTTGACAGATATTTTTGCAGGCAGAAGTTTAGATAATTTATTTCAAGAGTCATTGCCTAGTAGTATCGAACTTGAGGATGAAATAGAAGATTCCTCAAATAATGCTGTCACCTTAACTGCAAACCAACCTGTTAATATAGGAGCTTCTTCTTTTGGGTTAAATAGTGGAATGGGAGGGGGAGTATTCGAGCAAGCTGGTGGTATTGGGTTTAGTAATTCTACTGCAAAGGTTTATAGATCATATTTTGATGAAGGGAATTTATTTTTAATAAATGAAAAGATCTTAGGTCCAGTTGACAACTCTTTTTACCTTCCAAATACTGATCATAAGAAATTTTCTCTACTAAGAATAACAACTAAAAAAGTTTTCGAGTCAGAAAATGATCAAAACAAAGTTACATTTGTTAAAAGTTATATTGATCCAATTTATGAAAATGTTAATCCCTTATTCTTATTAACAGAACTATCACTATATGATCAATTTGGTAAAGAATATATACAAGATCTTATCATAGAGGTGGCCAAATGGACTTTAGAAAAATCTTCTGATGAAGAAAAAAATCTAATAAAAACTTATTTGTTTGAAGCATTGGGCAAATTAAAAGACAAAGATAAAAAAGAAGAATTGAGCTCATTAATTAATGATGGTAATGGATTTACGAATAATTTTTCATTAACTTTAAGCCAATTAAGTGTAGATAGAAGAAAAGAATTAGTAGATAGATTATTACCTTTACTTCGAAATCAATATGCATCTAATGAAAAATCACGAGATGGGGAGTTTGAAACACTTAGGAGTGAAGTTTCAGCTGAAATTTTATATTACTCTAAAGCTACTCAAAATCAACTTGTCCCACAAGAGCGTAAACTATACCTTTTTAATTCTTTATTGGGACTTAGATCTCAGATTGAAAGACTTGAAAATATTAATGAACCAATATTAGGTAAAATAACTGTAGATAGATTAAATTCAATAATTATAGATCTAAAAGAGTATGCAAAGCAAAATGAATTAAGTGCTGCTGAAAAATTCTATTTAAAAGAAAGCTTAGATTTGTATAACCAAGTTGTTATTTCCATAAATAATAATGATGATGAACAGAGTTCTCGATATATAAAATCATTAACTGATAACTTTTTTGAAAAGTTAGTTAAAGGTAAGAATACGGATTTATTTGCTTATGAGTTAAGAACATATTTTGAAAATATAGAGAATGTTTCAACTTCTGATATAGAATATATTTCTCAAAGGGCCTTTGAAAGTTTGAACTCCAATGAAATTGATAATTCTACAAAAAAAGAGCTTTTAGAAATATTTAAACTCAGTTTATTAGGAAACTCTCAAATGAGTAATGATTATTTAAATAAGATTCAATCTACTTTACTTGATAAAGACTCAGAAGACTCAATCTTATCAACAATCATCACATATTCTTCCGTGGGGGCAGATAAATTCTTAGGACGAAATCAATTGGCGCAATTTTATAGTCAAGAACAAGACGCAAAAGTTCCAACGACTAAATACCAAAATAGTGCTCAGAATAAACTTTTATCAATCTTAGAAATTGATGAATTAGATAATTTAAAAAAATCTGATGAAAAGTCTGAAAAAGTTTATGACGTTAGATTTGGTCAAAATAATTTTGGTGTAATTAGTAGACAACGAGAAAAGTATCCAAAGGTTATTAATGATCAAATTGTTAGAAAGTTAAATGGCCATAACTCAACAGATGAAATTTCAATTGGGCCAAGAGATAAATTTATATTATTAACCAATGCTGCTGCTAATGGAGAAATTTCATTAGAAGTTCTAATGGAAAACTTAGATTCTATTGAAAGTTTACCTCAAAGATTTGATCTTAAAGGTGCAATTATTTCTGCCTTAGGTTTTAGCTCCATTGCCAGATATGAAGGTCAACCCTTATATGATTCTACAAGGCCATTTGATAAATCTAAGCCTATAGATACTCAAGATATCTCTATCCCAAGATATGAGGGATTAAATTCATATCGATCACTGGGGTTAAATGCTCGAATTGCGTTATTTAAAGAAGGTAATGTTCCAATTGATGAAAAGTATAGAAAAATGGCCAATGAGATTTTAATAAAGTTTGGATACGAACCTATAATTTTAAAAGCTAAGTTTACAGAGAGCTTTAAGGAAGCGACTGAAAGGCCATATATACCTCCTCGTTTAGATATTAGAGACTTTGATAAGAGCTTTATGTATTTAAAGAAAGGTTCAAATTTACCATTAAACTTTTGAGATTCATTGCTGCGCATTGTCTGTATATTGGCCTGTACAAGCTGCCCATTTAAAGTTAGCATTTACTAGTGAAACAATACTACGAAGAAATAATTATTGGCGCTGGGCCAGCTGGTCTTTATGCTGCTTATCTTTTGGCCAAAGAAGGTCGAAGACCCCTGGTTTTAGAGATGAATCCAATTCAAGTGGGTGGTATTTCAAGAACTGAGTCTTATAAAGGATTTCTTGTTGATATTGGAGGGCATCGGTTTTTTTCAAAATATGATTTTGTAAATAATTTTTGGAAAAATATATTGGGCGATGAGTTTTTAACCAGGGCCCGAATCTCTCGAATTTTTTACAATGGAAAGTATTATCCCTATCCATTAAAAGCATTTATAACTTTTAAAAATTTAGGACTAAAAAAAACTATATCTTGCATTTTTTCATATATCTTTTCAAATCTTAAGTTCACAAAAAAAGTTGAAACATTAGAAGATTGGTTTGTTAAAAAATTTGGAAAAGAAATCTATTCAATGTTTTTTAAAACATACACCGAAAAAATATGGGGAATAAAATGTTCTGAATTAAGTTCTTCATGGGCCGATCAACGAATAAAAGGTATGAGTTTAATTGCAGCAGCTTTAAAGATGCTTCCATTTAAATTTGGTACAGTAAAATCAATGATTGAAGAATTTAAGTATCCTAGAAAAGGTCCAGGTCAATTATGGGAAAAAGTTCAGGAAGAAATAAATCAGATGGAAGGAAATGTTTTACTTGGACAAAAAGTTGTTGGTGTAAAAAAAATAGGTGAGCTTTATCAAGTTCGTTATGTTAACTCAGAAGGAATTGAAACTATTTGTTCTTGTCGAAATTTAATTTCTTCAACACCTCTTTCATTATTAGGTAAAATTATTGAAGATCCTAAAAGATCTTCTCAAGTACAAAATGCATTTAACTCTCTTAAATATAGGTCACATTTATTAGTTGGCTTAATAGTTGAAGATAGAGACTTATTTAAAGATCAATGGATTTATATTCACGATAGTAAGGTTAAGGTTTCACGAATTCAAAATTATAAGAACTGGTCCCCACATATGAGTCCTAATGATGCTTATACTTGTTTAGGATTAGAGTATTTTTGTAATGAAAATGATAGTTTTTGGAATTTAGATGATAGTATATTAAAAAATATTGCTTTAAAAGAAATTGAAATACTAGGATTATCAAAAAAACAATTTGTCTTTGATAGTTTTGTTATAAGACAGCCAAAAGCGTATCCTATTTATAGCGATAGTCATGAAGAAAAAATTAAATTAATTAAAAAGTATTTAGATATTAATTTTCAAAACCTTTTCTGTGTTGGAAGAGCTGGCTTACACAAATATAATAATCAAGATCACTCAATGCTAACTTCTCATTTAACAGTTAAATCAATCTTGGAAGAAGACGTATATGATGCTTGGGAAGTTAATCAAGATAGTGAGTATCATGAAGAAGTATCAGAGAAGTCCCTCAACCAATACAATTAAAAATACTAGAGAAAAAACTTTTCTATAATAGTTTCTAAGTTTTATAAAATGAAATTGATGTTCAAGATTAGAGTAAGAGAATGACTTAACAATTAATAAAATTAAACTTATTAAAATTGTCATGGTACTCAATATGTACTCATAAGACATGCTATAAACTAAAAATAATAATAGAGAAGATATTTGAATCCAAAATACTATATTTAGTGAATTGGATACTCCAACCAGTTTTATAAAACTTTTCTTTGAGTCATCAATATCTTTATCAATTAATTCATTCGTAATACTTGCAGATGCCAGTAAAAAACCCCAAATTACGGAAATAAAAATATTTGATTGAGTATATTTGTTATATACAAAAATATAACTTAATGAATAAAGGACTCCCATTATAAAATGAATTAAAGGTGGAAAGTAACTTGTTTCCTTTAGGCGAATAATTCTTGATGAGTAAGCAAAAGAAAGAAGGTTCATCCAACTTATAAGGCCAAAAAAGCTTTTGTTTAAATTATAAGAAAAATACATTGATAACGATAATGTTGAGAAGAATGCAAAGTATAAGAAACCTTTTGATCTATAATTATTTAAGCTCATTCTCGGATTTTTTAAATCATTTTTGTAATCGACTAAATCATTTATGCAAAATGAGCTTAATATTTGAAAAAACATTGCAAGTATAAAAATTATCAAGTTTTCATTGTAGAGATTTAATACATCATTTTTTGCTGCAATAATTAATGAAAAAATAGGAATTGATAAAATGTGAAAAGTTTCAATCAATCTAATTTTAAATATTGAGTCGATAATACTTTTAATAAGAGGAAGGTTGATGACATTAAATACATTTGATTGCAATTGAAAGACTTTAAAGAACTTTCTAAACATATCAGCATCATTTTTTATTATCGGAGAGATAAGGTACTTTAACAACTTCATAATAAACGGATGTTTATCTTTAACTAAGGCTTTCTTCCACTCAGGTATTATATAATTGTTTACAAAATTTGTGTATAAAGCTTTATGAGGAAATACCTTGTCAAGATTTTCAACTTCCATCATGGCATATGAAAGACCTCTGCCATTTTCTGGGTTTTCAATAAGAATCGCGTTTCCCAGGTTAAAAAACTTATGGGATTCTTTTTTATTATTTATACAAATTGAATTAGATAAGTTTCTACATATATAAATTTGATCTTCAAATTTTAAATACTTTTTGTACTTGGTAAGATCTTTATTTTCGAAAATGACTTTCAAAAACTTTTCTTTTGAATCAATTTTAGAAAGCTTTTTTGTTGTAAGAGAGATACTACCTTTTAAGTTTTCAGCTGGATAAATTCCTGCTTGTCCAAAAGTTGTATCAATATATTTTAAATTCCTTAGACTCTTAGGTGTAGTATCATCATATTCAAAAAATAAAGTGATATTTTCAAATTTAGGTCCAAATTTTTTATGGCTATTAAATAATTGGGTTGTGTTTATGATGTAGTCGAATTTGAATTGAGAATTTACCTTGAATTTATCTTCTTGTTCTTGAAAATCAATCACTTTTTCTTTAATTACTTTAATGTCATCAGTATTAGAAATTTGTTTTTCAAATAATTGCTCGACGATTTTTCTATTCACACATAGAAATCTAGAATTTTCATCTTCATCATGAGGGATATAGTCCACCTCATTATTTATTTTTAAATTTTCTAATAAATCGGCCAGAGAATACTTGTGGGCCCCCATTTCAAGAGCTGCTGCTAAAATATTTGGAAATAATTTTTCTATAATATTAACGAATGGATTTAAATAAATATGGGGTCGGGAATAAGATGCTTTTTTATCTGAACCAAATTTAGGATCAAACAAAGTAATTATATAGCCCTTTTTTGCTAGACATATGGCAGTGGCCATTCCACTGATGCCCGCTCCAATAATTCCTATATTTATCTTCGAGCTATTAACTTTCATAGCAAAATGATAACGTTTTTTATTCACTAGGTAAAACAATGAGGCTTTGCGATGCGTTACTTTTTTTTGAGCAGGCTTCTCTATTAGCTCATTACGATTGATCTAGTAATATAAAATGAAAGGCCCATGATGGCATAAAAGCCTATCCCTCTCATGGCAATCCACCACCAATTAGACAATTTTAGAGCAACCCAAGCGGTTAATGCTCCATGTACAAAAAGACCGTATCCAAAAATAAGAGTAAATAGCTTGAAGAGTTCAATCATTATAGGATGAGTCATTTGGGATTTTAACTCAGGAGGATAAAGGTGTGCATATTTTGTCATCATTTCATAAATTATGGGGTGACCCATATAGTATGAAATTATAAAGATAACTCCTAAAACACCACTAAGTATGACAGGTTGGAATTTTATAAATTTATCATTTCTTTTCTTATAAGAAATAAGTGCTGTTAGAATAACAAGAATAATTGAAAAACCTGTTACAAAGTCCAGCTCTTTAAAAAAGTAAATTGACATGACTCCTTCAAGGAGTGCCGCAATAATTGCAGTTATAAGGGCAGCTTTAAGACTTGCAAATGAATCGACTATTACAAATAGTATTAATGGGAGTATGCCTAATAGAATTGCTGAGTTATTCATGGTATATATTCCTTTCTTTTATGTTAATGAGAATTAAATGAAAAAAGAAGAAGAATTTAAAATAGACTAGAATATAATTTAAATAGCAGGAGTTTTGCATGCCTATAAAATCTAAAATTAGAACAATTCCAAATTACCCTAAAGAAGGAATTATGTTTAGAGATATCACCACTTTAATTAAAGATCCTCAAGGATTTAAAGACACAATTGATTTATTTGTTAAAAGATATAAAGATATGAAAATTGATGTAGTGGTTGGAATTGAGGCCAGAGGGTTCATATTAGGAGCACCAATTGCTTACCAGTTGGGAGTAGGTTTTGTTCCCATCCGTAAGAAAGGTAAACTTCCAAGTCAGACAATTAGCGAAGAATATGAATTAGAATATGGAACTGATGAAATGGAAATTCATACAGATGCTATAGAAAAAGGACAAAGAGTCTTAATTGTAGATGATTTACTCGCTACTGGAGGGACATGCTTGGGGGCCGCAAATTTGATTAAGAAAGTAGGAGGAGAAATCGTCGAAGCTTGCTTTATTGTAGACCTTCCTGAGGTTAAAGGAGGGGATAAATTAAAGGATTATGGAATTGAATTTCATGCTTTAACGGAATTCGCGGGACATTAAATTGTGAAAATTGTAGTTCAAAGGGCCTTAGAATCAAAAGTTTTAGTGAGCGGACAAGTAGTTGGCGAAATAGATCATGGGCTTGTTCTATTAATATGCTTTGAAAAAGATGACGATAAAGATTGTATTGAAAAATCAGTAAACAAAATATTAAATTTAAGAATTTTTGAAGATGAAAACGCAAAAATGAATAAGTCAATTATTGAAACAGGTGGTAAACTACTATGTGTAAGTCAGTTTACATTGAGTTGGAATGGGAAAAAAGGAAATCGACCTAGCTTTGATAACTCAATGAAACCAACTGAAGCAAATGATTTGTTTATGGATTTATGTGAAAAATTTAAAGAAAAAAAAATAGAAGTGCAAACTGGTCAATTTGGCGAACATATGGATTTAATTATACATAATGATGGGCCAGTAACTTTTTCAATGGAGTTTTAAAAATGAGTGAAGGTAAAAATTTTCCATATTTACATGGCTTTAGTTCCAATGAGCAAGAGAGGCTAAAAAAACAAGCTGATTTTAATGAGTATTCTATTTTTAAAGACATAAACTTTTCTTCTTGTTCAAATATTTTAGAAGTTGGATGTGGAGTTGGTGCTCAGACTGAAATTTTATTGAGAAGATTTCCAAAATTAAAAGTTACCGGAATTGATTTAAATATAAAACAATTAGAAACTGCTAAGAGCTATTTAAATAATTTATCTCATTTTAATGGTCGGTATGAAATTAAAGAAATGGATGCTACAAATATGGATTTTAAATCAAAAACTTTTGATGGCGCATATTTGTGTTGGGTTCTAGAGCATATACCTGATCCTTCTAGAGCTCTTAGTGAAGTGAGAAGAGTTTTAAATCCAGGTGCTCCAATTTATGTAACTGAAGTTATGAATCATAGTTTTTTCCTTGAACCATATTCTCCAAGCATATGGAAGTATTGGCAGGCATTTAATGATTATCAGTATGAATGTGCGGGAGATCCATTCATCGGAGCAAAATTAGGAAATATGTTAATGGCCCAAGGTTTTAGAAGAATTAAAACTAATATTATTACTTATCATTTAGACAACAGACATCCCGATAAAAGACAAGAAATCATTGAGTTTTGGGGGGAATTATTATTAAGTGCTTCTGATCAATTGATAAAAGAAAATAGAGTTACTAAAGAAATCGTTGATGAAATGAAAAAAGAGTTAAATGCTGTTAAACGAGATCCAAATGCTGTGTTTGTTTATAGTTTCACTCAAGCTCATGCACATGTAGGTAATGACAATTTATAAAAACATAGTAGTTTTAACTGGAGCTGGAATTTCAGCAGAGTCTGGTATCAAAACTTTTAGAGGTGATGATGGACTTTGGGAAGGGCACCGTATTGAAGATGTGGCCACACCTCAAGCTTTTGCTTTAAATCCAAAATTGGTGCATGAATTTTATAACTTACGTAGAAGACAATTAAAAGAAGTTACACCTAATGTTGCTCATGAAGCATTAGCAAATTTTGAAAAAGACTTCGATGGAAATTTCCTTATAGTTACTCAAAATGTTGATGATCTTCATGAAAGAGCTGGATCTCAAAATTTAATTCATATGCATGGAGAACTTCTTAAGGCCCGACATATTGAAACGTATGAAGTCATTAAATGTGAAGAGGATTTAAGTGTTGAATCAAAATATCGACCACATATAGTTTGGTTTGGTGAAATGCCGTTTCAAATGAATGAAATTGAAAAGGCCCTAAGAGAGTGTGATTTATTTATTTCTATTGGTACTTCTGGACAAGTTTATCCTGCTGCGGGATTTGTTCAAATGGTTCCAAGTAATTGTAGAAAAGTAGAATTTAATATTGATCAAACTTCAATTTCAAATCTATTTGACGAACATATTATAGGAAGTGCTGTAACATCTGTAGAAAAATTTTTAAAAAGTTTGTAAGAGAGGGAAGAAAACTCTTCCCTCTTAAGATTTTAGTATTTTACTGAACAACCATAAGGCGAAGTACGGCCAACTTTTATTTTCTGATGAGACATAACTTGTTTTAAGGCCTGATCTACATAATTTGTAGAGCTTGGTATATCTGCCGGATCAGTCGATGCTTTACTGTCAATCGCTCCCTGATAAACAATTTTCCCTTCTCTATTTACAATAAACATGTGAGGAGTAGTTTTAGCACCATAAAGCTTTCCTACCTTTCCTTCTGGATCAAATAAGATATTTGAAGATTTTATATTCCATTTTTTTTGTATCTTTGAAACATCAGCAACTGTTCTATAACCTTGTTTTCCCTTAGCAGATGAAATTATAGATAGCCATATAATCCCTTTTTTAGTGTAATTTTCTTGAAGTTTTTGCATATTATTTGATTCATAATGTTTTTTTACAAATGGACAACCTTCATTAAACCACTCAAGAACGACAATTTTTCCAGCATATTCTTTTAAAGTGTGTGTTTTAGAATCATCCCCCATGAGTTTAAAGTTTGGAGCAGTAGTAGCGACATTTAATGCGAAGACTTGTGTTGATAATAAGAAAGCAAAAAGCGTAATTAATTTCATTTAAAATTCTCCTATCTTGATATTAATGGTCAGGTAATACCTATTCTGTGTAAGTCAGTTTATAATAGCAAATAGTATAATTAAGATTGTTCTTTAAAGGTATTTTTTATGTTAAAAATGTTAATTTTAGCTACGTCATTTCTTACTGGGGCAACAGGGCTTGCTTATCAAACTTATTGGCAAAAATATTTGTCCTATTTAGTAGGTAGTGAATCAAGATCAATATCGTTAATTGTGGGTGTATTTTTACTTGGATTGGCCGCTGGTTATGAATTCTGGGGACGAGTTACTCAAAAGTATATTAAGAAAAATGAACTATTAAGAACGTATTCATATATTGAATTTGCAATTGGAATGTATGTAATTTTATTTCCAAGCTATTTTACTTTATTAGAAAAAATCGTCTTTAGTACACCTAGAAACTTTTTAATAGATTTAGTTGTAACTATATTTGCATTATTGATTCCAACTTTTTTAATGGGTGGAACAATTCCTATTCTTACGGCCTACTTACCAAATAATATAAAAGAAGTTAATGACTCACATATTAAAGTATACGGAATTAATACAATTGGAGCATTCTTTGGAGTTTTCCTAGGTTTGTTTTTGATTGGCAGTGTGGGTTTAAAAAACTCAATTATTTTAACTGGTCTATTTAATATTATTATTGGTATTTTTTATTTCTTTGCAAAAGATAATAGAGATATCCATTTTAATGAATCTATTCCTGTTGTAGAAAATAAATTGAGCTCAAAGTTCATATATGCTTTTGTAGGAATTACTGGTTGCGTTTCGCTAACTTTTGAAGTTTTAAGTGTTAGATCACTTGGTCTTGCAATTGGAATGAATATTTATGTATTTCCAATGATTCTTTCAATATTTATTTTAGGTCTAGGTTATGGACCTATTTCTCTTTTAAAGAAGAACTACACCATTAGAGATATTGTATTTGAAATTCAAAAATTACTTTTTTTCTTTGTATTAGCTTATATTTCAATTCCATATTGGCCGACAATATTTAGTAATTATAGAGTTATGTTTTCAGATTCAATTGGCTCTTTTTGGATGTATTATTTTTTAGTTTATTTAACTATGTGCCTAATATTACTTCCTTCAATTCTTTCATTTGGTCGAATGATTCCTATGGCATATTCATTAATTAATAGATCGGGAGATGAAGTTGGTGTTATTTGTGGAAGAGTTTATTTTTTTAATACTCTCGGAACTATAGTTGGAGCTTTTTTATTTGGTCATTTGTTTTTGTATTTTTTAAATTTAGAAGGTATTTTTATTCTTTCTATACTTTTACTACTGTGTTGTTTAACTTTTGTTTTAGTAAAACAAAATTACAATCAACTTGCTCATTTACCTACGGTTTTTATTTTATGCTTAATTATTTTAATACCTTTAGGAAGAGAGTCTCATTGGGTTGGATTATTTAGAACAAGAGTACAAACGGGAAAACATTTTAAAGTTCAAAAAATTACATCAAATTATAAAAAAGAAAATATTTTATTTTTTGAGGATGGACCTAATACAACTGTCACTGTTGTTTCAAATAAAGAAAGTAGAAGTATTGTTACGAACGGAAAAAGTGATGGCTCAACAGGAAATTTGAATGATTATGCGACAATGAGTCTTGCTGCAATTTATCCATATGTATTTAATGAAAATAATGAAAAATTAAATGCTGCTGTCATTGGACAAGGTCTAGGTATTACATCTGGACTTTTAGGTGCTTTAGATGATGTCTCCCTCGTTGATCAAATTGAAATTTCTCCTATGGTTATTAAGACAGGTAAGTATTTTTCAAAAAGTAATTTTGATATGATTAACAATAAAAAAATAAAGACTCATGAAACAGATGCTTTCCGTTTTTTTAGTTCGAAGAAAAATTATAAGTATGACATTATTTCAGCTGAGCCAAGTAATCCTTGGGTAGTTGGGGTAGAGAATTTATACACACCTAAGTTTTATAAACTTGTATCTAATAACTTAAATGAAAAAGGCATTTATATCCAGTGGATTCATACATATTCTATGGACCCTAGTATTATTAAAACAATAATTAATAATCTTTATACTCAATTTAATTATATTCAACTCTATTCTGGAGGAGCTAACGATTTATTATTTGTAAGTAGTAAAAGCAAAATATCATTTAAAATAAATGAGAAACGTTTTAAAGAAGATCCCATAACAACAGCTTTGCAACGATCTAATATACCTCAAGAATTATCAGTACTTCAGTTTTTAAAAATTATGGACAATAAGAAAACTCAAATGATAGTTGGAACAGGATCAGTCATCAATCACACATTAAATCATCCAGTAATTTCAATCATGGCCAATAGGGCATTTTTTTATGGAAAAAAAGTGGATATTATGAGTATGGTTGATTCAAATGTTTCGAGAGAGTTAAATAATTTAAATTCTATGGAATTGGCCAAGTTGTATAAAAACAATCAAGAGCTATTCAAAAAATATTGCGTAAAAAATAAAAAAGCAGTTTTAAATGGAATCTTTTGTATAAAGTCTGTCTCTTATACACATCTGACGCTGCCGACGATAGAGCTCGTGG
>CAXHCD010000024.1:0-48969 GCA_964015265.1 uncultured Oligoflexia bacterium
CCCCACGAGCTCTATCGTCGGCAGCGTCAGATGTGTATAAGAGACAGTTATTTACTTGTCTATTTATTATTTTGAATAAATCAAACTAAAGTGCTCATCTATTCTTTTCTTACAATTAATGAAGCTTTTTTGAATTGATACTAAAATATTAGAGTTACTGAAATTTCAGGAGGAAATTATAATGATTAAGCAAATTTTTGCAATGCTATTTATGATGCTCTTTTCTTTAAGTGTATTCGCTTCACCAGCTTCATTTGAAAAAAGATTTAAAATTACAAGAGACAATAATGGAAAGCTTTTGGCCATTGAAGATCGTTTTTTAACTTTCAAGTTTGAAATTAAACCATATCTTGAACATTTAAAGGACCATATTAAAAAGGAACAAATTAGATTAAACGAAAAATCTGATTACTCTGAATTTGTAAGAGAAGTTTTCGGAGAAAGTCATAATGTAGCTTCTGAAGGGGATATGAAATTAATTATTGATTCTCTTGAGGCCTTAAAAAATGTTGATGTTGATAAAATTTTTGATAATTATAATTTCAAAAGAGTTATTAATACCTATGAAAATAAACTTTCATCTGCACTTTTAAATATTTCACCACTAGTACTGAGTGCGCCGAATTCACCTAGATTTTTTTACAGAAGAAACGCAACTTATCAGGTTGTAAGATGGGGATTAAACTTTGCTAAGAAATCTTTATCAACAGTGCCTTTGCTAAATACTGCCAGTTACGTAATTGTTCAGGTTGAGAAATTAATTAGAGAAAGAAGACTATTTCATCAAAATATGCTTCTACATTATTTTGAAAATTATGATGCAAAAGAATTAGGACTTACAAAAGCTGAAGTAGATTTTGCATATTCTTCAGTTTATGAATCTAGAATTCCATGGTTTGCAATTTGGGAATCTAATAATGCTGTTACAAATTGGTATAAATATGGAGCCACAAAGTTTTATGCGAATGTTAGAGTGGCCAATTCAAAATTACGTGCATCTAGACCAATGTATACTAAATTTATGAACAGACCTAATTATGCTTTTCAAACAGTAGAGTACAAAGAAGAAAAAGTAATCGTAAATTTATACGATGGTCAGCATATGTTTAATACTATGCCTGCAATAGCCTTTAATTATGACAAACCAAACCAAGTTTTAATGCAAAGAACGCTATTGCAATTGGCAGAGTTAGGTTTAAGCTTTGTAACTCTTCCTGGTTTTGTTAAAAGTCTAGCATATAATTTCATTAAATCTTTTTATGATAAGCAAAGAATTACCGAAGGGGCATTAGTCGGTTATTTCGAATCTGTAAGTGATCATGAAATGGTTAAAATTTTAATGCAACAACAAGTAAATCCATTTGAAAATTTCTAAATTTATAGTGAGGGCCTAAAAGGCCCTCCTTCTTTGAATATATTGTAAAAATAAACTGAAAATAAACCGTAAGTAGTTGTTTTTATAGTATTGACCTTAATATTTCTTAAATTAAAATCTATCAGGCCAAATTTTTATTTCCCGAAAAGTTGAGTAATAAATAATTCAATAAGAGGTTTATGAAAGCTTTTAATAGAAATATTCTTATCATAGATTGTGACTCTAAAGTCCATGAGTATGTAAAAGAGCATCTCTGCGGCTTTAATTCGACTGATGCCTTAATAGTGAAAAACAAACTAAACTATATTGAATACTCTATTACTTCTGCTTATTCAGGTGAAGAGGGCCTAAAGCTAATTGATCAGGCCCAGTCTGAAGGTAATCCATATAGTTTAGTTTTTATAGATTTAAATATTGGAAATAAAAATACCTATGGAGTAGATGTATTACTTAAGTCTTGGGAAAAACATCCTCATATTGAATTTGTGTTATGGACAGCAAAGAAAAACTTTGATTGGGATGATGAAGTTCATAGAATTGGTCATTCTGACAAACTTTTATTTATGAGAAAACCTGTACATAGAAATGTGCTGAAGCAAATAGCACTTTCAAAAACTGAAAAATGGAATATTAAAAGAGAAACAGAAGAGATGATTGTTAACCTTGAGTTAAAGGTAATTGAAAGAGGAAAATTGCTTGAAGAACAGAGAGCAAAGTCCATATATGCTTCTAAAATGGCATCATTAGGTGAAATAGCTGCCGGTTTAGCGCATGAATTAAATAATCCTCTCACCGTATTACAAATGTCTACACAGCTAATAAATAAAAAATTATCGAAAATTTTATCTGAAGAAGATAAAAAGCTTCTTTCTTATGTTGATAAAATTTCTGAAACAGGTAACAGAATTGGAAAAATTGTAAGTGGGCTTAAAGGTTTATTGAAAGAAAAGTCTATGGATATGCAACAATTACATTCCTTAGATAAAATTATGAAAAGTGTTTTAAATCTTACAACTCAAAAATTTCAATTCAAAAAAATTCAAATAGACTATACTGGTGATGAGAGTATTTATATTAGTTGCTATGCTAGTGAAATTGCTCAAGTTGTATTAAACCTTTTAACAAATAGTTATGATGTTTTATATGATTACGATGGGAATAGAAATATAAGTATTGAGATTAAAAACTTAGGTGATTTTGTGAATATTTATTTTAAAGATACAGGGCCAGGGCTGGTAATAGATGAAAAAGAAAAAGTTTTCCAACCATTTTTTACAACTAAAGATGTAGGCAAAGGAACGGGCCTAGGTCTTCCTATTTCAAAGAATATAATCGAATCTCACGGGGGAACTATTGAAGTTTTATCTTCATTTAAAGGTGAAGGTTTTCAAGTCGTAATCACTTTACCAAGTGCAAGTTCTGATAAAATAAAACTTGCAAGTTAAGTTTTAAGTAGCTTCACTTGAATTTGGAATTAAACTCCAGCCTAAAATTATAAATTGAATTAAGAAGAATGAACCTAAAAAGATAGCTCCTCCCTCACTAAAACCATAAGAATGTAAGCCTGTCGCTAATATATAATTAACCCCAAACCAGGCCATCATTACACTAAGGAATGCGAGAGCTACTAATGGCACAAATCTTTTTTTAGGAATCCAATTGGTATATCTTCCGTGTAAAATTGCAATATATAAGCAAAATACAATGAGAGACCAGGTTTCTTTCGGATCCCATCCCCAAAATCGACCCCATGAATAATCGGCCCAAACTCCACCTAGAATTATTCCAGCTCCCAGCAGAACCGTTCCATATTTAAGACATGTATAAATAAGGTTTGAATAGTAAGTTAAATCTTCATTTGTAATTTTATTAAGTTTAGATTTAATCAATACTATATTGGCCATAACCCAACTTAAGGCAAGTGCACCATAAGAAACGATAATACATGTAACGTGAGTTGAGAGCCAGAAATTGTCTCTTAGTACTGGAACTAATGGACCAATCGATGGGCTTAGCATCCCTCCTGAGAAATTAATCATGAAAGCGGTACACAAATTATAACAAAGTCCTACTACAATAAATAGTTTCTCTTTTTTGAAGTGACCAATAACTAACGCTAATATTAAACTAGCATACCCTGAAAATAAGACTGTTTCATACATATTAGTAATTGGAGCTCGTCCGGATATATAAATTCTAAATGTAATATAAACTGTTTGAACTATTACTGTTATAATTGCTAATGAAAGACCAGGGATTTGATTTCTTATTAGAACAGTTAAAAGCAGACCTATAAAAGTTAGTATTAATATCCATCGAGGAAGTTTTAATTTTGAAAAAGTATATTCTGAATTGTATGTGTGCTTAGGGTTTTTTAAGTCAAAATTTTTCTTTAATTCGAGTATTTTATTTTCAATATTTTTGGGAGTGCTAATTAAGTTTTTCATATCGGCCATATTAATTTCAGTCAATAATGGTACCCAGTTTATTACTCCGTCAGCATCAGAAGGAAGGGTCCAGTTTCTCGCACTTATCATGTCCTCATAAAGACTTGCTTTGTTAAAAGCTTTCTGTAGGGCCTTTTTATAAGCGTTTGGAGATTTTTGTTTTACTATTTCAAATCTAAGATCTTGTTTTCGCTCTAATAATTCATCAAAACTAATTAAATGCTGTGATTCTTTTAAATTGAAAAACTTTTTTAAATCAATATGTTCAATTTTTGCTTGAAGTTTTATCGGTTGAGGGATTTCATAAGCTTTAAGAGATAATAAACAATAGGCAGTTACACTTTTAAATCCATTAAACTTTGATTTACCGGTCATAAACTTTAAATTTTCGTTAGCATGAACATATAAAGGTTTAACCCTTCCATTTTGTTGAATGGGCAATTTTCCTAAATTTTCACTACAAAAATATGTGTTAGAATTTTTTTGCGCCAAACTAATAAATGAAACTAAAGAGAGTAAAATAGCAATTATTGTTTTCATGTTTGTTCTTCCTTCTTTTTATTTTTCTTTCTGTTTAGAACATAATGCCAGGCTGAGCCAAACACTAAAAATAGAGAGCCTAAATATTTAAATGGTCTTCCGGGGTCAACATTTGCACTTAAAATACTTCCATATTGACCTTGTCTCGTTTGAAAGTATGAAGCCTGATAAAAAGTAAAACCAGAATATTTTAACGGATTATTCATATAAATGTGATGAATGCTAGGCCCTTTATCAGTAAATAATCTTACAAAACTTTCATAACTAGCTGGAGAGTTCGTTCCAGGATCCTTATCCATTTTAAATCTGTTGAGAGAAAATTCAAAAGGAAGCTTTATCTCTTTTTGAGCAACTCTAAATTCGTGTTTAATGCCATTTATCATTAGGGCCAATGGCCTTTGATCTGTAATCCAATATTTTATACCTTGAACTTCAATTTCCACAGATTTTTGGTTTCCTACAATCACACTGCCTTCTGATTGAATTGGTAATGTATACTCTGGTACTAATGTTGGAACCTCATTTTCAGAATGATCTTCAAGTCTCAATTCGAACCCCATCCATGGTAATTGAATTGGCCTACCTTTTATTTCTAGTTCTTCGACGATCCAATCTGGCTCATCGTAATAAGAAACTAATTTACCAAAGGTAAATAAGTGTCTTCCTTGAGTGAACATCTTTTTATCAAAAATTTTAAATTTTGACTTAATATTCCCCTTAAGTTCTCTATCAAAAGGATAAGGAGACTTTGCTGGGATAAAAGTTATGACTTGGTCACCGTCCCTAAAGGCCAAAAAATCTAGGCCAGATGAAGTCTTTTTTACCTCAATACCCTTAGACTCTGGTGTGTAGCAATTTTGAATCTGGCTATCCCAAATTATTAGAGAAGATTTGCTTTTAATTTTGAAGCATTCCCCCATTTTTTTAGGAAGGTAGTGAACACTTAAAGGTCCCATTTGAAGAGAGCTTTTAAAATCAAAAGATTCAGGGTGCATAGTTAAGGTTAAGTTTTCACTTAGTCTATCGTTAGCGAGTAAGTATTGTGAAGAGTGTACGTCTCCAATTCGTGAATAATCTTTTGTTGATTTCTTCCATGCAAAATTATTTTTAGAAAATGGGTAGTATCTAAGTATTTTTATATTTTCAAATTTATCATTTAAATTTTTAGAAAAGGCAGAATTGGGTAAATCATAAGTAATTTCTTTGTTTTGTTCAGGAATAGTTATTTTTAATTGGTTTTCTGACAAGCTAATTTTATTAGTGGGAGTATTAGGAACTAAGGTTATATTGCCATCAACCCCAGCGTAGTAAGTAATAAATGAGCCTGCTGCAATAATTATTAGACCTGTATGAATTACGTAAAAACCATACAATCTTTTTTTTGCCGGTAATCTTAATAAAAATGCAAAGAAAATACTTAAAAACATCAAAAACTGTAGTCCCATAAAAGGGATCGTTTTATATAGTGCTTTTCCAGCAAATTCTGTTCCGTAGTAACTTTCTAAAAAAGTTCCTATTATCATTAGGACTGAGAATAATAATATTATTAAGACAGCGAATTTTAGGCCGCCAATTGTTTTTTCAATTTTTTCTATATTCATAAGGCTCTCTTTGAGAGTATTTTAACAAAAAAACTCTAAGTATTTAACATTTATCGAGTTAATTTCTAAAATATTTGTAGGTCAAGTAAACAACGGAAAATAGCACAGGTTGATGAATTATATATATTTTTAGTGAATGCTTACTCATAAATATTATTGGTCCTTTAAATGGAATCTTAGAGGTATCTAATTTGTGAAAACCCTGGTGGTAAAGAAAAATACCTAATGTAACCACACCAAACCATGGTAGAGAAGGAATATAGTCCATTGTTGGGTGTGGCAATTTCAAAAAAGGCCAAGTAAAATTCAAAAATAATGCTGGAATCAGAAGTACAAATGAAGTGAGAAGAGATATTTTCGGATATTTAAGAAATGGAATTGCCATAACCGAGCATAAAGCTATTGTATGTAGAGTGCCGAAATAAATCCATCTTTTTGGAAATGCAAAATAAGTAAAAAGTGAAATGAAAACTGCGCCGATGACTAGCTTCCACCATCTACTGAAAAACTTTTTTGAATTGAAGTTTTTTTCATGCACTAAACATAATGACATGCCCACGCATAATAAAAATAATGTGACGATTAGTTTAGGCAGATATAACCAAAATTTACTTCTAAACACGTCTATTTCTATAAATTTAAATAAGTTTAAATCATAACTAGCATGAAAATAAACCATGAGTAATATGGCCAGCGCCCGCATTTGATCTATGATTAAAAATCTTGGTTTGAGTGTTTGTTCTTGCATATTTTCTAATTATAGCATTGAATATTTGATCTATGCTATTTCTTATAAAAAATCATTTTCAAATTTTAATTTTTGCGATTATTACAGTTATATTTACAGGCTTAGGTCAAACATTTTTTATCGCTCAATTTTTACCAAATTTACAATTAGCAAGTGGATTGGATAGAGTTGAGATTTCTTTTGTCTATTCATTGGCGACTTTTTTTGCATCTTTTAACTTAACATTTTTTGGCAAATTAATCGACAGAACTTCACTCGTTAAATTCTCCGTTTTAACAGTTTTTGGAATTGTTTTAGGGATGAATTTAACCGCAATTGTAACGGGGCCTATTTTAGCTTTTTTAGGACTCTATTGCTTGCGTTCTTTTGGACAAATTACCTTAGGATTGATTGTTACAAGTTTTTTATCTCGAAAATTTGGAGCGCATAGAGGAAAAGCTCTTGCATTTGCAAGCTTCGGAAAGGCAATAGGTGAAGGGATTTTACCAATTGTTATCGTTTCTTTAATTGCAAATTATAGTTGGGAAAAGGCCTTAAGTATTACATCCATAGTTTTTCTTTTTTTAAGTGTTCCATTGTTTGTATATATTTTTAACAAATATGATCAGAGGCCAATTTATGAGGAAAATTTAGAAACCGTGTCTCATAAAACATCTCTAGATTTTGAAGTATTTAGCTGGAAACAATCTTTAAACTTAAAATATCCACTTATTACAATGTTAGTGAATGCATTAATGCCATTTATAATGACAGGAATAATCTTTCAGCAAGATAAAATTATAGAATATAAAGAGTGGTCACAGATAATAATGGCCAAGGCATTTATTGGCTTTTCACTCTTAAGCCTAATTACCACTCTTGTTGTTGGTCATTTAATTGATAAGTATAGAGCATTAAATATACAGCCTTTTATTTTACTTCCTCTTCTCTTTGCTTTGTTAATATTTCAATATTTTAATGGTGAGTGGGTTTGTTATGCTTTTATGGCCGTTGCTGCAATAAGTGTTTCAATGAGTTCATTAATTCGCGGAAGTTTTTATGCAGAAGTTTACGGGTTAAAGGCGCTAGGTCAAATAAAGGGAATGGATTCTTCTTTAACTGTTATAGGTACATCTGTTGCGCCATTAATTTATTCGCTTTTATTAGACAATGGTATGGAAATTAAGGCATTGTTTAATATACTAATATTTTTAACAATTGTTGGTTTAGTAACCTACGCAATACTGAATAAGTTCTATAAAAACTTACTAAAAAGGTCATAAATATGAAGGTATTAAAGTATTCATTTATTACAATTACTTTTGCAATTTTATTACTTTGTCTTTCCATTGCTTATTTTTTAAAAGCAGCATCTCCAACTTATATGGGTGAGGTGAAAACAAAATTTCTTAAAGATAAAGTTGAAGTACTTTATGACAATAACGGTATTCCCCATATTTATGCACAAAACCGAAAAGATTTAATGTTTACACTTGGTAGAGTTATTGCCAGTGAGAGACTATTTCAAATGGATGTTCATCGTAGAGTGGGAAGAGGAGAGTTAAGTGAAGTATTTGGAAACAAAACAATTGGTTTCGATAAACTTTCTAGAACTATAGGTTTCAAAAGAAACTCTGAAGTACATATTGAAAATTCTAAAAAAGATGGCATTTTCAATCAACAAATGTGGGATGATTTAGAAAATTTCTATTCAGGAGTGAATAGCTTTATAGACGAAGGCAATTTACCAATAGAATTTAAATTATTGGGTTATACTCCAAAAAAATTTGAGCCTATAGATGCTTATGCATTCACTGGGTATATGGGGTATAGTTTTTCTAGGGCCATTAAAGCGGATATGTTTTTTAGTGATTTAAAAAGTAATGTGAAGTATGCCATTTACAATCAAATGCGATTAGAAATAGAAAAAAATTTTAAAATATCTAATTCATCTGTTAAAACTACTGTAGATAATACTCTTTGGGAATTAATTGATCTTCCAAGAGTCAATGGATATGGCGTTTTTGAAGGAAGTAATTCTTGGGTTTTAGGTCCAAATAAAACCAAAAGTGGAAGTGCCTTATTGGCCAATGATCCCCATATCTCATATTCATTACCTGGAATTTGGTTTGAAGCTCACTTAAATACACCTGATTTTAACCTTTACGGGAACTTTCTTCCTTTAGTTCCATTTGCAGCTATTGGGCACAATTCTAACTATGCATGGGCAGTAACTATGTCCAAAATTGATGATGGAGATGTTTACAAAGAAAAACTCAATGAAGATGCTACTAAGGTTATGTATAAAAATAATTGGATTGACTTAAAAACTCATAAAGAAAAAATAAAAGTTAAGGGGGCTCAAGATCAGATATTGACTGTTAAGGAAACTCCCCATGGCCCTTTACTAGATGAGATGATTAAAGAAAAAGGCTTTTCTTTCAAATGGGTATTTAGTCTACCAAATAATTATGCTTTAAATGCTTTTTATGAAACAAATCATGCAAAAAATATGGAGGAATTTAAAAAAGCTTTAAGTTTAGGAGCATCTCCAGGTTTAAATATCAGTTATGCCGATTCCAAGGGTAATATTGGTTGGTGGATTTATGGAAGAATTCCAAAAAGGCCTGAACACATCGATTCTCACCTTGTGTTAAGAGGTGACGATGGAAGTGCTGAATATGATGAATATTATAGTTTCAAAGATAATCCACATATAGAAAATCCAGAAGAAGGTTTTATCGTGACTGCTAACGCTAGAATGAAGGTAACTGGTGATCATATTGCAGGTATGTGGGAGCCTTCTGATAGACACGATACAATTAACAAAATTATAAGTGGAAAAGAGAAGTGGTCTATTGAAGAAACCAAAGAGTTGCAAAGCTCTTCAAAAAATATTCATTGGGAAATAATAAGAAAACTTTTAGTTGATTCGATTTTACCTAATGAGTTGGATACAGATATTGAAAAAAATGCATATCTAAAAGTGAAAGAATGGAATATGGATAGCTCAATTAAATCAACAGGAGCTAGTATTTTCCATATGTGGGTAAGAAAAACAAGGTTTCATTTGTTTGATGAGATTGAGGTTGAGAAAAGAAAAAAATATTGTAAATTTGCTTCTAGTTGGGAGTCTTTTAAAAGATTAATTCATGACCCTAAATCTGATATTTGGGACAGACCTTCTACACCTGATCAAGAGTCACGGGATGATATTTTTAGAGTTGCTTTTAAAGATGCTGTTCTTTGGGGAACTAAAAAATGGGGTAATGATATTAAGAAATGGCAATGGGGAGATATTCACCATTTAACATTTCCACATCCATTAGGGGCAGTGAAACCATTAAATTATTTATTCAATGTAGGGCCTTTGAAAGTTGCTGGAAAGTTTAATACAATTAATAATATGAAGTCTCCAGGATGTGATGGAGAGTTTGAGGTGAAGTCAGGACCCTCTGTTAGAAGAATTATCGATTTTTCAGATCCAAGTATAAGTTATAATACACTACCTTTAGGGAATTCAGGGCATATCTTTTCACCATTTTATGCAAATGAATTAAAAAATTATATTAATGGAACTTACAGAAAACAATTTATTAATAGACGTGATGTAGAAAGAAATTTGTACTCAATGCAAGTTTTTACTCCCTAATTAGGTAATAGGGGTTATTAGATTTTATTTTAAAGCTCGAGTTTGCATAGTTGTGAAGTAATCTTGAAGTTAGCATAGAACATTGGACATCAATAAGTTTATATTTAACCTCTCCTTCAATTGTTAAAATTGTATCCTCTAATACTATTATTGAAAAATATCCATTGAACTTGTACTCTCTGCAACCAGACTTAGATATAAAAATATTTTTTCCAATTCTGCCAGAGGAGCCTAATTTTTTGGAAAAATGGTAAATTTCTCCAAAATTTATTAGTTCATGTGCCTTTGAGCCACCTAAAAAACCATCAATTTTGCAGTAATTAACAGATAAATCGATTAGATTTAGTGCTAGCTTTAAGTCTGAGTCGTCTTTATCCTTGTTATGAATTATATCAAGTTTCATGGCAGCTGAATCATTATCACCAATAGAAATAGATGAACGATGATCATTGTTATGAACTATCCCTCCATCTACGAAAATGGTTGGAAGAGCTTTACTAACAGGTGTTTCAAGTTTCATTGGTCCAATGATTTGAACTTTTTTCAAAGCTAAAACTTGTTTTTTAAAGTTTCTAATTTTGTTATTCATTTACATGAAGATAATTCAATTTAGGATACTCTTTCAAACAAAATAACGATAATTTATAAATTGACCAATTTTATCCGAAAAAATGTTGCGAAGTAGTTTTCTTGTAGATATCATTTATAAATCAATTTAAACCTAAATGGAGTTTTAATGAAAGCAGTAATCATTGTGGCCACTGCAATTTTATTTTCTAAACCAGCTAAAGCTGCAAATTTAAACAATGGATTAAAGCTCTATCAAAAATGTATTGAATGTCATGGACAAAATGGTGAAGGTGACAAATCTCAAAAAGCTCCTCGAATAGGAGGGCAATATAGCTGGTATATTATTAGTCAATTAAATGCTTTTAAATCAGGGGAAAGGAAGAACCCTGTAATGTTACCTTTCGTAAAAGCTTTAAGCGCTTCAGATATAGAAGATTTAGGCGCATATGTTGAAAGTATTAAATAATAAGGGCCATTGAATGGATTTAAGGTTTAAAAAAGCCTCTTCTAACAAAGATTATCAAGATATTTTTAATCATACTATTGATGCTTTTTCGGACTCACCTGATTTTAATTGGACAATTGAAGAAATTAAAAGAGAAGTGAATGATGGCTGGGTTGTTTATTCAGCAAGTGTTGAAGATGAGATAATTGCGGCCGTTTTTATTAAAAAAGTTGGTAAGGATTTATTATCTAAGAATACGGCAATTAAGATGGATCATCAGGGGAGTGGTTTCTCTCACGATATAAAGCGTTTTATCGAAAAAGAAGGTAAGGTTTTAGGTGCAAAAAAAATCTATCACTATTGTAGAATTGATAATTTTAGAATGTACTCATTAAACGAAAGTCATGGATATAAACAAACTAAAAGAGAAATAGACACAGATCAAACTGTTGAATGGATTAAAGAAATTTGATTTGCTTAAGGAGGACTCACAATGGCAAAGAAAAAAGCGACTAAGAAAAAGGCTACAAAAAAGAAAGTAGCAAAAAAAGCAACTAAGAAAAAAGTAGCAAAGAAAGCTACTAAAAAGAAAGTAGCTAAGAAAAAGGCAACTAAAAAGAAAGTAGCTAAGAAAAAGGCAACTAAAAAGAAAGTTGCTAAGAAAAAAGCTACTAAAAAGAAAGTAGCAAAGAAAGCTACTAAAAAGAAAGTAGCAAAAAAAGCTACAAAAAAGAAAGTTGCTAAGAAGGCCACTAAAAAAGCAACTAAGAAAAAAGTAGCTAAGAAAGCTACAAAAAAGGCAAAAACTAAAAGAAAACCAAATCCAGCATTTATGAGACCTTTAACACCTTCGAGTGCTTTAGCTGAAGTTGTTGGAGCTAAGCCATTACCAAGAACTGAAGTTGTTTCAAAAGTATGGAAGTACATTAAGAAGCATGATCTTCAAGATCCTAAAAACAAAAGAAATATCAATGCTGATACTAAGCTAAAACCAATCTTTGGTGGAAAGAAACAAGTATCAATGTTTGAAATGGCAAAGCTATTAAACAAACACCTTAAGTAAGAATTATTCTAACTATAGGAATTTATTTTGAGGGCCATGATGGCCCTCTTTTTTTATAAGTATTCTTTAGGAAACATTAACAAAAATTCTTGATCTATTATCTTTAGTTCAAGTGCCGATTTTAAAAATATTCTACAGTTAATTGTAGGATTACCATTAGGGAATTTTTTCTTTCCAGTAACAAAATTTTTACATGTATGAGTATAGTGATTAATATATTCAGGAAATACTTTGTTGACATACTTGAGTAGTGTTTCCCTTTTGTCCCTATTATTACTTGCAAAAGATAGGTCCGGTAGAGGGTCCATATGTTTAATAATATTAAATACTTCATTTCGAGTCTTATAATTATCTTTCAAATCAGTGAGTTTATTCCAAGCTTGATTCAAAAGATCTCCTTTCGGTGGATTTGATAGTAAATAATGAGTAAGCATAAAATTTAACTCTTTATTTGAGATCTTGGAAAACTCTTTCAAAACCAAAAAACTAACGTGTTTTTCTGTACTATTGCCTTTTAAAAATAAATTTTTGAACCAGGACGTTGATTCATCAATACAATTTTTATGAATGTTTTCTGAAATATAATTTCGAAATTTAATATCATCGCTTAATTTAATTAACTGTGATTTTAAATTTTTAAGTAAAACAGTTTTTGTAATCTCTTTTGAACAATAAAATTTAGCTACATTAGACTTTACTATGTACTTGTAAAAGTCCCATAGGTCAGTATTTTGATTGTTTTTATTTATAATTGAAGCAAACGACTCTGCAATTTCTGGAGATTTAATTGCATCCTTCCAATACTTTTTTGCTTGTTTCGTACACTCGTTTGTATCCTTAATCTTTACATAACATTGCTGTAAAAGTCCTAATGTGTATTCAGTCTTTTTTGTTTGAAAAAATACATCTGCTCTCAATACTGGCCATTGAGAAATTTTGTTCAAGCGATTTAAAATTTTTGAATTATAAATATTTTTATTTATGTGATAAGTAATATATTTTTCGGCCATTTTTGAAGTCATGGCCTTCCATTTTTCATCTCTTTGAGATGGTCTTATATCTAATGCATGATCTAAGAATTCAACAAAGTTATTCTCATTTTCTAGTATAATCAAATCTTCAAGTGAATACTTTTGTCCGTTAGCGAATAACGGTAAGAATAGTAAAATTAATGAAATCCATTTCATTCATATATTTTAGAATATTTTATAGTATTGAGTCAAAAAGAACTAATATTGATAATGAATAACTTTTTGTTTGAAAACCTTAAATACATTTTCTTTGTGACTCACACAGTCAGAAAAGTCTTCATTTAACTCTCGGATTATTTGAAAGTGATCACCATTTACTTTCTCATACTGATTTTCAGATAGTGCTTCATTTATCAGCATAAGAGTGTTTACCATGGCCTTAACTTCGCTAGGTTTTTTAAACTGTGCTACTTCTAAGTATTTATAAATACTGTCTTTACATGATCCATATGATTGAAAACTAGCTAAGATTAAAATCAAAGCTATTGCAGTGTTTTTCATAGTTTCCCCTAAATTGTTTAGAATGATTTAACATGATGTTTCAATTGACTCAATTGTTGTGTAGGATAAGTGTAAAAACTACATTTTTTATATTGTAATAAAGTCAATTTTCACTTAAAAAATAACATCTAAATTATTGAAAGTATTGAGGAAATGATGGAACCGATGCAAATAATCGACCTTGTTAAAATTCCTGAAATTAAAAAGTTTGATTTTTTCGTAGATCAAAATAAATGGGAATTTAATGTTTATAGTGAATTTGAAAATAGATTTATTGAAAATAATACTTTGGATGAGGAGGTTCAAGAATACCTCTATCAGTATATAAGTAAACCAACTAAAAACTTTAGAAAGCAATCGATATTAAAATCAATTCCAGTGTTGATTGGATTTTTTTATGATCAAAAGCAAATTTGTATATATACGCAACGTTTAGGCAGAGAATTATTTTTACTAAATGAGACCGAAAAAATAGATCCCAATAATAAAAATCAAAAATATTTAGAATTCAAAAGTTATGTAAACAAAGTATCAACGTTAGACATTACGACTTTTCCTAGTGTTATAGAAAGAGTTACTTCAAAATATAATTTATTAGATTTAATTAATAATCCCCTTAATGATGTTGAAGGACGGTCATTAAAATTAAAAAATGAATTAATTAAATATGTAAATGAATATAAACCCAGTTACTTCGAAAAAATTTCTGACTTTGCTCTTGGTCTTACTGCTAATTATGCATTACTTCGAATTCATCTTTTAAAATTTTTAGCGATTTTACCATCACTAGATTATGATCAGAAAGGGACTGAGGTTAAAAGAATTTTAATGGAGTCCTTTAGAAGACTTTTTGAAGACTCAGCTAGGTCAAAAAGGTTACGCAAAAAAGGTGATGAGAAACCTTTACCTACAAGCTTGTTAATTCCAAATCAACTTGCATATCATTTACTTAATTTATTACCCGCAAAATATTTAGCAAAATTTATTAGATTTAGCGTAAGATTTTTGGCCAAAAGGTTTATTGCAGGTGAATCAATTGATAAATGTGATAAATCTTTCAATTCTCTTTTTAATACACAAAGGGATGTTACATTAGACCAGCTCGGTGAACTGGTAGTATCAGAAAAAGAAGCTGATAATTATTGTAACGAAGTGATCAACTTAATTGAAGGGTTTTCTAAGTATATTAAAAAAGGTGAAAAGAACGCCTCAGGGATTAATAAGGCGCATGTTTCTATAAAAGTTTCGGCCCTAGGTCCTGACTTTAAACCAGAATCATTCGAATACACTTACTCAACTGTATCTCCTCGGTTGAAAAAAATTCTATTAAAGGCCAAAGAATATGATGTTTTTATAAATATCGATGCTGAACACTATGATTATAGAGACATAGTATTTAATGTTTATAAAAAGGTTCTATTAGAAACAAAAGAATTACAGGATTTTGATGCTACAGGGATAGTTTTACAAGCTTATCTTAGAGATGCAGCTAAACATTTTAGTGAAATTTTAGAATTAGCAAAATTACGAAATTTACCAATGCCAGTAAGGCTGGTTAAGGGAGCATACTGGGACGCTGAAACAGTTGAGGCTGATGCTCATAATTATAATGCGCCTGAATTTTTAAACAAGGAAGAAACTGATATACATTATCGGCAAATGATTCATGAAATGATGGAGAATCATAAATATATTAAGCTTTGTTTAGCATCTCATAACTTTTCTGATCACTGTTATGCAGAGTCTCTTAGAGAATTAAAGTTTCCAAATTCTACCGTAATTGAACATCAATGCCTACATATGACTTATGAAGCACTTTCTACAGCTATGGCAAAAATGGGTTGGACAGTTAGAAATTATGTTCCAATAGGTAGCCTAATTGTAGGGATGGCCTATTTAGTTAGACGTGTAATGGAAAATTCATCTCAAGTAGGTGTACTTACAATAATGCGATCACATAAGAAGAAACGGCACATTATTGAGGCAAGAGATATTCATTTAGAAAAAAAAGAAAATTCAAGTTTAAACTTAGATCAAAGTATTAGGAGCTTAACTTCAAGGTTTTTTAACGTTACGCCAGTTTTAACTTATATAGATAAACAAAGAGATTGGGTTGATAAAGATTATAAAATATTTGAAGAATTATCTTTAGGCAAAGTTTACGAAAACTGCTTTAAGTTAAATGGTAAAAAACAAAAAATCTTTTCCAATTCGAACTTGGAAACGCTTGTTGGTGAAATCTCCTTCGCAAACCTAGGAGATGCTCAAAAAGCAATAGAAACTATCAGTCTTTCTTATAAAAGTGGAAAATGGTCTTCTCTTCCATGGTTAATTCGATCGTCTATTTTAGTTAAAGCGGCCAATATCATGCTAAGTAGAAGAAATGAATTATCTGCATTAATTTCATATGAAGCAGGAAAATCTATAAAAGAAGCATTAGGTGATGTGGACGAAGCAATAGATTTTCTTAATTTTTATGGCAGAGAAGAAAAAAGGCTAAATAAGAAGCATCAAAGTATTTTTTCTAGAGGTCCAATTGCAGTTATTGCTCCATGGAATTTCCCTCTAGCGATACCATGTGGGATGGCCGCTTCAAGTTTGGTGGCAGGCAATACTGTGATTTTAAAATCAGCTGAGCAAACGCCGCTCATTGCTCAAGTTCTTGTAGATATCTTACACGAAAGTGGTGTTCCTAATGATGTTCTTATTCATTTACCGGGTGATGGTGAAGAAGTAGGTCCTATACTAGTTAATTCAAAAGATATAGCGGGAGTTGTATTTACTGGATCTAAAAACGTTGGTCTAGAGATCTATAAGAATACTAGTTCTAGATTATATTTTAACGTTCATCTTGATAAAAAAATTCCTACAAAAACTATTACAGAAATGGGTGGGAAGAATGCAATAATTGTTACGCCAAATGCAGAACTTGACGAAACCGTTTCAGGCATTTTGTATTCAGCTTATGCTCACTCTGGGCAAAAATGCTCTGCGTGTTCTAGAGTCCTTGTACATTCTTCAATTAAAGATAGATTGATTGATCGTTTAAAAGAAGCTTCTGTTGATACTGTGGTAGGAAGTGCTATCGATCATTCAACAATTATTAATCCAATCGTTACTTCTGAGGATTGTAAAAGAATTAAAAATGCTATTGAGGACTCTATAAAGCAAGTAGAATCTGTAGGTGGTAAAATTCATGTTGATAGAAGTAATGAAGAGTTACCAGGGACATGCATTGGCCCTGCAATATTTGAGATCCCATCAGAGTATGCACTAAATGAAGAATTTTACAGTGTAAAAGAGATATTTGGGCCAGTCATTCATATTATTGAATATATAAATTTTGAACAAGCGTTAGAGATTTTTAACGGAACAGAATATGCCTTAACAGGTGGAGTTTTTGGTCAGTCTCAAGATGATATAGATTTTTTAACTTGGAAAATGGAATGTGGAAATATTTATGTTAATAGGCCAATAACTGGAGCTAGAGTTTCAATAGAACCATTTGGTGGGTTTAAATTGTCTGGAACAGGTCCTAAGGCCGGGGGTCTTGATTATTTAAAACAATTACATTTTTATGAAAGTACTGTTGAAAATTTAAAAGAAGCTGAGATTGATGCGGGTTCTGATTATGATTTTGACCTATGTAGACCTTCTCAAATTAGAATGATCAATAGAGCTGATAAGCTAATTATTGCCTTAAATAAAATAATCCATCACTTTGAGTCTCATTTTAAAGGTGTTTATGGTGATTATAAAGAACATCTGATTCATTTTAAATTTTGGGCCGAAAATAATTTGAGTGATTTTAAAAATAAAGAACATCCAAATTTAAGGATACCAGGACAATTAAGTTACAATGACCACAGGCTAGTTCCGGAACATACATTATTATTAGGTTTATCACTAAATCCAAGTTTGCGATCAGTTTTATATTTAATGGGTGCTGTAGGAATGGGAAGTGGCGTTACTATCATTACTAGATCTCAAGTTACTTATGATTGGTGGTCAAGACTTCTGGACTTTTTTATTCAGTCGGGCTTTTCTAAAGAAAATATCGATGTTTTTTATGCAAATGAAGAAAAGTTTAATAATGCAATTACAAACCCATTAGTATCGAATATTATTATAGATGGTAATGAAGATGTTCTTGAAAAAAATATTTCATTAATATCGCAAAATACTCATAACTCTTTAAGAATGAAACGAGTTTTAACTCCTGTTGATGTTTCTTTTAAAGACGACTTTAATGAATATTTAAGACCTTTTGTTTGGGTACGCTCTTTTGCTGTTAATACTATGAGGCATGGAGCACCAATGGAGATTGAATTTTGAAATTAGGATTTTTTGGAGCAGGAAATATGAATAGTGCGATTGCAAGAGCAATCGCAGGTGAGTTTGAAAGTAAATCATATATATATACTCCTAGCTTTTTTAGTGCTCAGAAACTGGCCGATGAAATTGGGGCAACAGCAATAAAAAATTTAAAAGAATTTCCTCACTGTGATATTTATTTTTTAGGAATGAAGCCTCAGCAATTAAGTGACTTTTCTGAACTGACAAAGAGTCTATTAAATGAAAAGTCTATTATCATATCAATGCTGGCCGGAGTAAGTACAAATACAATTCATAGAAGTTTAGGGATAGAAAAGATTGTAAGAGTAATGCCCAATACACCTTCGCTAATTGGACAAGGTGTATTAACAACATATTTTTCTAAATCACTCTTAGATAATCAGAAAAAAGTTATTGAAAGTTTACTTAGTAGTTGTGGTGATGTTTTTGTTTTCGCTACCGAAGATGAAATTGATAAAACTACATGTGTTACAGGTAGCGGACCTGCTTATTTTTTTGAATTTTGTAGAATTTTAGAAGGCTACCTAGTAGAGCAGGGGATTAGTCAAAAAAGTTCTAATCTTATGGTAAAACAATTATTTATGGGAAGTGCCATGCTTTCTAATATAAATGATGAAGGTTTTGAGCAATTAAGAAACAACGTTACTTCTAAAAAAGGTGTAACATTTGAAGCTTTAGAGTCTTTCAAAGAGTCTGGTTTAGAAGAGATTACCAATAAGGCCTTAGCAAGCGCTTATAAAAGAACTAAAGAATTATCATTGTAATCAAGCTGGGTTTTCTGAGTCTATAAATTCGCAGTCTATTTTAAATCTATGAGATATATGATCCATTAAACTTAAAGGTCCAAATTTTTCAGTCGCATTATGGCCCCCTGCAAACATATGTACCTCCGATTCTTTAGCTTCATGCCAGTCATGCTCACTCATTTCACCAGTAAGAAATGCATCTAAATTATTTTTTTGCGCTAATATCCAATCAGAATTTGCGCCACCTGTAATGATGCCAATTGACTGAATAATCTGATCATCGTCTGGACTTGAATGTAAAACAGAGTGATTTAAAATAGTTTCTAGTTTGTTTTTTAATTCACTCGCTTTAAGTTTTATTCCTATCGTGCCTTGAATTCCAGTAGGGGAGCCTTTGTGATCTCCAAATGGTTTTACATTTGATACCCCAATTTTATTGGCCAAGCTAATTGCGTTTCCAATTTCTAGGTGAGCATCTAATGGAAGATGATAACCTAGTAAATTAATATCATTTTTTATAAGTGGTCTAACTCTATTGCCAAATGCTTTTGTAATAGTACGGGTACCATGAAATTTCCAAAATAGGCCATGATGGACAATGAGAGCATCGGCCTTCATTTCTATGGACTTTTCAATAGAGTATTTGGTTGCGGATACAGCGAATGCAATTTTTTTTATTTTTTCTTTACCTTCGATTTGAAGTCCATTTGGGCAATAGTCTTGAAATTCATAAATATTTAAATATTTATTAAGATACTTAACTAGTTCAGATCTATTAATTTCACTCATAAATTAAATGGTAGGCTGATCTGGAGTATTTGGCGAGATTTTTTTAGACTTTGCTAATGAATTTTTAAGCTTAGTTATAGTTGTCTCTAACTCTTCATGAAATGGAGCAATTTCTAGTGCCTTTTCAAATTCATTTAAGGCCTTTTGATATTCACGTTTGGCCATAAAAGCACGTCCTGAATTTATAAAAGGATATTCTCTGTTTTGATAGTCTTTAGCTTTTTTTGCAAGTGCAAACCACTTAAAAGACTCATTGATATTACCTTCAGTAAGTAGGTATGAACCTAAATCGTTATAAGGCGGGCCATAATCAGGGTTTTTTTGAATGGCCTTTAAGCACATTGATTTTGCCTTTTCTAATTCTCCAAGAATAGAGTGGGCCCATCCTACTAAGGTAAGTGCTTCAGCTGTGCTAATTAACTCGTTTGCCTTTTGAAATAACTCAAGGGCCGCTGTAGGATCTTTTTCAAATATTTTCTGATGAGCAGATCTTAATAAGTCCTCATATTTTTTCTTTCTTTGTTTATCAAGAGAAGAAATTTGTACATTTTGATTTTTTAAAATATTTTGAATATTCTCTTTTTCTAGATGAAATTTATTAATAATTTCAGTTATTGAGTCTCCACTTTCTTCATCAGTATATTCATCAAATATAATTTCTTCATAACTCAACAGATTAACTCTTGGATATTGAATATCGAGATCAAAGTTTTCAAAACAAATTGTATGATAATCATAGGCGTATTCATAAACGAGATTGATTAACTTTACACTAATATCTAAGATACTTTCTTTATTCATTTTGAGAATCAGGAGTGATTCAATAAGAGTGAAGGTTCCTTGTAAATACTCTCTCAGATCTTTTAATGTGTTAGGGTGGGTGTCTTTAGTTGCAAAGTGATCTTGAAAGATTTCATCTTCAATTAAGTTTCCAATGTCCCACTTAAGTTGCGCTCCTAATCGATTTAACTCTTTTTCAATTTGAGTTCGATCAACATTCAGCAAAGTTTCAAATATACGATCTATATAGGCACTACAGGACTTGAGTTCGCTGCTTAATAAATGAGTTAGATTATGTTCCATATTTCCTTTGGAATTAATAAATTTTAGGTCTTCCTTAACCATGCTAACTCCTATAAAACACTTCATCAAGTTATGATGCAGCACAAATTTCTCGTAAAATTCTTGACTTAGGCCGACATCAATAAAACGATTGTGGCAAGCATGAGACCTTTAAATCCTTTAATTAAAACGCTGTAGTAGTGAACCTCTATAGCTTTTGCTTTCTCTCTCATAGAATCCCTCCTGAAAATTCTATTTTGAAAGGCCTTTTGACCTTTCTTGAGAAATATATATCCAAGTTTCATGCCAAAAATTTGGACTATATTAGTGACATTTATGCAGTACTTAGTGACCTAATGGCCCTAAATTGGACAAATGGCCACCAGCGCTAAGGATAAATGCTACCAAGAGCCTGTATTTTCCATATTATCCCAAGGGGCTTGAGGAGATAGGGGAGTACCTTTTTGCAATAACTCAATAGAGATTCCATCAGGAGATTTTATAAAGGCCATATAACCATCTCTTGGAGGTCTATTTATTATAACTTTTTGATCCATTAATTTTTTACAAGTTGTATAAATGTCATCAACTTCAAATGCTAAATGTCCAAAGTTTCTTCCACCTTCGTAAGGGGTTTCTTGATCCCAATTATAAGTAAGCTCTATCTCTGCTTCGCTATCTGGGGCCTTTAAAAAAATTAATGTAAATTTACCTTCAGGGACTTCTTTTCTTCTGACTTCTTCAAGACCTAATTTGTTAACATAAAAATCAATAGATTCTTCTAGATTTAATACTCTTATCATCGAGTGGAGAAATTTCATAAAATACCTTCTTTATTTTGATAATATAAAAAAAGGCATTCACTGGGAATGCCTTTTCAATTAAAAATTTTTTTGTAAACTATTTGAGTTCATATTCCATAAGTCTTTTATCTTTTGCCACATTGGAATATCTTTTTGAGATCATTTTAAAAATGTCATTAGACTTATTTGCTATTGCAGCAGGATCTCTAAAATTTAATGTTCCATTAGATGAACCCTTGTTCTTTTTAAACATACTCGCAAATGGGTTTTTGTTATTGCTACTACCTTTTTTACGTCTACTGGCCTTAGATCTATAAAGTACCCCTCCGCCTCGATTGTATTTAGCCTTTCCAAAGCTTATCGCATTTGCAGGTTGTCTTGCGTTTGCTCCTTGGGCAGCTGGAGCTCCTCCGCCACCACCGCCGGCAGCACCGCCACCGCCGCCACCGCCGCCACCAGCGCCGCCGCCGCTACCTTTCTTCTGAATGCTGGCACCGGCCGCAATTGCTGCGGGTCCGTTATCTTTATTACCTGGAGTACCGAATGAAATAGGTCCACCTGGACTAAAACTTCCATCGTCACCACTTATATCAGATGAATCATTAGTTAGATCAGGTCTGTTTATATCAGTTATTGAAGTTGTACCTGTTCCTCCACCAATATTAAAATTTTGATTCGGATCAAAACCTCTGGTGATATCTCCAACTAATGGGGCACACTCTGGATCGAGAGGGTTTAGTGCACATCTACTCATTAATAAGTCTTCTTCATTAAAAGCAAGATCACTAGGTGCAAATTCCTCAATATCAGCAAGCGCCTTATCAATTTTACCAATTTGTTTTTTAAACATAGAGGCGAGTAAAGTATATTTTGCTACTTCAGCAGTTGTTGCAATTAATTCAGCTTTAGCAGCATCTTGAGCTTTTTTATTAACTAAAAGTGCTGGTTGATCAAAGATTGGTTCACCAAAACCGCCATCACTATCTTCTAGGTCACTTCCTTTTCCTTGCATGGCCATATACATTTGCAAACAACCTTCATCAGGTGAACTAGATTTTTCTGCATAGTCTTCTTTCATATTTTGATATTTACTAATTTCTGCAGCACTTGAAATTACTCCTCTTTCTAAAAGAGCATTGGCCAATGCTTGCCAAAGAGCACTTTGATATTTTTGTGATTCATCAGAATAATTACTCATATAGTTTTTACATTTTTTTACAAGATCACTTCTTGTAGGCATTTTAGCTTTAAAAGTAGAAAGTATTCCTAGTTTCCCGCCGTGAAAAGCAGCTTGTTGGTTAGCTAAATCTAGCTTTGATTGGATAGAATTTTTTTGCGCATTTAAGGCACCACCAATTTCATTAACATTATTTCCAAATTGAGCACTACTTTGATCTTTCATAAATTGAACCTGTTGAACTGTATCAAGTCCAAACTTAGCAGCAATTGCTCCGTCATAAGCATTAGCAAAGCTAGCACATGGAGCGTAGTCTTGATGAATAGGTAAGGCAAAAGGCCCTGCAACACATTTAATTTTCCCATCAAGAGTAGTTATTTTATCTTCGTCAGGGTTATCCTCCGGATCAGTATAGGAAGTTAGACCCACATACATTCCACATTCTCTAATTTTTTGAGGAAAGTAGTTGATTGCTTTTGCTACAACTCTTGCGTTTGTCGTAGCATCTCCTCCTCCCTGTATACCAACTTTAATGGCCTCCTTAATTAAACTCCAGCCTCTTGTATAACTTGAATAATTAAAGCCACCTCCTTTTGTTACCATTTTATCCCAAGATAAATTAGTTACATGATCACAATATGGCTCTAATAATTTTCTATCTAGTTTTCCAGCAATTTCATCAATTGTTGTACTCTTGCCATCTCTCATATGTTTAAAGGCCTTCGATACTTTACTTCTTTTTTGATAATCTGGAATTTCATTATAAGTATTTTGAGCTTGTGCTTGTTCTTGTACTTTTGAAGATAACGAGATTATTTGATCTCTTCCTTGGGCCAAAACTTGATCACCATTTTTTATTGTTAAATTACAAGCTCCAAAGCTACATTGTTGTGCTGCAAAACTTTCCGCTGAATTTTGTGACTCAAAACAATCTGAAGTTCCACTTTCTGTAGAGACACAAAAATCTCCAGTTCCTCTTCTTACTGCTTGTGCCACTTGTGGATTTATTTGATCAGGTTGCTCGATTATTTGATCAGGCTGCTGAGTAATTTGATTAGGTTGTTCAATTATTTGATCAGGTTGCTCGATTATTTGATCAGGTTGTTCGATAACTTGTTCAGGCTGCTGAGTAATTTGATCAGACTGTTGAGTAACTTGCTCTGGTTGTTCAATTATTTGTTCTGGTTGGTGTTGACTATTACGCATTTGTGCAATTTCATCTCGACAAGCACTACTCTCACAATTTATTTGGTTTTGTGATTGATCAACTAGTACATGACTTCCAGGAGTTACTTCAACAACTTGGACACCTTCTGGATAATTCATTCTTGTACAAATTTTCCTAGATGCATTTCTCGTTCTACTTCCTGATTTAACTACATAAGCTTCACTTCTATACTCTAAACATTTTGCTCTACTTCTATTATTTTTTGGACCTCTTTTTTTCCCTGTGCTCCTTGCAAATGCATTGCTAATTAAACAGGTCGTTAAAAAAAAGATAGTGATAATTGTTTTGTTTTTTTCATTCATAAATACACCCATAAATACTAGTATACATAAGCTTTTCGGTCGGATTTGCTAAAAACGTGAGTTTTTTTGTTTACTACTTCCAAAAATAGATAAATATCTGAAATAACTGGACGGATTTAATAATTATCATTTAATCTTGTGGAGTTATAGATGACAACAAAATGAGGCGAATTATGCATATATATAAGAAACAAATTTTAGAGCATCATTTAGATACATTTGGACATGTGAATAATGCAACTTATTTGGAAATATATGAGGAAGCAAGATGGGATTTAATAGAGTCACAAGGATATGGAATTTCCTATATAAAGGAAAAGCACGAAGGACCTGTAATCCTAGAGGCAACCGTCAAATATAAAAAAGAACTTATTAATAGAGAAAACATTAAAATTGAAACAACTTATGGTGGAGAGCTTAACCCGCTGGTAATGATCATTAATCAAAAAATGATAAAAGAGAATAATGAAATAGCTTCTGAAGCTTCTTTTTGTGTTGGAGTAATGAATCTTGCTAAAAGAAAACTTGTGAGACCACCTGAATACTGGGTGAATGCTATTAAAAACTAGCATTTTATTAAAATCGAGTTAATTTAAATAGTTAAGTATGTACTGACTCTTAAACTTGGCAATTTTTAAGGATAGTTAAGTTAACAATTCAATCCTAAACCTTCATAATTGTATAAAACTTGCAAATAAAATTATTTTTTGAAACTGGCCCGATTAAAATAAATTTAACAACAAGAAATACGGATCTTTTTTGTTGTAAGGCCAAGGAGACAGCGACCAAAGGAATTGGTTATAGAAGCGGCGGGAAAATGAAATAGGATGTTTCACAATAGATGTGACATAAAAGGGCAAATGGTAGTTTATTTTTATGACGGATTATAAAAAGGTTTTTAGGGATAAAAATCACTTAAGGAAAAGAAAAAATAAGGACATGGAAGATATATTATAAGGGTGAAGGATTCATCTTTCGGGGTATAAAAGAAAGGGGCCAGCTAAGGGCCCCTTCTTTTTTTATTGAGCAACTGTAAAATACAAATTTCTTCTTTGGTGGCCATAGCTAATAGTTAAACTTTCACGACAATGCGGTATATAAGCAACGTAATTACCTAAAGTATCGACTCTACCACAAAAAGCAAACCAATTACTAAGTTTCGTAATATCAAGTCTTCTACCATTAAAATAACCCCAAACTCTAAGTCTATAAGGTCTATGAGTGTAAACTCTGAAACTTGGTCCCCAAACTTCAATATGGGATGGTTCACTTCTAACTCTTATAAGTTCTTCAGACTTATGTTCTTTACCTTCTGAATCAATATAAATCGCAGTTATTTTAAAGGAACCTATTTGACCGTTTCTAGTAGGAAGAATTAGAAATTCACCATTATTTCTTTGAGGAAGTTGAAACGGTGAGATAAATTTAGTCTTATCTGTAACATCAACTTTAGTATTTAAATCTTTGTTAACTAAATAAGTTTTGAATTGGTGGTAAGTTCCGGCCTGTGCCCAATGCTTGTTTTCAATTTTTAATTCCATTGCTGAAATATTGAGTGCAGCTAGGATTAACGAGAAAAATAAAATTTTCATAATCACCTCTCTAATAAATTAATAATACTTAAGGCTATTATTACTAGTAATAGTTATCTCGAAAACTAATAGTTTCTGTCTTGTGTGATAATTATATCTTGAGTTGTTTGGTTTGGTAACTAGAGTTTAATAAAACGACTATAAATTTCATCTAAGTTATCTAATACAACTTTTCTAAGGGCCAAATTTGGAGAGTTCTCTATTAAGCTTAAGACAAATTGATAATCAATTTGAGCCTCTAGTTGATCAGCAATAGGTTTGTAGCTTAAATGCCATCTCTCGGGAGCTATACCGCCATTATCTTTAGCAAATGGCCTAAAAAACTTAAATTCATTCATATTGTCATCTAGCCATTCATGAAGAGGAGCAAACATACCACCGGAATCCACTTCCTGAGGAATCAATCTAATAACATAGTCTTTAGGAACTTTAGAAAAATCATAAACATCCATATCTGTTCCCCAGTGATGCCTAGATACTCCTGGAAGAGCGGACCATCTCATAATAGAGAAAACAATTTCTTTTTCCGATAAAGTGTTAAATTCAAGTGTTTGACCATAATCATCAAAAAGAGTTTTTTGACCAGTCGCTTTTAAGTTCCAAATTTTTAATTGATCTTCATAACTTCTAAAAGTTGAACAAACACGAAGATCAAATCCTTGTTCGGCAGCTGCCTTAACTAGGTTTTTAAAAGGAGTTAATACCTTTTCATGAATTTTATAATGGGCAATATATGTGGTGAGATGCTTTTCAGATTTTCCACTTAATAAATTATTCATTTAAAATTTCTATCCTGGCCTTATTCAAATAACCTTCTTAAACCAGTATTATTATACCTCGTTGAAATGATTTTCCAAATCGATATATCCTCACGTTTTACAATATCATTTTCTTTATAATCATAATTTTTATCCATAAATTTGGCATCAATGACATTTTGTCCACTAGAACCATCATTTCCAAAATTAAGTTTGAAAGAATTTTTCTTTTTAGATTTTTTACTACTAGCAACTGAACCACTTTTTTCAACAAGGGTATTTAATAGTCCAGTTTTACTTAGAGCACTACTTAAGTTTTTATCCTTAATGCTTGGAGCAGAAAAAGAATTAGGGTTAAGAGCTCCTTTTGAGATAGCCGCTAAATTAGCTGGACTGGATGCTTTTTTTACTAACTTATCAGCAAGTCTAGCACTATTTAGATTTACATTTGATAAACCACTAGAATTTCTTTTTTTGTTAACTTGCTTTAATGTTTGATCAGCTATTTTAAGGTTTCTTGCAGCTAGGTTATTTGCAGCATTTAAATTTAAGCCTGATGCCCCAACACTTGATCCTGACGCTTGAGCATTAACTTCATTAAAAAGAGGCTCTAATCCTAAGTTTGAACCTAGACCACCATCGATATTAAATCCACTTAGTGATTGTTTATAGCAAGCATTTGCTCCGCCCTGAGTTTTAAATTTTTTACATTTACAATCACAGTCTAGTTGTCTTGAAATGGTCAGACAGCATTTTGTATTGGGATCTCTTTTTGCTGAATAATCTGAAGCTCCAACAAAAAAGTTCTGTCCCTCCGAAGCAAAAAGGTTCTGACATGTTTCAGAGTTACTTCTTCCTAAGTTTTGAGTTCCATCGTCTTTGTAACAATAGCATCTAGCATTATTTAAATCTTCTCGGCCTTCTGGGCAATAAGCTCCCATAGTTTGTTTAAACTCATCAATTATTTTTTGAACGTGATCAGCATTTTCACTTGCTTGTTTTTGTTGTTTGGCCGCAGCACTTCTTAGAGTCGTTGTAAGAACAGTTGAGATTCCTGAAACCGCTGCAATACCTGCTGAAGACTGAAACATATTTTCATAACCTGTTCCTTCAAGAGCTGTGGCAGCAATTGCTCCACCGCCTGCACCGATAAGATATTTCCACAATTGATTTTTCCCACTGGCCGCAAATGTTTTAGGAAAAAGTGTGTCAATCGCATTGGTAAAAATTATTTTTGGATTGAAAAGAGATGGAATGCTCACAAATTTATTAATTTCATTTTCTATATTAAAATTTTTGATAAATATTTGACCAGGTTGAGCTTTAGGAGCAGGCTTTTTTGCAGGAGTATCTTTTGGTGTCTCGGCAGCTGCACATGGTTGCATACCAAAGGTGCTAGTCATTTCAAGAAGTGCAGTCGTTGTGGCCGCTGCGTACATGGCCAGTTGGATTGTATATGCAGTCTTTTTGGTTTTTGCATTTTTAGCAATTGTTTCTTGTTGTTTTTTTAAGAACTCAAAGGCCTTTAATTGAGCAGAGTATGGATCTTCAATGGCCGTTTTTTTATAAGAGCTTTCTAATTTTTTTAATTTCTTACTTAACGAAAAGTATGTGTATAGTTCACTCAAAAGTGATGCTATCGCAGCTGCCGAAAATATTTTTCCAGATGTACATCCATCAACACCTTTTCCCGAGTAGTTGATTATGGCCATAGTGAGTGCAACTCCTGAAACCATAGATTGTAATGATTTATTAGCTCCACTATCAGGGTCTTTCGTTTTTAAACTTCCAGCACGGTCTTTGGCCAATTTATCAAAACAAGTTTTTCTAGATTCAGCTGAATCAAGGGCAGCACATTTATTGTATTCATCACGGGACTCAATATTTTCTTCTGTAATAACACAGGTATTTAATTGGCAGTCCCATCTTTTTGAGTTGTCAGCATCACATTGTTTTTTCTGTTCTTGTAAAACAGGATCTCCAGCGAGACTTGCGCATCCGTTTTGCGCATAAATTTTTGTTGAAAAAATTAAACAAAATAATAGAGTGAAAATCTTTTTCATTTATCTGCCCTTAATTAGAATATATCTTATATATTAGCCGATTTCACAGTATTACCCAATATTAGGTATTTAAATGCCTAAAATTACACAATTTAAATAGTTTAATATGTGCCAAGATATATGGACAAATATACTAGATTATTATTTTGTTCGTGGATGATTAACCTGTTCTTCTTACTTAATTTTTTTTGAGCTATAAATATTCGTATAATTCTAATTTCAAAAAAATAGACACCGAAGAGCACTTAAATACCATTGGCATTTGCGTATAACGAGAGTAGATTATTAGGTGTTAATAATATTGAATTTATCAAAATAAAAATCACACCTAAAAAAGGAAATTCAAACACAATGAAAGAATTAGACAGCGTTGTTATTAGGTTCTCTGGGGACTCCGGTGATGGTATGCAGCTTACCGGGACTCAATTTTCAAACACATCTGCATTAATGGGAAATGATATTGCTACTTTCCCAGACTTTCCGGCCGAAATTAGAGCTCCTCAAGGAACAGTTGCGGGTGTTTCAGGTTTCCAAGTTAATATTGGGGCCAGTGAAATTAATACTCCAGGTGATGAGCCAGATGTATTAGTAGCTATGAACCCTGCTGCATTAAAGGCAAACCTTCACTCTTTAAAAAAGGGTGGAACAATTATTGCTAATATTGATGCTTTTACTGATTTAAATATTAAAAAAGCAGGCTATGAAGGGAACCCTATTGGTACTCATGAATTAGATGCTTATCAAGTAGTTGAAGCACATATTACTAACCAAACACTAGAAGCGCTTGATAATCTTGATTTAGATTCAAAGTCAAAAGCGAGATGTAAAAACTTTTACGCTCTAGGTATGACTTACTTTATGTTTGGAAGAGACTTAGATCCTACTATTAAATGGGTTGAAGAAAAATTTGGTAAAAAACCAATATTAGTTGAAGCAAACGTGACTGCTTTAAAAGCAGGATGGAATTTTGCTGAAACAATTGAAACTGTAATTTCAACTTATAAAGTTCCACCGGCAAAAATTGAGTCGGGAAGATACAGACAAATAAATGGAAACCAGGCCACTGCATGGGGTTTTATTCAAGCTGCTCAGGCTGCGAACTTAGAGTTGTTTTTAGGTTCTTACCCAATTACACCGGCTTCCGATATTTTACATGAACTTTCAAAACATAAAAATTTTGGTGTTAAAACAGTACAAGCTGAAGATGAGCTAGCAGGTATTTGTACTTCAATAGGAGCTAGTTTTGGTGGGGCTTTGGCCTTAACGACTTCTTCTGGTCCTGGTATTGCTCTTAAAGGAGAGGCCATGGGCCTTGCTATGATGTATGAGCTACCACTTGTTATTGTAAATATTCAAAGAGGAGGGCCATCAACAGGTCTTCCAACAAAAACTGAACAATCGGATTTATTCCAAGCAATGTATGGAAGAAATGGCGAGTGTCCAATGATCGTTGTAGCAGCATCTAGACCAAATGATTGTTTTCATATGGCCTATGAAGCTTGTAGATTAACTCTTGAGCACATGACTCCAGTAGTATTACTAACAGATGGTTATATCGCTAATGGTGCTGAGCCTTGGAAACTTCCAGACCTTAAGAAAAATTACAGCACTATAAAACACAAGCAAGTTAGTGGTGCTAAACCAGAAGGTGAAGAATTTTTAGCCTATTCTCGTGACGAATTTTTAGCTCGTCCTTGGGCAGTACCTGGAACTCCCGGTTATGAGCATAGACTAGGTGGTCTAGAAAAGGCCGATGGTTCAGGAAATGTTAGCTACGATCCAGAAAATCACGAAAAAATGTGTATATTAAGAGCTGAAAAGGTTGCAAGAGTTGCTAATAATATTCCACTACAAGAGGTCGAAGGTGATGAAAAAGGTGATCTACTTGTGATTTCATGGGGTGGTACTTATGGAGCGACCCACATGGCAGTTGATAAATGTAGAAAAGAAGGACTTAATGTTAGTTTAGCTCATATTAAATATTTAAATCCATTTCCTAAAAACTTAGGAGAGATCATTGGTAATTTCAAAAAAGTTTTAATACCAGAATTAAACTTAGGTCAGTTAAAAGCTATTATTAATTCTACATATGAGTGTAATGCGAAAGGTTTTAATAAAGTGCAAGGCCTTCCATTTAAAATTTCAGAACTATGTGACGCTATTAAAGCAGAACTAGGATAAAGAGGATAATATCATGAGTGAAAATCCAGTATATAAGAAAAAAGATTTTGTAAGTGATCAAGAAGTAAGATGGTGTCCAGGTTGTGGAGACTATGCAATTTTAGCAGCAGTTCAATTGGCCATGACAAAACTTGGTCAGAGAAAAGAAGATATAGCGTTTATTTCAGGAATTGGTTGTTCTTCAAGGTTTCCATACTATATGAATACATACGGACTACATACAATCCACGGTAGGGCCCCTGCATTTGCAACAGGATTAAAAACTTTTAATCCTAAACTTTCAACATGGGTTATTACTGGTGACGGTGATGGACTTTCAATTGGAGGGAATCATTTAATTCACGCCATCAGAAGAAATGTGGATTTAAATATCATTCTCTTTAATAATGAAATTTATGGCCTTACAAAAGGTCAATATTCACCAACATCAAAACCTGGATTAGTTACTAAATCTACTCCATATGGTTCAATTGATACTCCATTTAATCCTGCATTATTAGGGTTAGGTGCAGGTTCAACATTTTTTGCCAGAACTTTAGATACAGATCCAAAACATATGCAAGAAACATTTTTAAAAGCTGCAGCTCATAAAGGAGCTTCATTTATTGAGGTACTTCAAAACTGTGTTATTTTTAATGATGCTGTTCACGAAGAATTTACTAATAGAAAAAAATGGGATGAAACAACTGTTAGAATTGAGCATGGTAAACCAATGATCTTTGGAGCTGAAAAGAACAAAGGCCTTGTTTTAGATGGTTTTAATCCTAAAGTTGTTACTATTGGTGAAAATGGAGTTAAAGAAGAAGATATTTTAGTTCACGATGAGACTAATATAAATATTGCTAATATGTTAGCATCACTACCTTCTCCAGAGTTTCCTAAGCCATTAGGGGTAATAAGAAGTGTAAATTCTCCTGTTTATGATACTGCTGTTCAGGCCCAGGTTGATGATGTTAAGGCAAAAAAAGGTGCAGGTGATATGCAAGCACTATTGGAATCTGGTGAAACTTGGGAAGTTAAGTAGGTTTTTGTTTAAATTATAATTTCATATTAGGCCCTCAATTTGAGGGCCTTTTTTTGTCCGTAATATTCCATAAATTCAAATAGTTAAGAAAAATGTAAATACTTCATGAACTATGTATTTAATGAATGCGATGCGTTATATTGTCTTGTTTTTAAATTGGAGAAGAGAAATGCGTTTTTATAAATTGATTTTTGTATTTGTATTCATTTTTTCATTATCAAGTTATTCGCAAAACTATAACGAAGTATATGATCAAAATGGAAATGTTAGACCAGCTTATAAGGGTGTAATTGAAATTTATGAAAGTTTAACTCCGGCCCAAAAAAGATCTTTTAAAAAACAAAGTTTAAGAGATTTTAGTAAAGATAATTCATTACTCCCAATTCCAAGAATCTTTACTCAATCTGAATATGATTTATTAGTTCGAGGTGTGAAGCAAAGAGGAAAAGCAATTCAAAGATTTCTTAAAGACCATTATTCAGGGAGAAAAAACTATTTAAAAGACAATATATTACCGCCAACGATAATAGAAAGAATAATTAATCGAAATCATGAACAAGAATGGCAAGATTATTTGAAAGCATCTCATATATCTTTTTGGTACGGCCCTGATGTTGTACGTGCCGATGATGGAAAGTTTTATGTTCTCGAAGATAATCCAGGTTTCGTTGGAGGTTTTGGAGACCTTAATACAGCGAAGAATAGTTTAGAAAAACAAATTCCTGCATATAAAGATTTAGTAAATTCTCCAGATCCAAATAAATTTTATCAAAATATGATTAATGATTATAAAAAACGTGCTGATAAGTTCGGTGGTATTCCTGTTATCGTTATGTATACAAAATCTATGGCCGCAGATAATGAAGAGACTAGAATTCAAAGACTTTTTGAAGAACATGGTATTGAAGTTGTTAAAGTTAGCCCTACAAAAAAATTAGATAAAAAATTAGTTTCAACAGACTCAGGTGTTTGGTTAGAAAAAAGCGTAAAAAGTAAAAATGGAAATACGATAAAAAGACGTAGGAAAGTTGGATTTATTGTAACGAATTTAGAAGTGATTGACTTAGATAGTAATCATCCTGGATATAAAAGACTTAAACTGATGCAAGAAGCAGAACTTACTCTAGACCAAAAAGATTTAAGTAAGAAAGAAAAAGAAAATCTTAAAAGATTAATGAGGCCCGACGAAAGAACTGGGGAAGTTGATTATTTTAGACTAGAGCTTCAGCTAAGACACAAGTCTAAATACTTAAGTGAAATTGATGACAATATAGGGTTTGAAGGTTTGCTTGAACATTATATTGACGGAAGAGTTGGTTTATCAACGAGTCCTGGACTAGAGTTTATTGGTGATAAAGAATTTTATATTTATGTTGATAAGCTTGTTAGGTATTATTTAGGTGAAGAACCAATTTTAAAAAATGTAAAATCTGGTAGCTTTGCTAAGTATGACCCTAAAACTCAAAAATTTTCTGTTGATAAAAAAATGTTTGATTACACTTCTAAAAATAAAGATAAATTCGTTTTTAAAGGTGTAGGTGGACGAGGTGGTGATGCAGTCTGGGTAGGACCTAAAACATCGGCTTCAGAGTTACAAAAAGTAAAAAAAATGATTTTAGAGAATCCAGAAAACTTTAAATACCAGCAGTATCTGGATATTTCCATATTGGAAGATCATATTGTCGATACGAGAGTTTTATCAGATGTAGGCCCAAGTAAAGTTATTGTTTCAGATGTGTCATGGGGAAGGGCAGTTCAGTTAAAAGGTGGGGACGGAAAAGTTAATATTGGCTCTAATGGTAGTGAGACTACTGTTTATGTTAGAAAAGAAAGTAAAAGCTGTTTAAGTACTTTGAATAAAGTCTTAAGCAAGTAAAAAGGGGATTAATCCTAAAGTAACTAGGTGGAAGATATAAGGAAGCACTGATCTTACAAAAGAAGAAAGTGCTCTAATAGCATAGGCAGAATAATTTAAAAGGTGTCCTTTTGACACTGCTTTTGTGGTCATAATAATACCGATCGGGTCACTTCGGCCCTTAATCCAAAAAATATTATTTAAAATTGACCTTTTAAGATCAATTCAGTGATAATTAATGCAAACAAAGTGCCTAAAAATGGAATTAAAATACAATCGAATAGATAATTATTTTTCTGAAGTTATATCTAAATATTTTAAAAATATTGAAGAAATTCAAATTTTAGAAATCGGCTGTGGTGAACGATCTTGCTTTAATGACACGGAGCTAAATGTTATAGCTATAGATAAATCTGAGGTAAAAATTCAAAAAGCTAAATCTGTTAATAATAATGGAATGATTTCATTTCTAAATTATTCCATTTTTGATGTTGAACTAGAAGATGATATAGATTTGGTCGCAGACCCTCATTGTCTTCATTGTCTTACAGGAGAAGATATTCATAGTGCCTTAGGTATTATTAATACAGCATTAAAATCTAATGGGATTCTTGCTTCAGAAGTTATGATTTCACATTCAAATATGAAGTTTGATGATATGGACTTGCTCTTTGATTCTCCACGCTTGCTTTATCAGCATGGAAATAAAGTAGAACAGATTAGAACTATTTTGAGTGCAAATGATTGGGAAGAACTATTAAGTGAAAATGGATTTAAAATAGAAGAATTTATTGTATTTGAGCAGTTTAATTTTTCAGCTCACCCTTACAGAGAGCAAAGTTTACAAACTGATCCTCAGGTGTTGAGATTTATTGCTAAAAAATCACTTCAATAAAGAATATTTCAATTCTTCATTAATAGTTACTGGCCTTGAATTATTATTAGGTAAAACTCCAAAATACAAAGCTCCTTCTTTTAAAGTAAATATTTGTTTTAAAACTTGTGAAGCTTTAGCAGTTTTTACGCTTGTATTATTTCTAATATCATTTCTTAATACGTCTTCTGCTCTTCTTCCTCTATTTAATTCCCAATCTTTAATAGAAAGAAACTCTTCACTATTGGCCAACGTAAGAGTATTAGTATTAATAATTCTAATTTGAACATCTGTAACATGCATATCAATGGCAGTAACACCTTTAGGTAATTCTGTTTCAACCGAACTTGGAGTTTTTAGCGTATAATATGTTGTTATTGAATAAGCTGCATCTTTTTCAATACAATCTTCTTTTGTGTAATAAGTTTCTTTTAAATACATTCCTGAAGAAGCTAGTATTCCAACTTCTGTATTCATACTAATATTTGGTAATTCGGTATTTCTTGATTCTTGCAATATAGAATTAGCAGGTTCACATAAATTAGAAGTCCAAATCCCTAATGATAAGCTGTTAACTTCATCGGTACCTTTATCAGGAGTATCTTCATGTCTAGGTCTATTTGCACCAGGATCTCCACAAGAGATGGCCATAAATAACACTGCGATTATACTAATAAATTTGACCACTTTTCTTCTCTCCTTTAGATCACCAGTCTATAGTCGACAGACAAAAATTTTCATTCTCATTCAGTGAATCTATCTCATCAATGGTCATTGATTTAAATACTTTTGAAATTTTTTCAAAATATAGCTTTTCTTTATTGAAGCGATTTTGAGTACTTACATCAACTTTGAAAACCTCCACAAACCGGTTCCAAAATTTTTCCTCAACGGCCGCAAGGGCAACATATTTGTCATCCTTAGTCCTATACATACAATAACAAGGGTAAAGCCCATTATGGAGAAACTTTTTTCTCTCTCCCTTAGTATTTTTGAAAAATGGAGAATAGAGTTCTTGAGTTGTTTCAAGTAAATATGAAGTGTGAAAAATATTTTTATTAGACGTTTTAGCTAAAAGGCAACAAGCAATTAAGTCTGTTGCTACTTTATGACCGAAATTTATACCTGCAAATGGTAAAAATGGCGGTGCTAGTATATCTTCAGTTCTTTCAAATGCATGAAGAGTTAAGATACCTGCTACTGCCATTGCATTTAAATCGTGCATCGCTGATACAGTTGATTTACTTGCTAGCATCTCAATAATTGCTTTGGAATTATAGGATTTATTCAAATCTTCATTTGTAAGACCACATTTCACTTTTAGTTTTTCAGGCAATGACATAATAATCATATCGGCCTTATCAATATATGGAGCTAATTCATTTTTAATATTATCAGACTTAAAATCAAGCCTTACAATTTCTTTGTCTTTATTAAGTTCCTTATACCAATCTTTAAAATTACTATCAAAATCAGCAAATAATCCGCTGAGAAAGGAATCTTGAAATTTTTGATCTTCAATTTTTATAACTTTCGCACCAAGATTTTTTAAAATAAGCGAAGACATGGGACCAGGTAGTCTGTGAGAAAAGTCAATTACAGTAAAATCTTTCAGTAATTTCTGAGTATGCTCCATTCTAATTGTCCATTTCTTCTTGATTTGGTCTTAGAGCTTTCAAAAACTCTTCAAGTCCAACTCCTGCGAGTTCTGTTTGTTCCATATTACAAAGCTCCCACCTTTGGTCTTCTTTCTCTTCGTATAAAAAAGTAAATCTTGGCATGAAAAATGTCATAAGGTTTGTAAAATCTTTTTCATTTATCCATGATTTTGGAGCTTTGATTATTTTATATGCTTCATCTGGATAAGTTAGAGAACGTAGAGTTTCTCCGTGATGAAGAGGATCTTTACTTAAACTTTCATTTTTATAGTTTTCAAAGACTTTTAAAAAAGGAGTTTTAACATCTTGGTCACCAGTAAGTAAAACGGCCTTTCTTACTAAACCTAAAAGTGTAGCTCCTGCAGATTTAAATGAACTGTCAAAAGTAGGGTAAGCAATATTTTGATACAGCTCGTTTTCATTTGTACTTTTAGCTCTGGTTAACAGCATTCCTTCTTCATCAATATATTCTTTTGCCAGAAAATCAATGGCCTGAGTAAAGTTATCCTTAAAAGTATTATTTCCAGTTATTTCATAAACTCTTATTTGTAGTTCAGCAAAAAATACATAGTCTTCTAAATAAGGAAGTGAATTTTCTCTTGTAGTCGTATGTCTTATAGAGACTTTTTCATCTTTTCTAGATGTTAAAAAGTTTTGGTACATTCCTTCAAAGGTTTCTTTAAACAATTCAGAGGCCATCGTTTTAATCGCATCGATTTGACAGTATTGAACAATATCTATTAATGAACTTAAGAGAATAAAATTCCAGCTTGCAACTCCTTTTGTATCGGTCATTGGAGGAATACGATCTCTTCTTGAGTTAAGTATTGCTTTTCTAACTTCGCGAATGAGTGTCCAGCCTTCTTCATTGTAGTATTCTTGCTTAAATTGAGGATCTAGCTTAATAACGTTAAGCTTATGTCCGAAGTTTCCATTTTCTGTTATCCCAAACCACTTTAAAATTTTATCTTGATCTTTAGTTAACTCAATTTTTGTATCTCTTTCAAAGTTTAAAAGAGCATCAATGAACTCATCTTTTGTAAACGTAAAAAATAATCCTTCATGTCCTTCTGAATCTGAGTCTTGTGCTGAGAAAAAATAATTTTCATCACTTTTCATTTCTTGTTTTAAGTATTCGAGTGTATTAAATAGTCCATCATAAACCAGAGGGGATGGATAAATTAAGCTCATTTTAGAAAGTACTGATAGGAGGCCAGCTTGGTCGTAGAGCATTTTTTCAAAATGAGGTACAGTCCAATCTTTATCTGTAGAGTATCTGTGAATACCGCCTCTAGCATGATCGCTTAAACCTCCTAATAGCATGGCCTCCATAGTTTTAATTATGTGATCACCTTGATCCTTAGATATAACGCCTTCTAGAATATGTTCTATTGCCCATTGATAATAAGGAAAGTTAGGAAATTTTGGTTCTTCGCCATATCCTCCAAATTCATTATCTTGATAATTTTTTAAAGCTTCAATTATAGAGGATGGGGCAGGGAAGTGACCTTCAAATTCAATTTTTTCATCACTTCTAAATCCATTTTTGATTTTTTCAGTAACTTCATTTGCATTTTTTAATACTGCTTCTTTGTCTTCTTCATAGGCCCGTTTTAGTTCTTTTAACAAACCCAAAAAGTTAGTACCTTCTTTAGGAGTTTCTTTTGGAAAGTATGTACCCGCAAAAAATGGTTTCATATCGCTAGTTAAAAAAGCTGAAAGTGGCCAACCACCATTTCCGGAATAAAGCTGTGAGCTAATTTGATAATACTGATCAATATCGGGATGCTCTTCTCTATCTACTTTTATACTTATGAAGTTATTATTAAGGAAATCAGCAATCTCTTGATCTTCAAAAGATTCATTGGCCATTACATGACACCAATGACAGCTAGAGTATCCAACTGATAAAAATATAGGCTTGTCTTCGTCTATGGCCCTTTGAATAGCCTCAGGCCCATATGGCCACCAAAAAACAGGGTTTTTTGCGTGCTGTCTTAAATATTGGCCCTTCTCCTCTCCAAGTCGATTAAAACCTGTGGTATTTTTCATTCATTCTCCATTCTTCCTTAAATTTTAAGCATTTATTTTACCCCAAGACATCTATATGGCCAGAACAAGAAATGCTGTTTGTGCGAAGCGAAAATATTTCCCCACTTTTTTTGTCATGAAATATTTACTAAAAAGTGAAAACCCTAGGTTTTCTTTACCATTTGGGTTTACTTCAATACAGAAAGGGGGTACAAGCAGCAGGCCATGAAAATTAACCAGGTTTTAGACCATTCAATGACGCAAATCAAAAGCGTTGCAAACTATTTACGTGCTCCAAAGTACACAGGATGGAGTTCTGCATTCCTAATAATAGGATTACTGGTAACAAATATTTTCGTCTATAAAGATGATATATATGAAATATCAAATGACCTCGAAAAATCGATCAATTTCTTACAGGAAGATATTGAAATACAAAGAGGACTTTTAGAGTTGAGTCCACTTCCATCTGCAACTAGGTTAAGTAGATATCGCTTTGATACAATTGCTGGAAAATTTGCCAATGTAGTCGATTTAAAAAGAGCTTCAGAAATATCTAAGTCAGAGCTGGAAGAAGTTATTTTAAGTACTGTTCCAAAAAACATGAAAGAAAATGCAAAAGTATTTATACCTGTTGCCTTAGAGTCTGCTGAAAAGTTAAGACTAGATCCTTTTTGGGTCTTGGCGATTATGTGGACTGAAAGTCACTTTAATCCTAAGGCAAAAAGTTGGGTTGGGGCGAGAGGACCGATGCAAATAATGCCAAAAACTGGTGCTTATTTATCTCGTTTTGTATTAAGAAAATATAATATAGATCTAACCAGTTTTAAAAATGATCCTTTTGCAAATATTAGACTTGGTTCTTTTTATTTGAAGGTATTATTAAGGGTACATAAATATGATCATAAATACGCTACAGTTGCTTACAATATGGGCCAGGGTTGGGTAAAGAAAAGACTAAAAAATAATAGGCCAGTTGGTGTAAGAAATAGATATTTAAACAAAGTCAGAAGAAGTTATCGTTATTTAACAAGAGGATATAAAAAATATTTCTCAACTTTACCATATCCTTATGAATATACTTTAGCTGCTAAAAGTCCTATCACTGAGACGGCCTATGAGAAAAAGTTATTTAATTTTTTAGAAGTACCTAAGAGACTTGCTAAAAATAAGATTGAAAATAAAAAGTTAAAGTTACCTGTTTTCTTATAAATATCATGAACAAATTATTAAATCTTAGAACTGAAATAGATCAATTAAATAACGACTATTTCAACTTTTTAAATGAAAGACAAAAACTCATATGTTCAGTTGTTTCTTCTAAGTTAGAGAACAATTTACCATTATTCGACTCCAATAGAGAATTTGAAATTTTTCAAAAACATCGAGAGGATTTAAAAAAATTACCACTTGAAATTCTTTTAAGTTACTCCTTGTTAATTGAATCTCAAGTAAACTTTGAAAAAGAATTTTATCCACGTTGGTCACAAAGAGTTCATTTAAATACTGACGATGTTTCAGGTAAGTTATACGAACAAATTAATCCGATACTTTTAAAAGCAATTAGACCTGAGCTTTTTAGCCTACTTCATTTTATAGAAAAGTTTAAGTATTTAAACTCTTAATTGTTTCTTGATATATTTGATCAATATAGATAAATTTAAGCTTTAATACTTTAGATTATATATCATCTACGTACTAGGGAGATTAAATGGATTTAGCTAGCGTTGTGGCCATTGACGGTCCGTCGGGCAGCGGAAAATCTTCTATGACCAAATCAATTTGTGATCGTTTAGGAATTCTTCACGTTGATACCGGTTCTATGTTCAGAGCACTTGCTTATCAAGCAAATAAAATGAATGTTAATCTAGATAAGGAATCTGAAGTTAAAGATTTTTTAAATAATTTAGAAATCAGTTATGCACCATCATCCAATGTTCTTATATCTATTAATGGTGAAGATTTAACTGAAAAAATAAGACAACACAATGTTTCAGAGCTTGCGTCCAATGTTTCCAAAGTTCAACTGATAAGAGATTTTCTTTTAAATTTTCAAAGAAACCTTGTGAAAGATAGAGTTTGTGTTATGGAAGGCCGTGATATTGGAACAGTCGTTTTTCCTAATTCTTTTTGCAAAATATTTTTAACAGCATCTATTGAAGTACGTGCTAAGCGAAGATTAAAAGAATTAGAAGAAAGAGGTAAGTCTAATATCGATTATCAAACGATTGTCGAAGATGTTAGAATTAGAGATGAAAAAGATACAACACGAAAAGTCGCTCCTTTAAAAATGGCAGACGATGCTTGCCTTGTTGATACTAGTGATATGAATAGAGATCAGGTTATTAATCACATAACAGAGTTAATTCAAGAAAAGGCAAAACTTTTTAATATCAATTTATGAATATAGTTATCAATAGAACAGACGCTATTGGTGATGTTATGTTAACAATGCCATTAGCAAAAAGATTAAAAAAACAATTTCCAGAATCGAAAGTTTTTTTTATATGCTCCTTACTTACAGCTCCTTTGTTTGATAATCATCCATATATTGATGGATGTTTTAGTTTAGATAAAAACAAATCATTTTTAAGTAAGTTTTATTATATTTTAAAAGTCTTTAGGAAATTGAAACCTTCTATGTATTTTCATGTAGGGGGGGATCAGACGCCAAATATTGCAAGTTGGTTTTATAGAATTCCTTATAGAGGAGGCTTAAAATCAAAGTGGCAAAGTTTTGTTTTTCTAAATAAGGCCGTTAGACAAAAGAGATCCATCGTTGAAATGCATGAGTCAGAATATAATCTTTCATTATTGTCTCAGGCCGATAAAATAAATGTAGCAGAATTTTCTCCTTCTTTAAGTTTAACCCCCGAGGAAATAGGTTTAGGAGAAGAGACCCTAAATAATTTATTCAATGAATTTTCTCTACCACATAAACCCTATATTATAATTCATCCAGGTATGACAGGACATACACTAAATTGGCCTTCACGTAATTACGGAAGAGTTATAAAGCATTTAGAAGTCAAATTTCCAAACAAGTATAATTTTATAGTTTCCTACACTCCTTCAGATGCAAAATTTATAGATGAAGTAAAAAAATATATAATGGAAAATGAAGAACTTGCGCAGAAGACTCTTTTCTTTGATGGATCTCTGTTTGGTTTAAGAGTCTATATGAGCCTTGTTAAAATGGCTTCTTTGTTTATTGGGCCATCTACAGGAACAACACATATAGCAAATGCTTTGGGTACAAAGCAAGTAAGTATATATTCACCAATTAGAGTTCAATCTGCTTTTAGATGGGGTCCATTTATTAAAAAATCTAAGCAAGTTTCAATTTTGATTCCTGATGTAGTTTGTGGCGAACAATTTAAATGTGCTGGAGAAGATTGTCCATATTATGAATGTATGAGTAAAATTGAAGTAGATGATGTTATAAAAGAGTGTGAGTTACTTCTAGATGATGATGAAGATTAATTAAGGATTAAAAATGGATATAATTTCAAAAGAGAGATTAGTAGAAATAACAAGTAATTTTAGTAAGCTCAGTCCCATTTGTGTAGTTGGAGATATCGGTGTTGATAAGTACACTTATGGAAATGTGAATAGAATTTCTCCTGAAGCACCAGTTCCTGTTTTAGAAGTAACTAAAGAGTGGATGAAGTTAGGATTAGCATCAAATATTTCTCATAATCTTCAAACTCTTGGTGTTCAGTCAACTTTAGTTGGATTAATTGGCGAAGATAAAAATGCTGATATAGTTGAAAATTTATTAGAAGAATGTAAATTAAAAACTTGGGGGCTTGTTAGGGAAGAGTCAAGGCCAACAATTTATAAAGAAAGAGTAACCACTCAAACTCAACAAATTTGTAGAATTGATTATGAGAAAAAGTCTCAAGTATCAGAGGATGTTGCTCAGAAATTGTTTGATAGAGTTTCAGATTTTTATAATGAACATAACTCTTTATTGATTGAAGATTACGGTAAAGGTACAATGCATACTTCTACAATACAGAAATTGATTAACAAGTTCGTAAGTGACAATAAAATTGTTACTGTCGATCCAAGTAGATGGACAGATCCACTTGCCTATAAAAATTGTACTTTACTAAAGCCTAACCAGGTAGAAGCTCAAATTTTAGTAGAAGCATTAGGGTATAGAGAGCAATCTATTGAACAAATGGCAGATATCTTGGTAGATAAGTTAAATTTAGAAAAAATAATCATTACACTTGGTGGTAATGGTATGGCCCTTGTCGATACTAAATCTAATAATTCCATTGAATTTATTCCAACTGTAGCAACCGAAGTATTCGATGTCTCAGGTGCTGGTGATACTGCAATGTCAGCTTTAACGGCCGCTCTTCTTTCTGGAGCGTCTTTGAAAGAAGCAGCTTGGATCGGAAATTGTGCTTCAGGTGTTGTTGTTGGTAAGAAGGGGACTGCAACTGTTAATATCGATGAGCTACTAGATTATCATCAAATGTTAGTAGCAAAATTTGTTGATTAATGAGCAGACCAAGTTCACCAAAAGATACAATTTTATTTTTTGGAGTCCTTTTCAACTCTGATTATAAAATTGATAAATTTCTATCTATTTCAAAACAAAAGTATGGAAATTATTTTTATAAAGAAATTAATTATTTTCCTATGGCCCAATATTATTCTTCTGAAATGGGTGAACAAGATAAACTTTCTCGTGCTTTTATGATTTTCACAACTCCATATAAACGAGAGGAGTTAATAGAAACTAAATTATGGGCAAATGAACTAGAGCTTAAATTCTCAAAAAACAATAATAGATTAATCAATATAGATCCTGGATATATAAGTTTAGAAAACTGTATTCTTTCAACATGTAAATCATACTCTCACAGAGTATATTTAGGGGATGGGGTTTATAGTGAACTTGTCTATCAATATATAAATTCACAAATGGAACCCTTAGATTGGACATATCCAGACTACCTTGAAGATGAAGTAAAAAATCTTTTCAAATGGTCTCGTAACTTAATTTTATAAGTTCCTTTTTTCAAGTACTTAAGGTTTAAAGTATTTCTTGATTAGGCCTTTTCTTTAAAATTTACAAAAATTAATGTGATATCAATGGTTTACCTCCCTCTATTTATCATTTTTGCCCATAATATTTGCTTGAGGAGGGCCAAGTTTGTTTTAGGTATACCGAAACACAAAAATTGTTGGCGATCTCTTAAAACTTGACTCCCTCTTTTGAAACTTTTGAGTTTGCGCATATTATATATTTAACAAATCAAATTTACTTTGGAATCAGAGTTTTTTTGAAAGGCCAGCTTGAGTGGGGAGTCATTTTAAAGCTTGGTCAATATACATAAATTTAAGAGAGAAATTTTAAACCTCCAGACTAAGAACGTCATCTCTGTCTCCTTAATTAGTCCTGGTTTGGAGGAAATTATCCGCCGCTTGTAGGTTAGAAGGATCTGCCTGCAAGTTCTCTTTGAATTTCTTTAAATTGAACATGCACCTTGGGTATATTGGGTTATACCCTTGCATTGTGCTGAACAAGCATTTGAATAAGTTATATTGTTGGCGCAAACGGGATCATATTGTTGTGTGCAAATACACCCATCATTATTATTTTTACATTCTCCGCTAGTAAAATTATTAACTCCTGCACAGCTTGCTGTACATGAATTAGTGAATTGTACTCCATTAGCACATACCGGGCTATATTGAGTTGTACAATTGCAACCTTCGTTTCCTAAAGTTGAAGTAGTTGACTCTCTAATTTCTCTTAATGACCGATTAGTTTTGTCTCCGCATGAGACGGTAAAAATTAATAGGGTAGAGAGTAAGTAGACTATTTTCATCATTTTAATTCTATCAATTTTTAGTTTTTTGTTTAAGGGCCAGGCATTAATTTCCGAAAAGTCATTATATATCTATCACGGAGTGAATTATGAGAACACCATGGATCTTGGTTGTCTTTTTATTGCCATTTATGGCAATTGCAAATCAAATTTCAGATAAAGAAATTGAAGAAAGACTTAAGAAGTTTAATTATGACCCTCATCAAGAGTTGATTTCTTTTAAATTAAAAAAGAAAAAACTTCTATACAAAAAATATGTAGGTAAAGTCAGAGGAATTGATCCTACAAAAAATGTTCAGATGAATACAACTTTCACATGGTATAAAAATAAATTACCTGGGCAAAGACCTGTTGTGCTTATAATTCCTTCAATCATTGGGCTAACTTATATTGAATCAGATGTTGCTAGTTTCGTAGCAAACTTAGGTGTACATGCTGTTGTGGTTGAGCTTTCTGAAAATATTTCTGACCCTAATAGGCCAACTAGTGATGTTGATGGTTTTTTAATTAGAAATCAAGTCTCTATAAGTAGAGTTATTGATTTTCTTGAAGGTGAGTCAAGTGTAGATACAAGTAAAATAGGAATTTTTGGATATTCTCTAGGAGGAATTAGAAGTACATTGGCCTTAGAAGTAGAACCTCGAATTGATGCAGCTTTCGTGTTGGTCGCAGGAGGAAACCTTCCAGATATTCTAACCCATAGTAAACAAAAGATTGTCGCTCAATGGCGTCGAGAAAGGATGAAAAGAGAAGGAATTAGTAGCAAGAAACTTTTTTTTAAAAAACTAAAAAAATTAATAAAAATAGACCCAATATATTTTGCTAAATTAAGATCTCAAAATGAAATTTATATGATTTTAGGGGAGAAAGACACAGCTGTTCCTACTAAAAACCAATTCGAGTTATTAGATGCATTTAATTATCCGAAGCATCAAAAATTTCCATTACCTCACTTTTGGACGGCCCTGACTTATAAGTTGAACTTACTAAGGGCGTTAATATTTCTTAAAAACCGTTGGGGCGATTAATTTTAGATACTTATATTGCTAATTGTTGGCCTTTGCGATAATACTTATGTAATTATCGCAGGGGTATATATGTTAGAAAAATTAAATTCTCTTTTCAAAGAATTTGAAAATTCAGTCAAAACAATCACTAATTCTCAAGATGTCTTAAATCTTAAAGCAAAGTTTTTAGGGAAAAAGGGGCATGTATCAGAAGTTCTTAAATCTCTTAAAGATGCAACTGCTGAGCAAAGAAAAGAAATAGGTCCAAAAGCAAATGAAATTAAAGAAAATATTACTCAACTTGTAAATGATAAGCTTTTTGAAATTGAAGTAAATGAAATTAATCGAAAATTAGAAAAAAACAAAATTGATTTTACCTATAGGGAATCTGTTAAGGCCAGCGGTGTAAAACACGGTGGTGTTCATCCTGTTGTTCGTATTCAAGATGAGATTGAGGACGTGTTTTTATCTATGGGCTTCGATGTTTTAGACGGGCCACATATAGAGGATGAATTTCATAATTTTGAAGCCTTGAACATTCCTTCTGATCATCCGGCCAGAGATATGCAGGATACATTTTGGTTTCAAGACCCTCATAGTGATTTAGCAAATAAAAAGCTTTTGAGAACACATACTTCTACTATTCAAGTACGAGGTATGATGTCACGCAAGCCGCCATTTCGCTTCATAGCTCCTGGCAAAGTTTTTAGATGTGAAAGAACTGATGCTTCACACGAGATGGTTTTTCATCAACTTGAAGGTATGATGGTTGGAAAAGACATTTCTGTCAGTAATCTTATTTATTTCATGAAGACTCTACTGTCTGAGATATTCAAAAAAGATGTTGAAGTAAGACTTAGACCTGGTTTTTTTCCCTTTGTAGAGCCAGGGTTTGAATTAGATATAAAATGTCTCATTTGTAATGGGAAAGGATGTTCTGTTTGTAAACAAGTAGGTTGGGTTGAGCTACTTCCTTGTGGAATGGTTCATCCAAATGTTTTAAAGGCAGGAAATATTGATCCAAATGAGTGGAATGGTTTTGCCTTTGGTTTAGGTCTAGATCGGCTTGTTATGATGAAGTATGGAATAGATGACATAAGACATCTTCATGGGGCAGATATTAGATTTATTGAACAATTTAAAACTTATTAGAGGTAGTAGTGTTAGTTTCTATAGATTGGATAAAAGAATTTACAGACTTAAATAGTAATTTGTCTCCTAAAGAGATTTCGACAAGGTTTACAATGGCAACTGCTGAAGTAGAAGATGTCATTGTTGTTGGAGAATTTTTAGAAAAGTTAAAAGTTGTTCAAATTGAATCAATAAAAAAACATCCAGAGGCCGATAAGCTAAATCTTGTTACATTTAAGGTTAATGACAAAGAAACGAAAGAAGTCGTATGTGGAGCAGGTAATGTTAAAGAGGGTTTAAAAGTTCCTTATGCTCCCCTTGGTGTAACTCTTCCAAATGGATTAACTCTAGAGCCTAAAAAAATTAGAGGGATTCTTTCTGAGGGAATGCTTTGCTCTGAAGAAGAACTAGGCCTTGAAACAACAATTGATGGTTTAATGGAACTTGAAAGTAATGCATCAATTGGAATTACTATGCTTGAATATTTAGGAGAGCAAAAGGATATTGTTTTAGACATTGATAATAAGTCTCTTACTCATAGACCTGATCTTTGGGGGCACTATGGGTTAGCTAGAGAGTTTGCAGCAGCTTTTGATAGTTCTCTAAAAAATCCTTTTGATAATGAATGGGTAAAAAAGTTAGAAAATAATTTTAATAATAACAAATCACCTATTACACCTATTATTGAAAAGGGTAGTGCTGGTCTATGCTATTACGGCCTATCTGTTGATAATGTTACAATTGGAGAATCTCCAGCTTGGATTAAGAGAAGGTTGAATGCAGTTGGGCTTAGGCCAATAAATAATATTGTAGATATTTCTAATTATGTAATGATGGAACTGGGAATACCTTTACATATTTTTGATAGGGAGCAGATTTCAGGTGATAAAGTCATTATTAAAAATGTTGGAAAAAAAGAAACTTTTATTACCCTTGATGAAATTGAAAGACCATTAATTGAAACTGATACAGTTATTGCAGACGCTGATAAGGCCCTCGTTATAGGCGGAATTATGGGTGGTCTGAATTCAGGAGTAACTGATAAAACATCGAAGATTTTTATTGAAGTTGCAAATTGGAAATCAGCAGATGTAAGAAAAACTTCTACTAGGTTAGGATTGAGAACAGATTCTTCTCAACGATATGAAAAAAAACTAGATTCAAAACTTTGCTACAGAACATTATTAAGAGCATTAGACTTAGTATTAAGTTTATGTCCTGACGCAAAGGTTGTTGGTAAGCCAGAATATGACGGTATAAGTTTAGAAGAAATTAAAGATATTACTATAGTCACTAATACTAAAAAAATTGAAAGTGTATTAGGACATGAATTAAGTGAAGAAAAAATTGTAAATATTTTAGAATCTCTCGATTTTAAAGTAGAAAGAAATAAAGGTCTTTTGGATGTTAAAGTTCCTAGTTATAGGTCTACAAAAGACATTGAGTGTGAAGCAGATCTAATTGAAGAAATTGGTCGGATTATTGGTTATGATAATATTACTCCATCTTCTCCATTATTAGATGTTAAACCTGTAAATCTTAGTACTAAAAGCAAGCTTCATCGCGGAATAAGAAATTTTCTAACTTTTTATTCAAATGCTTATGAAGTGATGACTTACCCAATGATTGGCGAAAAACTTTTAGAAAAAGCGAAATGTCCAACTCATAGTGAAGATACTGTTTTATTAAATTCATTATCAAAAGACCATGATCGAATGAGACCTTCTTTAGTCCCATCAATTTTAGATGCTGTTTCGAAAAATCAGAAAAATTTTGATGATTTTAGAATTTTCGAAATTGGTAGAAGTTATATAACTTTAGACGAAGAACAAAATCATCTGGCAATTGCATTTTATTCTAAGAACAGTAATGTTTTTGTTGATTTAATTGATGAAGTAGAAAAGTTATTATCAGCTATGAATATACCTGGAGATCTTTGTGATAAAAATCCTAAGTTTAAAAACACATTAATTGATGAAGCTTGGTCAGGATTACATCCATTTGAGTTTTTAAACATTCGAATTATGGGGAAAATGCAAGGGGTTGTAACTAGTATACATCCTTTAATGTTAAGAAATTTTAAAATTAAAGGTAATCTATCAATCGCGATCATTAATCTCTCTTCTTTTGAAGATAAAGTATTAAAAGAAAAAAATAAATATAAACCTCTACCTAAGTTTCCTGGTTCAGACTTTGATTGGACTGTAGTTGCAAAATCAACAGATCAAGTTGGAAATATTTTAAATGCCGCCAAGAAAGCAAAAATAAAGCATTTAAAAGGTATAAGTGTCGTTGATGTGTATAAGGCTAATGAGTCTGAAAACAATGTTACCTTGCGTGCTAATTTCTTTGATGAAAACTCAACTCTTAAAGGTGAGTTCTTAGATGAGGCAAAAAACATTTTAATTGAAACTTTGGCCAAGGCTGGTTACGACTTAAAATCTTAATCGATTCTTTATATAATTAGTTATTTACCAAATTTGAAAGGAGGATTTACTGTCTCTTATACACATCTCCGAGCCCACGAG
>CAXHCD010000025.1:0-47090 GCA_964015265.1 uncultured Oligoflexia bacterium
ATAAAAACCTGATATAGATTATAATATGGATTTGAATTTTGAAGTACTATATATCTATGAAAGAATTAGTAACTAAAGACTTAGATTCAAAAACAATACAAACAATCTTAAATAACTTTGAAAGTTGCTTCTATAATAATTCCGTTTTTGTAATATATGAAAATCACATTCCACAAGCATGCTTCTTTCTAAAGAGTGGCAAAATTGAAATATATAAAAAGAAAGAGCTTGTATACACCCTTAGCCCATATGAAATAATTGGTTTAATTGAATTAAAAAATGACATTCCATCTAAGTTTGGTGTTAAAATTATTAAGGGAAGTGAAGTTTGTATAATTGGTAAATACTCTTTAAACAATAATTTTACTGACTTCTTAAAATCAAGTTAATGACAACTCCCACTTCCTTTTAAAACAATCTCAAAGACTCTAAAATATAGGCCATAAACTCCATATAAAAGAACCCCAAAAGCTAAAACTCTGGCCATTCTTTTATCTATTTTATTTTTAAACGCTAAAATTGCTTGGGGTGCAACTAATAAACCTGGAATAGTCCCCAATACAAAAAATAAAAACATTAAAGAACTTTTTATCGGATCATGTAGACCAATTCCAAGAAAAAAAAGACTATAAACTAAACCACATGGCAATAGAACACTCATAAATCCAAGTATCATCAATTTAGTTTTTTGAGTTATTTTATTTAGCTGATATATTTTTGAAAATACATTTTTACTTTTGATTTTAGGTAGAAATTTTATTTTAAAATTAAAAATATTTTCAAGTCCAAAATAAACAAAAAAAGTAAAAAATATAAAGCTAGTAATTACTTTGAGAGTAGTTAGTTAGCCCATACCCTATCAGTCCAGTTAATAACCCTAATAATGTATAACTTAATATTCGTCCAAATTGATAAGATAAATTCTCTTTATAACCTTTCGAACAGGCCAATAAAATGGGTCCACACATTCCTACACAATGTATAGAGCTAATAATACCACTTATGAATGATAGCCCAATAACTATTAATATACTTTGTGTTCCGATATTATTTAAATGGTCCAACAAATCGAACCTCCTTTTTAAATAATTCTTGATTATCTTCTTTAATTTTTAATACAGCGCGATAGCTCCCATTAACAAATATTTCTCTAGGAATTTTTACAAAAATATCAATTTTCTGCTTTTTTCCAGGACTAATTGGCCATGGATTTTTTCTTTGAACAATTTGAACTTTATTAGGACGATCTGACTCAATGGATAAATTTAATTGTTTATCTGAATTATGATATAAAGAAACTTTAAACCTATTTAAAACTATTTTTTCATGATCAATTAATTTATAAGGTGTTTCACCAACTCTAATAAATTGTGCCGTTAAATTTTCTCTTTTATTTAATGTTACGACAAAAACACTAAGTACAATAATGAAGAATAATAAGTATAAATATGGCCTTTTCGATTTTTTCATTTCCCCAGTCTCTAATTCAGACTCACTAGTGTACCTTATAAGACCAGGTTTTCTCTTAAGTTTATCCATAATTTCATCACATGCATCAATACAATTGGTACAAGCAATGCACTCCATTTGAGTTCCTCTTCTAATATCAATTCCCGTTGGACAAACTTTTACACAATGTTGGCAATCAATACAATCGCCTTCGTTATCATGATCTATTTTTCCGACATTTCTTCGAGGCTCTCCTCTCTTGTAGTCATAGCCAACGACTAAAGAATTTTGATCCATCATGACAGATTGTATTCTTCCATATGGACATGCAATTATACAAAATTGTTCTCGAAACCAACCAAAATCGAATAGAAATAGTGCCGTAAAAAATAACATCGTTGTAAATAAAGAAGGGTTTAGAGCTGGATTTCTTGTTGTAATATGGAAAAGTTCATGAGTACCAACAAAATATCCTAAAAGAGTGTGAGAAATATGCATTGAAACAATAAAAAATAATGACCACTTCAATATTTTTTTTGAAATTTTATTCAGATTCCAGCTTTGATCTTCTAATTTTTTTCTCTGTCTAGCTTTACCCTCTATTAAACGTTCTATTGGCCTATATATTAAATCGATATAAACTGTTTGTGGACAAGTCCACCCACACCATGCTCGCCCCAAAATAGAAGTAACAAACCCAAGAAGCATAATAAAAAGTAAAAATAGAAAAAATATTAATGGCCCGTCATGTGAAAAAAATGTTTCCCCAAAAATATAAAATTTTCTATTAATTATATCTAATTTTATAATTTGTTTTCCGTTCCAATAAATCCATGGAAGTACCATATAGAAGAACACTAAAAATAGATAAACTATTTTTCTTCTTGTAACCCACTTCCCTTTGACATCTTCAGGATGAATATAAATTCTATTTCCTTTCTCATCAGTGGTACCAAGTCGTTCTAAATGCAATGTGCTTCTATTTCTATCATCCATTAAATTTGAATTTTTTCTCCTTGTGGTTCTTTACCTTGTACATTTGTATTCAAAATTGTCATCAAATAAGTCAATACCTGATAAATTTCTTCTTTAGTTAAATCTTCTTTCCAAGGAGGCATACCTTTCTCTTCTCTACCATTGAATATTACTTCATAAATTGTTTCTTTAGTTCCTTTAGCATGCATCCAGTAAGCATCAGTCAAATTAGGGCCAATATCTCCTTTTCCGCCTTCTTCGTGACAGCTTAGACAATTATCCTCATAAACGACGCTTCCAAGTTTAATATTCTCCTCATTATTTAAAGAATTAAATAATTGATCATCAAACTTTGCCATCTTAACTGCATAAGCAACCTTAATTTCATTGAGATCTTTCACTTCTCTAGTCATTTCTTGTCTTAAACTTTCACCATCCATATGGTTATAATAAATCATATATGGAATTGCGAACAATACACAAAGTACGAAAGTTGTTACCCACCACGAAGGCAATGGATAATCAAATTCTTGAATTCCATCATAATCGTGATCTAATAGAATAGTTTTTTCATTATCATTAATTTGATTATTCACACTTTACCTCATCATTTAATATATCTTCTGAAACATTTTTATAGTACTGACTACTTCCTTTTCTAAAAATCCAAATTAACATACTTACAAATAAAAAGAAGAATAAGCATAAAGCAAAATTTGTAAGACTAATAAATTCAAAACCAGCTAAAACTTGTTGCTTCATAACTACTCCTCAATTTCCTTGTTAATATCTTTTCCTAGCCTTTGAAGGTATGAAATCAATGCGATGATCTGCTTATTTTTAACAGAGCTTGGAACTCCTTCAGACTCTAATCCCTTTGCTATTTCATCCGCCTGATTCTTGGCGTTTTCAATCGCCATTTCAACATCCTTATCAGAATAAGGAACACCTAATGACTTCATGACCGATACTTTTTTCTTTAAAACACCGAAATCAGTTTTCTTTTTAATGAGCCATGGATAAATTGGCATTATTGAACCAGGACTAACCGCACGTGGATCAATCATATGTCTGTAATGCCACATATCATTATATTTTCCACCAACTCTAGCTAGGTCAGGCCCAATTCTTCTTGACCCCCATTGAAAAGGTCTATCATATACTGACTCAGAAGATTCACTAACCTTTCCATATCTAATAACTTCATGGGCCATCGTTCTAACCATTTGAGAATGGCAAACATAACATCCTTCACGAATATATATATCTCTACCGGCCAATTCTAATGGAGTATAAGGTTCAATTCTTGAATCTTTAACTACCCATTTTGAAGATAACATTGTTGGTAAAATTTCAATCGCTGAACCAACTAAAATTGCAAGAACTGTTAATATAGTAAATGTAATTGGTAAACCTTCCAATTTACGGTGACCTTTTTCATGGTTACTACTTTCTAAATTACTTTTAACAAGATATTTCTCATTCTCAGGAACTTTTCCATTTTTAATAGTCTTAACTAAGTTATAAACCATAATAATAAAACCAACTAAAACAAATGTTCCTCCAAATGCTCTTACCCAATACATTGGAACAATTTTTGTAACTGTTTCAACGAAGTTTGGGTAAACTAGTAAACCAGTTGCTTGATCAATTTCTCTCCACATCAATCCTTGAGTGATACCGGCCGCCCACATAGAAAAGATATAAAGAACTAATCCAATAGTTGTTAACCAAAAATGAGTATTTGCTAATTTTTCAGAGTATAATTTTGAGTGCCATAATTTTGGAACAATATAATATAAAATACCAGAAGTTAGCATCACGTTCCATCCAATTGTTCCTGAATGAACATGTCCAACGACCCAATCAGTATAATGAGCTAGTGCATTTACTGATTTAATGGACATTAGCGGACCTTCAAAAGTAGACATTCCATAAAAAGTTACAGCAGTCGCTAAAAACTTTAAAACTGGCTCTCTTCTAACTCTATCCCATGCTCCTCTCATTGTTAAAAGACCATTAATCATGCCACCCCAACTTGGTGCCCATAACATAATAGAAAAACACATTCCTAAAGTTTGAGACCACTCAGGAAGTGATGTGTATAGGAGATGGTGAGGACCTGCCCAAATATAAATAAATACTAATGACCAGAAATGAATAATTGAAAGTCTATAGCTATACACAGGACGATTAATAGCTTTTGGAATAAAGTAATACATTAACCCTAAAAATGGCGTTGTTAAAAAGAATGCTACGGCATTATGACCATACCACCATTGAATTAAAGCATCTTGAGCACCTGCCCAAATTGGATAACTTTTCATTAAACTAACTGGTACTTCAATTGAATTAACAATATGTAAAACTGCAACTGTTACAATCGTTGCAATATAGAACCATATCGCAACGTAAATGTGTTTTTCTTTTCTTTTTATTAATGTGCCAAAAAAATTAACTGCAAAAATTACCCAAACAATAGTAATTGCTAAATCTATTGGCCATTCTAATTCAGCGTATTCTTTTCCATGAGAATAACCAAGAGGTAGAGAAATAGCAGCAGCAACAATTATAAGTTGCCAACCCCAAAAGTGAAGATTTGATAAAAAATCACTAAAGAGTCTCGTTTTACATAATCTCTGAGTTGAGTAATACACTCCCCCAAAAATAGCATTGCCAACAAAGGCAAATATAGCAGCATTAGTATGTAATGGTCGCAGTCTTCCAAAAGTAAACCACTCTAATCCAAAATTAAACTTCCAATTTGCCAATTGAAAAGCAATTACAACACCAAGTAAAAGTCCAACAACCCCCCATAACATAGTTGCTGCAAAGAACTTTCTACAAATGTCATCATTGAATTCAACAGGTAGACTTTCATTCACATTTTCACTCATGACAATTTTTCCTTTTCATTTTTAGTTATATCTTCATCTAATAATATTCTGTATGAGGGAGACTCAAGATCATCAAGTTGTCCCTTTTTTACACTCCATATGAATGCAATTAAAAACAAAACTCCAAGCCCTAACGAGACAGGTAATAAGAACCAAATTACATTCATTTAAACTCCCGATTATTTAAAATATACTTAACGCCAAAAATTGAAACTAATAGAACACTTAAGGAACTTATTGGCATAAGAACTGCTGCCCATAAAGGAGTTATATGTCCCGTAATTGCAAGAGTTGCTCCAATTACATTATAAACCAATGAGATAACCAAACTAATATAAATTAGCTTCATAATATCTTTTGAACTTTTAATTAATTCATAAATATTTAATAAATTGTCATTTGCTAAGTATATATTGGCCGCCTTTAAACCCAAGTCAATACTTCCTTTAACTGCAATTCCAACATCAGCTTTAGACAATGCGATGGCATCATTTGCACCATCTCCTATCATGACAGAATTATTTATTGTACGAAGGCATTCTTCTTTTTGTTTTGGTTGTAACTCTCCCTTCAGGTTAATCAAAGGAATTTTGAAATATTCACCAACTTTATTTACAACTTTTTGATTATCTCCACTTATTATCCATGGATCAATTTTTAATTTTTTAAGTCTCTCAATAAGAGTATATGAAGATTCCTTTATTTCATCTTCTAATTTAATTGTTCCTAATCTTTTGTTATTTAAAATAAAATCAACACATGTTTGTGCTGATTCGTTATCACTATTTCTTTGTAATTGGACAAAATCACCATTAATAATTCCTTGAACACCTAATCCTTGAATCTCAAGAAAATTATTCACAATATAATCATTTTTATATTTTCTAAGAAAATGAACTAATGACATGGCAATTGGATGACTAGATTTACTCTCGAGAGAAAAAATATATTTTTTGTAATCTTCTAATTCTTCTGGAAAAGAAGAAACATAAAACTCACCATTCGTTAAAGTACCTGTTTTATCAAAAAAAACATTTTTTGTATTTGCTAAATTTTCAATTGTCTTTTCATCACGAACTATTATTTGATTTCTATTTAGTATATTTAAAAACTGAGAAAGAACTAATGGTGCAGCTAATGCTAGAGCACAAGGGCATGTTATAATAACCAGCCCTAAAGTTCTTTTTATTGCTTCTTCAATTCCATAATTCAAATAGCTAAATGTAAAAAGAGTTATTGAGATAAAAAATACAGCAAATATCAAATACTTCGACCATTTATCTGCCATATTAGCAATAATACTCTTTCCACTTAAGCTTTTATTCACATCTTCTAATATTTTTCCTAGATATGTATCCTCACCAACTGCACATAACTTTACTTGAATTTCGTTTGAAATATTTTTTGAACCTGCATAAATATAATCATCTACACTAACTGCTACTGGGTTAGATTCCCCTGTAATCAATGAATTATTTAAATGAGAGTGGCCACGTATAATTTTACCGTCAGCTGGTAGAACTTCATTTTTACTTATTTTAACTATATCTTCTTTTTCTAAATACTTTGCCATTTTCTTTTCAAATTTATTTGAATTCTTATTTAAAACATTAACCGCCTCAAGATTTCCAATAAATTCTAATGAGGATGAGTCTACTCCCGTTTTTTTTGCTTTTAATATAATGTAGCGGCCAATAAGTAAGAGAAAGACTAAAGCACCAATTGAATCAAAATATACTATATTCTTGCCCAATAGAGTGTTGTAACTGCTTACCAAAAAGGCCAATATAATTGAAAAACTAATCAATATATCGATGGAAAATTTTTTATTATTAATAGAATGATAGGCATTTTTATAAAAAGGAATGGCACTATATAAAACGACGGGTAAAATCAGGCCCATTGAAAAATAATTAAAACTCTCTTCCCAAATACCACTAGCTCCACCATAAATTGCCAGTGTCATAACCATTATATTTCCCATACAAGTTAGAGCAAGGGCCATTTTAATTAATAGACTTCTTTCTTCTCGAATTCTAAATTTTTCTGTTTCGCTATTATTTTTTAAAGGATGAGGCCTATAACCCATTTTATTTATTAAGCTGGCAAGAGCTGAAATTTTAAAATCTTTCTCAACTTCAAACTCGGCCCTTGAACTTTCTAAAGCAAGCCTTGATGATATAACTCCCTCTAATAATGATGGAATTTTTTCAATTATCCATAAACATGCTAAGCAATGAACTCCTTCTAAATAGAACTTCACCTTATTTTGTCCACTTGATAATTCTTTTACATAATCAATATAAAATTGTTCAGTATCAAATTCCTCAAATTTGGAATTTATACTTCTTGAGCTTTGCCCCTTATCTTTTTCTAAATAATTATAGTATTCGTCTAAATTGTTCTGTTTTAAGAAGTTCCATACATTTAGACATCCTTCACAACAGAAGATATTTTGACTTTCATTTGAGTCCTCAGAAGTTACAGCATAAACCACTGCACTTCCACAATGTGTGCATGCTTTTAGCTTTTCTTGATCTTTTGACTCTATAAGTGACTGCAAACAAACCTCATTTTCTATAAATGTAAGCTTTCTTTTACTTATTTTGCCAAAATCATGTGAATGTCACTATGCGCCCTATTTGTGAAAAACCTGATTTGAATCAGGTTTTTCTTAACTTCTTAAAATAGATGCTTTTTGAAGAACTCCAGGGTGGCCCCCCATGATAAAACTCGATTATGTCTCTTTCTCACTCCATGTCCTTCATCTTGAAATAAAATAAGTTCTGAATCAAGTCCTTTGTCCTCTAATATTTGTTGAATTTGAATTGACTCACCGGCCGGAACTCTGGGATCGTTTGCCCCTTGTATAATAAGAATTGGATCTGACACCTTATCTATATATGTAATAGGTGAAAGTGCAATTAATTCATCCATATCACTCTTAAGGTAGCCATACTCACTTTCTCTTAAATGTCTTCTGTAATCGGCCGTATTCTTCAAAAATGATACTAAACTACTCATACCCACAATTGATACCCCTGCATCATATGTTCCAGCAAACATAGTCATACCTATAAGTGTTGAATAACCTCCATATGAGCCTCCTGATATACCTATTTTAAAATCACCTGTTTTATTCCAATTCTTTTTTATAAAGATAGCACAATCTTGAATATCAGTTATAACCTTTAATCTTTTAGGACCATTATCTGAATTTAAATATTCTTTACCGTAGCCTCTACTTCCTCTAACATTTGGCCTTACAAAAATAATTCCCTCGTCATTGTACATTTTTGCGTATGAACTAAAACCAGGCCATGCCTGAGATTCTGGTCCTCCATGAAAATTAACTACCACTGGACAACTTCTGTTCACACATTCACGAGGTCTCCAAACAAACATAGGAATTTTTGTTCCATCTCTTGATGTGAAATACTCTAACTTACTACCGACAACACGATTCAAATCAACTTCAGGATAAGATGGGTATGACCAAACTACTTTTTTTCCTGAATCCCAATTATAAACAAATACCTTTCTTGGAAAAGTTGGTGTTTCCACGCCAATAATCGAATATTTAGCATTTCTTGTGTGACCAAGATAAAAGACATCATCATTTGAAGAAAACTCAGGAACACGAATATTTTTCAAGGTCTTTGCATTTCTCGCTTTAATCTTCATGTAACCATTCTTATTAAATGCATAGTAAATTCGTCTTCGTTTCTTATCAATTGAAAAATTAGATACATCAAAAGGTAATTTATCTGATAACAAATTAAACTTATTATTTTTGTATGTGTATAGTCTTTTAAAGTTTGAAAATTTATTTGTAAGTACAAGATATTCGCTTTCCCTCGCACTAAATTTAATTGAATAGTCCTCTTTTTCTCCTTGTCCTAATAGAGGAATTAGTTTTTTATTTTTTTCATTGTAAACAAAATACTCTCCAAAAGTATTTCCAGTACTATTTTTTAATAAAAGTAACTCTCCTTTTTTATCCCTAATTGACCATGTCCCTTTTTTATCAAAAACTATTTCATAAGTCTTAGTGGCCAAGTTTAATTTATATATATTCATATTCGATGAATCTTTTTCATTACTTTTAAAATATAAAAACTTACCACTGTCTTCTATGTAATCTAAGCTGGCCTTAACATTTTTCTTATGAAAAAGTTTTTCAGGCACTCCTCCATTTACAGATTGTCTATAGAAACCATAATATTCATCACCATTATTATCTTTCGTTAAATAGATAAATTTCCCATCAATTGATGTTCCTGATACATATATTGGTTGATCCCCTGCAGTCATTTGTCTTGGAAAAGTATTAGGTCCATTTAACATCCACACCTGAGATGTACCTGTCACATTCCATGAAAAAAACATTTTTTTTCCATCAGGTGTCATTACTCCCGATCGAGCACCTCTAATATCCATATATCTTTCAATTTTATTCTTTAAATTTTTAGAAATATTTTTAGGTGCATATTTTTTAACGATACTTTGGTCTAAATCCTCTAAAGTATGACCTGAATATATGTGTTGTTGAGTCGAACAACTGGTAAGAACAAAAAACAATAAAAATTTTTTCAAATTAAGCTCCTATAAAGTGAGATTTAATTTTAAGAAAGTAATAATTGCTTGTCGAGATTGAAAAATATCTGAATTAGAAAGAAAAAAGGGGACCCCCTGCAAAAGTCCCCTTCTTTTCGGCTTCCTGCCTAAAAAACACGTAAGTAACTTCCTATCACCTACACTCTTATTATATCTAATTTCTGAAAAAAATTCACAAAAATTAATCTTTGGAAGAATTTTCCTGCAACGCTTCTATTATTTTTTAATCAATTAATTCATTAGAATAGTTATATGAATTATTTTAAAAAGCTATTTAGAAAGAAAAGTTATATTCAAACCTTTACATATTATGTACCAGGCTCCATAAGTCGTGATAATAACTATAGAGAAAAACAATTTGATAAGGTATTCTTTGAGTTTATAAATCGAGGTTTTGAAATTATTGAAATTAAAACTATCCCTCATACAGGAGAAAATAACTCCGGTTTTTGGGCAATGTTTATAGTAAAAGGACCAAAATACGAAGACCTTGATATAGATTTAAAAATTGAAGAAGAAGAAAAAATAGAACAAATTGAAGGAATTTATTATTTAGATGAATAAAGTAATTGTTTTTGTTGTCCTACTTGCTAATATTTCTTGTTCACTGAATTTTTTCAAGTTTTCTCAGAATAAACCAAAGTTTGATGACAAGGAAATAGAGCAAAACTATTGTATAAGTAAAAATAAATTAAACATATTTGGACCTGACAAAAACAATATAGAAAGATTTAACTCTTTTCTACAATTACCTCACATCAAGAAATCTAACTATAGTTTCGAAGAAAAATTCGTTTTGCTCGTTTTATATTATTTTTCTGCAAGACCAGATCTTGTGTCTATAAACTCACACACTCAGTTACTTGATATTCAAAACAAAAAATTTAACTATTATGAAACAAAAGTAAACAATGACAATTCATCAAATATATTAGGACTATTAAGCAGGCTTTTAACTAATTCAAATTCTAAAAAAAGTATTATTGAGTTAATTAGAGCTGCACAGTTATTATTCCCTAATAGATTTTCAATTTCTGATGAATTAGCAAAGTCAATTTTAACAAATAAAAAAGTGTTATATAGCTCACCAACGACAAAAAAACATTTTTTTCAAGCCCAACACCCATTAACTTCAGGCGAAAGCATCACAAAGTACCCTTATAAAAACTTGTATAAAAAAATAAAAATGGGACCATATCTCAATGAAAATATTTTAAAAACTCATAATAATAACATTCAATGTAATATTGATTTCAATTTATATAACAATGGAATTTATCCAATTTCACAAAGAAAAATTGAATCTATTGTATTTGGAGTGCAGCAAAATAAAAGATCACTACTAGCAATCCTTCACCTTAATAACTCTAAATACCAACCTTCTTCAATATCTCCCTCGAATCTGAATAATATAAATCTTCCTTCAATTCCATTTTGTTTTGTTAATAAAAAAAACCGAAGAATTGCTTATATTTCTCTAGAAGGTAGAGACCCTGGACAACATTTATTTCACTTAGACCAACTTGGTATTGAAAATGTAAACTCTGTTTCAGATGTAGTTAATAGAATAAATTTCCCAAGGCACATATTTTTAGTCAATCCAATGCGTATTATTTTTGAGTCAAAAAAAATGAACACTCAACAACTTGACTCATTTCATAAACTTGATATTCCCTTGTATCACGTGAATACAATTGGCTCAATTTGGGCATTTGCAGACTTTGGAAAAACTCAAAGTATCATCAAAGATCATCGTTCTAATGGAATAATTTCATGTCAAAAGTAATTCCTGTTAAAGGAGTTGCATCAAATAAAACAATTAAAGAAATAAATATTTCTGAAGATTCTAATATTACAATCTTAGAAATTTTGAGGGCCAACAAAATCCCCGTATCTAGCAGTTGTGACGGTGAAGGGGTTTGTAAAAAGTGTATTATCAACGGTCAAATTGTATCTTGCCAGTTAACATGTAGGGATTTCATAAAACAATTTGATGTAATTATAATTGATTACCTATAAATAAGAACCTATACTTCTTTAATGAAATACTTATCTATAGACTTAGAGGCTACAGGCCTTAGAGAACATGATTTAATCATAGAGTTTGCATTAGTCCCATTTTGCACAAAAAAAGGACTTGAAGACTCCCTAGCTAGAACTTGGTACATAAAGTGTCCTTCCTTTGAAACACTAAGACCAAACTTAGATCAATGGGTAATTGAGCACAACGAGGCAATAATTAAAAAGGCCCACAAAAGTGGAATAACTTTAGATGAATTAAGATTCAAAATTGAAGAATATATGAATTCTAAAGATGTAAAAAAATATTTCTCAGATCAGAAAGAAAAAGTCATCTTGTTTGGCAAATCTTTAAATGCAATTGATTTACCTTTTCTGACAAGAGACTTAGGTTGGAAGTTTATGAGAGAACATTTTCACCATAGAGTTTTAGACCTTTCTTCTACTGCAAATACGCTTGTTGATATGGACTTAATCCCCGTTGAATGTACTTCAGGTTCAGGTTTGATGGACTATTTAGGAATGGGTGAAGTTGCTCACACGGCCCTTGAAGACGCTAAAAATACTGCAATAATGTATTTAAAACTTATAGAGTATTTAGGGCCTTTAAGTGCTCAATTGAAAGATTAAACTTATTAAGGTCTACATTTCTATAACATACTTCAATATTTGAATTTATATCTATTGAAAAGTCATCAAAATCTATGTACTCACTTAGTGAAGGAATAATATTATCAGTCCAGTCTACATTTAACTCAATTCTTATCGAGTTAACACTTCCAATAAGTGTATAGAGATTATTGATAAAATTATGTAAAGTATTATTTTCAAATTCAGATTCAACTAGTTGATAAGGAATAATTATGGTTTTTAATTTCTTAATTTTTTTCAACACTGAAGAACTAACTGCCCCTTTATAAAATAAAGAAATATCCAATTCAAAATCATTTTGAAAATCAAACTCATTTTGATTTATCAAAATTAATTTAAATTGATTTATAAACTTCTCATTACTTAAACTTAGCTTTTCTTTTAATTCTTTTAGTATTGAAGAAATAACAAAGCTTTTCTCTTCTTCAAAAATTAAATATATCACATCATCTGATTTATAAAGTTCAGAAATAATACTTGCACATTTGTATGATTGAATAAAATTCATACTTTTTGGCCTAAAATCAAAAGCAAATTCATTAATTCCTGAAGTTTTAGCTGCTTTTAATGTTCTAATGTCATAAATGCCATATACTTTCATACTGCAATTATTATATATCAAATTATTCTTATAAAGTTGTTATGGAATAATTAGCTACCTAAAGCGCTAAAACCTTGACCAGTATAGTTGATTAAAAAGTTAAATGAAATTTTTCCCTCAGTATCTTTTTGCGTATCTTCTCTTGTTTTTTCGTACTTTAAATTAAACTTCCAGCAGTCATTACTTGGACTTACAAATAGATCATAAGTTCCCTTTTTAGACCTACCCTTAAAATAGTCGTAGTTTATTTCGACTCTAAAACCAATTAAATCAATCGGTCTTAGTTCCACAAAAAAGTCAATATTTTGATTAAATTGAGATCTGGATGCATACTCTGCTCTTAATCCCAATAATGATCCACCACCTAGATTTTTTTCAAACTTAATATCAAATAAATGATCTTCTTTTGAATAAAAATAATATTCGGTTGCACTTAGATTATATGTATCAAATGATAATTGAGCAGCTATTTTTAATCGAGTCAGTGCATCTTCAAAGTTTTCTTCATTATCAGCTTCTAATAAATAACCCTGTGAAATATTGAATCGAAAAATAGTAGAATAATCGAAGTGTTGCCTTAAATATTGTTCATCTACAAATGGATTAAATTTTTTAGGAGACTTTCTAATTATGGAATGATTCCACTGAAATTCAACTGTATTATCTTTCGAAATTTCTTTTTGTGAGGTTAAGTTACCAATCTCAGTTTCCTTTTCTCTAATAGTATCAACCACATCAAAAAGACCTTCACCTTGTTCTAATTGTATTTGCGTTTGAAATGTTTCATTTCCTTTTATTTGTTGATCTGATAGATAAAAGTGCGAAACTTTTAAATCTTGAATATGCCTATAGCTATTAGTTTGCACAACAGACTTAGTTTTATTAAAGGCATTTTTATATTCTGGTAGAGTACCAATTAATTCATTGCTAATTTTTTTATCTTCTAAAATTTTTTCTTCTGGAGTAGTTTTAATTTCTTCTTGATAAGAAACACCATAAATTTTTTCTAGTGATATAGAAGCTGATGTTTCATATATTGTTCCATATTTAGTAAATGTTTTACTATTAAACTTGTTAGTTCCTTGTTGATAAGGAAAGCGATAATGTTGATAATCCCACTTTGCTGAAGAAACTAAACTAATTGGGCCGAAATTACCTAAATTCCACTTAATTTGCGGCTCTAAATTAAAACGGTGAGCATTTCGAATATAACTGGACTCATTAACATGATTTTGTTTAAAAAAGTTATAATCAAAGTCTGCAATAAAAGAAATATTTTTCAAGAATAAATAATCGGATTGATACAAGACTTGTGGAGTAGTTTCTAAGTCAATTCTAGGTAGAACTTGAACAAAATTATTATCAAATTCATTTGGATTAAAAATTAATTGATTTCTTTTAAATGAGCCTGCTGTGGACAAATTACTGAATGAAGTTCTCCATTCAAAAAATGTTTCAGCTCCTATTTCCGCTCCATCAATTTTTTCATCAGTAAAGTCCCTATAATCTTTTATAAAATCAAGATCTCTTGTGAATTGATACTGTAGGTGATGATTAAAGCTCTCAGTCGTTGTAAAATGATGTTCATAACTAGTTAATTGTCTGAAATATTTAATTCCTGAGCTAGATTTATCTGTTTCATTACGATAAGGAAAATATACCTTATCACTCGTCCCAAGTGAGTTAACTTGAATCCATTTATCTGGCCCCAAATTTTTTCTATATTCAAACTCAGAACCAAAAGCTCTTTTTGTCCATGTAGATGGAGAAAGTGTTAAATCACTATAATCAGATATGGCCCAATACCAAGGCTGTTGAAAGAAAACACCATCTCTTCCACCAAAATCAAATGCTACTTTAGGAAATAAAAGACCAGTCTCTCTTCCCCTTTTGATAGGTAAAACGATGTAAGGAATATACATGATAACAATGCCTTTAATTTTTATATAAGCATGTTGAATTGTAATAAATTGACCGACTTCTACTTTAATGTCCTTACCATAAACACTCCAAGATTCAGGACAATCTTTGCATGTTGTAAACTCAGCTTCTTTGGCCAAATAAATATTCTTATCAACCTTTGAAATTTCTTTACCTAAAACTACAAAAGTGTCTGAATGAATCCTAGCATTTACAATTTTTAAATTTGAGTTTTTGAAATTAAAATCAATTTTCACCCCGTAAAGAGTTAAATCGGGAGTTACATATCGAACATTTCCAAAAACTTGGATATCTCCAGTTTTAAGAGACATGGAAGCTTTTTCACCATATAAAGCATTATCACCCTGAGTAATAACAACATTTCCAATAGCTTCAAAAATATCTTCTTTAGATTTACGATAGGCCTTATCTGAAAGGACGCTAACTTTATCACCTAATTCAAATTTAAAGAAATCTTCATCTCTGGAATGTGATGTATCAGAAATTAAAAAGACTGATATAATTAAGAATATTTTAAAAAAACTAATAAACAATACTTACAATCCTGTAAATTTAAATGAGCAACCGTGCTCATCAATAACTTTTAATGGCCTTTATCAAACATTTTTATAAAAAATGAAAGTTCATCCTTCATTTTGTGTCTATGTACAATTCTATCTAAAAAACCATGTTCTAATAAAAACTCAGATCTTTGAAATCCATTTGGTAATTTTTGACGAATGGATTGTTCAATAACTCTTGGCCCAGCAAAACCTATTAAAGCATTTGGTTCAGCAATATTTATATCTCCCAACATTGCAAAACTAGCTGCACAACCACCAGTTGTTGGATCTGTCAGAACCGAAATATAAGGAATTCCAGCATCTTTTAACCTTTGTCTTGATGCCGAAGTTTTTGCCATTTGCATGAGTGATAAAATTCCTTCCTGCATTCTAGCTCCACCAGAGCTACTAATAACTATACAAGGAATTTTTTCTTCAAAAGCTAGATCCATGGCCGCCGCAATTTTTTCCCCAGTAACAACTCCCATGGAACCACCCATAAATTGAAAGTTCATAACCGCCATTGCAACTGGACGAGAATTTATTGTGGCCTTTCCATAGAAAGTTCCATCGAGCATTCCCGTTTTTTGTAAACTTTCTTCTAGTCTGATTTTATATGATTTTTTATCTGTAAATTTCAATGGATCCTTTGAAGTTAAATCCATATTTTCAGAAATAAATGAATTTTTATCAACTAATAATTCTATTCTATCTATGGCCGAAAGCCTAAAGTGATTATCACAATATGGACATACTTGCTGTGTTTCTTCTAATTTTGAACTTTGAATAATCTCTCCACAGCTTGGACACTTTTTCCAAAGTCCTGATGGAGTTGAATTACTTACTTTTTTTGAACTCTTTAATTTTGGAGTCTTTACCGATTCAAACCAACTCATATATCCTTCTTTTTAATAATTTATTAACCATATAATTTTCATCCATTAATGCGTCAATTGGCAATAAACAAATCGTGATTTCAAATACTTATATTATCCATTTAAGTTATATTTAAAGCATTTAAACAAAATACCCGATAAATATACGAGGTTTTATATGAATTTGTCGATTTTTAAGAAAATTTCTAAATTTTTAGTCGCAATAGAGCTTGTGTTATTACCTCTAAATTCTATGGCAAATCCTGAAATTGAAAGACAATGCTATAAAATTCTTTATAGTGAATTAAAAAAATTAATCGATGGTGATAAGTCATTAGAACTTAAAAAGCTTATTAAAAAGCGTGCAGATTTAACTTTCTTAAAAGCTACTAAGGCCTTTTTAAAAATTAAAAAATTAGATGATAAAAATAATATCTCTGATTCCATTAAAAATAAGTTTTCAATAAGCGAACAAGGTTCGGTAGATAGACTCAGTGGATTTTTTAATTATGTAATGGGAAGATCGAGCTCTAAGTCCTATGATGACGTTTCGTTATTATTGAATGACTTAAATAAAATTGTAAAAGATGATGGACCTATTTATCAATTTGATTCATCGGATATTTTTGTCTTAACAAATTTATTAAAACACACAAAAAAAGATAAAAATAATTCCCTAGAAAGAAAGCTTTTAAATCAAATGAAAGTAGTATTTCCCTATAGAAACTTTGATGATCAAGATTATGGTGTCAATATTGCTAAAATAAATAAATTAATTAATGGTGATTATGAAAATGCAAGAAAGAAATTTGTTAATGATGTAAATGATAAAATTAATCAAATAATAAAGGACTATCCACAATGTGAAAAAATAAGTGAATTCTCACTAGATAATGATCCATGCCTTATAAACCCCCTTTTAAATATTTTAGATGATTCTAATGCTACAAATATTGAAAAAATGGCAGTTCTTTCATCAACTCTTTCAGAGGATGCTCAGAGATATACACCTGTTGTCTCAGTCGCTGCACTATATGCCAATGATATAAAGTGTAAATTATCTGTTAATGACAAGAATGAAGTAATTTTAACCGATATTTCAATGAATCTAACTCATTTACCTGGTAATCCTCAATGGTATCTGAACTATGACTCCACAGATAATGATAACTTTAAAGATTCCCAAGGAATTTATAATGGAAAAAACCCTAATGATATTAGTGTAACAAATACTCAGCAGTTAAGTACAAATCATAGTTTTTCAAAAAATGGTCAAAATTATGTGCTTGGCCCATTAAGTGATGAAATCAAAGGACGTAATATTTCATTATATAGTAACTGGGGTAATTCTGCTCGAGTAAGTACTAATCAGATTAAAAATAAAAAGAGAATGCAAAATATCCCAATTAGTTTATGTGAAGGTTATGATGCACTTTCACCTAAAGCTCCCCCTGAAGTGAAAATAGCTCCTCCAACAGTACAACCTGAAGTTGTAGAAATAGTTGAAGAAGTAGAGGAAGTTGAAGAACTTGAAGTTTCAATGATTCTAAATGAAACAGACGAAAAGTATAACGATGATGAAGAAATCACTGAACTTACAATTGAAGCAGAAGTAACAATAGAACCTGAAGAGAAAAAGGACAAAGTAAAAGATATAAAAGTAGTTTGGACATGTAATTTTATTGCTGATGACTCTTTAGATGAAGATGACGTAGAAGAACCTGATTTGAAAATTTGTGAATCTAATGACCAAGAGATCAAAATCAAAGCTTCAAAATTTGGAGACATTGAGGTTTACGCTCATGCAGAATATAAAATAGAAGGCTCTGATGATATAAAAAAATCTGATGAAGATAATGTTGACATTAACCAATTAGAATCCGTAGATACACAGGATTTTAATGACGAAGATGAAGACTCAGATATAAGTGTAAGAGGAAGCCAAGGTGTTCCACCAACAGCTCCAAATTTTAGACCTAGGCCGCTTACGATTATGAGAAATCTTTTTTAGTAATATGAAAAAGTGTATAATTTTTCTTTTCTCATTTTTAACAGCTAATTCGTTTGCTGGGCCAATCAAAAACTCACCAGACGAGTTGTTATCATGTCTAGAAGATATGATTCTTAAGGAGTCCCAATCAGTAAAGCATTATAAAAATAATAATCTTCCAAAACTTAACCCACTTATAAGTATAGAAACAAATACAAAAATTACTAAGGCCATAAAAGATACGGCCATGGAATTTGACTCAATAATTATAGCTTCGAAAAGTTCACCAAACTCTTTAATCTATATAGGAATAGATGCTGCAACTAAGCCTATATATATTAAAGCAAAGACATCAAAAAGAGGCTATCTTAAAGGTCTGATCCCTTTTGAGCAAAAAAATGTATTAGGAAGAAAAATTAACGATAAATTTATTAGAAAGGCAGAGCTTGAAATCTTAAATTTGGCCGCTCAAGGGATAATAAAGGCCGAAGTATATAAAGTAGATGATAAAATTGCTGTAATTAGAGAGATGTCAGGAGTTCGAGTTGAAGTTTTAATCAACCCAAATGAACTTAAAGATTCAGATGAGCTACTTCAATATCTAACAACAGCTGATGGTATTCCAATTACTTCTGATTTGGATCTATTCGATATCGCACCTAGAAAAACATATACGGCCCAAAATCCTGAAGAGTTTGTTATAAAATCAAATAAATCAAAAGGAGATTTAACTCCATTTGATGAAAGAATTATTCATGAAATCAATGCTGAATATAATTATCAATTAGGTAGAAGCGAGAATTTAACTCCCAAAATTTTTAGAAAAGTTATTCAACATGGCCCTGAAAGTAGATTTCTTGGTAATAAGGAAATAGATTTTCCATTGCACGCCTATGTCCCAATGATGGATCCTTTTACAGGCATAAAAAAAGTATTGAAAATTGTCATTTATGAAGGACCCTCTGAGGACCCAAATAGAAATTTGAGAAAATTTTATAAAGAATATCGTGAAAAAGGCTATGATTTAAGGCCAAATCCAAATTGGAATTTATTCTAACTATCTGCTTCTTTTTTTAGATAATTTTTCTTTAGCCTCATCTTTTTCTATCTCATCTAAAAGGCGACTTATCTCTTCCATAGATTCATTATCTACTTCTATTTTTTCTAGCCCTGAATTCACTGTCTTAACACTATCTTCAATTTCAACTTCGGATAAAGTTTCCTTTAAATAGTTCATTTCATCTTCTAAAGTTGCATAGCACATGGTACTAAGCAATAAACTAAACACAATAACGGAACGCATCAATGCATCTCCTTTTGAGGTTATTTTGAAAACTAGCACAATTTTGCCATATGATTTTGAAGATTTAAAGCTAGAAAATTATCAATATGAACTAGATAGTTCTTTTATTGCAAAGCGTCCAGTTAGTCCAAGACATAATTCAAAGCTGCTTATCTATAATCAAAGTAAAGATGAAATTACTCATGATACATTTTTAAATTTAGCAAATTACTTGCCTGAAGATTCTACGATTACATTTAATCAATCAAAAGTTTTCAATGCAAGGTTAATTGGAAACAAACCGACGGGCGGAAAATGTGAAGTCTTTATTCTTTCATTAGATGCGACCAATGAAGCTTATGAGTGCATGGTAAAAACATCTGGAAAAAAGAACATAAATGATGAATTCTTGTTTCAAGATAATTTAAAAGCAAAGATTCTAGATAGACTTATTAATGGAAATTTTTTAATAAAATTTAATTTAAATATTGATAAAGTTTTAGAACAGGCCTTACTTCCAATACCTCCATACATTCGTAATGGATTAAGTGATAGTAAGGATCTATCTGATTACCAAACGAACTACGCAAAAGACTTAGGAAGTGTTGCTGCACCAACCGCAGGTCTTCACTTCACAAATGAAGTTTTTCAAAATTTAGAGAACAAAAATATCAAAAAAGCATTTGTAACATTACATGTAGGGCAAGGAACATTCGCTCCAGTAAAGTCTGATACAATTAGTGAACATAATATGCATTTTGAAAAATTCACAATCGATCACGAAAACTATGAATTAATTAAAAACTCTAATAAAATATTTGCTGTTGGGACAACAAGTTTAAGAGTTTTAGAATCAATTTACGATAAAGATTTCACACCCAATAAATTTGAGTCTACAAATATTTTTCTTCACCCAGGGAAAACGGTAAAAAGTGTCAGTGGTTTAATCACAAATTTTCATCTGCCGGGTTCATCATTAATAATGCTGGTTTCGGCAATAATAGGTAGAAAAAAAACACTTGAAATTTATGAAATTGCAAAGAAAAATAACTACCGCTTTTTCTCTTATGGTGATGCAATGTTAATTGTTAGGTAATTATGGAATATTATAAATTAGAAGCAAAATCAAACAAAGCTAGGGCCGGAATTATAGACACTGCTCATGGCAAAATAGAAACCCCAATATTTATGCCTGTTGGTACTCGAGGAACAGTTAAATCTATTTTTCAGGATGACTTAGAAGAACTAGGTGCTCAAATAATTTTGGGAAATACGTATCATCTATATTTAAGGCCGGGACATGAATTAATTGAAAAAGTTGGTGGTGGGCTTCATGGTTTTATGTCATGGAATAAACCAATTTTAACAGACTCAGGTGGTTTTCAAGTATTTAGCTTATCAGACATTAATAAATTAAGTGAAGAAGGTGTATTATTCAAATCTCATATTGATGGCTCAAAGCATATGATTGGACCTGAAAAGTCTATGGAAATACAAAAAGCTTTGGGAAGTGACATTGTCATGGCCTTTGATGAATGCCCAGAACTTCCAGCAACAAAAGAACGATTAAAAGAATCCATGGAGTTAACTTTAAGATGGGCAAAAAGATGTGCTGATTATCCACTTAGAGATTATCAAAAGTTGTTTGGAATAATACAAGGTGGACTACATACTGATTTACGAACAGAGTGTATGGAAAGATTACTTGAAATAAAAGATTTTCCAGGACTTGCCTTAGGAGGTCTATCTGTTGGTGAAAAAAATGATGAAATGGTTAATTTCTTAAATGAATTTGTTCACAACATGCCAGAGAATAAACCTAGATACTTAATGGGAGTTGGAACACCAATTGATATATTAAATGGTATTAGAAGTGGAATTGATATGTTTGACTGTGTTCTTCCAACAAGAAACGCCCGTAATGGACAATTACTTACTTGGGATGGACCTATAAATATTAAGCGTGAACAATATAAATTTGATACTGAAAGTTTAGATCCTTCATGCGAATGCAGAATGTGTAAAAGATATAGTAAGTCCTATTTAAGGCACCTCTATACAGTTGGTGAGTATTTGGCAGGACAAATAATTACCTATCATAATCTTTACTTTTATTTAGACTTAGTAAAAAAAGCTAGAAAAGCAATTTTTGATGATAAGTTTGAAGAATTTTATGCAAATTTTGTGAAAAGATATCAAAAAAAGTAGGACACATAAAAGTGCCCTACTTAAGTGATATTATTTAACTTTTATATCAATAACTTTTTCTGATAAAACTTCACCTTCATAAGAAACCTTAACTGAAAGTTTAATTGATGCATCTTTAGTTTTATCGCTTTTAAACTTGTATTTTAAACCTGCTACATGCTCTTGTCCTCTTTCAAGAACTGGAGTTAATTCAGATCCTTTTTCAAGCTTAATTATGTCTGAACCTTCTAATATAGTCATTTCAACATTATATCCACTAGGTACGCCTGGATATTGAGGTGAAAGTTTTACCTTTACAGTTTCAGTACGTGGTCCACAACCAAAGAATAAGAACTTACACTTTTTAGCACTTGTCTTCTTTTCAAATTCAATATCTGAATTGTTTATTGCTGGATTAACTTTTACTTGTGCCGTAGCAATTGTTTCTTCTCTAAAAGATGATTGAACATCATCTCCGGCATAAGTTACTATTGCCTTTAAAGAAATTTCAGAACCTGGAAGAGCGTTCTGAGAAATCTTTGCCCCAATAATATTTGTAACATCAACATTTTTTCTAGCACTTAATGAAGTTATATTCGCATGCCCACTTCCTTCAATGATTACATTGCTATTCATTGAAACAACTTGAACTCTTGCATCTCTGAGTTTAGATGCTTTTTTACCAATATTTGTTAACTTAAGTCCTAGAGCTACTTTACTTCCCTGAACCATTCCTTTTTCGCTAGTAGCTTTAACAAAAGCATTACCATTCTCAGAACGTAATCTCACTACCCCATTATTTTGAAAGTGAGAAAATGCATCACTCTCACCTTTAGATTTGGCTTTTTCTCTTTCTGCCATGATATTATCACTAAAACCTTTAACTTTACCTTCAGCTACACCTTTTTGGTAAGCAACGGCCGCTCCTCTTGCTTTAGCCTCATTATAAACCACAGTATAAGATTCCTTTTTACCTTCATTGAATCTAACTGCGATATTTGAATTAAAAGTTAACTGTAAAGTTGCTGCATAAGCATCTTCATAAGTTTGACCAAAAGATTTCTTATGTTGAACTTTATAATTATTTAAATATGTTTGACCGTATGCTGATTCACACTCAGCTTGTAGTTCTTGAACTGCTTTATAAACACTTCTACAATTTTGCTTTGAACGATCTACAACAATATCAGCAGGCACTTTATATATTAGAGATGGATTTGCCACTCTTTTTGCTTCAAAGTCTACTTGCTCTTTAGTTCGCATAGCAGTCGTAACTGTAGGGTTAATTTGCGATTCTATAGACAAGGCCTTGTCTATTTCTTCTGGACTTAAAGTCGGATCATTAGAAAAGTTATCTGCTTCAACTACCGCTGAAGAACTTAAAGATACAAAATCAGATGCCATCTCACTTATCATTCCAGCTGCTAGTTTAGCACCTTCTATTAAAGCATATTTAAAAGTTCCATTATCTTGAGTAGCAGCGTCTCCAAGAGGAGTATCCTTAAGTAGCTCTGTTCTTGCATTGGCGTAAGCTTGAGGAAAATCTTCTTTCATTGCAGTTCTTTTTGCAGATGCTTTCCCCTGCGCAACACCATTTGCTAACCCAGATTCATAATCACTCGATGAAGCTTTACCATCATTATAACCTTGCTCATTTCCAACCAATTTACCTTTTAATAAGCCCATAAAGTAACTTGTACTCAATGCCTTTCTCATACCAACATCTGAACCAACTTGTTTACCTCTTAATTCACCATGAGATAGTCCATCTTCAGATCCATTTGTTAGTCCAACTTTTTGACCTTGAGAATTACCAATTGAAATTGCTTCATCAATTTTTTGATCTTTAAGCTCTTTTCTTTGTAAATATTTATTATAATTTTGTGAAGATATATCTTCAGCAAGAGTTGCTAATCTATCAGCTTCTAAATATTGATCTTTTAACTGAGACAATTCAGAGTTTAAAACATCAATTTCTTGATCAAGTCTAGTAATCATATTATTTAAATCTGCATTACTATTTTGCAAATTTACAATAGACTGATCATTTTCGGCCATCTGATTTTGATTTGATACAATTCTTTGATTATTAGATACTCTTGTTGATATCATTTGATCTTTGTCATTTAACAATGCTGATCTTTCTCTTTCCATATTATTAATTACAGAATCTAATCTAGTAATTTGTCTATCAAGAGAGTCAAGTTCCGTTTCTAAAATTCCTTTAGAGGCCCTATTTTTTGCCATTCTTGCTTCAACTTTTGCAAGTTCAGCATCTGCCTTATCAAAGGCAACTTTTTGTTGTTTTCTTTGAGGAATTAAAGAAGCTAGCTCTGAATCAATCTTAGTGTTTCTTGTTGTATTTTTAGATATCAATGTCGTTTTAGCTGAAATTTTCTTTTCTACATCTTTTAAATCTTTTTTATTATTAGAAACTGCTGTTTTAGCTCCACTTACCTGAGTAGATGCTTTAGACAAAGCATTTTCTTTTCTAGATAGCTGTTGCTTGGCCTTTGATAGTTTTTCTTCGGCCTTAGCAACTTTAGCATATTCTGGAGATGCTTTTAAGCTTGCAATTTGTTTATTTTTTGCTGCAATTTGCTGTTTAGTTCCAGAAGTTGAGTTTACTAGTGCTTTCTTTTCTTTTTTCTTGGAAGCTAAACTAGTTTTAGAACTTGCAATACTAGACTCTAAGCTAGTTATAGTAGTTGCATTTTGATTAATAGTAGAATTATTACTTGCGATTTGAGCATTTAAAGATTTTACCTTTTTAGTAAATACATTTAAACGCTGAACCTGCTCTCTTAATCTTTTTCTTAAAACTTTAGGATTACCAGTTCCCGACTTCAATTGATCTTTAGTTCTGTTTATCGCATTAGTTGCAGTCTCAACATTTTTCTTTTGAGTTACTAGATCAGCATTAAGAGCAACATTTTTATCTGCTAATACTTTATTCGCTGCCTTTAATTCGGAAATTTTTGTAGTATTTGAAGAAATTTGACTCTCTAAATTAGATATTTCTCCATTTAATTTCTGAATTTTAGACTGAGTTCCTGCAATAGAAGATTGTAATTGGCTTACTTCTTTTTGAAGTTTGTTGATTTGATTATTTAACTCACTAGTCTTAGCTTTCGCAGCATCTAAATTTTGCTGAGCTTTAGATACTTTTTGTTTTGCTTGATTAACATCACTTTGGGCCGTTTGCTCTGCTTTAATAGCTTGAGCAAGTACTTGATCTAAGGAACTTTGATTTGATGCTAACTTATTTTTTTTCTGTTGTAATTGTGGAAGACCTTTTGTGGCCTTTTGAATTTCTTTTTCATTCTGCTCTTTTTCGCTTTTTAGCTTTTGAATTTTTTCTTTAGTTTTACTTAAAGCGTTGCTCGCCTTATTAAATTCTTCTTTTCTTACTTTTAATCGTTTTCTAATTCGATTAATTCTTTGATCAACATCATCTAATTCTTTTACGACTTGTCTTCTAGACTGTAAAAGAGGATGTCTTTTTGTAGCTTGAAGATTAATTTCTCTTTCATATCTTATAATTTCGCTTTCAGTTTCACTTATCCTGTCTGATAAATCTAAATTTTCAGAAGAAAGTCTTGAATTTTCAACGGCCATGGCTGAATTATCAGATCTTAAATTTTCAATTGAATTTACATTAGAGTTGATTGCATCTCTATTTCTTACAACTTGCAATTCTTTGTTTGTAATTTCACTTTGAGTGCCTAGTACTTGTTCATTTAGCTGGTTGGCCTTTGATCTCTTAGAATCAGATTCTGCTTTACTTTCCTGATAAATGCCCCAATATTTTACATCATTGATTTCATCTGGAAGTTGTGCCATTACAGGCTTAGCTAATACTGCAAGAGTTGTTAATCCCGCCGTTAACGTCGTTGACTTCTTCATACCTCTATCCCTTTGATTTAAAACTTAGAGTTTCATTCTCACACAAAAAGGGTCAATTCCTTTGTCCCACTCAATTACTATAGTTTATAAATGATTAATGTACTTGGGTAAACAGTTTGATAGAAATTGTGTAACTTTTAGATAGTATCTTATGATATTACTGGAAAATATGGCACCACTAGTACCGACATGGCACCGAAATTAGAGATATACTGAAAAAATTATATGTTTATTTTTAAGACAATATATTTATTTTTCAAAAATTAAATCAAAGTTTATCGTTCATATTAAGATTTTAGGAAGAGAAACAAGTACTCTAATGCTTCAGGAAAATAAATAAATAAAATTAAGACTTAGTTGGAAATATTAGGCTTGCAATATTTTGTAGGCCTTCAACTATCTGATCCAGATATTCGCTAATAACTTTTACCATTGCGAAATTTGAAACTAAATCTAACAAATCTTTGAACAAGTCGCTTAAGATATCAACAGCATCTTCTATACCGGCCATTTTAATCAAAGCATCAAAGATTCCAGATGTTTGCTCAACATCTTTGCCGTTATTTGTAACTACGTATAAGGGATTTTTACTCATTTTCTTTCCTAAGCTCTTTCAATAATATCTGCTAGTTCAATAAACTTGTCTTTTAATTCGTTAAACTCTTTAGAATTGTATGAAAAAACTGATTTTTTCTGGGACTGAGATTTTACTAGCATTGCTCTATTAATAAATGGATTAACTACAGGAGTATTAAATTTATTTTTAATATCTTCTAAATCCGCAACCTCTTGTTTTCTTCGCGTATCAACTAAGTTTGGGATGTGGGCCAATACTTTTGGTGCAGTGACAATTCCCATATCTTCAACATCTTCTAAAACGTCATAAAAATGCTCAAGTCCTTTCTTAGAAAAATCATCTGGTCTAAACGGAACCATAACTCCATTACTTGCACACAAAATATTGACAACCAAAAGACCCAATGTCGGTGGCCCATCAATTAATATATAATCATAAATATCGCTTAAACCGCTTTTAAGAAGAAAGTTTTTCAAAATCAAGGGTCTAGCTGAAGAAATACCTGCCACACTTAGTTCAAAGCCTGAAAGCATTTGAGTTGATGGAATATAGTCTACACCTTCACTCGACTTTATTACATCACTTACCAATAATGGTTTGTGAAGAGCTTTTAATTCTCTTATTGAATTTATCATGAGTTGAAAAATATTATTTTCACTATCTAAGCTATCACCAAGTAATAAAGATAAATTTGCTTGAGGATCTAGATCTAAACATAAAACTTTTTTATTTTTACATTTAAGGGCATGAGCAACATTGAATGCCATTGTGGTTTTACCAACACCACCCTTTTGATTTATGAATGCAATAACTTTTGCTTGATCATTTTTGCTAGATTTAGTTTCCTTAAGTTTTGATAGCAGTCCCATAGACTCTCCACAGAAATTTATGGTTAATTCTACTGAGAAATTTTGAATCTAGCAATTTTAGTTAATTAAAAAAACCTTAAGGTCCGTAAGTTGGATTAATTCCTTGATATGGATATTCTGCATCAACTTCGTAAGATGCTTCTGGAATGGAGTATAAACATCTATATCCAAGAGTAGAATCCACGCTATAGGTATCAAATCCGCCAAAAAGAGTAAAAGATTGACCTGTTGGTAAAACCGTAGCAGTTGCAGTGCTTGTAATATTAACGAGTGGATTTGCTGCTGAAAAAGCAGCTTGTTGAGCATTTAAATCAGTATCTGTAGTACCTGCTGGTAATGTTAAAGTTACATCTGTACCACTATATGAAATTCCTAAAGGAGTTCCGGTCACTAAATTAATAACAATTGAGTTTCCACCCTCTCCAGCAACCTTTGAAGTAAAAGTTAAAGTGATTGCTCCAGCAGTTATAGATAAGTCAGCTGCTGCTGCAGGAATAGTTGCTTCTGTTGATTTAAGCGAAAATGTATATCTTCCGGCCTTGTCTCCATCAGAGTAGTGCCCTCCACTAACGATAGCACCTCTGTCTGAAGCTCCTGCATTTATGATTTGATTATTGACAGAAAAATAATCATTATGAAGTTGATTAATTGTTATTCCTGATGTTGGACCTATTTCTAACATATAGTCTGCTACTGTTGGAATTCCTGGCAATGACGGAAAATCAGAAGGGTAATTTGAATGAGCAACTAGCCCCATTGGCAAAAAGAATCTTCCTGAATTATATTTTTCTTCATAAAAATACCATTCATCTAAAGATCCATCTGCTGCATCACAAAGTCCACCACTTGCATCTGTATCATTACATGGCCCTCGAACCCCATCTAAAGCATAGTTTACAAAGTTAGTATCATCTGGTGTTGTAAAATTATTGATCGGAAAACCAACATTACTAGTAACTCCACTACAACTAAAATCATCTGCACATAGTAGTTGATCAACAGAATACTCTGCAACATTTCCAACATGATCTTGGAGTCCAAATTTAGATACACAATTTTCAGTTAAAGTAGATCCTGTTATAAAAGATCGTATCCCTGAACTTTGGGTACCTGTAATAGCATCTAGATTAACAACAAAAGGAAAATCTGAATCTGTAAATCTTGCTTCAACGCCTGAAGCATTATTTGAATTACATTTTGATGAACTTAAAAGAGAAGCTCCTGTTTCTAATGTATTTATATCTGCATCGGACTTATCTTCATCCCAAGAAAACATCGCTATTTGCTCTTTTCTTGTTGGAAGTCTAGAAGTTAAATTGGCCTGTAGACCAGGAACTCCGGCCGCTGCAACTGCTCCTCTATTATCACAACCTTCATAGGCAATTGCTTGAGTGAAATTTGTCATTGGAGGTAAACCTGGGTGCCTAGATTGATTAGCTATTGTTGTTGATAAATTTATAGCTGTAAAAATGTCCCATGTAGCACCACTACCTACATAACAAACACCTGATTCTCTATCGTAATAAACTAAACCTGCTGTAGGAGTAAAACCGTTAGAAGCTCCTGTTCCTCTACCAATACATCCGTTAGGCCCACAATCACCACCTGCTTGAATAGGCCCAGAGTAAGGACAACCGGCTTCATTTACATCCACAAGCATATCTTGTCCAATATCATAATAGTATTCATCATTAACATCAATATCTTCGTATTGACCTGGACCTTGGTATTCACATCTAAAATGATTATCTGGTTGTGTAGCAGAGTTCATCTTAGAACATACTTCTTGATTAACCATCCATCTATGAACAAAAACCATATTATTATCAGGAACTAAAACTCTTACTTGTGAGAAGATCTCATTTGTTCCAATATTTAAGTTATTTGCTGAATCTACTGGTAAGACAATATAGTAATAGACTTGATTAGCAGCAACATTATCATCATTATTAGTGGCCGCTAAATCTTCTGTATCAATCCACTCTTTAGTTGAAGTCGGAAGCATAGTTTCATTTAATGGATTGGTTAAATCAAATGCTTCGCCCCACTTTCTTCTAAATACATTATATCCAATAATTGTTTCGCCTGTTCCAACAATTGAAAAATCATTCCATTCTAGTTTTACATATCTTTTTATATCTTCATTAGCAGCATTTTTTAAATAAGATAAATTCAATGCATTTGTACAGTCACTTCGATCGTTACATACTACACGATCTCCCACTGCCATAATATTTTTCCAGCCACCATGAATTGCACCAACAGCGTTAACAGTTACGTCAAAACAATCAATGGCCTCACCAGGAGCAGTGTCAGTTATTCCTGTACATTCTGCGGGAGCAGCACTCAAATTATCATTATCTGTAAGGTCATCATCAACAATTAAACTAATCATTGTACTACCGTTACCAGTAGTGGCCCATTTTAAAATTACACTATTAGCATTTGCTGAAGCAGCAGCATCACCAACAGCAATCCACTCTGGAGTACTATCATTAACTGCACCTTCTGCTGTACCAATATATTCTGACGATTCAGCTAAACCATTGCCATTTGTATCATAATAAACATCAATATTAATTAAAGGAACCACAAGCTTATTAGAACTATTCACTCTTATTCTCATAGTCTGGTTATCTTCGTTAGCAGCTCCACCTTCATCTATCCCAATTCCAGTAACTGTATATCCTCCACTAGCACTTTGCGCTTCATTAGACATTTGGTTACCTGTATTTGAAATTGTAGGTGTATCATCAACCTCGAGAAAATCAACTAGAAATGTATCAACTAATTGATCAACATTAGGAGCAACTCCCCCACCATTATCCGAAATAGTTAAATTTAATTGTAGTGGATCACTAAGCATAGCATTCGATGTAGATTGTTCTGCTGCCGGAGTTAATTGTAATGTAACAGGACTTGCTCCCGCGTCAGCAACAGTATTAGGAATTAATATACCTGTTTTTCCAACAATATTACATGCTGTCGTTTGTAATATTCCATTATAGTAAATTGCAATATTTGCGTCTGGTAAGACAACAGTATTACCATTTACAGCATCATTAATAGCTTCTATACAAAGCTCTTGTCCGTCTTCATATACTCCACCACCTTCATCAATAGTAAAAGCAGCAATTGGTCTAACTACATCTTCTAGACCAGTTAGTTCACCAGATTCTCCTGCTACAGTTGGTTGTTCAGCAATACCATTTCCATTAACATCAACAATGTCTGCAACACCGTTCATATTTGTATCTACATAATCAGGAATTGCTGTTACAGTTGGTGCATCATTAATTGGATTCACTGTTATTGTTATGGTCGTAACAACTGATAAATTATTCTGACTTTGTAAATCATCAATTTGATATTGAATAGTATCTGTTCCATAAAAGTTAGCAGCAGGTGTATATGTACAAGTTAAATCATCATTGGCAGTACTTCCTGCAACAAGTCCAGGTATAGCTGGATCATACATACAATTTGTTAATGTACCATTTGATGGAAGAGTTACAACATTATATCTAAGTGCATTCATTTCAACATCTGTCCCACCAGTAACTGTGAAGTTTAAAATATTATCTTCATCAACAGCAAAAGCTTCGTTACCCGCAGAAACTGGATTGTCATTTACTGGAACAATTGTAAAAGCTACATTTTGAGCAAAGGAAGTTAATCCATCTTTGGTTACGGTAAAGTCAAAACTAGCAGCACCACTATAATTAGCAGTTCCTTGAACACTTAAAAAGCATCCCACAGCATTACACGAACAAGATGCTGGCAATGAAACACTAGCATCTAAATTTGAGGTTGCTGTTACAGCACAACTTTCAGGCGGCCCAATACTATCAATATCTGTATGATAAAGTTGAGCAACATAAATTTGATCTTCATAAATTGCTGGACCCACAACAACACCTGGACCTGCTCCATCTAAATCTAAAACTGGAAGTGCACCTAAAGTATTAATTGCATCCGAAATTGGAGCATCATCAATATTGGTAACAATAACTCTAACGGCCTTTGTTTGGGATGTTCCATCAGTATCAGTTATAGTATATGTGAAGCCATATGTTCCTTGAGAATCAGTTGTTGGAGTAACTGTTGTCTGACATATTCCTCCAGAACATAAACAAGGAGTAAAAAGTAACTCGACATCAACTTGAGTAACAGAACAGCTTAATGCAAATTCACCGTTACCATCATCATAATCAAGTGTGATTATATTATTTATTGAATCTTCATCAATTGTAATTTGATTTAATGTACCAACTGGAATTAAGTTTGCAGTTATACAACTTCTTGACTTACTATCAAAAAGCCCACTACCACAATCAGCATCAGTCTGAGTTCCTTTAGGTACACAGGAACTTAGTGCAACAATGCCAATAATTAATAAAAGAAGTTTTTCAAACCTAATCATAATATTTCAACTCACTCTAACTTATCGATTTTTATGATAAATGCTTTAGGTTAGAGCACCTTTATTATCTCACCAAAACCTTTTACTTGACTGTTAAACTAGGCTGCTTCAGGGGTTTTCAGGGACTTGCAACAAACATATCCCCCTCTTTTTCGCTCAACTTTATAAGAGTTCGACCATAAATATTGGCAGTAAATGTCTAAATACTTGAAAATAAAAGAGGAAAATGTATCCTTAAAATCAACTACTTATACATTTTTTGATACAATAAACTTATGAAAACTCTTACTGCTCTGTTGTGGGGACTCTTTATTACTTTGATGCTTGTATTTTCAAAATACAGTTTTGCTAAAGAAGAACTAGTCGTTATTCAAACGGTATCTTCAAGTGCTCAAACGTTTGTTATACAAAGAGGAAGAAGGGATGGCGTCATCATCGGACAACAGTCCTTATTCACAAATTCGAAAGTTTCCTTTATTGCAAGTGCTATAGAAGTTAGTGGGAAATTTTCTCTTTGGGAAATTATGGAAAAGAAAACAGTTGTTCCATTTGAGCAGGGTGAAATTGTTACTTATAACTACAACACAGATAATATACTTACAGAAATTCCCGTTTTAAGAGCTCAGCTAAAAGCAAAACAAGATGCCAAAAACTTTAAAAAGTATATTAATGAATTTCAGGGTGATTCTTATTGGCAAGTACGTGGCGGATTTTCGCGAGGATTTTCAGAATCAACAAGTGAAGCCAGTTCTGAATCTTCAGAAGAAAGAGGTGGTATTAGTGCAAGTTTAAGTTATGTTAGCATGTTTAAGTATAATATGGACTGGGGTTTAACATTAAGAATGGATAGAGAAAATTTAGTCTTATCTTCTCCCAGTCTCACTATTCCCACACAGAGACTCTATGCTCTTGCTGAGTTTACTTACCACTTCCCTACTTTTAAAAATAATAAAAATATGCATTTCTATTTAAATGTGGGTGGAGGACTTGGACAATCTAGCACAGATATAAACGGGGAAACTGTAACGGGAACAAGTTATGTTTTTCCAGGTCGCTTTGGATTATCTATAAGATATTGGGAAAATGCCTATGTTCTTTTAGAAGGCGTTGTTGAGTCAATATCATCTACAGAGCAATTTGAAGATGGAAGTGAGCAAGTAACAAGTATTACAAACTTAAAATTTAATGTAGGGCTTCGCTTTTAATTAATTTCTTAACTTTAGAATAAGACATTAAAGTACTCTTTTTTCTTTTATGACCTTTTGTATGTAAATTTCTTTTAGAAGTCCTACAAATTTTTTTACTTTGATCAAGAGCTAATAAAATTTGCGCAAACTCTTCAATTTCCATATTAAATTCATAATTAACTTCATCATACATTTTTTTGAAAGCATCAAAACTTTGTTCAAATTCTTCTTCAGAAAGTTCACTTGGATTTTCTCCATAGTATGATTGAGCAAATTTCAAGGAATGATACATTTTATAATTACTTTTATGCTCATTTGCTATAGCAGCTATGACAATTAAACTGAAGGCCCCAAGTGTTCCAGTTCCTAATACATAATAATTTAATAATACAGATGAAAGTGATAATGATTTATCGTGACGAGTAACAAAAGAACTTATATCCAAAGCATTTTTATACTTACCTATACAACTAGCTTGTAAATTAAAAGATATTATTAAAATAAATAAAGTTAAAAGTTTCATATTATTTCCTTAAGATTTTTATTTCCACCAATGTACAAGAATATTCAGTAATTGGTTCATCATAACTTGAAATAGAATTTTTCTTACTAAATAATTTATCTACTAAGATATTCTAGTCATATAATCAAAAGACTTTCCATCCTCTAATTTCAAAAATTTCCTTGGTGATTCTCGCAAAAGAGATAGATGTATATTAGATTCATATGATTCAATTTTTCTAAATAAAGAATCTAATTTACTATATCTTAAATTTGTTTGAGAGCTACTCCCTAACCTCTTATCTATTAAATTCATCCAATCGATATCATCTAAGCCTGTTAAAAAATTTAATTTAGATGATATCCGGTAGTTAGAATCTATTTCACTATCAATAAGACCTAAATATTCATGTAAAACTAATAAGGCCTTATTAGGATAATCTTGTTGACACCATTTTTCATTGAAATAGATTTTATTAGCTATTGGATAATTGATAGCATCAACATATGTGTCTCTTAAAATTAATTGTTCAGTAGTTGAAAATACTTTTGCCGTTTCAATTCTTTTCTTCAAATTTATTAATTGAATTTCGTCTCTAAAATAATCTATATTTTCTATTTTTTCGAAAACCAAATCGCCTAAAGTAATAAATCTTGCAGCACATTCGGCCCCACCGTTACCAGTTTCTCTTGATACAGAATAACTATTATCGATAAAGAAAAGTATATGAATTAATAAGATAAAAAAATATTTCACTTTATCTCCTTATCTAAACGAAAAAATTGAGTTCCTAGAACATAAACACTATCTTTTTCATCATGTACATCAGCATCGATTAATTTTGCAAGATTCTGTCTAAAGTCACGAATTAACTTTTTAACATCATTTATATTTTTAGAATTAAAAGCAATAATTGTTGATCCAAACTCTCTTTTTTCAACATCTTGTTCAAATAGTGCTGAACTTGCCTTATCTAGAATTTGTTCATGGTGCATTTTTATAGCTTGGGATGGAATATCATTGCCTGTGAAAGAATTTTCTTCTATTGGTATATAAAAGTTTTTATACTTTTTTAATAGTCCTAGATCAATTAGCCTTAATAATGCATTCTCTACAGTAACCGTGGGAAGATTTAGTCTCCTTGCTATATCTTCTTTAGTATTAACATCAACAAGTGTCAGAAGTTCTAAAATTGTGAAATGATACCAATCAGCTATTAATTTATAATTTTCTAACTCAATTTGATTTTCTTTGTTAAATTGACCAATTTCTCTTAATTTTTGCTCAGCTAATTTTCTTTTGGAAGGACTTCTAGAATGCTGCTTCATTATAGAAGAGATAAATATTTCTGTTTCAAACTTATTTATACCTAGTCTAGAGGCTATTTCCATTCCAGCTTTTTCTGAAAGTCCTTTTTTAAAGTTTAAAATTTCACTAAGTCTCGGAGCAGCAATACCTAAATCTCGAGCATAACTTCTAAGCGAATATTGGGAATTTTTTTTTACTCTCTCATCAAAGTGATTTTTCAACGTACTTCTATAATCTAATTCCATTGAGGGTATAAAGCATTAATTCAATCAAGTGTCTAGACAATAGAGTACAAATAGTTCTCTAAGCTTCTCTGAAGTAAAATTTACACAATTAAAGCACTCATATCGCAAAAGTTTTGTGAATTTTTTACACATTAAAATAGTGTAAATATCTGTATCTCAAGGATAAGAGAATATAAGATAACACTTTGCTAACTAAACATGATATGCCCATTGATAAAATACTGTTGTAGTGTAATAAATTGCCTGATTAAAAAACTTCGGGGGAAAAATGAAATATATAATAGCACTTATACTTACATTTGGAATGTCTAATACATATTCTAGTTCAAAAATAGAAGATGAAGTTTTCAAACACCTTATTGATCAAACAATAGAAGAATTAAAAGAAATAAAGAATAGTGGAATTACTCTTGAAGAGTATAAACAAGAGTTATTAGATTTATGCTCAAGAACTAAATACCAAGCAGACATAAATGGACAATCTGATAGTTCTTCTGTTGAGTTCTTTTATGCAGACTGTGAAATTAATGTTATTAAACTAATAAAAAAAGGAAAGAACTTAAATCAAGTTATTGATTATCAAATAAAACTACTAAATAAATTAGTTAACCAAACCTACTTTTCTAAAAACACATATATAAATACGAAAAAAGCAATTAGAGTCATCGATGGAAGAATTGAATTTTCTGGAAAATATAAAAGATTACAAGGAATTGTGGCCGGATCTCTTATTATGTTACCGGTAGGACTTGTGGTTGACACGGTTCTTGTACCTATTCATTTTGTTATTTGGATGTTTAAAGGCTTCAAATAAATTTTAATTAATTTTAAGTTAACAATTATGTGAACATATTCATATGGGCAGAGTTCTGCCCAAAAAAGGAGAATATAATGAGAATTTTACCCTTAATACTATTTAGTTTTATCACCACTCAAGTAATGGCCGGTTCTAAACATAAAAGAAGACTTGAAGACTTACCTCTCAAAACACTCAAAAAGAAAGTAGTAACCTGTACAATAGAATTGGCCGAAAAATATCCAAATAAAAGAATTGCTTTAGCTAAAAACATAGAAGAGCTAGGTATATCACCTAATAGATATAATACAATACAAGCAATAAAAAATTGTAAGAAAATTAAAAGCACAAAATATCAAGTACCACACAAGGATCTAAGTGAAATTTATGCAGAAGGTGAAATTACAGAAAATACTTACGAATTTATAAAATCTTCATATGCCCCACAACTTGATCATTGTAATGCATTTGATATTAGAGCACATGCAGCCTTCTTGCTTGGAGCTGGCGCTGGATTTCAAGGTGTTATTTGCACGACCACAGCTGGTAAAAGAAAAGTCTTCGTTGGCCCATTTATTTGGATTGGAGGGGGTATAGGAATTGCTGCTTCTGCAGGAATTAAGTCCTATCCGGTTGAACATTTTAGAAATGATTTTTTTGCCTTAATCGTTCAGGAATTTAACTTATCTACAATGATATTTATTTCATTTGGAAGTCATGAAGGAAGTGTCGAAGACATGAATAATATTACTTATCATGGCGTTGGTTACGGTGGATTAATGACAATGGGCGGAGAACTTGGTGTCGCTATAAAAATATTTAATCTGCCTAGAAATAAAAAATACTTAGTTCAAGCTTATATTGATTAGGAGAAATATCATGAAAAAAATTATAATTATATTTTTATTACCTTTATGCTCTTTTTCTAAGGACTTAGATTCTACTTTAAACTTACTAAGGTTTAATAAGACTATGCAAAAAACAATAAATACTCCTATTAAATTAATAGCGAAAGACAAGTGGCTTTTTGACTTTAAAAGAAATTTACAAGTTGATTATAATATTCAATTAAAGACTTTAAAATTGAAAAAAAATGAAGCGGATAAGGCAATAGCACAAGATTTAGAAATTCTTAATGAACCGAGTGATTATTTTAATCGCCAGTGTCAGGCCCATAATTCAAATAGAATTTTTAATTTAAATGAAGAAGTTTATCAAAATAGTAGATTCGAATTTATTGGAAAAAAACCCACCTGCAGAACGACAAAATGTTGGTTTAACTCATCTAAACTGATTAGACTTTATAATTGTTATATTGTTTTAAATAAAGATTCTCATACTATTCATGTAAATAAATACACAAATAATTTTGGTCAAGGAGTCCAAGCAATAAACGCTTGTAAAGAAACGTCTAAAACACTCTCTACTCTATTTCCCAATATTGGTTTTTATTTTGAAATAGAACTCTTTTTTCCAAGAACAGGAGGAGTATTTGATCCTGTTCCAGCTGAATTTAAATGCCATCTTTACACAATTTCAAAAGATGATAATTAACTAGAAGATTTTAACAAACCTGGAAGGGCCTTGCCAATATCTGCAAATTGCGTTGTTCGCACGGCCTTTGCAGCATCATCTGTAAACCAAGACTCATATCCACCTTCATTTTGCCAATATAAACCATGGCCTTTAGATCCGGCAGGTCTAAGTTGATTTCCATAACTATTTTCATAATCCGCTGGACTAAGACCAAAACTTTGTAAAACAGTAACCCACCAACGATTTAGAGGAAGACCAATATGTACTCCATCTCTTTCACCACGTGTTCCTGTTCTAAAAATACTTGGATCTCCATAATCTATAAATCTACCAGTATTTAATCGATCTCCAGCACTTCCTGCAGTCACTATAGCGTGGCCAGCAGATGCATGCCCATAACTACACTCTGAAGCGTACCAAAGTAGAGAGTTATCTAAATAAGTTTTATCACCAGACTCTACTGTCGAATTTAATTGTCTTGCTAAGTCACAAAAAATATTATTAAGAGCAAACTGCCCATGAGCTATGATATTATCATTAATGTGCATATGAGCATCCTCTAGATGCCATGTACGAGGATCTCCTGCATGGTCTCTTTTTTGACCAGTAGCTGCTGATGATTTGAATCCAATAGTAATACATCTAGTAAGATTACATTTAAAGGCGGCCGCAGCTATATTTGTAAGTTCTTGCCAATACCTGTTAACTTCTTGAGCACTATTACTTTTAACATTTCCTCCACCATTAATATTTAGAAAATTTTGCGCATTTAGAGTCCCACAACTTTGAGAATTCGAACCTGGTGAAGGAGCGGACGAAAGATTGTTGGCAATATCATTTAAGCTATCTAAGTGTTGTTTTAATTTTTCACTATCGGCCGATGAAATTTTACGACCTGTAATTATAGAATTAAATTCAGAAAGTACTCTATCGACAGCTTTTCTTCTAGAAAACCCCGTAGCAGGAGTATCATCTCCTCCTGCGGGAATATTAGTAAATAATTCTTCAATAATTAACCTTGGATTTGAATTTAAATAAAGAGGTAATGAACCTCCAGCATAACCTTGCGCATTTGTTCCATTTGGAGCGGCACCATTTCTATTTTCACCTGCTTGAAACACTTTTAAATCTGATCTAAATGTAGATGACAGGCCTCCATTTCCTAAATACATGGCATCTAGCCTAGGAGTATTTGTTCCATAAAGTGCACCTGATTCAACTAAGATTCTATCTATAGTCGCCGTTGGATTCCATGCTTGTGATATAAAACGATTATTATTATAATCAACTATAAGACCATCTTTAGAGCCTGCAACATTACCTTGCATATGACAGCTTCCATGATCCAGTCTTCCAAATAAATCTAGCGATCTTATGATATTCATTTTTGTTAATAAGTCTTGGTTTTGATTTCCAATTAATGTCGATATCGATCCAGTGCTAGCATATATTTCTTGTAATAACTTCTGTCTAAAAGGTTGACCGGACACTAGAGAATCATTTGCGCCAAACACAGATCTTGAAGGACAGATCCATTCCGCGTGCATTTGACTAGGAGTTGATAGAAAAAAGTATCTCTTTCCCAAATTAGAATTTACTTGTGCCAATGCTTCTTTTGTAAGAAGTGACTCCAAAAATGGAATGGCCAATAAAAATCCACCTGATCCTTGTAAAAACATTCTCCTATTAAGTTTATCATATTTCATTATTGAAACTTCCTTCTCCTAAATGCTGAGCGTTTTCCAACTTCTTTAAATACTTCTTTTATCGGAGAATTAAGAGATCTCTCAAACAAAGAATTAATACTACAACTGTCATCAACATTTTCTAATCGCCCATAAAAATATCTAAAATATTGCTTACTAAAACATGCTTGAATAACTCTTGATGAAATTGCTTTTGAAATAAGATCCTTTGCTCCATTTACAGAATAATTAACTCCACCAATTGTAGGAGATGAAATAGCATTTACAGCTAATTGTGCAATTATATCACCTTCGTCATTAACAATTGGCTCTATTCCACCATTTTTAAATTGACCTAAATAATTATACTCTTCAAAAGCAAAGCCCATATTATTAATTGAATTGTGACAATCCATACATGATGATCCTTCAGGAACTAATGATTTAAATAATTGTCTATTAGTTTGAATTGCTTCTCTATCAAAATTTGGCGGACTTGGAGTTGCTGGAGTTACTGCTGAAAAGCTTCCACATAAAGCATATTTATGCAAATGAGCTCCCCTTCTAAACGTATTAACATAATCTAAACTTGAAGATAAATAAGCAGGTGAAGTAAATATACCAAATCGAGATTCTTTTGTATGAGATTGATTAACGACCCCATTAAAAACACTTACACCATATAACTCAGCTAAGTCAGTATTATTAGTAAATGTTTTATCAGATGTTAAAATATCCTGAAGCGTTCCATTATTATCAAAGTAATACTCCAACATCGTTTTAAGCTCATCGACCATTGCATCTCTTAATTGTGAGGCCTCAGTCGTATTGCTGTATAAACCGTTAGAAATGGTATTTGCCCTTTCTGAGATAGCAAATGTTTTACCATATTCAACTTCTAACCACTCTGAATAGAAATGCCATAATGTATTTAATAATTTTTCTCTATATTGTGAATTTTGAAAAATATAATCAATAATATTTGATATTTCTGATTGTGTTAAATCACCACTTCGATCTGCTTGTGAAAAAAGGTAATCATCAGGCATTGTATCGAGGTATTGATAAGAAATTCTGCTGATAATTTCATAATCTGTTAACTCAACATAATCTTCATTTTCTTGACCTTCATTTTCTAATCGATATAAGAAATAAGGAGATTGCAACATTGAATATGTTATAAGCTTGAACCCATTTTGAGTATTTTGCTCTTCATTAAACAATGTAAGTAAAAGAGCTGACTCATCAGAGTTTAATGGTCTACGATAAACTTTTTTACCAAAATTATTAATAAATGATAAAACACATGTTTCATTTGGGTTTGAAATACAATTAGATGTAAATTCATTAGCTCGATTATTATCATCAAAAATATAATTAGATATATTATTAGCAATCCTTTCAAATGCCGATAAACTTTGCTGTGGATAATGCTTCACAGTTCTTTTATATCTAATAATAGTCGTGAGTTCAGCAGTTGGAACGATATCATCTACTAATTGTAAGCTTCCTTGGATATTTGAAAGAAGTCCCTCTCTAAAGCTGAAATTAAATAAATCATTAAGAGTGTTTTCATACTGAAGTTTTGTTAATGTACTAATTCCTTGAGTTCCGGCATTATTTTCACTGGTACAAGAATCTTGAAAATTTTGACGTTCTATATTTGCTGATGCCAAGTCTCTAGCATTAGATAAGTTATAAGTTCTATTAAGACTTGCCATATTTCCTAAAGGATCACTTTGAGAAACAGTTATGGTAACTGGACCTGATGCTTCAGTAAAATTAGCGATAAAAGAGTATGTATTATTACAAGGAGTAGATTGCGCTATTGCACTACCACCTAGAAAAACATTAGTTCCAGCTTCACATTGTCCACTTATTATAACACCACTATATACACTTGCATTTTCATTTGGCGAATTGTTCATTGTTAAATTTGGAGGAGTCATATCTTTAACGACTATTCTTTCTGACGAGAAAGTATGCCCAGAGATAACTTGTCTTACAATTAAAGTTTTATTTCCATCTCCATTAGACAATTGAACATTTTCAAAATTAAAAGTTCTTGTTTGAGAATTACACATCTGTGTCATAGGAGTTTGAACGTCATTGGCCAAAATAACTGAACTACCTTGAATACAATTCCCACTTAGACTTGGAATCACATCAACAAAATTTGAGTTTATTTGAGGAACTAAAATACTTAGACCACTATTTTGTATTTGTGGTGAATAGTGAAAATTTTGTGCTGGAATTACTTCTTCAGCTATATTAGGTCCAACCCAACTTAAAATAATCTGTCCATCAAAAACACTCTCTTGATATTCAAGGGTATATGGATACAGTTGTCCTGCTGTTAAATTAACTGGATCACTATTAATTATATTATTTCCACCTGTAAGATGAGAAATAATATTACTACCATTAATAGTTAGATTTATATTGTCATCAACATTAGCTATAAATGTATACGCTCCTGTTGCTGGGACAGATAAAAATCCTTTAAAACGAACTGAAAAGTTGTCTACAACATTAGAGTACTCTGGATGAATATAATTATTATTACCAGAAAAACTCATATTTATATTTTCTACAATGGACATGGAATTTACAGTTAATTTATTTTGAAAGTTCGAATCACTAAAATATTCAACTTGAACTCCATTTAAAATATCTATTTGAGTTGTTCCTCCTCCATTATCATTGGGTACATAATTTACAGCTACTGCTTCAGAAGTCATGGAAGAACTGATTCCCTCTGAAGGGTTATTTGGATCATAAGAGTACTCTATAGCACTTGCTCTAACAGAATACGTGCCATTCATCGACGTTATAAATGTTACTTGGTATGGTGAAGCAACACTATTTTGTGAGTCAATTACAACTCCTTGAGAATTCAATAAATCAAATTTTATATACTGAGTTTCTTTATCGTCTTTTTGAGCACTGGCCACAAGTAAGTTGTTTACAACGTTCACATTTATACTTTCTATTTGGGCATTATCTAATGTTTCAATCCAAGCACTAATATCACGTCTTATTTGAGAATTATTTGAATTTAGTTCAGACAGTACAGAGTTGAATTCTTCTTGTGTTCTTAGATTTGATCTAAAAGGAGGCATTCTTAGCCCGTCAATATTTACACCTGAACCATGCAGTTTTGTATAAATTCGAGATTGTAATGTTCTACCAGCTTGAACCATTTTGGTTCCATTAATAGTCGCCTTACTCCAATCTTCTTCACAACTATCAAACGCCCTAAAACTTCCGTACTGCTGAGTTGGATCATCTCCGTGACAGTCATAACAATGACCGGCCGTTAAAGCAGCTTTAAAAGATACAAATTCTTGTGAACTATCACAACTAGAGTCTATTGAAGTATATTGAAAATTTCTCGTTACACTACCTTCATTTAAAGATAAGTCTACTTGAGCTGCTTGAATAGAATATGATCCATATTCTGATAAGTTAATTGCATATGAATAACTACCAATATTTGAGCTACCTTGAGCCTGACAACTTGTAGTAAAATTAAAAGTCTGATTATTATAAATAAGATTTAGTCCAACAGGCAGATTTGTTTCACAAGATCCTTGCACTGTAAGTGGATTATTCATTATACGGCTTCCACTTAAACCCTGTATATCAAGTGTGACTAGTGGAGAAGTATTATCTTGTGGATTATCTTCAGAAATCTCACTAGATTTTATCCAATTATATATAAGCATTCTTTCACTAGAACTTAGATTAAAACTAATAGGCATTGTTTCATTACCTTGTTCTAGACTTGCACCTTTTAAACGATAATAAAATGAAGACTGTTCAGGTGAGCCTTTAACAATAAACCTTGAATTTAAAAGTTCATCTTCTGTTAATTTAAAATCAGCTTGAGAATAACTTCCAGTTGGAGAATGGCATAATATACATTTAGCCGCCAAAATTGAGCTAACTTGGGCCCACTGCTCACTTGCATTCTCATCCTGCCCAAAATTTCCCAGATTGTTTCCTTCAATATCTTTTTTATCTACAAATAATTTAGAGGCATCTGTTTTACTAACTTCAGGAGTAGGTACACATGCAACATGTACAACAAATAAGATTATGTATAAAAATGATATCTTCACAGTTGCAACTTCTTTGTTAATTGAATCGATTAACTAAATATTAAAAGAAATTGATTCTTAAAAAGTAAGAAGAATATAAATAGCTGAATTTACAACATTTTCTTTAACAAATTGTTAATAATTCGTGCCTTACAAACATGGCATATTTGCAACACATCGGCTTAAAGTTGAGCAAAGATAAGTTTTTATTTTATTTAATAAAGACCAATCTCTTTTAGTCTTTGCATAAGAAACTCATGAGCTGTGATCGGTGGATATTTAGCAGGAGTCTCATTAGTACATGAACTTAAACAAGTTAAATCTGCTTCTGGATGAGGATGAACAAAAAATGGCATTGAATATCTTCTAGAAGAAGAATCATCCGGATTAACAACTCTATGAGTAGTAGCTGGTAAAACATCATTAGTTAATCTAGACATCATATCGCCAGTATCAACCACAATTTCACCTGGTTTAGAACTAACTGGAAGCCAACTTCCGTCTCTATCTAATAACTCTAAACCTGAATCAGTCGCACCAACTAACATCGTAATTAAGTTTATATCTTCGTGAGCGGCCGCTCTAACAGAGTTTTTAGTATCTTGATTTTGAGTCGGTGGATAATGAATTGTTCTTAATATTGAGTTACCATCAGTTACCATTTCATTAAAAAAGTTTTTAGGTACATCTAGCCCTCTACCAATGGCCTCTAATAAAATTTTAGAAGTCATATCCATACTGCTATATAGTTCATTAAATGTTTTAGTAAACTCAGCTATTTCACTAGGCCAAATATTTAATGGATAGTACTTTGCAAACTTATGATCTTTTGTAATTTCTCTACCAACATGCCAGAACTCTTTTAAATCAGGGTTTTCATTATCTTTAGCATGCTCAGTTCTGAAAGGAGTATAACCTCTTTGACCACCACCTTCTTCATTATAATACTTAAGTTTAGTTTCAACAGGAAGAGCAAAAAACTCATTAACTAGCTCATAGGCCTTATCAACTTTTGACTGATCAACAGTATGATCATTTAAAACGATAAACCCATACTCTTTTAATCCATACATTATATCGTCAACAAACTGTACTTGATCAGCAGATGATCCATTAACGTAGCTTAATAAACTTAACTCAGGTACTTTTCTCATAATTCAATCCTATCTAAATAACTAAAATGTTTTAGTAATGATTTATTCAAATATCAATTAACTCAGAAAACTTTACAGTAAATCGGTGTTTGGAAAAATGATAAAAATCAGATAGTGCCTATCACATAAAAAAGTATGAACTTATTACATCATTCGACACCTTCGACATATCGCACTGCACCACAACCCCGTTTTATAGACATTGAAATTAATTTTTTAGTATTGACCAAAAAAATTTAAAATAACTTTAATATCTCGCAATGAGGTTTTATAAAGAACTAAAACAGAGTGATAAATATTTCTAAATTTATTTCAAGGTAATAAATTTTAATTATTATAGATATAGTTTTTGATTATAAATTAGTCAAAAAATAAGCTTTAATCAAATTCTAGGGAAAAAAAAGAAGAGTTCTTGCTAAGAGTCATCTAAAAGAGCTCTATATTCAAATTCATTTTACTTTTGACTTAGGCAGAAACTAAGTCAGATTTTCATAGTTACCCCATGGGCCAGATAGACATTCTGGCCCATTTAAACTTTCTAATAATATATAACAGCTAGAAACCTCAGTATTAGCTATAAATATTTTATAATTTTAAAATATTTAATACTACCGAGTAGTACATTCTTGCTTTAAAAACAAATTCAAAAGGAGACAATTATGAAGAAAATTATTTTTACCGTTACAACATTATTTTTTACGACTTTTGGCCATGCTTATACTTATGACACTTGCATATGTAATGTGAAATGGAATAGCTACTCGAATGTAACAATTCAATTAAAAGGACTAGATCAAAAAAATAATACTTCCACTGATCTTTACTCTGAGACTTATGAACATGGCGCATCTCTGAAAGATATGAACATATTACAAGATGAAGCTTTCAACAGATGTATTGACGAAAGAATAAATCAAAGATCACTTAATATTTGTCCATAAAGTTTAATTATCGTTAACTGCATGCGAGGTTGAGTAAAAAGCCTCTCTTGTAAACTCCTAACTAATTATGCAAAATTATACAAAAGGAGTTCTAATGAAACTTATATTACTTACTTTTCTATTAATATTTAATTACGATGCCAATTCTTTTACAGGCCAATTTGGAAAATATAAGCTTAAAACGTCAGAATATTATGGTAACTTAACTTTTAAAATTGGCGAGAGGGTTGATATAGATAAAGATTTATATTATTTCAACTATAATATTAAATTAGGAAGCTCTTCAGATGAATATAATACCATGGAAAAAGAAGGAAGGTTTGTAACAAAAGAACAAATAAAAAATGCATTAATTCTTTGCGAAAGCTTTGGTTATGAGTTGGAAAATCTAAATATCAATGGTTATCAACTTCAAAGCTGTAAGTTACCTATCAAATCTAACCGGATGAAAAAGTTTTTTCCATTTAATCCAGAACTTCATAAAGATGGCTTCTTGTGGTTGTCCTACATTCCGATTGACGGTGTAGTAAAATATAAATCACTTGATAGTGCTGTTGTTTTTGAAATAATAAACTTCTCTTGGCATACCTATAATCAACAAATTGAATAAAGTTATGTTTTTTTGATGAAGTAATAGAACAAAGAAAGAATTCCCGAAAATAAAGGTAATGAGATAAAGACAATTATGGCCAGAGCAATTGCCTGTCCAGTTCCAATTTGATTTCCTCCTCTATATCCGTCACCTTTGTGATTTAATAATATATATGCCAGAATTGTAAATAAAATGATTAAAATAAAGAAGTGGACTAGTTCGTAAACAAATCATTGCGACCAGTTATTCCTAGTAAAATAATAAATAATAATCGATGGGGCAAAACCAAAAATCACATAAATTGCCATAACAATATTTGTTAACTCCCCCAAATCATCTCCTTGACAGTTACTATCTTAGATTACATATATTCTAGTAAAACCCAAATAATAGTTTTACTGAAATCCTCATTATTAACCTTTTAATTTAATTACTTTTCATGTGGGTCAAATGAATAAAATTAATTCAACACAAGACAAACTCATAGATAACGATCTTAAAATCAGAAAACTTCCTAAGCAAAGCCGATCCAAAAAGCAAGTTCAAAATATTTACTGTGCTACTCAAAACTTCATAGAAAACGACGAAATAGAAATTAGTACAAATAAAATAGCTAAAAAGGCCGGTGTAACTATTGGATCACTTTATCGCTACTTCCCTAATAAACATTCAATATTGAAATCATTTGCTAACTATTTCATGAGTAAAACTATAAATTTTGCTTCAAAAGAAATAGACAGAGTCATTTCTGAGAGTACCTCGATCGATGTTTTTTTTAATCAAATAGTAAAATCTATTTTTAATGAATATAAAAAAAAGGAATTAGTATTTTCTTATTATTATAAAATAAAAGATGACCACACAATTATAAATGATCTGATTTTATTTGAAAATTTATGTGTAAACATTGCGTATGAAAAATTAACTCAGTCAAAATTTAAAATCAAAGATAAAGAAATGCTCTATCATGCATGTTATTATTGTGTTAACACAAATTTATTTTTAATTAGATCAACATGGATAAGAAAGAAAAATTTCCCCGATTTTCAAACTGACATTACCACTCTTGAAAAATTATCTATTAAGGCCATGCTTTCAATTTCTAGAACATTATGAAAAATATTTAATCGCATACAAATGATGCACTATGTACTCAGGTTTTTAAATTAGTTGTAAGAATTTGATTAGTAAGCGATCCATTAACCCACCTTTAAATTATTATTTTTCTGCTTGAAAATAA
>CAXHCD010000026.1:0-42794 GCA_964015265.1 uncultured Oligoflexia bacterium
CACGAGCTCTATCGTCGGCAGCGTCAGATGTGTATAAGAGACAGGAAAAAATATTGTGGGGTTAGAAAGCTTTAGCTCAAATTTTTGTCCCATTAAACGAAAGTAGCAAAATTAAATGGAAAGACCAACATATCTTACAAAATATTTATTTGATTGGGATTTAATGAATGTAATTCTTGAGGGAAAGTCAGCAATCGACTCGAATTACTTTATCAGTTCCATGTTTAATAAAGAACAAGTAGAAAATTTTTTAATGGGTTATGGTGTTGATCCAAATAATCCTATTTCTTCAGCAGAGCTGTTTGGAAATTTTCAAGAAGCTATGCAATTCATTAGAAGGTATTTCTTAAAAGAAGGGAATCCTGAAGGACTTGAAGTTAGTATTCCTGGAACACTTTTTAGTATAACAGATATAAGCGAACTTTTCTTAATGGCCACTGGAAATTCTATTAATAGAAGTGAAGAGGATCGTTTGTGGGCAGAAATTATATTAAAAGTTATGCACACAATACTTCATATAGATAAAGATTTAAGATCGAATTACTTTTCTATAATACAAACTCAAGTTTTTGATCGTTTTTATAAGCACGTCTATAGAGGTGAAGAAAATAAATTATTTTTAGGAGATAGATCAACTCATGATTTATCAATACCTTTACTTGAATTTGAAACGAAATCTAAAAAGACTAGAGACAGTGTTATTATTAAATTACTTCATAAAGCAGAAAACGTCGCAGAAGAACTTTTTGATAGAATTGGAATTCGTTTTGTCACAAGAACTAAAGTTGAATCTTTAATGGTGTTAAAATATTTACTTGAGCATAATATAGTTATACCTCACAATATAAAACCTTCGAGATCTGTGAATACATTGCTAGATACAAATGAATTTAAAAAGAGATTTAAAACTATTTTAAGAACATCTTTAAGAAATAACTTAACTGAAGAAAGGTTTTTGCAAGCACTTGAAAGAGAGTGTAGTGAAATAACTAATCAAACAATGGAAAATGAAAGAAATAATCATAGTTCTTTAAACTACAGGTCTCTTCAATTTACTTGTAGGCAATTAATTAGATATACAAATCCATTTTATGTAGATTTTGCTAAATTAAGAAAGGAAGCTAGAAAAGATAAGGAAAATAGTCTGGCAAAAAAAATATTAAGTATTGATACAAGTTCTATCTCTAGAGAAATGCAATTTTTTTATCCTTATGAAATACAAATAGTCGATCAAGAAAGTCACAAAACTAATACTGAGGGAGAAGCATCACATGGTGAATATAAAAAAGCTCAGTTAAGGTCTGCAATGATTAGATTATTTAAACCATTAATTGTGCATAAAAATCTTAAGGTTGAACACTAAGGTTTTTAAAATTTAGTTTTAAAGAAACACTTTCTCTTTTTTTACCTTTTGTATCGAGTTCTTTAACAATGCTTTTACAGCTAGTAAATGAATCAAATTTATAAGTAATTGAATATCCTTTAAAAGATAGAACTGCGCCATGATAACTTTCAGAACAAGATACAGCTAAGTTAGATTCATCGCCATTAAAAGTACCTTTAGTAAAAACTGTACTAGCGCCTTGATCTGTGGAAAGCAATTGATTCGTTTGAAATTCGCCAGATAAAATTTCATCTAAAGTTTCAGTTGGAGTACTTAGAGTTTGAATATTATTATTGCTATCAATAATTAGGGATACTGTTTCTTTTGATGCACTTAAATTAATCTTGTGAGCAATTGCCTTACATTTTTCTAAATTTTCAAATTTATAAATATTTTCTGGGAATGCTCTCATAAATAATTGAGTTTTAGAGCTATTACATAGGATCTCTATGTCGGCCTTGCTTTCTTCTTCCTCACCATTACTTATTTTTAACTCATTAATAGAGGCTGTTAAAATAACAGTTTCTGGAATATTTGATTGGTAATTAATCACTTCATCAATGCTAACTTGCAAAGAAGCAAAAGTGTTCATACTGAAAATAAATGTAAGTAGTGCGATTAGTTTATTCATGACTATATTATAAATTATGTAGTATTTTGCGCTCAGAAATTGAAAAAAATCTATGTAGTGTCAGATTATTGTACGGGCCTAAGTTGTTGAAATTATAATGGATATTACTTGCTCATAATAATATCAAGAAGTCTTTCAATACATGGGTTTTGAGCTACTGAAACTTTCATTGAAACGTTTGCACTATTTCCAAGTTGGTCTTTATATATAGTTTCAACTTGAGTAGATGCTTTTGGAGTAGTTGTTGAAGTACTCATTGATTGAATTTCAAATTTACTTCTATTAGGTGTAGGAATAGTAAGAGCGTTATAGATGAACTGTTCTCTCGATTTCACATCTTTGTAGATCTTAGTCATGTCTACACCTTTTGTAATAGACTTAACGCTCCTATGGCTTTTTTGGGCATGCTCTGTTGCGATTTTTTTAAATTCTGTTTCAGACATTACACCAATTTCATTAAATATCTGTTCTGCAATTTCTGTTGGAATATCTCTTTTCCATTTTTTTAGAGTTTCTTCCATGTAAGCATTTAAAGCCTGCTCAGGGCTTTCTTTTAACTCTGATTTTCTACCTGAGTCTATAACAAACAGATCACCAAATTCATTTATCATTAAGTTTTGAGGCTGAATATCAGCTATAAATATTTTCTTTTTTACGGCAAAAGAAACCATTTTTTGAAATTGAATTACAATAGGATCTTCTTGAATTTTAGAAGGATCTAAGTTTTTAAAATATTCTTTTAGGTTTTTTCCATTAATTAGTTCTTTCACAACATAACCATTTCCAATCTCGTACATTTGAGGTTGTAAAAATAATGTATCTTGAATTAATCGATGGTTTACAAGTTCTTTACTTATAGAGTCTAAATTATCTGCTGATGTTCTTTTGGCGATCTTTAAGGCAAATAATTGTCCATCAGTATTTTTTACTTTATAGACAATCCCTTTTGCACCTTCTCCAACATAAGAAATTATAGTTAGTTCTCCTAGAGATTTAGTTTGAACAACTTGACCAGGGTTTAAGTTTTTTGCAACAAACTCGGGAGGTGGTTCATTAAAAAATGTTTTTGTAACAAACTGAGTTCTTGAAAGAGAGGCCCTTAAGCTATCAGGTATTGAAATATTTGCCTTTTTGGCGTAATTTTCCATAATAAGAGAAAAGTCATTATCTCTAAAAAATTCAAACATTTCTTTTTGTATTTTTATAATTTTAGATCTAGTTTCATGATTAGAGGGGTGTCCTTCAATTGCTACAGTTTTTCCTTGAGTGTTTTTTTCAAACCCCTGATATTCATCATGCCATTTTATCGGATAAGATAATTTATGGAGAGGATCATCTGATTGAAAAGAAATTAATCCTTGTGAAAATAAATCATCAATTGAATTTGTATTTTCATAATTTTTGGCCATTTGGTCTAACGCTTCTTGAGCATTGCTTAGAGCTTTGTTAGAGTATTTATGTGAACCCTGTTTATTAAGTCCAATGAAATTTATCTTTTTCAAGAGGTTATTGATTTTAACACCTTTATCTAAATATGATTTATAAATAGCTTTCAAAATTCTTTTAGGTTGTCTACCACCAGAAGTGGGATTACTAATTACATCAATAAAAATAGTTCCGTTAGTAGAAGATAAATCATTTTTAGGATTTATATCAAATTGTTTTAAATACTCTAAAAGTGTTTCATCACTTTCTCTAGATAAACTTGAACCACTTACTTCAACTCTTTGTACTCTGCCAACAGCGCCTCTAGATAAATAAAAAGCTTCTATTGCATCAGCAAGAAAAGATGCATCTCTTCCAATAAATGCCCAGTTTGCATTTGGAAATACTCTTTCTAGTGCAATTACAAATCTTGGTACATCATTTGAAAGAATATTTTTCAAATTATTATCTATTAAGGAATTTTGAGTGCTAACTTTTGATGTGATTGTCTCTTCAACAGAGGGTCTTTTAACTCTATCTAATATATCAATATTATCTTCACTAAAAAGATAAATAGGTTTTAATAATAGTAGTGCTAAAAATAAATGTCTCACATACTAAATATAAAATATAAAAAGCGGCAAATACTTAATTTTATAAAATTTACTTCTGTAGCAATAAATTAAACACTAAGGTAAATGGTTGTTTTTTATAAGAAATATTTCAATTCTTTTATTAACTAGGTCGGGGAAATCTACTTGAGGAACATGTGAACCTTCTCTAATTAAATATAGTTCACTATTTTTCATATATTTTAGAAATACTTTTTGAAGATAACTTGGAATAACTTTATCTTGATCTCCTGTGATCACAAGTGTTTCATTTTTAATTTCATGAAGTCTATTTAGAATTTTATGCTTATGCATTTGATCAAACATTTGAAAAAATAACTCTGCAGGAAGCTCACCAATCTTTTTTATGTAATTTTTTACAAAATCTTGATCAGTTTTTTGCTTATGAAATCCTCCGTCATGAACTATTTTTCTTATTATTGGAATTTTAAAAGAGTTTTTCCATATTGGGCCTATAATATTTGGAAATTGAGAATTTGCAGCTTCTAGAAGTGGCATAATGAATTCGAACATATTACTATCAAACATATAGTCTCTGGGAGATAAAACTGTTCCAGAAATAATTATTATACTAGAGGACTTTTCGGGATATTGAAGTACATATTCTAAAACGATATTCACTCCCATACTATGACCTAATAGGATTGGTTTTTTACAATTTAATTGATTTAAAAGTGCATGGAGATCTTTTACATAATTTTCAAATGTACAAGAGTTGAGTCCACCGTTATTAGTTGATTTGAAATGCCCTCTATAATCATAAAGAAGGACTTGGTATCCAAGGCTGTCAAAGTAAGGAGCTTGTTTTTCCCAATGGGAAAAATTACAAGCGAGACCGTAATTGAAAACGAGTAGTTCTCTTGTGGAATCAAAGCTTGTTAGCGTAAAATTACTTAAAACATTTAAGGATTCACCAGTTTCAAGTTCAACTAAATAATTCTCAAAGTTATTCAACTAAACCTTCCACTCGTTCTAATTCTTCTCTGACGCTCAAAAACAACTTAAACAAAGATGGATCATCATTTTGCAGTTTTAACATTTTTTGTTTTAATTCTTCAACAGGGTTTAAATCATCTGGAACTTCATACTTTTTTAATAAAAATTCTGTAGTTCCAATTTTAAACTTATCACCGATTTTATGTAGCTTTGAGCCAGAGATCTTTTTTCCTTTAGAATAAAAACATATATCTTTTTTTGCACTATGAATGATAACACCTTTTGGATGTGCTTCTAATACGACTTCTATGCCATTAATATCATCGTTAATAACTAATGTAGATTCTTTCGATTTCCCAAGTGAGATGATATTTGCTCCAAAGCTATATTCACCACTTAAATCAGTATCTATGGAATGTATTACTTCTAAAATGATCATAAATTTATTTTATCAGAATTATATTTTATTAAAACAGAGTATTTTTATCATATTGTTTTTTGAACAAAAAGGTCGGATTCAAGAGATTTAACAAGATTTAAAATACTTTCTGCTTCACCTTCAAGTTCTTTATCAAAATCATTCTTTGCTTTTTCAAGTAAGTCAGAATGTGTAATTATATTCGCTAATTTCTTATTTGTATTTTGTCCAGACTGATCTTTTCCAAATAAATCCCCTTGCCCTCGTATTTTTAAATCTTCTTCAGCAATTTTAAAACCGTCTATCGTCGATTCAATTACTTTAAGCCTATTAAGGCTATCGGGGGAAACATTTTTATCAGTTATGAGAAAAAAGAAACCAGGTTTTTCTCCACGCCCAACCCTTCCTCTTAATTGATGGAGTGAGCTTAGGCCAAATCGTTCTGGGTTCATAATTCCCATTACTGTTGCATTTAATACATTTATTCCTACCTCAACAACGCTAGTAGAAATTAATATATTAATTTCATTGTTTTTAAATTTTTTAAATATATTTTCTTTTTCCTCTGAGCTCATTTGCCCATGAAGTGGCTCAACAATATAGCTGGGGAATATTTTTTTGAATTTATCTAGAATTTGCTCAAGAGCAAAAAAAGATTGCTGTTCATTCTCTTTAATCGCTGGAACTACAATATAGGCCTGTTCACCTAGCTCTAAACGAGTTATTAAAAAACTCATAAATTTATTTAACGTTTCAGGAGTCACTATTCTAGTTTGATGTCCTCTTCTATTTGAAGGCATTTGTTTTATTACTGATATATCTAGATCACCATATTGAGTTAAACTTAAGGACCTTGGGATAGGAGTTGCGGTCATAATCAGGGAGTGAGTACCAATTCCTTTTTTAATAAGTTTGATTCTTTGTTCAACTCCAAATTTATGTTGTTCATCAATTATTGCAAGGGCCAAGTTCTTAAACTTAACACTATCTTGAAATAATGAATGTGTCCCTATTATTAAATTTATTTCACCAGATTCTAATTCTTTTAAAATTAGTTTTTTATCTTTGTTTTTTGTACTTCCTAGTAAAAGCTTTATATTTACTTTACTCTCATCTAAGAGTTCACAAATAGTAAGATAATGCTGAAGGGCCAAAGATTCAGTTGGGCACATGAATGCAACTTGTTTTTTATTCTTAATGACAATAAGTGCAGCAGAAATCGCGACACTCGTTTTTCCACTTCCTACATCGCCTTGAATTAATCTCATCATTGGCGATCCTGAAGAAAGGTCCTCTTCTATATCTTTAATTGTTTTTATTTGATCTGAAGTTAAAGCGTAAGGGAATATTGAAAAAATTTGATCTAGTTGCTCCTTATTAATTTCTATAATAGGAGAGTTTTCTTTTTTATTTTTCTTTCGTCTTATATATATTTTAGCTTGATCTATGAAAAATTCTTCATAAATTAATCTGTTCTTTGCAACGCTCTCATCTTCTTTGCTCCACGGGTGTTTTGCATGAATAATTTTAAAAGCATCTGAAGCGCTCATGAAATTATGAGAATTCAAAATGTTCTTTGGAAGCGTTTCTGGAATACTATCCCAAAGCTCAGTTGGAATAAGTTGTAAAATTTTTTTGAAATTATTACCACTTACTGTAGCTACTGTTGGATATTCAATTTTTAATTCTTCATTTGTTATAAATTCTTCACTGGCAGGACTAAACTCAGGATTACTTATCTGTAATTGTCCTTGGTATGAAGAAACTATACCTAGAAAATCTATTGTATCAGTGCTTCTTAATTTATTTTCGACAGAGGCATAGCTATTGAACCATTTTATGATTAAAGTTTCATAGGAATTTACATCTCTAACAGTTGCAGTAATATTTCTAAGAACTGCTCGACCTTTTCCCTTTGCGTAAAAATTAGGTCTGGAGTTTATCTGAACTATAGTTCCTCGACCTCTAAAATATTCGCCTTCATGTGCTTGTGAAAACTCTTGAACTCCGGGAACTTTTAAAACTCTTAATGGAAAAATCCAGAGTAAATCTTTTAATTTTTGAATACCTGCTGTCTTAAGCTTTTCACTAGTTTTTACTCTTCTTTTTCCAAGAAGGTCTTCAATTGGTGAATTCCAATCTAAATTATTTGTACTCAATTTCTTCGACTTCGTACTCGATATCACCTTTTGGAGCTTTAACAATAACTGTGTCGCCTTCTTCTTTTCCGATTAAGGCCCTACCTAATGGACTTTGAAAAGATATTTTTCCATTGGATAAATCAGCTTCAGGTGCACCGACTAATTGATATGTTACGGTTTTTTCTTCTTCTACATTTGTTAATGTAACAGTCGCACCAAATACAATAGTTTCTGATTCAACACTTGATGGATCAATTACTTGGGCAGAAGCTACAATTGCTTGTAACTCAGCAATTCTTCCTTCTATGTGAGATTGCTTTTCTTTTGCTGAGTGGTATTCAGCATTTTCTTTTAAGTCACCAAGTTCTCTTGCTTCAGAAATTGCAACTTTTATTTCTTCTCTATCAACTTTTATTAGTTTATCTAGTTCTTCATCAATTTTTTTCTTACCTAAAGCAGTAATTGGCATATCAGACATAGTAACCTCAATTTATTTTTTGAATAAAGCGTCAGCTGCGCTTAGCAATTTATTTTTTTCAGTAGATGGATCATGACTTCCACCTAGGTCATAATAATCACAATAATTGGCCTTTTCTTTTTCTACAATTCTTTCGGCCATTGGTTCTTTGCATTCATTATATGATTTTTGATCGTAGAATTTACACATTTTGCAAGATCTTATACTCGCATAGCAATGTGGGCATTCCTCTGATCTTAAAATTTTTGCACCAGGAGAAAACTCCAATTCTTTTTCGCAATTAAAACATAGTATTTTTGTACTATTTTCAGACATTTAAAAATCCCAAGACTTACTTAACTCTACACTTGTAGATTTACCATCATTTTGAAGAGGATTGAAGTAAATTTTAGGGAGATTCCTTTTGTTATACTCTTTTATGGCCTTAACAAGGTTATTTTCGTTTTCGTTTTCTATAGTTTTGGCCACTAAAAAGTTAACAAATATTAAGGCCAGTCCACCAAACAGAGGAAGGTCTTTATTACTTCGGGAATTCGAGTTGATTAAAAAACTTGAAACAACCATTGCTGTCCCAGCGGTTCCTAGGATTGCATTTGGCCATGTGATCTGATTCTTTCTTTGATATTCATCTAAATATAGTTTTGCAATGGGATCTTTTTCTATATGAAATCTGAGCCCTTCACCTTTTTGAGTTGAGGTCGCATCTACTAATACTTCTTGATAGTTAATAGTCGCTACCCTGGAGCAGGTTTGTTCAGCAAAAACTTGGGTATTAAATAATAGAAAAAATATTGTTAATAACTTCATAAAATATATCTTAACAAAAATAGGTAAGTTTGTACGGCTATAATTCTCCATGTCATTGAATTAATATTAAATAATGGACATAGTTCGAACAAGTATAAACCTGACTAAAACATTTAGAAATGTTGGGCGTCTCAAAGAAATTGTAAGCGTTTTTGCAAAAAACGGATTTGCTGAATTTATTTCTAGAGGTGTAACAACTAAAATTCCTGACTTTGTACTTCCAAGCTCACAATTAAAAATAAAAGAAGAACTTGATAAAGAAGAAGAACAAGATTGGCCAAAAATTGTAGGTAAACGAATTAGAATTTGTTTTGAAGAGTTAGGTCCAACGTTTATTAAGTTTGGTCAATTGCTTAGTTCAAGAGATGACCTGTTTCCAAATGGCTTTATAGATGAAATGAAACTTCTTAGAGATAAAGTAAAAGGAGTTCCTTTTAGTGACTCAAAGAAGTTGATAGAAAACTCTCTCGGACGACCTATTGAAGATATATTCTTGGAAGTAAATCCACACCCAATAGGAACGGCATCTATTGGAGTTGTATATAAGGCAAAGTTACTTGATGGTAGTGAAGTTGTAGTAAAAGTTAGAAGACCTGGAATAGAAAAAAGTATTGAAGTTGATTTTTCGATTCTTTCTTATTTGGCCACTCAGGCGGAAAGAATGAGTGAAGAAGTTAAATATATAGGAATTAGTAGAGTTCTTCATGATTTTGCCATTAGTCTACAAAGTGAATTAAACTTCAATATTGAAGCTCTGAATTGTGAAAGGTTTAAAGTTAATCTAGAAAAAAAAGACACTAAATCAATATTTTATGTCCCCAAAATTTATAAAGAATATACTAGAGAAAATGTTCTTGTTATGGAGTACTTATCTGGTGTGCCCTTTAGTGATCAGAAAAAAATTGATGAAGTTAAAAGCGAATTAGTTGAAAAATTCGAATATGGAATTGAACTTTTTGTAAAAAGTTTTCTTCAAGATGGATTTTTTCATGCAGACTTACACGGTGGAAACTTTTTTCTATTAGACAATGGAAAGATTGGAATTATTGATTTTGGGCTGATGGGTTCTCTCACTCAAAAAAGTAGGATGAATTTTGTTTCAATAATTTATTCATTATTAACTTATAATTATGAAAATCTTGTATATGAGTTTTTAGATGTAGCTGTATATGAAGATATACCAGATATTGATAAATTAATAATTGATGTTAGAGATTCTTTATCACAATTTGTTGGTTTAACAGTTCAACAAACAAATTTTTCAATTTTATTGAGATCAACTATATCGACATTAACTAAACATCAAATTTATCTTCCAAGAGATTGGTTTATTGTATTTAGATCACTAATGACCTTAGATGGAGTTGGAAAAGATATCGGAATTGACTTTGATATTTTTAGAATTTTAAACGATGACATTAAAGATATAATAAAAAATTCTTATAATAAAGATGATCTGATTGAAGAAGCTATCTGGACAGGGAAAGATTTATTATCATCATTAAGAGTTGTTCCCAGACATTTAAGATGGTTTTTAAAAGACTTTGCTAAAAAAGGCTATGCTGTTGAGATCGTTCATACTGGACATGAAAAAGGAGTTAATTCGATAACTAACTCTGTAATTTTCTTAGGTCATACAGTTTTAACCGGCGTATTTATTAGCGCTGGAGTGAGTGTGCTAGGGGATGTTCAAATAACTCATTGGTCACAAGTATCATTATTGAGTTGGGTTTTTTGGCTATTCGGGCTGGTTTCATTCTTTAAAGGTTCTATAATCCTGAAAAAATAAACTTCCTTTCTTTAGTGTTTAAACTTTTTACACTTTATTAAAATTTCAAATAGTCTAATTTTTTTTTAATAATTGATACTATCTATCTTTAGAATTCATTAGTATTGGAGATAGAATGAAATCAATAGTTTCACTTTTAATTTTAACGTCATTAGTATCTTGTTCAATGAAAGATAATATGAATAAGACGTTAGAAAATTCAGATAATATTTTATCAAATTCAGATAATCTACTAACTATGGCCTCAAACTCTAGAAATTCTCAAAGAGAAGGATCTGCTTCATTAAGTAGAGAAGAGTATTGGGATTATTTAGTAAGAGAGGATAAATCAAAACTAGAAAAGATGAAATTTGCTGGTAAATATTTTAAGGCCTTTGAATTCCAACATTGGACAGGCTCAAATGGAGACTCATCGGAAAAGCTTCAAGTTATGTTAGAGGAAGCGATGTTAGATTTTCTTCCAAATCTTGTTACTCTAGTAGATAAATATAAAGAGGCAAATGTTGATTTATCATCTTTTGAAATCACGGATAAAATTTCAAATTTTAAGGCCCATGGTTTAAAAGCGAAGTCTGTAGTTTATACACTTGCTGCTATTGCTTATAAATTAGATGAGGTAAGTAAGAATAACAAGACGGGAAAAAGTATATATAGTTTAATTGAAGAAATTCTCATCGCTGATTCAAATGGAGCTGCTTATGTAGGTGAAGCTGATAACGAAGTATTATCTAGAAAAGATAGTGTGTTATTTCTTTTAAAATTACGATATCAGGCCAGCATTATCAAAGCTATGGAAGCTATCATTGATACTGATAAGATTAAAAAAGATCCAAAGGCAGCATTTATATTTATGAATTCGAATATTATTCCAACTGAACGTAGAGAGTTTGAATTAGGTGCTTTAAATAAGGCTTTAAAGGTAAAGCAACTTTTTTCTAGATTGGATATAGATAAGCAATATTATCAAGGTGAGACAACTCAAAAAATGTTAATGGCAGTAGCTTCTTTAACACAGCCAATTGAAGGAAGTATAACAGCAGAAAATGCTTCTGTTTCTCAAGTTCGTTTAAATAATGATGTTAAAGAGTTAAGAGATATAACACTTAATTTACTTAAATAGAGTCAGCTCCACTGATGAAAATCGGTGGGATGCTCTCTCCAAACTCAGTTACAAATTCAGGTCCAAATATTCCTCTGAGAAAATCTTCTTTGTATAAGTGATACTCTTTATCATCCAAAAATATTTGAAGCATGTCTTGGCTATATCCTTGAATATCAATTTTCTTATCACCAATTTTTTCAACATAACTAGAGAAACTATGATGATTAGCTATTTTGAGGAGAGTTCCATAAATTACATCAGTGTTATCAGGTATAGAGTCTTGTCCTAATTGATCAATATAGAGCCAGATCTTATTTTCATTTGCTATTTCACTTAATAGCTCTTTATTAGATATACAAACTTCATGGCAAGTATTTTGAAGGTCATGTCCCTTGCCTTCGAGTATATAACTTGTGATAACATCATTTTCTTCTTGATAGTGCAGATCAATAGAAGAGATATTCTTTATATCTTCCCAGTCTTCATTTGACCTTAATATAGTTACGAGTTTATCTTCGAATTCTTTTTTATAGATCTCTTTAATCTGATTAAACTGTTGTTCACTTAAATTTTTTAATTTGTCTTTTTTAAAAGATTTGTGTGAAAAACTTTTTTCTTCTATTCCAGGAGTTTGAATTATTACTCCTAATTCTACAAAGTCGAACTTTCTATAAAGATCAATTTTATCAGACCAAAGAAGAAATATTGCATGATCTTCTTCATATAAATCCATGACATATTCAAAAAAGTTTCGAAAATGACCCTTACCTTGATATTTTTTTGATATTGTTAGGCCACCAAATAAACAAGCAGGTACATTATTACTCATCGGTCCTATGGTTTTAGACTTTGCCCCTACATGTCCAACAAGTTCATCATTATATAGAGCTATATGAAGGTTTTTAAAATTCTCCTTTTTAAATAGGGGAGCGAAATCTATTTTAAGGGAGTGCTTTTCAGTATATCCAAACTCGTTTTCTATTAGTTTTATAACTTGATTAAAGTACTCGGGACGTTCATAAAGTGTTGTATATTCAATATCCATTAGTTTATTTTATCACTAATAAGGCAAAGATTGCCATTTAAATTAGTTTCTAAAGATATTTTCAATTTTTGAATTTAATTAGCGAAAAGTTAGAAGAAGGAGATCGTTTCTTTTTGAAATGCTTCTCTCTAGTAGGAAGGAGTCTTACTAGAACCCAAATCAAGGAGGATTAAAATGGGACTTCGAATTAATACTAACGTTGCCTCGATAAATGCCCAGAGAAATTTGCGTGGGACGAGATTATCGATGGACAAGTCTCTTGAAAAGTTGTCGTCAGGACAACGAATCAACAGAGCAGGAGATGATGCCGCTGGTTTAGCGATTTCAGAAAACTTAAAAGCTCAAATTAGAGGTTTAGGTCAAGCTGAAAGAAATGCTGAAGATGGTATTTCACTTGTTCAAATTGCGGAAGGTGCTCTTCACGAAATTTCTAACATCATGATCAGGCTAAGAGAACTAGCAGTTCAAGCAGCTTCGGACACGATTGGAAGTACAGAGAGAAAATTCCTTAATGTTGAATTCGAACAATTGACTCAAGAAATTGATCGTATTGCCAATTCAACAGAATTTAACAGAGTTCCACTTTTAAATGGAACGGGTGCTGTATTCGATATTCAAATCGGTACAAGAAATGATCCTATTAGTGATAGATTAACATTTGATGCTTCAAGTGCTGATGTTAATGTTGCCGCTTTAGGTTTGAATTTAGCTTCTGTTGCTGACAAAATTTCAGCGCAAAACTCACTTTCAGCTCTTGATCAATCTATTATTTCAGTTTCTGGAATTAGAGCGGACTTTGGTGCCCTTCAAAATAGATTACAGTCAACAATTAACAATATTGCTGTAAGTGTTGAAAACCTTTCATCTGCAAACTCACGTATCAGAGACACTGATATTGCCGCTGAGACTGCAGAATTAACTAAAAATAACATACTGATGACTGCCGGTACTTCTGTATTAGCTCAAGCGAATCAGTCAACGAGAAATGCATTGAGTTTAATTCAAGCAGCATCTCAAGGTTAATGAAGGGGATAAAAAATGAAGTTAACAGGATAATTAAGTTAATGTGGAAATCAAAACCTGCAACTGATGACCGCATTTAAAATAAAAAAAATAGAAAGTTTGAAAACAAAAAAATTAAATTACTAATAATAACTTTTAGTGCACACGGAAGTGCGCTTATAAAACAGGAGGTTTTAAATGATTAGAGGAGATTAACTATGGGACTACGTATTAACACAAACGTTGCATCAATTGGTGCGCAAAGAACATTGAGTAATACATCCAGAAGAATTAACAACAACCTGAGAAAATTATCATCAGGTTCGAGAATAACACGTGCTGGAGACGATGCTGCTGGTTTAGCAATTAGTGAAAACTTAAAAGCTGAAATAAGAAGTATGCGTCAAGCAAAGAGAAATGCTGGTGATGGTATTTCTATGATACAAACTGCCGAAGGGGCATTAAATGAAGTTTCAAACATCGTTATTAGACTTAGAGAACTCGCGATCCAAGCAGCTTCTGACACTGTCGGTGACACTGAAAGAGGTTTTACAGATATCGAATTTCAAAATCTTAAAGATGAAATCGATAGAATCGCAAAGTCGACAAAGTTTAATGGAATCGATCTTCTCAATGGAACGGGGGGGATTTTGGAATTTCAGGTTGGATCAGGAAATGATGCTTTTCTTGACAGACTTAGGTTTGACAGTGCAAAAGCGGATGCAACACTTGCAGCTCTTGGAATTACGGCCGAAGCAGTTAACTCTAAAGAAGGAGCTCAACTCTCTCTTCAGAAGCTTGACGACGCCTTGGTTAAAATTAACGGCACGAGAGCAGATCTGGGTGCAACTCAAAACAGATTGAGTTCGACTATAAACAACTTAGCTATCACTGATGAGAATCTAAGTGCTGCGAACTCAAGAATTAGAGATGTAGATGTCGCTAAAGAAACAGCAGACATGACGAAGAATAACATCCTAATTCAAGCGGGTACTTCTGTATTAGCGCAAGCGAATCAGTTCCCGCAAATAGCTTTAAAGCTAATTGGTTAAATCAAACTTTCGCAAAACAAGGCACACATGGTCAGGAATCTGACCCATGTGCCTTTTTTTGTTTTCTTTTGTAAAAAGTTAATAAATCTTAAGAGACTCTATATATAACCGATATAAATAATATGAAAACCGTCCTACACGTAGGCTTGATCTTTTTATTATTATTTACTTTCTTTAACAGTAATATTTTTGCTGGAAACAGAAAGGGTAGAAGTAAAAATGTACGAAAAAACTTAATTGAATACAAGTTTTCTCAAATTTTTTCTCAAGAAGATATAAATCAAATCGCTAATCTTTCTGAAACGATTGTAAATAACTGTAAGCCGTTGGAGTGCATAAACATTGGTGTAGGTAGATCGCCTTCTGTTATTACAGCATTTATTAAGGCCATAAATAGTACTTATGCTTCAAATCTGCCGCTGTCTCATTTTAAGTACTCTACAGAAAATCCTCTTCTTCCAAGTGAAGAAAAAGTTTTGTTTGATCATTTTGATAGGTTTCTTGGGAAATATCTTGGAACTCAAGAATTAAAAAGAATAAATATTATCGACTTCTCATTAACAGGTAAATCTATTATCTCTGTAGAAAACTATTTAAAAAAATATTTAGAAAGTAAAAAGTCCAAAATTGATGTTCAAAAGACAATACTAACAACATCCGAGTTTTCTAGAAATGTTAATCAAATACTTCTAAAAAAAGAAAGTCTGGAGAGCACTAAATTAGTTTTTGAAATGCCAAAAGACTCAAGTATGGCGCAAGGCTTTTTATCTCACAAGGGACGAAATTATTCTGAATTTGGAGAATTTGATATAAAAAATCCTAATAGGGTACTTGAGTTAAATCCTGATTACTCATCGCTAGTAAGATTCTTTGAAAAACAAATGAACAATATACCTACAACAAAAAAAAGAAGGAGCCTGGGTATTGCTGGATGTTTAATTAAGCAAATATTAAGCAAAAATTAGTCAGATAAATATTTGTTTTAGTTTTTTTATTTTAATTTATAATTGAATAATGGGAAAACAAGTTAAAACAGTCTTAATTTATGGAGTCTCTTCTTTTGTTGGCTCAAATTTAGCTGAGTTTTTAAAACAAGATTATAAAGTATTCGGAACTTATAATGATACTCCAATTCATATTCCAGGAGTTTTATCTTATAGATGTGATGTTCTTAGTAAAGAAGAAGTTCAATTAATTGCATACGCTACCAAGCCTGACTTTGTAATTTATACTTGTGGATTGAGTTCAATTTTAGATTGCTCAAAAAGTGATGAACTTGCAGATGCATTAAATACTGCAGGCTTATTTAATGTCTCAGATGCAGCTCAAAGGTATCAGGCAAGATTATTATATATTTCATCTAGCTTTGTTTTCAATGGAACAGATAAGGCATTTGGTGAGATGGATATCCCTGATGCAAATACTATGTACGGTAAAACGAAGGCTTCTGCAGAGTTTTTTATCCAAAAAACGTCACTAAATTATTTAATTATTAGAACTTGTCAGCTTTATGGTAGATCAATTAATCCAAGGTCAAATACATTTTTTGAAATAATGGAAAAGAAAATGGTCGAAAGTAAAACCTTTATCGTAGATAGTAATGTTAAAGTTGGCTTTCTCGATATCATGTACCTTGCAATGGTTATACGATTTTGCTTTGAAAAAGATGTTTCGAATAGATTATTTCAGCTGAGCTCAAAAGATTGTCTTACCTACTATGACTTTACTCAAGCATACAGTAAGGTTTTTGGCCAACCATCAGGAATTGCATCAAAGGGAGCATGGGAGCTTCCATTAATTGATGAATCAATAACTAACAATTTAATTTATAATCTTGATATAAGTAATATTGAAAACTTTCTTAATCATGAGTTGCCAACGATTGAGGAATCACTTCAATATACTTTTCAAAGACTTAATGGCGAAGAAAAGAATTCACGATCTTCTAAGTCAGCTGGTATTACGTTTATTTAAGTAGCAGAGTTTTTAATAAATTCAGTGAGGTAATGTCTAACCATTGCATCTATGTCAATTGGCTCTCCCCTAAATCTCCAGCTCACACTATTATAAGGTCCAATATTGGCCTTAATTTCGTGAAATGAATTTTCACCTTTTAATTCACCATTGTCTGTGAAATTTACTCTTGGAGAAAACATACCTTCTCTATTAGATAAGAAACCGATTGTAATGCAGTCGTTTGACCTTCTTGCAAATACTAATCTTAAGCTATTTCTAAAAAGCATAAAATCATTAATCGTATTTGATATTTTAAATATTTTGATTTTAGGTGTTTGATCGCCACCACGATATTGATTAAATAAATTTACATAAACTTCTAATTTATCTCGAACTTGATCCATAAACTTAATAGAAGATTCTTCTAAATAGCTTTGAGGGTTTAAGTGTTCGTCAAATCTTATTACTCCAGATTCTTCCATGTTTAGTTCATCTAAAGCTAAAGATTCAATCCATGAAGTATCAATTTGTTTGTTTGGTGTATTTAAAAATTTATCCATCATATATTAATAATGGGGCTATCATTTGTTTTTGTCAAAAATGAAATGAATTTAAAAAGATTATCTTTGAGTAAAAGAACCAGACGAAGATGACTTTGGTTTCGCGCCCGTCTTCAGACATGCGGAGCGTTTAAGGCCTCTTAGGCCTTAATGCCCGCTTTACCGTTGTGCAAATGCAGTAGCGTAGCACCTGCATTGCATGGGCGGAAGCACCTGTCGTTGTTTATATACGATATAGAAATACTTGATTGATAAAAGAACCAGACGAAGATGACTTTGGTTTCGCGCCCGTCTTCAGACAGGTGGATACAGTTAGTAATCACTTTAGGCTTCCCACTGCTTTGGTGGGCCTGCTCACCATGATCAGGGACCGCGTCCGTAGTTAAGATTGTAGGGCGAAACTCATTTGCACCTTCTATCTGATCCTGATTCTTATTATACTTCATTCTTGTAAATGGCGAGAGCTTTTAAGATAAATGGCCAAAATTTTACATAATTTTAACTACTTATATCACTTCAAGAGTGTAATTATTGCACGATGTTACGCATTGTGTTATAATTTAGTCAGAGATTAAAAAGCTCAAGTTTTCAGAATCTTGTTCCGAGAAGGAATAGGAATTCCGAAAATTAAACACAGGAGCGGGAATTATGAAAAACCTACTACTTTCTTATTTCAAAGACGAAAGTGGACAAACTTCAACAGAATACATTTTATTAGTAGCTGTTGTTGCCCTAATCGTTTTTAAATTTAAGAATGCAGCAGATGACAAGTTGACGAGTATTACGAATAAAGTATTCGGAAACGCTGAGAAATTTGCTGATGAGTTAGGAAACTTCTAGTTTAATTTTTAAACTTTGTTTCCAACTCATTTCTAAGCTAAAATAAATACATGCTTCATAAAAATATGAGGGCCGGGCAGGCCCTTATCGAGTATCTACTTATTTTTCTTCTTATGAGTTTCATTACGATCCAAATGGTACGGTCAGTAAATGCCTTTATGTCTACCACTGTGGGTTCCTTAACAATAGCTTTAACCGATGCATTGAGCACAGGTGTCTGTGAACAAAATTGTTTTTTTGGTGGCTATGCAAATGACCAGTGAAATATGCCCGTTTTAGTATATGGATTTCTTCTCATTGAATTAATTTTTGTTGCTTATATCGATTTTAAATATAAACGCATTTCAAATACATGGAGCCTTATTAATTTAGTCATGTACTTTGTTCTATTATTTTTATTTCCAAAGTTTTACTCATTTGAATTACATGTCCTCTTTTTTCCACTAGCTTGGTTTGCAGTGGGGTTATTTTTATTTGCTTTAAAAATTATGGGAGCTGGAGATTCGAAATTTTTAATGGCATTTTTTCTATTGATACCACTTCATATGCAAGAAAGTGTGTTCTTTTCTTTAACTTACGTGACAATTTTTGTCGGTATATTATTATTTTTTACTAACACTTTAAATAATATTGGACGTTTGTTTAATGCCATAAGATTCTCTAATATATATGATATAAAAAGTGTATATGGGAAAAGATTTTCTTTTGCACCGGTAATTTTATTAGCATGGATGCTTTTCGGATGGATAAATCGAGACAAGTTTTTTTATTAAGAAAAAAAGGTCAAGGTGTTGTTGAGTACCTTCTTCTTCTTCTCGTAATAAGTAGTTTACTCTTTTCTATTTTAAGAAGTCGTGCTTTTCAAGATTTTATTGGAGAAGACTCAGTTCTGTTTCAATCTTTATTAAGCGGATATCAATATTCTTATAGACATGGAACAATTGGACGTATTGAAGATGATACTTCTACGTATACTGATAACCACGATAGTTATGTTAACACTCAAGAGGGTGGAACTAGATTTTTTACACCGAGGAATCCTTATCCAAATTAGAAATGAAGAAGGCCAATCATTAATAGAATTTTTGATTACATTCTCATTTGGAATGATTCTACTAATTTATATTTTAAAATTTGGATTAAGTGCCACTAATGGATATCTAGCACACTATGCAAATTTTCAAGCTTCCCGGGCATATTTAGTTATTGATAATGATCAGTCAGATGCAGCTTCTGATGGGGTTGCAAGAGCTCATGCTCAAGTTGTTTTTGATAGGTTTAATCTGGAAAATTTTGGTATTGCTCCAGTGGGTACAGTTCAATTTAATAATCCAGGTGATGTAAAGAATGTATTTGTTGGATCAGTATTTAGATTTAGACAAAAATTTTCAGGTGGTGGAATTTTCGGTGGAAGTCAAGAAATAGAATTAATTTCTGAATCTTTTTTAGGTCGAGAGCCTACAAGAAGTACTTGTGTTAGAAGAGTTTGTGATGCAATGCTTGGGGTTGGAGGAACATGTGAAAATCACACCACGTTTTTTGATAATGGATGTTAAAAATCAGAGTTCAAATGAAAGTGGTCAGGCATTATTTGAATTTATAATGTTTCTGCCTTTTGTTTTGATAATTTTACATGCGCTTTTTACTATTGCTAATTCGATTAATGCGGGAATTAATCAACAAAAATCATTGCGAGGCTATTATTTCCAACTATTAAAAAGTGATTCTATGGGGTTGGCCTCAGAAGATATTGATACTCTTCATGGAGCAGGAGTCAGGTTTGTTGGGTTTAATGCCATTGGGTGGAAAGAAAAATTTATTAATGGAGATCAACCAGCATCTCCTTGTTTTGGAATGACTAAGTTAATTGGTCAAAATCAAGGGCAAACTTGTGATGAAATTGTAACACAAGGAGAGCCGAGTGCTTATATCAAGTTATTCAATGTATTTGGAATTTGTACTAAAACATATTTACCAAATAATGATTCATTTGATTTAAATGAAGCATCGACAGGAGTTTGCACACTCGCTGCAAATTAAATTAATCAACTAATCAAAATCCTCGCCAAAATTTTCCCATGTAAAAAATTACCTACATGATTTGATAAAATAATTATGTAAATTCAACCTTTTAGTTAACGAGGTAATTATGAATACAAGGGCCTTTACTCTTGCTCTTATAATTTCAGGTCTGGCTATGGCCATGGTTTATACATATATTGAGGATCAAAAAGCTGCACTTTTTCAGAAGTATGGAACGCTTAGTTCTGTTGTAGTTGCAAAACAAGATATTCAAGAACTTGAGTTAATCGATGATTCAAAGATTGTGACAATAACTGTTCCAAGGTCTTTTTTGGCTCCTGGGCATTTTAAAGAAGTTAAGGAGTTAGCAAATACTATTGCAACTGTACCAATAAAAAAGGGAGAACAAATCACTAAACCTAGAGTTACATACCCTGGGTCAAAAACAGGATTATCAAGGCAAGTTAGTTCTGGAAAAAGGGCAGTCGCGATAAATATTACTGATAAGCAAGCAGTTAGTAAGCTTATTAAGCCGGGTGATAGAGTTGATGTGATTGCTGCAATTGACTATGCGGCTGGTAGAATGGATATGAAAAAAGCTCACACTATATTACAAGATGTTTTGGTTCTTGCAACTGGAAGGAGTATGACAAACTCAATACCTATGATTGGTGTTGAAACTCCTCGAGTAATTAGAACAATGAAACTAAACACGTATTCTAATTACAACGCTGTCACTCTTGAGCTTGACCCGTATCAGACTCAAAAGTTAATTTTTATGATTAACCACTTGAATGCAACACCGTACTTAGCTCTAAGAAATAATAACGATAAAAAGACTGTTAGAATTACTCCTACTAAAATTTACGATATTTTAGGTGATGATGCGGCAGAAGCAAGAACATATTTTCAAGATAAATACAAAGGAAGATAGTTTGATTTATAAATTATTTTTAACAGTTACATTATTTATTAGTTTTGTTGCAAACGCTCAAAATGTAACTGATGTAAAAATAAAGGAAATACCTTTAGAAGTTGTTGTTGGAATTGATGTCTTGAAGAAGTTTGATTTTGATTATAGCCCAACGATTCAACAAAGCGATGCTGGACAATTATTGAAATTAGATTTGCTTCCTAGTAAAAGAGAAATTACTTTTCGAGGTCTTAGACCTGGAAAATCTTCTGTTACAATTAGGGATAGAGCAGGTGATCCAAAAGTAAAATTTAATGTAAGTATTACTGCTAATAGTGATTCTAAAATGGTTCAAGAATTGCGAGATCTCATTGGTGATGTTGAAGGAATTGAAATTGGCATAAGAGGTGGGAAAGTATTTGTTGGTGGAAAAATAGTCGTTCCCTCAGATATTGGAAGAGTTGCTGTTGTTTTGGCCGATCCTGCTTACGATAGTGTACTGAGACTAGTTGAACTTTCACCACAAACTTTAAGAATTATTGCTAAGAAGATGCAAGATGAAATTCAAGGGCCAAGTGGAGGAATGAAAACTGTTACAGTCAGAGTTGTTAATAATCAATTTTGGATTGAAGGTTTTGTAACATCTCAAGGTTTATTTCAAAAAGCAGAAAGAATTGTGCAATCTTATATACCAGATAAAATAGACAAACTTTCCAGACAGTCAGAAAGGGTTCAAGAAGTTGCAAAACCAATTTATCAAAACTTTATTAGTATAAATACAAAACAGGAAAAAAAGCCTATTCCTAAGCTAATTAAAATTACGGCTCAATTTGTTGAACTAACAAAAGATTATTTGAAAACATTTGGTTTTGAGTGGAGACCAACTTTAGGTGGAAATGGTGGCCAGATAAATATTTTTAAAACAAATGACGGCTCTGTCACATCACGAACTACTAATGATTCTTTAGCGGCGACTATTGGAAATTTATTTCCTAAGTTAAACTCTGCTAAAAATGCTGGTTATGCAAGAATTATTCAATCTGGGATGATTATTTTAAAAAATAATGGAAAAGGAACTATAGATAAAAAATCTAATAAAAGATTTGTTCAAGCAAGTGGTACAGAAGCAGTTCAAACGGGTAATGCTGAAGCTGGGTTTACTGTTACAATTAATAGAGTAAGTATAATTCAAGAAGAGCAAATAGATTTAGATTTAAGAGTTGTTGTGAGTTCAAATATTGGTAATCCACCTGAGACATTATCAAATACGATTACAACTCAATTAGTTGTTAAATCTAAAGAGAGTGCCGCAATTGGGGGAATTGTTATTTCTAAGAATGCAACTGATTTTGATAAGCACCCACCTAGTGGAGAGTTAGAAGCAGGTGAAGACTCAAGCTTTTTATTTCAATTTATTAGAAGTAAGCAAACTATTAGCTCTAAATCACAATTTGCAGTTTTTATTACACCTGAAATTATAGAAAATGCCTCTGCTGGAACTGAAGAGATCAAAAGAAAATTTAAAAGGAGAAGACGTTAGTGGCAGGTCATATTATCACCATTATTGGGGGTAAGGGTGGTGTTGGTAAATCAACATTCGCTGCGAATTTTGCCTTTGCATTTGCTGCTGAATCTAGAAATAAAGTTATGCTAATGGATTTTGACCAAAAGGCAGCTGGAGATCTTAATTTAATTACAGGTATAAAAAGTAAAAGGAATCTAAAAGATCTAAGTGAATTTAGTGGAGCAGTAGATCCGAAAAGCTTTCAACCATTTGTAACTATGCATCCGCAAAATGTTGGCTATATAGGTATGCCTAACGATCCACTTAAAGCAGAAGGTATTAATCCAGAAGGTTTAGGAAAGAGTTTAAAAGCAATTACGAGTATGTTTGCCTTAACCGTTATCGACGGTGGAAGTGAGTTAACACCATTAACTTTAAAAGCTCTTGAATACTCGACATTGATATTATTTGTAACAACCCCAGATATATTGGCCGTTAATCAAACTAAAAGAATGTATCAAGAATTGATTACGATGCTTTTTCCAAAAGATATGATGCAAATTGTATTAAATCAGTATCAAAAAGGTCATCCTGTTACTCCTGAGACAGTTGGGAAACAAATTGGAAAACCCGTTTTTTCAATTGTTCCAAAGGATGAACAAACGTGTATTCAGGCATTAAGTAAGTCTGTTCCAATTTTTGTTGCAGCAAAAAATAGTGGTGTAAGTTCTGGAGTTCTAGAGTGTTCTAGAAAAATTATACAGAAAAGTGTTTTAAAGGCCTTAGCAAAATTAAATAGACCGAGTAATACTAGTAGTAAGAAAAGTGCAAAAGGTGGAGAACCTGTTGATAAAAAAGTAGCTAATCAATGGGTCGATCTTAAATCTAGAATTCATAGACAACTTGTTGATGAAATGGATCTCAAGGGTTCTGATAATGAAAATGATCCAAAAGCATTACTTGTTTTAAAAGAGCAGACTAAAAAAATTGTCGTTGAAATTTTGAATAAAGAAGACACTAAGGGAATTCTTAATTCAAGAGAAGATATGAATAAAATTGTTAAAGAAGTTCTTGATGAAGCATTGGGACTTGGACCATTGGAAGATTTGCTGGCCGATGCTTCTGTCTCAGAAGTAATGGTGAATGGACCTTATCATATTTTCTTTGAACAAGGTGGTAAAATCAAAAAATCTGATATTACTTTTACTAATGACAGACAAGTCTTAAATGTAATTGAAAGAATCGTTGCTCCAATAGGGCGAAGAATTGATGAAAAAACACCATATGTAGATGCTAGGCTTCATGATGGGTCTAGAGTTCACGCGATTATTCCTCCCTCAGCTATTGATGGTTGTACAATCACGATAAGAAAATTTCCTGAAAATAGACTAGGGTATAAAGATTTAATTAATTTTGGATCTATGACACAAGAGATGGCCGATTTTTTGAGAATAGCCGTTGAGTCACATAAAAATATAATTGTAAGTGGTGGTACAGGATCTGGTAAAACAACTTTAATTAATGTGTTAGCAGGTTTTATACCAGCTAATGAAAGAATAATTACTTGTGAAGACTCTGCTGAACTTTCATTACCGCAGGAACATGTTGTTAGATTAGAAACAAGGCCTGCGACCTTAGAAGGTGATGGAGCAATCGATATCAGATGTCTTGTTAAGCAAACTTTAAGAATGCGTCCTGATCGAATTGTTGTTGGAGAATGTAGAGGGGGAGAAACTCTTGATATGCTTCAAGCAATGGGTACAGGTCATGATGGTTCATTGACAACAGTACATTCTAATAATCCAAGAGAGTGTATTGGTAGAATTGAAACTCTAGTTCAATATGCAGGGACAGGACTATCTCCAATGGCAATTCGTAAAATGATTGCAGGTGCTGTTCATTTAATTGTTCAGCAAAAAAGGTTAGAAGATGGATCGAGAAGAGTAACTCATATTAGTGAAATTCAGGGAATGCAAGGTGATGTAGTTACTCTACAAGATATCTTTATTTTCCAACAAGAAGGTTTTGAAAAAGGAAAAATTAAAGGAAAATATCAGGCAACTGGATTTATACCTAAGTTTATCGAAATTTTAGAAAAGAAGGGATACAAAGTTCCAAGAGGTATCTTTACTAACAAGGGATAGTATTTGAATTTTTTCATTCAAATGATCGGGTTTAAAGGTTTGATTTCAATAATTGGAATTGGAGTATTTCTTGGTGCTTATAAATATAGTATTGAAATTTTTGATGTAGTCGAACGACAAACCTATGGGACTAGATCTTATATAATGGAGAAGTTAGAACTTCTATTTATAGAAGTAAATCCTGATCATGTTACATATCTTTTAATGTTTTTATCGTTTGGTTTTGGTGCAATAGTTTTACTTCTTTTTGGTATTTTTGGAATGTGGGGAACTGGAATCTTTTTTGGAATTTTACTTTCTGTAATTGGGTGGAAAATTCCTAAGCCATTTATTAACTCATTAATTGAAAAAAGAATAAAAAGTTTTCAAAATCAAATGGTAGATGGATTAACATTACTATCAAACGGTATTAGAGCGGGTTTAAGTGTTCCTCAAGCCTTAGGTATGGTTGTTAAAGAGATGCCACCACCAATATCGCAAGAGTTTAATGTAATGTTACAACTTAATAAGGTTGGTACACCTTTAGATGAATGCTTCGAAAATTTAGCAAAAAGAATTCCATGCGAAGATGTTGATATGTTTGTTTCCTCTGTAAATATTTTAAGAGAAACAGGAGGTAACTTGGCCGAGACGTTTGATACGATAGTAGGTGTTATTAGAGAACGTGTTCGTTTGCAGCAGAAAATTGATACTTATACAGCTCAAGGAAAATTTCAAGGGTTTACAATTGCGGCCATGCCAATTGTGATGGGACTAATTTATTTTTCTTCAGATCCAGATTCAATGATGAGAATGTTTAATACTCCACTCGGAATTATAATGACAATTGTAGCAAGTGGTTTTGATATAATTGGATTAATTGTGATTCTTAAAATAGTAAAAATAAAAGTGTAGTAAAAAAATACACCATAATTTCTTAAAAATTAAGTAGTTATGGCCCTAAATTAAGCTAAAGTGGTGCTAGAATACTCCGAAAAGATAAAGAGAGTGTAATAATAAGCACAGAGGGAATATACCATGAAGTCTTTAATTTTATTTGCGTGTCTTTTACTAACTACAGTGGTTCACGCCGGTGTCAATTTAAAAAATGGTAACTTTTATAAAAGTTATACTGACATAATTGTACCTGGTGGAGGAAATGATTTAGAAATCAATAGAACCTATAACTCGAAATCGATCGACAAGGGTTGGTTTGGTTTTGGTTGGGGTAGTGATTATGAAACTTACTTAACAGTATCAGCAGATGGGTCAGTAGTTGTTCATGAAAATGGAGCAGGTGCAGATACAAGATTTACGCCAAAGAAAAGTGTAAATGCGGCTGAAGCATCTAAAAAAATTGTTGAGGCAATGAGAAAGAAAGGCGCAACTTTTACAGAAAAAGATGCAAAAGATTTTATTAGTAAATTAGAAAAAGACGCAGAATTAAGACAAGCATACGCAAGAAAGTTTAACGTAACAGCAAAATTAGCAACAGGTACTATTCTTTATTCGAATATAAGAGGATTACAACAACTTCATAAAATTAAAACTGGTTATAAAAGAGTTTATAATGATGGAAAAGTAGAATTTTTTAATGATCAAGGTAAACTAACAAAGATGGCCGATAAGAATGGATATTGGGTTAAGTTATCTTACAAAAACGGAAGAGTTGCTGACATTAAAGATTCTCAAGCTAAGCAATTATTTTTCTCTTGGTATCCAGATGGAAAGGTTAAGCATATTTGGTCGGCAGGGGATAAAAAAACAACTTATAAATATAAAGGTGATGATTTAGTTGAATCAACTGATATTGGTGGAAATGTTTATAAATATGATTATGATAGAAAACATAATATGACTAAGATTTCATATTCTGATAAATCAACATTAGAAATATCATATCATCCTAAAAATCAATTTGTATCAGAAGTTAAAAATAGAAATGGTGAAACTACTGGTTATGAATATGGAAATGATCCAAAAAATCCAGATTTACATTACTGGACAACAGTAACTAAGAAAGGTGTTTCTGGTAGAACTATAAAAAATAAGTATGAATACGAAATCAAGGCAAGACCAGATGGTTCGACTTATACTTATAGAGTAGCGACTGACATAAATGGATTAAAGACTGAAACAGTTTACTCAGAATGTTGCGGTCTTCCTCTTAAAATTACTAGAGGAAAGCACGTAACAAGTTTTGATTATAACGATAGAGGACTATTAAAGAAAAAGTCTTCTACTAAGGGTGAGTATGTAGAGCTTGATTATCATAAAAAGTTCAATAAGATCACAAAAGTTGTAAATAATAAGGGATGGACTAAATTTGAATATGATCAAAAAGGAAATCTGAAAAAAGCTGAAAACAATAAAGGTAAATCAGTACTTCTTGTCTACGATAGAAAAGGCAGAATTAAGAAGATGATTGATAAAGAAAAATCAAAGAAGCCAAGACAATTAGCTTTTAAATACAATGCTCTTGGTAAGCCAATTGAAATATCAATGGGTAAAATGAAAATTAATGTAGCATACGATAATTATGGTGATATCAAGAAAGTTGAATCAAAAGCTGGACATAAAATGGCCTTACAAGTAACACAGGCATTCCAGTCACTTCTGGCAATTGTTAAGCCAGCAGGTGTTAATTTAAGCTTATAAGAGAGAGGGTAAAGATATGAAAAAATTAGTTTTATTGATGGTTCTACTTGGATTAAGTTTAAATTTGGTTCATGCAGATCCTAAAAAGTTAGGTGATCAAGGTGAAGAAGAATGTTGTGAAAACTGCCCTGATAATCAAAATGAAAATCTAATTCCAGTTGACCCAGAAGGGAAGCCAATTATAAAACCAAAAGAAGGTAATGAAGTTTAATAATAAGTAGAATATTATTAAAATATGAAGGGCGGTCTATTTTGATCGCCCTTTTTTATATAAAATTTTCCTCCTATCTATTTTTTAGTCAAATTTCTGTTATAAAGGCTTCATTGAATCTAATCGTTTCAGGGGTAATCATCAAATTTGATGATTTTACGGTTAGTATTTTCATTGTGGGGTTTGGCCTCAGTTGCATAGCTGAGGCTTTCTTTCACTGTTTTTTTGAAATCTGTCTGTGTCGAATACACCCTATCAAATATCTACATACTCTAATACTTTGAAATTATAAATTGCTAGAATTAGGTAATGTTTTTGAAAATTATCCAAATATTCATTATTTTTCTTATATCACTAAGTTCATTTGCTGATACTAGAGAAGATTCAATAGAATTTATCAAAATTGCTAAATCTGTTTATGCCAAATCGGTTCTAGCGGCCGGTAAAAGTGAAGAAATGGCAAAGAGGTCAATGGTTCTTCTTAAACTTTATTTGGACTCTGGAAAGCAGTTTAAATTTGCATATGCAATTTCTCATTTAACCTTAGCAATTGAAAGGTCAGCGACTACACCTGCTGTAGTAAATTCTTTAAATCTAGTAGGTCTCAAAAAAGAAGGAAAGGCCTGGAAAGGATGGGGTGAGGACCTTAAAGAACTAAATAGAATGATGGTTGCCAGATTGCACTTTGCTTATTTTCTAACTAAAAAAGTAAAAGAAAAAGGCATTCATTTATTTCCAGCTGAAGTGTTATATAAATATCCAAAAATACAAAGTTTTTATGATGATACAAAAGAGCTGTTTGAAAGTTTAAATGAAATACATGATGTATTTTTAACAAATGAAGAGATTCAAAAAACTACTTTAGAAAGACATTTTGAGACGTTTGTTACCTGGGAGCACCTTCATTTTTTTCAACCAAAAATTGAGAAGAAGTTTAATAAATTGCCCTGGATGCTTAAGTACTTACTTAAAAACATTCCTGGTAGGATTATTGAAGTTCCAATGGATTTTATTTTAAAGGCCAGAACAACTTTAAATTTAAAGTGCTTAGGGGATGTTTATTTAAAAACTGAAAATTTCATGGATGCTTCTCAAAGAATAAGTCAGGCAAGGCAATTTTATAAACTTATGGAGAAAATAGATTTTGATCCAAATTATGAATGCTATAAGGATGATTATTATGTAAATCCGTCTCATTGGGCCTTTACTCAAAATCCGGAAGAATTTGTAAAAGAATATTATGATTATATTTCATTTAATAGAAATGATGGATCTACTAAAGCTTGGTTAGCAGATCAATATAGGTATGTACCAGTCAATGAATTTGCGGCAATTCCATCCTTAAAAATAGAAATCATTGATCAGGATAGAGATAACTTAAAGATGAATAAGGATGCTATTGATCGCAATAGATATATCAATCGAACATATCATAATATTGGAAATGAGTTGGCCAGATGTACTGGAACAGAAGGTGAAATTGGGAATTGGTATCATTTCGCAACATGGGCCTCAGTAAGCGGTGGTAAAGTTATAGATGGAACGAAGTTTTACAATTTAAATGGATTTCAAAAAGGGGCATTTTGGGTTGCTGAGCTTTTAGATATGACTCATACTCGTAAAGAGCAAATAGATTTTTTTAAGCGTGCAAATGCCTTAATAGCAATTGAAATGATTCCATTAGGAAGAAAATTTTTAGAAATGTTTTGTACTGGAAATGAACCAACAGATTTTAGCAAATTTCAATCTTTGTTAAAGTTAGAAACAGAGCAAGATCGGCTCATAAGAGATGCATTTTATAACTATTATAAAGCAATATATGAGACTGATATAAACTTAAAAATAGAGTATGTTGCTTTAGCCGCAACTAAGCAAGTTATGGGAGAGCAAATAAGAGTTGATGAGAATCTTGATGCAGTATTTGAGTATAAAGGATCTCTTCCATTTTCAGGAACTTTTGAATATATAAGTACAAAGCAAGGAGCACTTGAAGTTGGCTCTGATCAAAGTAAAATTCCATTACATATTTCTGTAAAGACTAAAGGCACTCATAAGTATTTACATAAAATTGAACTTCCTGAATATCAAGATTTACTCGAAGAATATAGAATTATAAATGACATAACTGGGTATAGTAAATATTGTAGAACTGCTACTCGAGATTGGTCATCAATTCCTCAAAGACTTAAATTTCTCATTGCTTTGTTTAGATCAAATTTAAATAATAAATCTCTTTTAGATTCTCCTGATTACGAATATTAATTCTTATTCAAAAATTGTCTAATCTTTAAGCATACTTATAAAGCTTTCAATTAAATAGTTAAGTTTTTGAATTTTAGTAAAATATTAATAAGGCCTATAATGAAAAAGTTATTGTTTTTAATCCTATTTCTAGTTTGTTCTCAAGCTTTTTGTGCAGATAAAGTTGTCTATTTAGTTACATCAATTGCTCAGCCTGAAAGACTTCCATTTTGGTATTCTAGTGATTGGGAAATTACAAGCGAAATTGAAAGTGCATATAGAAAGTCTTTAAAGAGTGAGAACTATGAATTAAAAGTATTTCATAACGTTGATCAATATAAATTACATGAGCTATTAACCTCTGACGAACCATCAGCAATATTTTTTGTATCTCATTCTGGAAAGCAAAAACAGGCTTTTTTAAATTTTGGAATGAACTTAATCGCTATACCTGATGTGATAATGGATTATAAAAATAGAGATATAACTGATGTGTTTAAAAGAATTAATCCAAATATTAGATTTATTTCAATGGTTGGATGTGAAGGTAAATCAATAATTGATAAGTTTAGAGATAATGGTTTTTTAGAAGAAAACCCAAATTTAGTTATTCATTCTTTTAGTTTAGAGATGGAATTATATAAGGCCATAAGAGAGTCAGTATTTTCAGCTTCAAAGGTATTAAGTGAAGAAAAAATTCCTAGATGGATTCCTAGAAACAAATTTAGAAAGCATTGGAATGGACTTCCTAAAAATAAGTTCAATTTCAATCCGCATTTAAAAATTAAAGATGAATTCTTTACGCTTGATAATGCTCAGTGCCCGATACACTTTGGTTATCCAATAACAATAAAGCGTGAAATTCCTACTCAGGCTAAAGAAGAAGCAATTCATCCTATTAGGGTAATGTTCTATGGACACTTAGTTGGTGTTCTTCCAAAAGGCCTACCTGGAGAATATCAAGAGTTAAAAACCTATCTTCCAGTTGAACCATTTATAAGGAAAAGAAGGAAATATAAGCTTATTGTGGATTCTGGGGTTGAGTTACAGTCCTTACAGGGTGATGTTACTGAAGAGTATGAAATGGGACGTATTAGTTTTGAAAGCCATTTAATAGACGCTAAGTGGTCAATATTTCAAAGAAGAGGAGAGCCAATTGGCATAACTAGTAATATTCACTACTTAGCTCCTTCCAATAGTCAGCTTCCTGACCCTATCAAAATTGAAAGTATGGCCTGTTCTGGGCAAGGTCTTGAAAAGACTCACTAATTAGAGCATTTTTTGTGTATTTTTTAGACACTTAGTTAAATCTTGATACTTAGAGTCTTTGTAAGTACCTAGTATTGGGAAGTATTTTTTGGCACGTCGTATGCATTCAACAGAGTATATACTTTTAAGAACCCTAGGAGGGAAGAAAATGAAAAAGCTATTTTTATTCTTATTATTAACGATGTGTGTATCAAATTCATTTGCTGCATCTAACGTAATTGCAGGAATTGGTGAAGATGGTGCTAGACCAGAGTGCGATAAGATCGCAGCAGGTAACTTAGATTTTGAAGGGTCTAATCAACAATCATTAAATCCAGATGTCTTAGACGCATCAGAAATTTAATTTAAACTTACTAAATAGTACTCCCCTTACTATTTGGTAATTATTCACGGGCCTTTCCACCAAAGGTCCGTTTTTAATTTGTGAGAATTTTTTCTAACATTTCTCTTTCTTGATCAGTATAAGCTTCTTCAGGCTCCATTACGATATTGGTTTTCTTTGAAGTCTCTTTGTTTAAAGATTTTAAATGATCTTTCTTCGGAAAAGAATTTGTGAATAATTTTTTAGAAATTTTCTTTGTCTTGTTTATTATCTTATTTACATCACCAGAAGTTTCTTTATAGATCTCTTTTGTTACTGGATGAGTAAATGAATATAGGTTTTGAAATATAGTCCCATTTTTAAGAGGGTAGCAAAGGATTGCATAACTAATTGTAAAATAGAATGAAAACTTGAATATAAAGCTAATCATCTGGCTTCTCCGTCTAATATGTCTTTTATTTTTAATACAGATCTCACAAGATCTCGATCTTTAAATGGTTTTGCTAAAAAGTCTACTGCTCCACTAGAAATTGCTTCAACAACTAGGTCTTCTGTTGAAAGGGATGACATGGCGATGACATAGGTGGGATCGGCCATTGGATTATCGTTAACATGTTTTGCTAACTCAAGACCACTGATTTCGGGCATTACAATATCTGTAATGATAACATTTGGCTTTATTTTTCTGTGGAGTTCAAGAGCTTTTTTTGCTGAAGGTGATTCAGCAACAACTTTTAAATTGTTTTTTTCTAAGAGGTCGACAATTTTTCTTCTAATAAAATCAGAATCATCGACGACCATTATTTTTAATTCTCTAGGCTCTTTTTTTGGCATAAAAATATTTTATCAAATTTTTTTAAATTATGTTGAAAGAATATTAATACTTGATAGAAATTCTTTGATTGGAAACTTGTGAAAGGTAAACCGGACAGGGTCTACCTTTCAAAAGTAAGCTAAATTTAAGCCGCTACCGGAGGTAGGCTTGAGTCTTTTTTATTTTTTGATTTTTTATTATCTTTGTTTTCTTCCTCGTGCTTCCTTTTAAACTCGGCCTTTTTCTCATCCCAGTCAATTAAAGCGACTGTCAAAACTTCTTCTAATGTTTTCACAGGAACAAAAGTTAGTTTCTTTCTGAATTCTTCAGGTATATCAACTAAATCTTTTTTGTTCTGCCAAGGTATAATAATTGTTTTTATATTTTGTCTCATGGCCGCAAGAGCTTTCTCTTTAAGTCCACCAATTGGTAATACTTTTCCAGTTAGTGTTATCTCTCCAGTCATTGCAACATCTTTACTTACAGGAACATCACTAAATAGAGAAACAATTGCTGTTGCTAAGGTGATACCTGCACTAGGTCCATCTTTAGGAATAGCTCCAGCTGGTAAATGAATATGAATCTCATTTCCTTCAAAAGCATCTTCATCAACGCAATACTCGAAAGCTTTTGATCTAATATGTCCAATTGCTGCTTGGGCTGACTCTTTCATTGTTTCACCAAGTTTTCCAGTAAGAGTTAGACCAGAGCCTTTCATTTTTGTTGTTTCTACATGTAATACTTCTCCACCTGCTGCTGTCCAAGCAAGTCCAGTTACTACACCAACTTCATTTTCATCTCTTTGATCTTCTTTGGTAAACATTGGTGGGCCAAGAAATTTTTCGACCACATCTGAAACTATATGTGTTTTAGACTCTTCACCTTTAGCAATTTTCATTGCTACTTTTCTGCAAAGAGCACCAATTCTTTTTTCAAGAGTTCTTAAACCTGCTTCAGAAGTAAAATGCTTAATAACAGAGTTTACACCATCATCAGAAAATTCAACATGTTCATCAGTGATACCATTTTCATCCATTTGTTTTGGAATTAAATATTTCTTACTAATGGCCAATTTTTCTTCTTGTGTGTATCCGCTTAGATTAAGAATTTCCATTCTGTCTCTTAGAGGTTCTGGAATATTTTGTAGTACGTTACTTGTTGCAATAAACATTACATTTGATAAATCAAATGGAACATTTAAATAATGATCTCTAAATGAATTATTTTGTTCAGGATCTAAAACTTCTAATAATGCAGAAGAAGGGTCACCCTTATAATCGCCACCTAATTTATCTACTTCATCAAGTAAGATAACAGGATTATTTGTTTTTGCTTGTTTCATGGCCTGGATAAATCTTCCCGGCATTGAACCAACATAAGTTCTTCTGTGTCCTCTGATTTCGGCTTCGTCTTTTACTCCACCTAAACTAATTCTCACAAATTCTCTTCCAACAGATTTTGCAATAGATTTTCCAAGGGAAGTTTTACCAACTCCAGGAGGTCCAGAGAAACAGAGAATAGGCCCTTTCATTTCATTGCCTTTTAACATTCTAACGGCAAGATATTCGAGAACTCTTTCTTTAACTTTTTGTAAATCAAAGTGATCTTCATCTAAGATTTCTTTAGCCTTTACTAAGTCAATTGACTCTTCAGAGCTTACTGACCAAGGTAGTTCTACCATCCAATCTAGATAGTTTCTTATTATTGCTGACTCAGAAGAATCAGGATGCATTTTTTCTAACCTAGAAAATTGTTTCATTGCTTCTTTATGAGCTTCTTCAGGCATTTGAGCATTTTCAATTTTTGCTTTAAGTTCACTCATTTCGTCGTCAGCTTCTACGCCTTCATCACCAAGTTCACTTTTTATAGCTTTTATTTGCTCTCTTAAAAAATATTCTTTTTGAGTTTTAGTCATCTCATCTTTAGCGTTATTTCTAATTTTCGCTTGCATGCCAAGAATCTCTAATTCTCTTGTTAGAATATCATTTATTTTATGTAGTCTTTCAACTGGATCTAAAATTTCAAGAATAAGTTGCGCTTCTGCGACATGAAGATTTAAGTTTGAGGCAACAAGATCTGCTAATCTTCCAGGATCTTGAATGTCTTCAAGTACTGTTAAAATGTCATGTGAAAGTACTTTTCCTAGAGATATAACTTTTTCAAGTTGTTCTCTAATACTTCTCATTAATGCATTTACTGCAACATCACCTTCAACGAATACATCTTCTACTTTTTCAACCTTAGCAACAAAATATGGATTCTGTTGATCAAAGTTTGTGATTCTTGCTTTTGTTAATCCTTGTACGAGAATTTTAACTCTTCCATCTGGAAGTTTCTTTTCTCTCATAATCATTGCAACTGTACCAACATCATAAATTTCAGAAGGCTCTGGGTGTTCAGCTTGAATGTCTTTCTGACTTGCGAGAAGAATCAACTTGTCGCTTTTAGTGATGGCATGGTTTACTGCTTTAATAGACGACTCTCTGCCGACGAATAAAGGTAAGATCATGAATGGATAAACAACTATGTCTCTAATTGGCAGGAGAGGGAGAGTATCTTTAAATTCTATATTATCACCCTCGTAATTAGTAACCATGTTGACTCCTCAAATATACGGCTTACTTAGCTTATTGCTTACAATATATGGATCGGGAAAATTTGAGACTTCTTTAAACTTTTTCAACGAAACATGCATTTTTTTAGTTATACTTGAACAGGTAAGTCATTTAAAATATTAAAGAATATTAATTGGAATGGCCGAAACGATGTCTATTCGCTAGTTTGGAGCGACAATAGAAAACGGAGTAAATTAGTATGACAAAAACAGTAGGTGCTTCTATTCTTGCTGCAGGGAAAGGGACTCGACTAAATTTTGATTGTCCCAAGCCATTATTGCCAGCTCTTGGTCTAAAATTAATTGATTATCCAGTCTTGGCATTGAAAAATTTTTATAAAAATAACGGACTTTCGGGAGAAATAACTGCTGTTACAGGATTTGAAAAAGAACAAGTTGAATCTTACCTTGGGGAAAGTTATCCAGATATAAAATTTGCACTTCAAAAAGAACAATTAGGCACTGCAGATGCTTTAAAATCTTATTTTAAAGGCAACTCAAATGCAAAAGACTTTGATTATACGATAGTCATTTGCGCTGATACGCCACTAATTTCAGAAGTCGAAATATCATCATTATATAAAGAGGCCATATCAAAAAATTTAGATGCAGTTGTCGCTAGTTTTGAAGCTATAAATCCAACAGGCTATGGAAGAATTGTTCGATCTAATCCTGGATTTCACATCGTTGAAGAAAAAGATGCAAGCGATGAAATAAAAAAAATTACGGAAGTGAATTCAGGTTTTTATCTAATAAAAACTAAGTATATTTTAGAAAATTTAAATAATATTGATACAAATAATAAATCTGGAGAATTTTATTTAACAGATTTATTTAAAGATAATCTAAATGTCGCTCCAATGAAGTTTGATAATGAATCAATATTTATGGGAGTTAATACATTAGCTCAGCTATCTAAAGCAAATTTTGCTCTAAGGAAAATAAAAAATATCCAGTTAATGAATGAAGGCGTCTATATTGTTGATCCTAATCACACTCAAATTGATTGGAATGTAGAAATTGAATCTAATGTTACAATTCATCAAAATTGTTCTCTATATGGAAGTACTAAAGTTAGTAGTGGAACTCAAATTATGCAAGGTTGTGTAATTGAAAATTCTTTTATAGGAAAAAATTCTACAATTAAGCCTTATTCACATATTGAGTCTTCAAAAATAGGTAATTCCTCTTCAATAGGACCTTTTGCCCATTTAAGACCAGGTTCGGAAATTGGAGACAGTTGCAAAATTGGAAATTTTGTTGAAACTAAAAAATCAAAATTAGAAAATAACGTGAGTGTATCGCACTTAAGTTATGTAGGTGATGCAGAAGTTGGAAGTAATGTAAATATTGGTTGTGGTTTTATTACTTGTAATTATGATGGAGCTAATAAACATAAAACTATTATTGGCCCAGGCAGCTTTATTGGGTCAGATACACAAATGATAGCTCCTATTAATATAGGAAAAGAGTCATACATCGCAAGTGGATCAACTATAAATAAGGATGTACCTGATGGAGCCTTTGCCATTGCAAGAGGGAAACAAGTGACAAAAGAAGATATGGCTAAAAGGTTTATAAAGAAAAAATAGAGGCGGGGTAGTCTATGAGTAAAATTCAAGCAGTATTATTAGATATAGGAAATGTTCTAATTGATGTTGACATTGAAAGATCTAAAAAAGCTTTTAAATTAAAAAGTTTTAATAAAGAGGCTTTTGAAAATTTTAAAAATTGGGAGCCTCATCACCAGTTTGAAAAAGGTCAAATTTCAGTTGAGCAGTTTACTAAGCATATGAGTGACAAGCTTGAAATGAGATTGAATGTTGAAAAGTTAAAAGATGGTTGGAACGCTTGTATTGGAGAGGCATTTCCTGGTATGTTAGAGCTATTAACTGAAGCAAGAAAGAATGTGTCTTTGTTTGCTCTATCTAATACAAACGAGCTTCACTACCAGGTCTTCGCAAATTATGAAATTTTTAATTGTTTTGATGAGTTTTTACTTTCTCATGAACAAGGTCATAGAAAACCTGAAGTAGAGTTTTTTGAAAAGGCGATACATATAGCTGGTTATGGGCCATCTGAAATTTTATATGTTGATGATCTAGAGGAAAATCTAGAAGCAGGGAAGGCATTAGGTTTAAACGTAGAACATTGCAAAAACTCAACTGAAGATCTAAAGTCCATCTTTCAAAAATATTTTATTATATAATTAGATATTAAAAATAAAATCTTGAAACATATAAAGAGGAATAAAATAAGATCGATTGGCTTGTTTGCAAATTTGTCGATCTGATTTTTTTCCCAACCTATATTGGGAATGATTAATAAAACTAGTTATTCCCAATAAATAAGTAACTCCATTCTTTTCAATAAATAATGGAGAACCACTATCTCCTTGGCAAGGGTGTGCATTTAAATGATCAATTGGTTTAAGAGAAATCATTGGCCATCTTTTTTCTTCATAAATTTCACTAAAGGCCAATTCAGTTTTTTTTAAGCTTTGAGCAAACTTTTCATTTATTCCTCTTCCAAATCCAACTTGGAATAAGATATCAGAGCTTGTTGGAAGCTTGTCATAAATTTTAGAAATTCTTTCCGGCCAATAGTCTTTAGTACTTTTTATTTTAATTAGGGCCAACTCCTCGCTTCTCTCTTTTGAAAGAATTTTAACTTTTAGGACCTTTGCCTTGTAATCATTATTAGAGTCGTACAAATTATCAAATTTACGATTTGTGAAGCAATGAGCTAGGCTAAGTGCCCAATTTCTCGATAAAACAATAGCGCTACATTTAGATTTTTTTAAGTACAAAATGTTTGGATATTCAGCAGAGCTTACCCTGATTCCATTTCTGGCGCAAAGAGCTGCGGAAGAATATAGAAATAAACTTAAAACAAAGAATCTTAGCATTTCTTAAATCTATACTGCAGCTTACAAACAGTCTAATTTTATTTAAGAGCTTCTTCAAGTTTGCCTATCCTAGTGGTAGAGTGTTTTTTATTAATTATTTTTGTATATAAGGTGATGATTATGTGCGGCATTGTTGGCCATATTGGATTGAAGAACTCTGTAAATATTGTTTTGGAAGGGTTGAAGCGACTTGAATATCGTGGATATGATTCGGCCGGCATTTGTTTTAAAACAGCTTCCAATGATTTCCATTTAATTAAAAAAGAAGGAGAGTTAAATAACTTACTCTCTGCTATTAAAGATATTAACAAAGAATCAAATATCTGTATCGGTCACACAAGGTGGGCAACTCATGGAGAAGTAAACGATACAAATGCGCACCCGCATTTAATGGAAAATGTTAGCGTTGTTCATAATGGAATCATAGAAAACTCAGAAGATTTAAAATCAGTATTAAGTAAAGAAGGATATAAGTTTCAGTCCCAAACTGATTCGGAAGTTTTTGTTGCACTTATTGCTAAGAATTTAAATAGTGGATTAGATTTTTTTAGTTCAGTTTCAAAAGCATTTGAGAAAATCACAGGTAATTCAGCTTTTGTTGTTATTAATAAAGATACAGATGAAATGATTGCTGTAAAAAGAGGAGCACCTCTTGTTTGTGGATTAAATAAGAAAACTCGTGAAGTTATGGTTTCCTCTGATGCTTACGCTCTAGTTGGTAAAGCAAAAGAATTATATTTTCCTGAGGATGAAGTAGTTTGTGTTTTAAATAATCAAAAATCGTCGATGATTGAATTTAAAGAATTTAATAATTCAGAAAGTAAAAGATATTTATACCGTGAACAATTAATGACTGAATCACTGTCGGAAAAAGGTGAATTCGAACATTATATGCTTAAAGAAATTTACGAGCAGCCAAGTTTGATTCGTTCATTTGTAGATTATTATTTTTCTGAAGCTGGTGAGTCTGATTTAAATAAAGTTTCTGGTTTAAATTTATCTAAAGTTCATATAACGGCCTGTGGAACAGCTTATTATGCCGGATTAATTATTAAAGACTTTTTGGAAAGAGAAAATAAAATTCCAACGACTGCTGATTTAGCATCTGAGTTTAGATATAGAGAGCCACTTCTTCATAAAGATGACTTGGGATTATTTATTAGTCAATCTGGGGAAACAGCAGATACATTAGCAGCCCAACAACTATGTCAAAAAGAAAATTTAAAGACTATGGCCATAGTGAACTCTGAAGGATCATCTTTGTATCGAGGATGTGATTATAATTTATTGATAAAAGCTGGGGTGGAAATTGGTGTGGCTTCCACTAAAGCATTCACTCTTCAAGTTTTAACAGGACATATTTTTTCAAAAAAAATAAGTAACTCACTGAATGAAGTTAAAGAAAAATATGAACTTCTTGCCTCTAGAATTGAAGAAGTTTTAAATAATGTTGATCTGATTAAGAATATTGCTGAAAGCGTTCATGATAAAAATGGTTATTTTTTTACTGGAAGAGGAAAGTATTATCCTGTGGCCCTTGAAGGTGCTTTGAAATTAAAAGAAATTGCTTATGTTCATTCTGAAGGATATGCAGCTGGAGAGCTGAAACACGGACCAATTGCTTTAATAGATGAAAAAATGGTTAATATTGCAATTGTTGGACCAGAGCTTTATGAAAAAACTGTTTCAAATATTCAAGAGATAAAAGCAAGACACGGAATAATTATTTCTATCGGTCCTAAGGGTGATAAGAGCCTAGAAAATTTAAGTGATTATTATATACCTCTTAACTTTGAAGGATTAAACGAGTTGTCTCCATTATATGTAAATGTAGTAAGCCAACTATTTTCTTATTATATGGCAAAATTTAAAGGAACAGATATTGATAAGCCTAGAAACTTAGCTAAATCTGTTACGGTTGAGTAAATGTTTGATATTAATTTATTAAATGATTCTCAAAAAAAAGCAGTTGTAAATACTGAAGGCCCAATAATGATATTGGCCGGGGCTGGTTCTGGAAAAACTAGAACACTAGTTGCAAGAATAAGCTATCTACTTGATAAAAAAAATATATCTCCATTCAAAATATTGGCCGTTACTTTTTCAAATAAGGCCGCAAGAGAAATGAGAGAAAGGGTTGCCGCTGAAGTCAATTTAGATATAGGAGCTCTTCAAATAACAACTTTTCACTCTTTTTGTGCTCAGGTTTTAAGAAGAGAGGCTAACTATTTAGGTTTAAGCAGAAACTTTACTATTTATGACACTTCAGAATCAAAAGCAGTCGTTAAAGCTATTTTAGGTAGGCATGGAATTAGCCAGAAGGAAGTTTCTCCTTTTGAAGTTATGTACTTCATGGATGATCTTAAGAATCAAGGTCATTACATAGGAAGAAAAGAAGAGTTTGAAGATAGTTATAGCGTTGATAAGTCAGATGTATTTTATTCTTATTATCAGGAATACGAAGCTGAACTTCAACGAGCAAATGCTGTTGATTTTGGAAGTCTTATAACTGGAGTCTTAAAATTATTTGAAACTTTTCCAGAAGTGTTAGATGTTTACCAAAAGAAGTTTGAATATGTTTTAGTAGATGAATACCAAGATACTAATAGGGCCCAATTTGATTTAATTAAAATGCTTTCTCATAGAAAAAGAAATATTTGTGTTGTTGGAGATGAGGATCAATCAATTTACTCATGGAGAGGAGCAGACATAAGAAACATCTTGGATTTTGAAGATGTTTTTAATGACGCCAATATCATAAAGCTAGAGCAAAATTATCGTTCATCAAAGAATATTATAGATGCAGCTACTTATGTTATTGCACGAAATGAAATGAGAAAGGGCAAAACCATGTGGACAGATAATCCAAGTGGTGATGCGATTGATATAATTGAATGTCCAAATGATAAGGATGAATCCAAATTTATAAGTGATGAAATACAGCGTTTAGTAAATGAAGAAGGAGCCAGTTTAAAAGACATGGCCGTTTTTTATAGAACAAATACACAATCAAGAATGATTGAAGATGCTCTTAGAAAAATGAAAATTCATTATCGAGTTGTTGGTGGTGTTAAATTTTATGAAAGAAAAGAAATAAAAGATCTCCTCGCTTATATTAGATTAGTTGTTAATGATAAAGACTCTTTGGCCTTAGCAAGAATAATCAATGTTCCAGCAAGAGGGGTAGGAGCTACAACTCTTAGAAAGCTTGAAATTGAAGCAGTTAAAAATAGTGTTTCAATGTGGGGAATTCTTCAAGATATAGTGGATAACCCTACAAAATATAGTCATATTCGTCTTAGCGCAAAAGTTAAATCTTCACTAAGTGAGTTTTGTAATCTTATTAATGAATTAAAGGTTATGGAATCTGATGGAACTGAACCTTCTCAAATATATGAAAAGGCATTACATGAATCAGGATATTTTGATTTTTTAAATTCAAAAAAAGATTATGAGTCTATTGCTAGACTTGAAAACTTAGATGAGTTGGCGAATGCAATAGCTCAATATGAAGAGTCTACACCTAAAGCTTCATTTTTAGGGTTTTTAGAAACTATTACATTAGATCAAACTTTAGATGATGAAGAGATAACAAGTGGTGAAGTGTCATTAATGACTGTTCATGGTGCTAAGGGATTAGAGTTTCCATATGTCTTTGTAGCTGGATGTGAAGAGAATATTTTCCCCAGTTATAGAAGTATGGATGATGGCGAAAATGGAGTCGAAGAAGAAAGACGGCTTTTTTATGTAGCTATGACTAGGGCAATGAAAAAACTTTATATTACTTTTGCTCAAAGTAGAATGCTGTTTGGACAAGTAAAATTTAACGGACCTAGTAGATATATAAATGAAATTCCTAATACTCTTTATGAGTGGAAGAATATTGGAAAATCAAATAACTCATTTGATTTTAACTCTAGTGATGGAAATGATTTATTTTCTCAAGAAACTTTTTCTGATGAACCAGTTTATCAAGTTAATCAATATAAAAAGAAATCAACTTATAAAAAAGGTGAAAAAGTAGTTCACTCCTTATATGGAGAGGGAAAAGTATTAGAGTGCGAAGGCACTGGTAATGAAGAAAAAGTAACAATTAAATTTAGTGACGGTGCAAGAAAGAAATTTATGGTTAAGTTTGCGCCTTTAACAGTATTGTAAATAGGTAGTTTATAAATGAATTCAAAAATAAAAATAATAATTATTTCATTAGTTTTAATTTTTTCAGGCTTAGTAGGAGGAGCATATTTCTATGTTTCAAAAAACATAACTCCTGAAAAAATTAAAGAGCTAACACTGTCTAATTTAAAAGAACAACTCCCAGGAGCTGAGACAACTTTAGGTGAAGTAGATTTTAAATTCGGAGCGACATTAACGGTTAATTTTAAATTATTAAATATTAAAAATTCTAAAAATAAAGAAGTTTTACTAAATTTAGAAAATTTCTCTGCAAAAATACCATTGTGGGCCATACTCATGGGTGGTGGTACAATTGATGTGAAAATTAATTCTCCACAAATTAATTTTACTAAAAAAGGTGATTCTAATAATTGGTTAGAAATCGTTAAGAAAAGTCAAAATGCAAATAATGATTCTATTCAAAATAATAATTCGAATAAATACTTAGTTGGATTAATTGCTGGTAGCAGTGTGAATTTTCTTCTAAATGACTTAAGTATTCAATACAGATTAGACAAATCAAACAATGGTGTTCTCAAAATAAATAAGTTTCTAGTCAAAGATCTTGGTTTGAAAACTTCATCAGCTATTGAATTAAACTCAAACTTCAATGTAAATTTAAGTAATCAAAAAAAACTTTCTTTTCATGCAATAGTAATAGGAGAGTTGAATTTATCAAAGTACATACTTACAAAAGAGCTAAATAGCTCCTTTGTAATTACATTAAAAGATATTAAAAAAACAGGGGTTGACTTTAAGGTTCCAAGTATCGGATCCTGTCTCTTATACACATCTCCGAGCCCACGAGACTAGTGCCAATC
>CAXHCD010000027.1:0-42234 GCA_964015265.1 uncultured Oligoflexia bacterium
GATATGACTAACGGTGTATTTGATATTTCTTTTGCTGGTTTTAAAAATAATAAATCAAAAAAATCAGAATTAGATTCTACAAATATTTACTTTGATGAAAAAAAAATATTTCTAAAAAGTAAAAATATGAAAATTAGTCTAGGTGGAATTGGAAAAGGATATGCCGTTGACCTTGCATTTAAAACTTTGGAAAATTTAGGTTTTGAAAATTTTTATGTAAATGGTTCAGGAGATATTAGAGTTCACTCTAGATCAGATGCTCCGAGAAAATGGCGAATAGGCTTGAAAAACCCCTTTAATATAAACAACTATATAGGATTAATTCAATTATCTAATGAGTCTGTTTGCACTTCTGGAACTTATATTCAAGGAGAACATATCTCTTTAAGCTCAGAAGAAATAAATGAAAAATTAGTGTCCGCTAGCATAATTGACTCTAATTGTGTTCACAGTGATGTAATGGCAACCACCTTAATCGCATTAGGTAAGAAAAAGTCCCTAAAATTTATGGAGGAAAATAAATTAATGGGACTAGTTATTACTCAAAGTGGAGAGGTTTTACTTTCAAAAAAATCTATCAAACATTTTGGAATTAAATAAATTGTTGCTCTTTAAGATAATCTAGTAAATCTACACTGTATTTTATATGCGATTCTTTAGTATATTTTAATTTAGTATAAACTTGAGCAAGGTTTTCTACGTTAACATTACTAGACTTTATAATATCCTTATACCTTTTCATTCCGTTTTCTTCCTTTTCTTTATAGATTTCTTTCAGTACTTTTTCATCATAATTTTTATAAGTTTCATAATGTACAATTGCTTCAATTGGCAGCCTTGCTCTTAAATCAGGTTTTTCATCTGGATAACCGAGTGTGAAACCAACTATTGGTATTACATTTTCAGGTAACTTTAAAATCTCTCCAATCTTTTTTGAACTTGCTAAAGTTGTTCCAAGATAGCAAACACCTAGACCCAAACTTTCTGCTGCTATTGCAGCATTTTGAGAGGCAAGAATCGAATCAATTGAAGCAATCATAAAACTCATAAAATTATCAAAATTTTCTGGAGCATTATTTATCTTAAGCCATTTTCTCATTCTATTGAAATCAGCACAAAAAGTTAGAAATGTTGGAGCTTGATCAAACACTTCTTGATTGAAGTGATGTTTTAAAAGCTTTTCTTTCATTTCTTTTTTTTCTGTAACTATAATTGAATATGCTTGCATATTTCCAGAAGTAGAGGCCATTGTGGCGGCCTCTAAAATCTTTTTTAATTTTTCATGATCTACTTTTTTATCTATGTATTTTCTTATAGATCTATGCTCTTTTATTGTTGTTAGCACTGAATTATTCATTATCAACTCTTTTTCCAGAAATTCTTGCGAAGACATGATTGTTTTCCTTTAAGGTTCCTATAAAGATTGGACCTCCTGTGGCCTTAGCTTCAAGAGTAATAAGCTTTTTAAGACCTCTTTCATTGGCGATAAATTTGCCTTTTATAAAACTTACATATCCCAAGTGATGGGTATAATGTGATATAACTCCAACAAATTTAGATTTAAAAAGCCCTGGAACACTATAATAACCGTATACTTTATTGCTTTGATAATTTATGAATTCTTTTTTATATATATCAAGTTTTTCTTTATATAATTGATTTCCAATTTGAACTTTAAATAAATAGGTATCTATTGGTTTGTTGTTCGCGTAAGTTTGAATTGAGAATAATGTAACTATTGAAAATAATAGAATTTTCATATTTAACTCCTAAATAATATAAGATTGTAATAATTAAAAAATAAGTTTTGTTTCTGTATAGAAATTATGAATGTGGCGCACTAGCGCCAATTGAAAGTATTTGAGAATGGAAAAAAGTTTATTTTTCTCATGGAGGCAATTTAGAGGAAGAAAAATTAAAAGTCTATACTCTTCATCCAGGTGATACATTTTGTAAGAGATTTTTTCATATCAATTTTTGATAGCTTGATTGGTGCTCCATGTCCTGGAAGGACATACTCAAAGTCATAGTCCAATAAATTTTCCATGGATTTAATTTGAACATTAAAATTATACCAACATGCCGATTTAAAAGCATAAAGATGATTTAAATTGTGGGAAAAACATAAATGATCACCCGTGAATAAAAATCTTTCCTTATATAAAAAGACTACGCTTCCTTTTGTGTGACCTGGAACGGGAATTATTAACATCTCATCATCAAATTGAATTGGACTACTTCCTTTCCAATGTTCTTCAAAGTGAATTGTTTTTTCATTACTATCGGCAACATGTATATACCTTCTTCCCTGAAACTTTTCCCAATATTTATCTGTATCTGCAATATCATCTTTATGGGTGAGTAATTGATAATCAATACCGTTATTCATAATAAAAAACTTTTCTAAATGGGAAGTGAACCTGGGAGAGTCGATTAGGTAATTTTTATTCTCTCCTTTTATGAAATAGCTAGTTGCCCCATATGACTTTTCACTGTGAAAACCACAATGAAAAACATTATCTTCAATTGAATAAGGAATATTTTCCAATGCTTTTTTGTTTAATTCATCTTTTTTTTCAACCCCTATCGAGTTTGTTGGACATGAGTATAAGGCCCGATATGAAGATAAACTTTCTTCCTCTGAGTTAGGATTAGAAAAAACTGCAGATTTTCCATCATTATTTTTAAAAACTGATGGTGCCATCCAATAACAAGTTCCACAATCAATGCATGTTGAATCTACAAAAAAGTTTGATTTTACGTTTTGACTTCGTCTTTTATCTAAATCTGCCATAATTTATTTTAGTCTATTTAAAAAAAGAATGAAATGACCTAAAATATAATTCAGAGGTAAATATGAAAGTTCTTCTTTTGGTACTGATATTAGTTTCATGTAGTGGATCAAATAAATATACTGATTTAAGTTATTATAAAAATGGTAAATTTTTAAACTATCAAAAAGGTCCAGATAGAGGTTTTGGTGATTTTTTTAAATGGCAGTTTAACGGGAAAAAACAAAAGTGGCCTGAAAGAGTTGATTTAACGACTTTAAATATAGGCGTACCTGACTCAAGTATTAAACCAATTATCACATTTATTGGACATTCAACGTTTTTGATACAAGTGAATGGATTAAATATATTAACTGACCCAGTATTTAGTGAAAGAGTTAGTCCTGTTTCTTGGGCGGGCCCTAAACGAGTTATAAAAGCAGCTATTGTCAAAGAAAAAATGCCTAAGATTGATTTTATAATTGTGTCTCACAATCATTATGATCATTTAGATATAGATAGCCTTAGATTCTTTAAGAAAAGAGATAATTCAAAGATTTATGCAGGACTCGAAGTCGGAGATGTGGATTCTGATTTAGAGATTGAAGAAATGGGGTGGTGGGAACAAAGAAACTTTAATGGAACTGAAATTGTATTTACTCCGTGTCAGCATTTTTCTGGTCGAGGATTGTTTGATAGAAATGAGACATTATGGGGAGGATTTTACTTAAAGAGCCAATTATTCAAGGTATACTTCGCTGGTGATACAGGATATTCAAGTCACTTTAAAAAGTTTAAAGAACGATTTGGTGAAGTTGACCTAGCAATATTGCCAATTGGCGCATATGAACCTCGATGGTTTATGAAATATGTTCATATGAATCCAGAGGAGGCTATTAAGGCCCATCAAGATTTAAATCCTAAATTAAGTCTAGGGATGCATTGGGGAACCTTTCAATTAACCGATGAATCAAGATTAGAACCTGTACAAAAGATAAACAAGCTTACTCAAGAGCTTGATATTAAGAACTTCCAAGTATTAGAGTTTGGTGAATCACTATCCCTATAAGATATAAATCATGTTAGTATATCTTAATGAAAGAAATACCTAAAATAGCATCAAAAGGTTTTGCTAGAAACTTAAAGCTCTTAAAAATGGCCTATAAAGGAGGTAAAAACCTTCTTAAAAATAGAGATGATTGGAGTAAAGAAAAACTCTCAGAAGTTCTGTCTTCTCAAGTACATTCACTTGTTAATGATATGGGACTAATGAAAGGACCCATTATGAAAATGGGACAATTGCTTTCTATTTATTCAGATGGTTTACTGCCAGAAGAATTTCAAAAGGTTATTCAGCAATTAGAAAATAAAAGCTTTTATTTGTCGTGGAATGAAATTAAAAAAAATATAGATCCAAATTATTTTGACTTAATTGAAATTGAATCAACTCCACAGGCTGCAGCATCATTAGGTCAAGTTCATAAGGCTAAGATTAAAGAATCAAATGAAATTGTTGCCATAAAAATACAATATAAAGGTGTTAGAAAAGCAATTAATAATGATATTAAAGTTTTAAAGTTATTATTAAAATTAAGTGAAGTTGTTCCAAGTGAAAAAGATTATTCGGGACTATTTGAAGAGATAAAAACTATGCTTTATCAAGAAACGGATTATCGACAAGAGAAAAGCTTTACAGATAAATATCGAGATCAAGTTAGTGATTTAAATTATTTATATGTTCCCAAAACTTATGAAAAATTTTGTAATGATAAAATTCTAACGACTGAATTTATTGAAGGGGTAGGACCTAGAGATATTTTGAAACTTGAACTTTCTCAAGATCAGATTAATCAATTAGGTGAACAATTTTTTGATCATTTCTTTAAAGAAATTTTTCAGTGGGGAGTTATTCAAACGGATGCACACGCAGGTAATTATTTAATTCGAAAACATGAAAATAATGTTCAGTGGGTTCTTCTAGACTTCGGAGCCTGTAAAGAACCAAGTGAACAAGTGAGAGAGTTATATCGAAAATTTATAAAAGCGACGGTTTACAAAGATTATCAAAGTTTTATTGATACATTAATTGAAGTAGGTTTCATTTCTGCTGGAAATGAAAAGAGTTATGATCTTATAAAAAGTTATGTTGATATTGTTGGATCACCTTTTAAAGATGAAGTTTATGACTGGGGAAAGTCTGAAATTCCTGATCAAGTTTTAAAGTTTATTCCAAAATTAATCAAAGAATTTTCTAATGATACCCCTCCTGGAGATAATCTTTTTATTGATCGTAAAATTGGAGGAGTATTTTTTCTTTTAAAAATGATTAATGCTTCATTTAATCCAAATAAAGTAATAGAGAAATATATTTAATTTCTTCTTCTTAATCGATTGTTAGATTTTTGTTCAGTTTCATCATTTGAATCTTCTTTAGTAGCATTTTGTTGTTTGATTCTATTTTGTCTTCTAGGGTTAATTATCTTTTTTTCACTGTTTTTATCCATTGTAAAATCAGGAGGATAAAAAACTAAATAAGAAACAGGTATTGAGCTCGCTAGAAATAGTTTTTGCTTTGGATTTGCGTCATTAAAAATTTTCAAACTTGTGTTAACAATAAATTGAGATGCATTAGAAGTGTTAATCATTTGTTGACTTATTTGACCTCCTATATGAGCCTCAATTTGTGAAATATTTAAAATTCTATCGATAACTCTAAATCTGTTTAGATAAGCTTCCCTTGTTTTTGGATCTGAAAGTCCACCATCTGTGTTAAGGTATAATGCAAAAGTTTCAGCAAAATCTTCTGAGAGGTTTTTTTGAGAATATGCTGAAGGTGAAGTTTTATCTTTTGAAAGAGCTACTGACCACGTTTGGTCCGGTTCATATTTATTCCAAAAGTCTTTAGCAAATAGGTGTCCCATCTCATGCCAGTAGGTTTGTAAACTCTCAGTTTTATTGCTTAAGGCATTTACCATAAATAAATGATTTGGATAATTGTCAGATACAAATCCTAGTGTTGATGACTTTAAAGAAGAAGTTACATCAGTCGGAAAATTTATACTCTCAATTAGTGGCAATAATGATTTAGGTGTTTTTGAAATGAATATTAATGCTAGTTGAAATTTTTGTTCGCTTTCTTGTCTAATATCGGCCCAACTTCGAGGAATTTTTACTTCGAGATTATGTCCATTAATATTTACTTTGAAAACTTCTTGAAATTGATTACTTCTTAATTTATAAAGATCGGTGCCTAAATGGTTTTTCTCGTGTCGAAATACAAAACGTTCTCCATTTTGTGCTGTTACAACAATATCTTTTTGTTTTGTTGGTTTAAAATATATCTCTTCATGAGATTTGTATCCCCTAAATTTTTTTATATTATCAAGACTTATTAAACCAAAAGAGTCTAAGCTTGAGGAAACAGTCTTTCTTGAAATAAGTTTAATATTATTTTTAGAAGTTGGTCGTAATAGAAAATGTTTTTTTAGTCCAAGATTTATTAATAATTTACTACCTTTACCTAAATTTACTTCCGTAGCATCAAGTTTTGATATTACTTGTTTTGCTCCTAAGAAAATTGAATTAAATTCACCCCATTGTAGAACTCTCGTTTCACTAGAGGAAATTAATAGTTTTCCACTTCCTTTTTCGTTTATACTTAAAACTGTTTGAACTTTTCCATTTTTAATAATTTCTTCTCCCACACTTAAGGTCGAAAAATCTATGAACCCTTCATCATCATTGAAGGTAAAGAAATCACTATCATCAATATCTTTATCTTTGTAATAAATGATATCAGTTTTCTTTAAAGTTACTCGTCCTGTTTTTGGATCATAGTCTGTTATTACATACTGCTTATTTTCAATATTAAGAAATGTCTGGGCTTTGGATAAATCTTTTGAATCGTAGGGAAATAAAGTTTTGAACTCTCTTTGAGATGGATTGTTTTTGTTATTTTCTGATTGCTTAATTAATTTAATTATTTCATCAACTAAACACTTATTAGCTTGTGCGGAAACAGATAAAGTGAAAAATGTAAATATTGATAGAATAATATATTTCACAACCAATTATCGGTTATTTTAGAATTAATTCTAATTAGTTGTTGATGCTTTTTGTCCGTTATTTTATAGCGAATAACAAATCGCAGTTATCAATACCCCATAACCAGCAAGAATATAATAATATTTCTTCCAATTAACTTTAAACATATCTTGATGATCACTTTGTAATGATTTAAATGTTAATCCATCTAGATTTTTCTGGGTTTCTTCTTTAGCAAAACTAATAAAATAACCTAGTCCAAAGCATACTACACAACCGATCATATTCCACCATGGCCATGTAACATTCGGAACATATATCCAAAAAATTGCATTAGTTATAAATCCAATTACAAGTCCGCTGATTGCGCCGATACCATTTGCTCTTTTAGTTAAAATACCTAAAAGAAATACACCTAGTATTGGGCCATTTGCAAGTGAGCCAATTTTATTCATTGAAACGATAATTGAATCTGAAATATCTCCAACGTAAAAAGCAAATAAAGTACAAACAGTTCCCCAAAAAACTGTTAATGCTTTTGACATAAAAAGTTCTTGTTTCTGTGTGAAATCCTTATTTAAAAAACTTTTAAATATGTCTTGCATAGTAGTTGCACTAAGAGAGTTGATAGTTGAATCAAGTGAAGACATGGCCGCTGAAAATAATCCAACCATAACGAGTCCAACTAAACCAACCGGAAAATATTTTATTACAAAAATTGGAACAGATAGGTTGTAATTAGGACTTCCATTTTCTGAAGGAAGTAAACCAACAAATTCAGGATGTTTTGCAACATATGCTCCAATACACACACCAAGAAAACAGTATGTGATCACAAGCGGAAATCTAAGAATACCATTTAAAAATAATGCCAAATTTGTATCATCTACATTTTTAGTTGATAACTCTCTTTGAACTTGTGACTGGTCGCAACCATAATAAGAAACATATAAAAAGAATCCTCCAATTAACATTGGTAAAAAGGCAAAGCTATTTCCATCGAAACCGTGAGAAGTAAAATTTATTGCCTTTAGCCTATTTTCATCGAAGCTAGATATCACTTCTCCAAAACCTCCCACAATTGAAATCGCATAATATATAGTTAGAATAATGGAACCATATAGAACTATCATTTGAATTACGTCAGAAATAATTACTGCTTTCATTCCACCGATTGAATCATAAATAATTGTGATAACACCCAACATAATTACTGAAACAGCAAAGCTTACTCCTGTACAGTAAGATATAACAATTGATATACCGTAAACAGTCACACCTGTTGCGAACGCTCTTATAAATTGAAATAATACTGATAAGGCCAGTCTTGTGTTTTTATCAAATCTTTTTTCTAAGTAAGCATAGACTGAAATTATTCCTAGTCTTCTATAAAGGGGTAGAAGAAAAATCATTAGGAAGATCATTGCAAATGGTACGGCAAGTTCGTATTGTAACCATAACATCCCTCCACCAACTGAAAATGCCACAAATGCAGGAGCACCTAAAATAGAATTTGTTGAACATTGAGTTGCCATTGTAGAAATAGCAATAGGCCATGCCCCAGTATCATTACCACCTAAGTAATAATCATTTTTATTTTTTTGACCTCTTGATAACCAAATACTTAAAGCGATCATACCAATTAAGTAAGAAATAATTATAAACCAGTCAAAACTATGCAATTGCATGTAGGCCCACCTTCGTGATAAATTTCATATATTAACAAATTTTGTATAATTAATTGTAACATAGATCGTGTTTGAAAAAAGTGGATATCAATGCAACAAATTACAGACCTACTTAGTCAAATTAATCCAGATTTTATTGACCTTAAAGATGAGATAAATAGAAATATTGATTCACTTAATAAGTGTATAGAAAATGAAAGAGAACAAAGATTTTCTCAAGAAGATACATTTATTATTACATATGCTGATCAATTTATAGGAAAGGATCATCCGACTTTATTTTACCTCAATGAATTCATAGAAAAAGATTTAAAGGGAATTATATCTCATGTTCATATACTTCCTTTTTATCCTTGGACAAGTGATGATGGTTTTTCTCCGACTTCATATTTAGAAGTTGATAGTAGATACGGATCGTGGGCCGATATAAAGAAAATAAAGGCCGCTAAAATGTTTGACTGTGTATTTAATCATCTATCAAGTAAGTCTGAATTTTTTGTTAAGGCGCTGGAAGGAGATAAAAAATATCAGGATATGTTTCATTTTTTTAGTGAAGAAGAATATCAAGATGAAACATTTCAAGAAAACTTAAAAAAAATTGTAAGACCAAGAGTTCACCCAGTAATGACAAAGTTTGATGTTAAAGGTGAGTCAAAATATGTTTGGACAACCTTTAGTGATGATCAAATAGATGTTAATTTAAACAATAAGAATGCTTTTAAATATATATTGGAAAGCTTTTTTCTTTATGTCGAAAATGGTGCGAGATATTTTAGAATTGATGCAGTTCCTTTTTTATGGAAAGAACTAGGAACGAATTGTTCACACTTAGAAAAGACACATCTTATCGTTAAACTATTTAGGGCCATTTGTGAGCAACTTAATTTTAAAACAACTATTGTAACTGAAAGTAATGTTCCTCATGAAGAAAATATTACGTATTGGGGAAATGGAACAGATGAAGCTCATTTAATTTATAACTTTTCACTATCACCTCTTATATTACATGCTTTAACGTTTAAAGATTCTTCAATAATTGAGAAATGGGGAAAAGAAGTATTCAAATTTAGTAATGATACTAGTTTTTTCAATTTTACTTCAACACATGATGGTATTGGGATGAGAGGACTTGAAGGAATTGTTCCCGAAATTGATATTGAAGAGCTTTGCGCCATTACAATTAAACAAAAGGGACAGATCGGAAGGAAAATGAGTCGCGATGGAACGATACGTCCTTATGAATTGAATATTACCTGGGCAAGCTTTTTAAAAGATAATGATTTAAATGAAGAGATGAATATTAAAAAGGTAGTAAACTCCCAAGGAATTATAATGTTTTTTCCTGGAGTTAGTGCTCATTACATACATAATTTTTTCGGCTCCTATAATTGGCAAGAAGGTTTTGAAGAAAGTGGAATAGCGCGAAGATTAAATAGGAAAAAACTAGATTATCCAATAAAGTATACTGTTCGTGAAAAATCAATTTTGGATAGGATGTTAAAGCTTATTGAATTTAAAAAGTCCCATGATGCTTTTTCTCCAACAGCAAAAATTGAATTTGTCCATTTAGATAAAAGGCTTATAAGCTTTAAAAGATCAAACTCTGAAACTTTTCAAATTATTTTTAATTTAACTAAAGATGAAGTTGTTCTTTCAGACAATTCTTTATTAATTGGGCCTTATGAGCTACAGATTATTTCAAAAGATAGTGTGTTTAAGTTCTAAGTTGTTGAAAATACTGTAAAGTCTCATGATGTTTTTTAGGATCTTCGAACTGACATAGACTTTTCGAATCCAGTTGATTCAAGTATGCTAAGCCTTTATTTTTATAGCGAAAATTTTAAATTTCAGGAAGTATTCTATGACAACAAAATCAAAAATTGTTTACACAAAAACAGATGAAGCTCCGGCCTTGGCCACTTATTCTTTTTTACCAATTATTAAGGCCTTTGCTAAAAATGCAAATATTGAAATGGAGTTAAAAGACATTTCTCTTGCGGGAAGAATTTTAGCAAACTTTCCAGAGAATTTAACATCTGATCAAAAAGTTTCAGATGCACTTTCTGAATTAGGTGCACTAGCAAAGACGCCAGAGGCAAATATAATTAAGCTTCCTAATATTTCAGCATCTGTTCCACAGCTTAAGTCTGCTATCAAAGAACTTCAAGATCATGGATATGCTGTTCCAAATTTTCCAGAAGATCCAAAAACTGATTCTGAAAAAGATATTAAGGCAAGATATGCAAAAGTTCTTGGAAGTGCAGTTAATCCAGTCTTAAGAGAAGGAAACTCAGATAGAAGAGTTGCAGCACCGGTAAAAGAATACGCAAGAAGTAATCCGCATAGCATGGGAGAATGGAAGTCAGATTCAAAGTCTCATGTAGCTCATATGGCAGATGGTGATTTTTATTCGAGCGAAAAATCGTATATCTCTCCCAGTGATCAAACTGTTAAAATAGAATTAATTACAAATGATGGTAATACTAAAGTATTAAAAGAAAAATTAAACTTATTATCTGGTGAAGTAATTGATGCAGCTGTTATGAATATTGCTTCCCTAAGATCTTTTTATGAAAAGCAAATTGAAGAGGCCAAAAAGAATGATGTTCTTTTATCCCTCCATTTAAAAGCTACAATGATGAAAGTTTCTGATCCAATAATGTTCGGACATGCAGTAACTGTATTTTTTAAAGATGTTTTTGAAAAATATCAAAGTGAATTTAATGAAATTGGTGTAAATCCAAATAATGGACTTGGAGATGTTTTATCTAAAGTTGAAAAGTTACCAGCTGACAAGAAACAAGAAGTTTTAAATGCAATCAATTCTGCATTAGAGAATGGGCCTAGATTAGCGATGGTTGATTCTGATAAGGGAATTACTAATTTACATGTACCGAGTGATGTTATTATTGACGCTTCTATGCCTGCGGCCATAAGAAACTCTGGGCAGATGTGGGGAAAAGATGGAAAGTCGCATGATACGATTTGTATGATACCAGATAGATCTTATGCTGGTATTTACCAAGAAGTGATTGAGTTTTGTAAAGAAAATGGTGCATTCGATGTTTCAACAATGGGTAATGTTTCAAACGTTGGTCTTATGGCGAAAAAAGCTCAAGAATATGGCTCACATGATAAAACATTTGAAATGGACACAGATGGAACAGTAAAAGTTTATGACCAATCAGGATCTGTAATTTTAGAACACAATGTACAAAGAGGCGATATCTGGAGAATGTGTCAAACAAAAGACATTGCAATCAGAGACTGGGTTAAACTTGGGGTAAATAGAGCTCGCGCTACTGGTAATCCAGCTATTTTTTGGCTTGATCCAAAAAGAGGACACGATTCAAATTTAATAGAAAAAGTTAATACTTACTTAAAAGATCATGACTTAAACGGATTAGAAGTTAAGATTATGTCACCAGTAGAGGCGACTAGATATACTTTACAAAGAGTAAAGGAAGGTAAAGATACAATTTCTGTTACTGGAAATGTGCTTAGAGATTATTTAACAGATTTATACCCCATTCTTGAACTTGGAACGAGTGCTAAGATGTTATCGATTGTTCCATTACTTGCTGGTGGAGGACTTTTTGAAACTGGTGCTGGTGGTTCAGCTCCAAAACATGTTCAACAATTTGAAAGGGAAAATCATTTAAGATGGGATTCTCTTGGAGAGTTTTTAGCATTGGCCGTTTCTTTAGAAGACTTAGCTGGTAAAACAAATAATTCAAAAGCTCTTGCTTTAGCAAAGGCCCTTGATAAAGCTAATGGACAATATTTACTAAATAATAAATCTCCATCTAGAAAGGCCAAAGAATTAGATAATAGGGGAACTCACTATTATTTAGCTAGATACTGGGCAAAAGCATTGAGTGAACAAACTGATGATCAAGAATTACAAGAAAAATTTGCACCAATCGCTAAGAGCTTAATTGAAAATGAAACTAAAATTCTTGAAGAGCTTAATTCTATTCAGGGAAGCCCGATTGATATAGGTGGTTATTATCAACCAAATACTGATAAAGCATCTAAGGCAATGCGACCAAGTGAAACGCTTAATTCAATTGTAGACTCAATATAATTTATGAAGTAGTGGAGAAAAGAAGTTTTCTTCACTACTTCAAATTTACTTTTTTTAACCAAAGAAATTATACCTTTTTGTCGATTTATAACTAAAGGAATTAGTTATGAAGAAAAAAATAAATTTGCACTCTAACCGAAGAGAATTCGTTAAAAAATCTTTAAAAGGTATCGCTGCAACTTCAACTGTTTTTCATATACCTTTTGTACATACAAAGAAAATTCCAACTGTAAGAGTTTTAGGAACACATGTGACTCTTCAAGAAGAACTACGTGTGCAAGCAATGAAAGATTTAGGAATTAAACTTGTATTCGAGCCAAATGGTAGTGCTGCTGTTTTGCAAAAAGCATCATCAAATCCATCATCATTTGATTTATATGAACAATGGTCAGATAGTATCAATATTTTATGGAGTGCTAACGTTATTCAACCAATTGAGATTGATAGAATTAAAAATTGGAAAGAGATTAATTCCTTAACAAAAGAAGGTAAGGTTGCTCCAGACGCTAAAATAGGGGCAGGGGATGCTCCAAATAAAATTTTATATGTACAAAAGGACGGAACTTTAGGATCAAATAAAACAAATCAAGTTAGCTTTATGCCTTACGTACATAACGTGGACTCATTTGGATACAATACGAATTTAATTTCAAAGGGAGTTCCCTATCAAACTGAAAGTTGGTCATGGCTATTAGATGAAAAAAATAAAGGAAAAGTTGCCCTTGTTAATGCTCCAACTATTGGAATTTTTGATGCAGCTTTGGCGGCTCAAGGAGCTGGACTAATAAAGTTTAAAGACATTGGAAATATGACAATTGAAGAAATTGACTCATTATTTAAAATTTTAATTGAGAAAAAAAAGAAAGGACATTTTGCAGGGTTTTGGAGTTCTGTTCCACAGTCAGTAGAGTTTATGGTTAAAAAAAGAGCGTCAATAGCAAGCATGTTTTCTCCCGGGGTTTCTGGCGCCCGTGGACAAGGGATTCCTGTTACATATGCTTCTCCGAAAGAAGGTTATAGGGCCTGGCATGGAGTCATGTGCTTATCTAAAAAAACAGATGGTTTTGTAAAAGATGCTGCTTATGAATACATGAACTGGTGGCTTTCTGGTTGGCCTGGAGCTTTTATCGCTAGACAAGGATATTATATTTCAAACCCCGGACGATCTCAAAATTTAATTCCTAAGCATGAATGGGATTATTGGTACGAAGGAAAAGAGGCAACACAAAAATTAAAGGGAACAGATGGAAAATTTTCAGTCGAAGCTGGCGAATTCAGAGATGGCGGCTCCTATATAAAAAGATTTAGCAATATAGCAGTTTGGAATACCGTAATGGATAATTATGATTATAGTTTAGATAAGTGGTATGAATTTTTAAATTCTTAGGGAGATAAGATTAAAATTGTTAACAAAGCTTCTATAGGATTAAAAATTATTTTGGGTCTGGTCATTGTGGTTGGCGTATATGTTTTTCAATCAATTTTTTTCGTAAAAACGATGAAAAACATAGAAGGATCTTTTAATAAACAGGAATCTATTACTCAAAACACTATTATATCTTTAGATGTGGATAAAGATATGAGTACTATTCAAAGAGAAGTTCTTGTCTATGGCCAATTAGGAAAAGAAAGTGTTTACAAAAAGTTAAAAACCAAAATTTTAGGTATTTCAAAAAAGATAGAGCTAATGAAAAGTAATTCTATTGATAAAAAGGCTCTTGAGTTACTTCATGGAATGCAACTTATTATAAAGCATTATGATGAGTTAATAGTCTCTCTTAAATCAAGATATGAAAAAAGATCAAGCCTTTTAGATAAAAAACTTCCAAGTTTAATAGCTGAAAATACTTTCTTTATACGTGAAGAACTTTTAAAAGATAAAAACATTACTAATAAGCAAAGAATTTTAACTCAAAATATTTTACAAAATATCTTAGTTGCAAATATGCGAGCAGAACAGTTTTTCAATAAAAGACAATTTAAACGAAGAAAAGAGGTTTTAAATTTATTAAATGAAATTGAAAAAGATGAGCGTAATCTAATTTCTATTACCAGAAATAAAAAACTTAAATCGAAGTTTTTAAGACTAAAAAATTTGGGACGTCGATATAAAAGATTATTTAAAGAGAGTGTCCAGGCTAATAGGATTTATTTGTCCTTAGTTAACGTAGTTATGGCCGGAGATGCCCTAGAGTTTGTTACACTTTCTTCAAAGCTTAGAAAAAATTATCGCTTAAAGTTAGAAAATCTAACTAAAGAAAATAGAAAAATTATTAATAAAAACATTGATATGATTAATATTACTATTTTAATATTCTTTCCATTACTTGTATTAATTGGATATTTTTATAATACAAATATATCTAAAGCGATAAAAAATATCTCACTAACATTTGCTAGTTTTATTGATGGTGAGTTTGAAGCAGAAATTCCTGGACTTAATAGAGAAGATGAAATTGGAAAACTTGCTAAAGCGGCCAATCAATTTAAAGATGTATCTAAAGAGTTAACAATTGCAAAAAATAGAGCAGAAAAGTCTGAAAAAATTAAGTCTGAGTTTTTAGCAAATATGAGCCATGAAATTAGAACTCCTATGAACGGAATCCTTGGGATGGTTGCTTTATTAAAAGAGACAAATCTAGATCGCTCTCAAAGTGAAATGCTCTCAACGGTCTCTTCATGTGGCGATGGTCTTTTAACTATTTTAAATGATATTTTAGATTTAAGTAAAGTTGAAGCCGGTAAAATAGAATTAGAAAAAATTCCTTTTCATCTTAGTGATAGTGTAAAAGAAATTGAGTTTCTTTTTGAAGGTCTTGCAAGCAAGAAAGGGTTATATTTTAATTGTAAGATTTACGGTAATAAAACTGTAGATTTTTTTAAAGGCGATATTGTTCGTATAAAACAAGTACTGATAAACTTGTTAAGTAATGCTATCAAATTTACTGAAGTAGGTGGAATAGATTTTATTATTAGTATAGAAAAAGGTAATAACAATAATCATTTAGTCAAATTCGAAGTTTCTGATACAGGTATAGGAATTAGTAAGACTGCTTTGTCACAACTGTTCAAAGCTTTCACTCAGGGTGATACATCGATTACTAGAAAATTTGGTGGAACAGGGTTGGGGCTAGCTATTTCTTCTAGATTAATAGAGTTAATGGGAGGCGAAATTAAAGTTGAAAGTCGACTTGGCAGTGGTTCAAAGTTTAGCTTCACTTTAGAGTTAAGCGAAGTTGAAGAAGTTGAGAAAGCTCAAGAAGAGCAACATTGTATTTTGTTTGATCAGAATACACGGGTACTGTTGGCAGAAGATAATGAAGTTAATATAACAATTGTGACTTTAATGCTAAAAAAACTTGGATTAACTTGTGATGTGGTGAGAAACGGAAAAGAGGCGATTGAAAGATTTGAAAATAATGAATACGATATTGTCCTTATGGATATGCAAATGCCCGTATTAGATGGTGTTCAAGCTACTATGAAAATCAAAGCTACAACTAAGGGTAAACAAGTTCCAATTGTGGCAATGACTGCAAATATACTTCCACAAGATAGAGAAAAATGTCGTCAAGCAGGAATGGATTTTTTTGTAGGTAAGCCAATTAAGTTAGAAGATTTAAGAGAAGTCCTTACTTGTGCTTTAAAAATTGATGAACTAGCTTCTTAAAGTACAACTTGTGTATTTTTAAAATACTTGAAATAATAATCAAATGAAATCTACATTAAAATTATTATTGAACTTAATTCTATTAATCATTATAAATTCATGTTCTTCATTAAGTGGTACATTTTTTAGAGACAAAATAATTGTCGACATGGATATACCTCAAATACATGACGATGGAGTTGCTCTTTCAATCCTTGAAAAGAGTAAAAAAGTATCAATTGAAAAGTTAACAATTTCGGCAGATCAAAAACAGCTGCCATTTAGCTTAAAAAATCTAGGTAAAGTAAAATCGGCCATTGGACGTAATGATTACATAACTGAAAGTAATGCTGTTTCTGCAATGGTAGATACACTAAAAGAGTATCCTGGGGAAGTTGTGATAGTTTGTTTTGGCCCTTTAACGAATTTAGCTAGCTTAATCAAAAAACATAAATCTTTAGTGCCCAATATTAAAGAAGTTATAATTTATGGTGGTGTCCTATTTAAAGAAGGAAAGATAAATAAAACATCGGAATATAATTTTTGGAAAGATCCAGAGTCTGCAAATATTGTGTTAAAGTCGGGAGTAAAAATTACTCTTTTTGGGTTTGACGTTGCAAGTACAGTTTATTTAGACAATGAGTTATTTGATGAAATAAGACAAGCTAGATCAAAGCTTTCTTTATTTCTGACACACGAGTTAGGTTCTGGTAAAAATGGTTTTTATAGTCAAAAAAAGTCTATGCATATTAATAGTTCTATTATTGCAGTTTACATGATTACAGAAAATTTGATTACAAATTCTAAAAAGTATCAATTAAAAGTTATCGAAGGGAAAAACAAAGATCGTGGAAAATTAGTTATTGATGATAAAGGACCTTTAATAGACTTAGTATTAGGAATTGATGAAGAGATTTTTTATAGAAATTATTTTCATGAAATTACTAAGGAAGTTGAACTTTTATGAAAGAAAAATTAGGAATATTTAGTATAATGCTCTTAGGGGTTAATGCAATTATCGGTTCAGGAATTTTTTTAATTCCCAATAAGGTTGCTGCAATAGTGTCAAATGCGAGTATTTGGGTTATTTTGTTTGATGCTTTTTTAGTTCTTTGTTTGGCCCTTTGCTTTGCCGAAATGTCAGCTAGATTTAAAAAAAATGGTGGAGCTTATTTATATGCTAGGGCCGCATTTGGAGAGTTCTTAGGCTTTGAAGTTGGCCTTATGAAGTGGATTGTATCCATTTCTTCTTGGGCCGCTTTATCTGTTGCTTTGGCAACTGTTTTTGGAAAAGTTTTTCCAGCTCTAGATTCTGAAGTTATAAGACCATTTCTTGCAGTCTTTTTTATTATTTTATTAGTAATTGTTAATATAAAGGGACTCAATATGACCAAAATTGTTAATAATACATTAACAATCAGTAAGTTAGTTCCTCTTTTTATATTTATAGTCATAGGAATCTTTTTCTTAAACCTTGAAAATATAAAAATAGCTTCTCCTTTTAATATAGAAGTATCAAAATTTAGTTCTGCAATTTTATTAATGTTTTATGCTTTTACAGGATTTGAGAGTTTATCAATTGCTGCTGGAGAAATGGAAAACCCTCAAAAAAATCTGCCAAGAGTTATCACTGCAGTAATAGTGTTTGTTTCAACATTTTATATATTAATTCAAATGGTTGCTACATCAGCATTAGGTAATGAATTAGCAAGTACATCTTCACCGTTGGCATCCGCATTTGGACAAATGGTAGGTAGTTGGGGAGAACAATTTATTTTAATTGGTTCTTTAATATCAATTGGTGGTATTAATGTCGCTGTTTCTTTTTTTACACCTAGATTGGCCCAAGCTTTAGGTGAAGATGGGTACTTGCCAGAACAACTGGGAAAAAGAAATTCAAATGGGACACCTGTTAATGCAATTTTAATATCAGCATTATTAGCAATTCCTTTGGCCTTATCGGGAAGCTTTACACAAATTGCAGCTATAAATGTAATAGTAAGATTTGGGCAATATATCCCAACTTGTTTAGCAGTTTTAGTTATGCGAAAAAAAGATGGACCAGCTCCAGGGTTTACAATTCCAGCTGGGCCAATCATTCCATTAATTGCTGTAGCGGCCAGTATCTGGGTTTTATTTCATACTCCAAGTAATAAATTACTCATTGGGTTTGGAGCTGTATTGCTAGGAAGTCCGTTATACCTCTTAGTAAAGAAACAACAAAAAAATAATGGATAAAATACTATTTAAGGCACATAGTTTTTTAGCAATTCAAGCAATAATATGTCTTTTAATTGGTTTATTAGTTTGGATAGTCCCTTTGTTTAATGAAGATTTTTTTCCTGTAAATATTCATCGATATTTTGTAATTAATGGTTTCTTTTTATCGTTTATATTTTCACTTTTTTTGAAGAAATATGATTATCAAGAAAATGTATTATATATAATTTCATTTCCCTTAGTTTTTATTTTGGGATTTATATACTTACAATATACTGATGGACAAAAATATTTTTTAATAAATTCATTACTTCAATTTTTTATTCTTGGTTTTTTCTTATTAAAGAAAAAAAACAATTTTATGATGATTCTTTCTATTGTTTTAAATATATCTTTGAATCTATTTGAGTATTACGAGTCTTATAGTTTCTTTGGGAGTGATCACTTTATTGGTTATGTAATTTTAATATTTGCTTTATTAGATGGAAAATCAAATTTAAAAAGAATAAGCCTATTTTCTACTCTATTAATAATTACTTTATTAATACCTTATAAATTCAGAAACTATATTCAATCATTTTTATTGCTTGGAAGTTGTTTTCCTTATTTTAATAGATCTAAAAAATACTTTGATTGGGGAATATCGATAGGACTGTTTAATATATTATTGGCCTATTTGTTACCAAATTTTATGAGAAATCTAGGTATTCATTTAACACATGTTTTATTTATTGGTGGATTTGTATTAGCATTAGTAAGTATAGGCTTGAGGTCTTATTTTCCAAACTCTAATAGTAAATTCATTTTATGGTTTATTGGATTAATGGAGTTTACTATGTTAACGAGAGTAAGTGCCTTTTATATGAAAGAAGCTTATGAATCTCATCTAGCATATGCATCTATTCTTATTCTCGTTACATTTATTTTATTTTGTATATTCTATATAAAACAAAGAAAGCTTGTCACAAAATAACTTCTTGGTACACTAATAAAATTATTTTCAAAGGAGATGTTATGTCGAAAATTCAATTATATTCACTTGCTACACCAAATGGTCAAAAAGTTTCAATAGCACTTGAAGAAATGGATTTAAGTTATGAGGCCCATACTATTAATATTTTAAATGGAGATCAGTTTAGTGAAGACTTTATTAAAATAAATCCAAATTCTAAAATACCAGCTATTGTTGATCCTGATGGGCCACAAAAGGACCATCCAATTATGGAATCTGGAGCTATTTTACTTTATTTAGCTGAAAAAACGGGAAAGTTTTTACCAAAAGATCCGGTTCTAAGAAGTGAAACAATTCAATGGCTATTCTTTCAAATGGGTGGAGTTGGTCCAATGTTTGGACAGTTTGGACACTTCTTTAAGTATGCAAATGAAAAGTGTGATCACCCTTATCCTTTACAAAGGTATGCAACTGAAACTAAGAGGTTACTAACAGTATTAGATAAGAGATTAGAAGGTAGAGACTTTATTGTTGGCAATGAGTATACAATTGCAGATATGAGTATTGTTCCTTGGATAAGATGTTTGGATGCATTTTATAAAGCTGGAGATTATTTATCTTTAAATGAATTTAAAAATGTAAGCAAGTGGGTTAGTCGGGTACTGGATCGCCCAAAAACTCAAGCAGGTTTAAATGTATGTCCTCTAAATTAGGTATATATTTGTAATTTGTTAGTTTTTTGTTATTTGAAATAGAAAGCTTTGCTCATCTAAAACAAAATAAAAAATATAGATACAATAGTTATTATGAAAGCTTTAATGACTATTGTATTTTTATTTTTATCCATATCAAATTTAAAAGCATCCTTAAGGGTTATGACTTTTAATACAACCTGTGATCTTTGTTCTAAAGGAAAATTTGATTCGTTTAGAAAGAGAAAAAAATGGATTATCGATACTACTAAAAGAGTAAGGCCAGATATATTTGCTTATCAAGAAGTTAGTAATATCTTTCAATTATTTTACTTTAAAAGAAAATTGAAAGATTATAAGTTTCACATTTCTCATTGGGGTCCTTTACATTATCCTGACCCAGCGATTTTTTATAATAAGAAAAGATTTAAGGTTCTAAAAACAGGAGGTTTTTGGCTTGGACCTAAAGGAGAGAAACGGTTTAATTTTGGTTGGAAATTTGGTCTACCTCGAAGAGTAGAATGGATTAAATTTTTTGATAAAATTGAATCTAAAAAATTTATTTTTGTATCAGGGCATTTTGACAATAGAAAAAAGAATAAAACTAAATCTAGTGAAATGTTTTTAAAACACTTTTCTGAAGAATCTTTACCTCTCGTATTTGCAGGAGATACAAACTCTAAACCTGATACTGTTGCTTATGAAAACTTAACAAGTCACTTTGAAGATGTTTATTATATGGCCGAGAATATAATTATAAACAAAAACTCAAATACAAGTATTGATGATTCATGTAATTTAGAAAAAGGTGATACTTTCCCTGAGTGCCATGTTGATCATATACTAACATCTAAAAAACATAGTTGGGAGGTTTTGAGTTGGGGCGTAGATCAGTTTAAGTATGGTAAGAAAAATAGATTCACATCTGATCATAGAGCATTCTTTGCTGATTTAGAATTGCCTTAGTTTGAAATGATATAGTCCGCACTTACTAGTGAAAACCATTCATCTTTAGAGTTTAGATATTCACTCATTCTTACCCACTCATTAACTTTTGCAGGTGAAAATTTCACTTTATATGTAGTGGAAAAAGGGGCCGTTTTATAAATTAAGGCATCTTGATCTGCTAATTCCTCTTGAATTCCTTGTAGTAGCTTTTCATTTTTTAATCTTACAATAAATTGATTCCCAATAATTGCTTGTTCTTTTATGATCTGTCCCTTCTTACTGAATTTTTGTTTTATAATAAAAGAACTGTACTTTCCCATTTCTCCATTTAAAAGCATTACTTTAAATCCATCAATATTTACTGAATCTAGTAAGGATGAGTTTTTTAGCCTTTGTGAAAATAATGCTTTTCTTCTTGGCCTAGAATTGAATTTATTTGATATTAGTGAAGCAGGTTTTCTATAGGGGACATTAACTTTATTATTATTTTTGTTTCCTATTTTTGGACTTTGAAAATTTGTAGGAGATTTTATACTCTTGATTTGATTGTTCGTTATTATTTTGTTTTGAGTATTTGTTATTATATTTTTTGAAATTTGTTTTTTAGAAATACTTTTTGTTTTCCTATGACTATTTAAAACTACTAAGCTAGAAATTGAAATTACTGAAATTGAAAGTATGAGAAAGAGCTTGTTCTTATTCATTATGGAGCCCTTAAAGATGCGTCTATGTTTAACTTGCCATCTGATAATACTTTGTTATTTAGAAGAGGTAGGGCGTCAGCATTATTTAATAATCTATTTTTTATTTGCAAGTATGTTTCACTTCTATGATAGTTCATTAAAATCGCTGCTCCTCCTGCTACATATGGAGCGGCCATACTTGTACCAGAAGAATATGTATAAAGAGCTTGAATATCATCAGCAGTATTTGGATTACCATCAGGATCTTGCATATAAGCTGTTTGAACAGAAGGAGATGTTGAGGCTATCAATTCACCAGGAGCAGCAATATCAACATTATTTTCTCCAAAGTTTGAAAAAGTTGTTAGTTGAGATGATCCTGATAAGGCAGCGACAGAAATTACATTATCAAGAGGAGTGTTGGCCGGTAACATAGATATAGCATCATTATCATCTCCAATACCATCTGCGCCACCATTACCTGCGGCCGCTATAACAAGAATTCCTGCATTTCTTAAAAGAGAAATTGAAGCAGCAAAATTATTTATAATACTCGTATCTGAAGTTTCAACTCCAAATGAATTATTAACAATTTTAGCACCCATCGTTCTAGTATAATCATAGCCGTCAAAAATATCACTTAATGTACCGTCTCCATTTTGATTAAGTACTTTGACGGTTTGAATTTTAGCCTTCCAACAAGTTCCGGCAACTCCAATGGTATTATTAACATGAGCAGCAATTGTTCCAGCAACATGAGTTCCATGAAAGTGAGTATCACTTACATTTCCATTATTTGAAACAAAATTATATCCATAGTAGTCGTCAATCAAACCGTTATTGTCATTATCAATTCCATCATTCGGAGTTTCACCTGAGTTAATCCAAAGATTATCACTTAAGTCAACATGGGATGTATCTGTTCCAGAGTCCATAACGGCAATTGGTATGGCCGAACAATCTCTAACGAGTCTCCATGCTTCAGGTAAATTAGCATCAACATTATTATCAATTACATATGCACCATTATCGGTTCCATCTGTACTTAATCCCCAAATGAGATCAAAATTAACATCATTAGGTACTACAATCGTAGCTGCTTCTGATACATTTAAAGTTAATGTATCAGTGTTTGAACTTCCATCTGAAACAGTTATATTAAATGTTCCTTGATTAATCGGAAGAGTGATTGAAGGCGAATTTGGGTCAATTGTTATAGTGTCACCACTTATAGGGTCGGGATAAGTATAAGGGGCATTACCACTCAGGATAGTAATTGAAATTAGTTGTCCTTGGTTACCTGAAAGACTTGTTTCACTAATATCTAATGCATCATTAAATGGTCTAATCCAAGTAGCTTCAGTTGGACTTGAAAAAGATTGAGAAATATTACTAGAGTCTGTTCCAACGACACAAAGTCTTAATTGACCATAACCAAACTCTGAAACACTTCTTTGAATAGGAGATGAGATAGGAATTAATCCTGAATAACTTACTGAGTTTGAACAATCTATAGCTGAAGCAAGTCCTAGTTTATATCTATAACTTACGATTGATGTTCCTCCAACTGTAACGCTTATATCTGATACTGCACTTTCACCTGAAGGAGCACCTGTAAGTGTCGCAACAGGTGTTACGACTGCTGATTTAGTCCAGTTCGCAATTGTTGCTCCTGAGAAAGTTTGATAAACATTATCTGAATTTTTACCAACTACACAAAGTCTAATTGGCCCATCGGGAAGTGTGGCCGTAGATTGATTAATAAGTTGTGAGTTTGATGATTCTGCAAAATAACCAGTAGAGTCTGAACAGTCAGTACTTGCTGCTGCACCAATTTTATATCTATAGGCAATGACTCCGGTACCACTTACACTAATTGAAAGATTTGGTGCAATTGAACTGCCTACAGGTTGCCCCGATAGAATTGCTAGAGGTGGAGGCTGAGTATTTTTAATCCATGAATATGATTTAGCTAAAGAAAACGAATCAAAGTTACCATCTAAATTTTTACCTACAATACAAAGAGTGATTGGGCCGTTAGTTAAGTTTCCAATTGAGTCAGATATATTAGTTGCTACACTTCTTTCTGGAGAGTAATTTGATGAATTTGAACAATCAATTGAACTAGATACATTAATTTTATATCTATAGGCTGAAATATTTGTACCAGTAACAGCAATACTTAGAACAACAGTATTATTGGAGCCGATTGGAGCTCCTAAAGCAGAAAAAACTGCAGGATTTGAAATGGCATTATCACTACCATTTTGATCTGATTGAGGATCAGCGATTGGCCTTTTAGAGTTTTTAGACGGCTCTACACATGAACTTAGGGCCAATGCAATCACAATCCATATAATTGAAATTTTCATTTTTATGATAATTTCCCTCTTTATTTACCTGAGTAATTAGATCTATTATCGGGTTTATCAATAAAACACTGTAGATAAATCCGATAATATTAGCAAAATCAAACACTTAAATACTTATTGTCTTGTTTGGCCAAAGTTAATTTTGACAAAAATTTGGGCCATTTTGTGATTAATAACTAATCGAATTTATTTGGATATATACTTCATTTTTAGTATCTTCAATTATATGAAAAAACCATTTGCCCCATCTTGTGAAAGAAATAAAACACCAATCTTAAATGAACTTAAAAAAATTATTACAAAAAGTGATAAAAATTTATTAGAAGTTGGAAGTGGAACAGGTCAACACTCAGTTTATTTTGCAAATGAATTTCCTTGGCTAACTTGGACAACTTCAGACCGAAAAGAAAATCATGAAGGAATAAAGTCTTGGTTAAAGGAAGCTGACTTAAATAATATTAAAGGACCTATAGAGTATGAAGTTGGTAAATCTAACTTTCCAAAAGGTACTTTTAATTTAGTTTATATCTGTAATGTCGTTCATATTATTTCATGGAAAAAAGTAAAAACGCTCGTTAAACAAATGGGCCAAAATCTTTCAGATGGGGCGCAAGTTATTCTTTATGGGCCATATAACTTTGATGGAAAATTTACTAGCGATAGTAATAAAGATTTCGATAAATGGTTAAAAGATAGGGACAAAGAAAGTGGAATTAGACATTTTGAAGACTTATCGAATGTGATGACAAAAAATGGCATTCAATTCACCGAAAAGGTTGATATGCCAGCTAATAACAAATTACTTATTTTTACTAAAATTACCAATATTTCTAAATAGATATCATTATATTATAAAAATATGCTTGATTTTTTCTTTATGATCAAATTAATAAAGCTTAAAATATAAGTATATGTATTCAGGAAGAAGAAAAAAAAGAAATGGAAGTCTAAAAATTTTATTTTCAATAATAATACCGTTAGTTTCTATTTTTATATTACTCAAGGCCTTTCAAAAAGAAGTTTTATTTTTCGCTGAAAGATTTGAAGATGACCGAGTTTTAAAGTTTTATTTAAATCTAGGTAGTGATTTTTCCAATAAAAATGCAGACGGATACACTGTATTTCATAAGGCGGCTCAAGATCCAAACTATACTTTTGTAAGATTCTATGCTGAAAATTATAATCGAATTAACTCGAAAATTGATAACAAGATAACACCAATGCACATCGCTTTAATCAATAAACATGAAAGTATTGTTGAAATACTAGCAGATCAGAAAAGAGATATCGATTTGCAAGACTATAAAGGAATGGGCCCTATTCATTACGCTATAGAATACGAAAATATGCGAGCATTAGAAGCATTAATTGTTAAGAAAGCTGATCTTGATATTAAAAATGATTCAGGTGAAACTCCCATAATTTACGCCATTATTAAGAAAAACCATAAGGCCTTAAAAATGTTATTAGATGCAGGTGCTCAAGTTAATTTGAGAGGAGGAGATGGTTATACACCTCTTCAAAAGGCAATTGTATTAGAACATGGAGATATGGTAAAAATGTTACTTGATAATGAAGCAAGTGTTTTTCATAAGACTAGTAGAGGACTATCTATTTATCAACTGGCAAAAAGAAATAAGAAGACGGCAATTCTCTTTTTATTGAAAGAATATTGTCAAAATCGAAAAATTTGTCCTCGAGACTTACTCAGAAATTAATCTTAATAGAGTATTTCTAAGTTCAATTAATTGCTTCTGTTCCATACTCTTTACTTGAACTTCATCAAAACTCTTATCTTGCAAAGGAAGGCTTTCGATTTTTTTATCTAATTCATCAATTTGAGCTTTAATTGTTTTATTAAGTAAATCTTGAAAAATTTTATCATCAAAATCTCCTCGTAGTATTAAGTCTCCTTGATCTCCAAACTCAACTGGGTTTCCTCTAAATTGAGCTACCTTAGGCATAGGAATCACAAAATCTTGCCCCTCAATTGTTTTGGCAATTTGATTTTCAATTAATTCAAATAAACTTTTCATTAGTTTTTCAGTAGATAATAATTTTGTAGAAATACCTAGTGGAGTAAGTTGTAACTTTATCTGCTTTCTCGAATCAATTTGTATTCTTACTAGATGGTTTTCAGGGCCATCTAAAATTACAATTGTTGGATCAATTATTTCTAATTTAATATTTGCTTGAACAGGTACTTCTAAAAAATATTCTTTTCCTACTACTCTTAAGAAAAATCTTTCAGTTTTTAAAAACTCTTCATAAACTACTTCTGCTAGTTCTCCCACACTTTGGACAAGAATACCTACAGCTTTCTTTGATATTGAAATTAAACTTCCAACTAAAGGAATTTTTTCATACCATTTCTTCTTAGTTTTCTTTATTCCTTTTCCTAGATCTATTACCATGTCGTCAATAAACCGAAGAGTTCCATCTAATAGTGCTAATTGTAAATCAATATTAAATTCTGTCTTTAGAGATTTCTTTTTTAATTTTGGAGATTGTATTATTTTTACTTTGAATTTTTTTGTATCTATACTTTCAAAGTTTTTATATGTAGGGATCGCGTCGTTAATTAATCCTTCAATATTAATATCATTTAAAATACAATGCTCATCTTGACATCTAAAATATACTGCAAAATCGTTGTCTAGCGGATCAATATTGAATTCATTTAATTTTGAAAGGTCTAAATTTCCTTTATCTTTTACTAAGACTAAATATATGCCATTCTTATTTGCTCTAGGTCTAGCAAACTTTAGCTTTACACTATCACCTTTCTTAAGAACACCTTTTTCCAAGGGGATTTTAAATTGGTAAGGAAATACTTCAGAAAGTTTTGTATTTAAAGTTTCATTTAAGACAGGCATTACTTGCTTAATAACGGCTTCTTTAATTTCTTTTTGAATACCTTTTTTTATACCTAGTTCGAAATGAGATAATAATTTTTTAATATATTTTTTTTCTTTTTCAGCATCACTGAGTAATTTATTTGAAATATGGTGCAAAAGAAAATTTGGGATCTGTGCCCATCTTTCAGATGCTGGTCCTTCATTAATAAATGGAATACTTCTTCCATTCTTAATTTTAATACTATCTTGATCAATAATAAGATTAATTAAATTAGAGTTAAACTCTTCATCATCAAATCTTATTACGATCTCTCCATCTTTTGATAAATAAGCATCCACAGTTAATTCAAACTTTATAATTTCTTGGTCATCTGATGAACCTGCAATTATATTTAAATTTGCTTCTTCAACTTTTATTTCGCTTAGTTTGTCTTTCTTTCGAGAAACATCAAAATGAATATCTTTTAAATTGATCGCGATATTATTTTTAAGTCTAGCAAATACAGTTATTGAACCTAAATATGACCCATCTTTTGTCATATATAATTTATCACCTACATAATCTTCACTTATTGAAAAGTTAAACCTTTCAATTTGAACATTTGGTGTAACTGTAGCAGCTTTTAGATCAATTTTATAATCACCTGGCTCTTTTGAATCTTTTTTGGGAATTGCTAATTCCATATTCTCAAAAGTATAAGTTGAGTTGATTTTATCACTCGCAAGATTTTTACTTGTGTTTAATTGATATTTTTTTTCTTCGAAGTATCTTCTAGATCTAAGTTTATCTTTAATAAATCTAACTATTTCTCTTCTTCCTTTAGATGAAATCATTATGGCAAAATCAGGTTTTTGAGCAAATGAAATTGATTGCCAAAGAATTAGTGATATAGTTAAAAGTCTCTTCATAAACGCTCTCATTAAATTCGGCCGTCTAAAACTTAGTCAGCTTAAAATTTATAAATGTTTGTTTTTCCTACCTTTAAGTAAGAATTCATGTTTTATGTTAATTTATTGCAAGGCCAGTGCCATATGGATTGCCAAAGCTTAATTGGCCTTCTATTCTTTATTAATAATTTGTATAGGAGATCCTTTGAAAATAGCGTTATTAAGTATATTGGTACTTTTTAGTTTTATGGCCTGTAACTCAAATAAAGAAACAGACTTGAATAAATTAAAAACAAAAAGTGATGTTGAAAACACTGAAGATAAAATAGTACGACCTAAAGGAATTAGTAAGGATTGTAAGAGATGGTTTGATGGATGTAATATTTGTAGTTCCAATTCTTCATCTGCTATAGCAACTTGTACTGAAAGGCATTGCTTTCAAATGGAAAAACCTAAGTGTTTGGATGAAGAAAAATGAGTGATGATTATAAAATAGTTTGGTCTGACAAAGATGGAGACTTAAGGAAAAAGAATCAAGATTCTGAAGTTCGTGATGTTGATGAAAGTAAATTATTATTAGAAGTAAGAAGACTTACTTCAGGAAAAGGCAGAACGATTATAGAAGTTTCGGCCCTTCCAAATCATAAGAAATGGTGTCAAAAGCTTGCAAAGGAATTGAAGAAAAAACTCGCGGTGGGTGGAGCATATAAACAGGCAAAAATAGAAATTCACGGTGAAAAATTAAGTCAATTAACTGAATTTTTAGATTCGAAAAATATTAGTTGGAAAAAAATAGGTGGATAGGAGCGAAGTTTTTCGCTCCCAATTATTATCTAAACAGTGGGTGTTGTAAAACTTGTAAAATGGCCGTCCACCATTTTGTGTGCTCTTCAAACTTTCTATCTTCTACTCCATATTTTCCCTCAAAAGTAAAAGACAATGCCTTATACTTTTCATAGTAATAGTCTTTCGATGTACCTTTAGGAAAATATCCTAGAACTTCTCCAGTAATTCCATGCTTATATCTTCTATCGATGATATCTTTCATGAGCTCACCGATTATAATATGTCTTTTCAAGTCTAATGTATTCATTTTCTTTTTTGTATAAGACCACGGATAAAGTAATGAACCGTCACAACAGTGATAATCAACAGATACTTGGAGTTTTGCCTTAGATTTATTCATTTCGCTTTCTAAGTAATTAGTAAGCATTCGAGTTTCGTTTTGTTTGAATGCCTTATAATTTGCAGCAAGTATTGAAAAATCTCTATTTAAGTCTTTGCCATTTGAATTGTATCTGCTTCTTCTTTCATACCCATCAGGGTTTACTATAGGTACAATAAAAATTGCTCCACCAGAAAGTAAATAATTTTGAATTGATTTATTTGACTTTGTTGCACTCAAAAACCACTTAGGAAGCCTATCGGCAATATTTAAATACTCATTTCCATGAGTGGCACCTGTTATTAAAATGGCCTTAGTAAATCTTTCTTTTAAAGAGATTTTAGCTATAACAAGTGGTCTATTATTTTTGGTTTTTCCATAAATTTGTACTTTAAGTAATTTTGGGAACTTTATTTTTAAACTTCTTAGGTCTTGAAGTATTTCCATATAAGGCTTGCCCTGAATGCCAGAATCTGATTCAGGACTTGCAAATGCTTGAGTATAAAGGCTTATGGCCAGTAGTGTCATTAGAATTTTCATATTATCTCCCTTAATTGAAGAGGAATACTAACATCGATTGACTCAATTACTCAATTAAATGCCAGAAAATGCTAGGACTTTATAATTTAAATATTAATTTTTAAGACCCTATAATGAAGTAATGGATTAACTTTTAATGACGTATTGCACATGAGGTGTATTATTAAAAAAATATTATTTATATTACTATTTATATTTTCCTTCTCTATATTTGCATCAACTAAGCATCATTTAATTTTTATTCACGGTATTGCAGGCAAGGCACAGACATTTGGTTCGGCCCCTGAAGATTTAGTTGTTTATTTAAATCAAAATCAAAGTGAATATCATTATATCTCTCACAAGTTTCTTTACGATACGGGAAATGATGAAAAAGATCTTGATCACTTTTCAAAAAATTTAGAAAAATTTTTAGTGAGTAAATATGATAGCTTTATTGATGGGGACGTTTTCTCAATAGTTGCTCACTCTCAGGGTGGTCTTGTAACTTTAAATTCTCTAATCAGAAGCTTCGAAGGATTTGTAGATTCTAAAGTTAAGTATTTAATTGAAAATAAATTAATAAATTTTTTAACTTATTCTACGCCTTTTCACGGTACAGAAATTATAAAGTTTCCTAAATTTTTTAAGAAGTATATTTTCAACACCTCAATATGGGGAATGAAAGAACTTATAGGAATGCATTTATTTAGTGAACAAATAGAAAATTTTAGAAAATATTATGTGGACCCAAGGTTTCAGAAATATTTATCTCAAATAAGAATTCACAATATTGGGGGACACTTTGGTCTATTAGATTTATCGAGTAGCTCACATGTCATTCAAGGCGATATTGCAGTTTCCATTCCGTCTGCTTCAATGTCTTATCAGTATATAAGTGAACAAACTAGCGCTAGTGTAAATATGAATACTTTTAGTGTTATTAGAAAATTGCATTTTGGAACGAAAAACTGGATGTCTGGCATTGCTCATGTTCCTAGCTATTGCAATTTAACTTGTGATGATCCTACTTGGGTTAGTATGAAAAGCTTTTTTGAAAAAGGGTTTCATAATACAAGTGATAAATTGCTAGAAAAAATGAAGTCGGCCATTCTTTCTATAAGATTTACTAAATCTGATAAAAAGAAAGTGAAGTTTAAGCTCTATCGATATGAAGATGATGAACCTAGAAATGGGAAGCCTAGAATTTATTTAAAGAAGCCTTTTGGAAAAAGTATAAAAGAAGTAAATAATGAGTTTTCACATCACTATATGTATGCAGCAAAGCTTAAGACAAAATTTGCGGAGTTCATGCTCGAGTATTTAGATAATGAAGGTAATTTGCAGAAGAAATTCATATTAATTAAAAGAAATCGTGTAAATTATATGGAAATTCGCATTTAAGTCCCTATAAATATTAAAAACATGCTAATAAATTGGCGTGAAAACAGTATTTTTCTTACCATTTATATTGATTATATTTAGCTCCTGTAATCCTTTTAAAACTGAAGGAGAGTTAATCGCTAGGAAAGATGAAGTTAGGATTATTGATCCCATTGAAGCACAAAAAAAATTAGAAGAACAAAAAAGAAAAGATTGGGAAAAAATTGTTTTACAAGCAAAAGAAAATTTTCAAGATATACGTCCAATAATCAAAAAAAAATGTTTTTCATGTCATGATTCAAATACCAAGCTTCCTTTTTATGGAAAGATTTTTCCGAAAATCAATATAGTGTATAAACACCAAAGAGATGGACTAAGGGCCTTAGATTTTAAAAATATTTTTCCATTGAAGGCGAGGGGAGAGTCATCGCAACTATCTCTTTTGAGGGCCATAAGAAGTGCTACCTTAGAAAAAACAATGCCATTAAAGTCGTATTTATTATTTTATCCAAATAGAAAGATAAAAAAACAAGATGAAGTTGATATTTTAAACTGGGTTGAGCCTTTAATTAATGAGGTTCAATTGTTTGAAGATAAGTATCTCGTAGGTAATTCCCTTCGTTCCAAGGCCATAAGAGTGTTTAGAAATAGATGCTTTAGATGTCACGCTAATGGTGTGAGAAAAGGTGGATTTGGTTCAATGGAAAATATTAAAGAGTTGATAAAATCTAAATACATAAATAAAGATTTTCCAGAAAAATCTGAAATTTATACCATTAGTTTGTCAGGTGAAATGCCTCCTAGTAAAACTGAGCAATTATCAGAAGAAGAGCTTAACGTCATTTTAGATTGGTTAAGTGAACTTTAATAATAAAGTTTAGTTCCTGTATATTTTTCAAGATCTACTTTAACTTTTCTTCTTTCAGTAGAGGACAGGCAATTGAAAAATTTAAAATCTTTTTTTATTGATTGAATTTGATTTATGGCCTTTTCATTTTCACCTTTATTAAAATGACATTTTGCTACTTTTCGCATGCCTTGAGATATTTTATCCCAATTTTCGCATCTCCATGACTTAGTATTCTCAAAAGTTTTTTTACCTAGGTTTAGTTTTGCACTATCTTCCATTATAGGAACTCCAAACTTTGAAAAACATTGACCAGAAATATATCCATTGGATTTCGCCGCTGCTTCTATAGCTAAAAATGGGGTACAAGCTAATACTCCGACAACAATTCCTCCTCCAAATATTGCAATTAAGTCTCCTGTATAACCAAGACCAGTAACTGTATAGCTTGCAAGAGTGCCGACTCCTTTTTGCGTTTTTTTCAAAAATTTCATCTCTGATGATGGAGTATTATAAATTAAGGCCTTTTCACATTCTTGATTATTGAGTTTATTTTTGAATTTATCTTCTTCATTAATTGTAGAGCATGAGATTGCTAAAAATAAGATTATTATAAATTTCATAAGCAGTATCCTTATAAGGTGGAACTATTTTACTTAGGTTCCACCTATAAGATTACCTTGATTGTATTCGTAAATCTACATTATCTCTAATCCAAGTATAGAGACCTTCAGGACCTTGTCGCATAATTTGGTTACTCCAACCAAACATAACTCTAGGTTCAACAGTCCATACTTTTATACGCCTTGTAGGTACATAAGTTCTCCAGTTATTTCCAACTCTTGGATTGGCGTAGAGAATACGTATATTTATATTTCTAGTTAAATACTCCAGTGGTTTTAAATCAATTTTTCCATAAGCTAATTTTATGGCCTTTTTAGATTTACCCGCAATTTCAGGTACTCCATCAGTAATCATTATTACATCGATAGGGGCCAGTACTAAATTTTTTTGCTTAACTAATGATCTAATTCTTTCAAAAAATGTATTGAAGTCAGTTAGATTATCTTTTTGATTAGCAAATTCTTTTAATAATTTCTTTTCAATTTGATCTGGTTTTAAATTTCTAAAGTCATGGACTGGAAAGAAATCTTGTGGGTCTTCCTTCTCACTTCCACCAATACCTCCAACATATAGATCTACTGGAGTTGTTAAACCTCCTTTGTTTTCCAAATGAGCATGAATGTATTGACCTAAAAATTTCATTCCATCTTTAAATTTTTTTGTTTTAGTAAATGATCCACTAACATCAATACCTATAAAAATAGTACTTCTTTGCGTTTTTGGATCTTCTTTTTCAAAGTTACATGCGCCTATTAATAAAACTAGGCTAAGTATTACCGGTTTCATCTAGGCCTCCTTTAAATCTATTGAGATTTGTTCTACTAGCTCTTTGGAGTCTTTTAATTCTTCTAAAGATCTAACAGGTAGGTTAAATAAATTTTTCCCAGTTAGAAGGCACATAGCAAAGTTTGTAATTACTGCTAGTAGTTGGATAGGGGGAAGCGTAGCTGCTTCCATCATCTCTTGTCCCTTTAAACTAAACCAATTGATTTCATTTTGTAATTTTCCAGTTAAGGCCTTGATCCACTCAAGTGGTTGTCCAATAAAATTAATTTCTTTTCTATTGTTTGAGCTTTCAATACCTTCTCTTGCCATAATCATAAGTAATGTAGGAGTTCCATATTTTCCAAAGAAAAACCAAGTTGAAGATCTAACACCTAACCAAGCAAAAACACCTATTGCTAAAATTACACCTGGACCCAAAATTAGGTCATCACTAGTCATCCTATTAAAAAATGGAATGATTGCTTCCACAAATTCTCTGTAAAAGAATACAACCTCTACCATCATTACAACGATTTCAATGATAGTCATTTTAACTATCATTGCAGGGTCTTTCTTTTCAATTGCCTCAACTAAAGCATACATACAAGCTAAACTTCCACCGACAATCATAAAAAGAAAAACATACACACCGATACTTACAATGAATGAAGGAAGTTGTTGGTTAGTCATACCGGTGAGTATGTCATGTATGAGTGGAGAGAGTACAAATGTAAATATGGATGCTTCTAATGCGATCCATATAAATGTTATCATTACAGCAACCCAAGGTATTCCTGGTTTTGCATAACCTTTGGCCATATTAGTTAAAATAGTTAAAGGTGAGAAAATGATATCTTTTATAGTTTGGAATGCGCCCATGATCATTAACCTTGTAGCACCGTAAAACCAGCCTAAACTTAAAAAAGCAAATCTCAAAATACCTGCCCAATAAGTGAAAATTGCTCTACTTCCATCCCACCAATTAATTAGAACGGTTGCAATATATTGAGTTCTTTTAACTCTAAACAATAATGTTCCAATTGAAATTGTGCTGATCCAAGTACTTACTAAAATAAAAGTAAGTGGCAAAAACAAGAACAAAAGTTTTAGAGTGATTTCAGGTGGCGTCCCTTGAAACGTCCACGAAATCGCATTGTAGGGCATTAGTAATGCCTTTTGTAAGATTAATAAATACTGTTCCATTCCTATCTCCTTACGAAACAATTCTTTCTAAGGAGCTAGTAGCACTGCAATGTCAGCTAAAAGTTAAGCGAGAGTAAACGTGTAAAATATTCAAAGTCTAAGTAAAGATTATTAGATAGACAGGTATAAAGATACATAGGTCAGCTATGATATGTCCTATATAACAGGCCCAAATATTTTGATATTTCTCATAAAGCCAACTCCAAAAGTATCCTGCTATAAAGCATATTAAGGAACCAACTATAATGGTTAAGAAAGATGTATACTTATTTAAAGATACAGTATGATGAAGAGTAAAAAACAAAGAGCCCATGATTAATGCCGTTGGAACCTTCTTCCAGAGATTTTTACATGCATTATTAATAGAAAATCTCCATATATATTCTTCAATTAAGGAGTTTATAAAGCACCAATAAAAACTAAGCCCTATGAATAGATATTTATTTGTAAGTCCTATCTCGCCCATCATTTTTAAAAAGTGATCTTTTTCGACGAATAGTGAAAACAATTTTTCATATGTAAGTAAAGACAATATTAAACAGATACAACTAACGATGATACTAATTTTAAATCCACTTAAATTAAATTTTGGAATTTTAAATTCTGATTTGTAGTATTTTTTTAAAAAGAAAGACGCTACTAAAAGTGGCCATACTTTTGTAATTAGAAAAGAGTATTTAGCTATTTCAGTTGCAGGAAACCAATACATTGAAATTAGTACTCCCAAAGTTGGGGCCGGGACAATTAAACTTAGCAAAAGTATATCTTTTTTCATTATAAAATTATTTCATTTCTAACTTAGGAGATCAATTATTTGATTGCTTAGATATTAAAAAAAAGAGACTATTTGCCTATGATCTATAGGATGATAATGTTTTTTTATTCATACGCAATTAAACTAGTTGATGGACTTGAGATAAAGCTCAGAAGATCACTTGTTATTCTCAAAAAAGGGCTTGCTAGAGAAACTGAAGAAACTAAAGAAATGCTTAGAATCTATGCAAGATTTTCCAAGGGAAAGGCCTCCAGGGAAGAGATGAATATGGCAAACGCTCAATTTAGAGACATCATAAAGGGCCTAGGCTTGGGAATATTTGCAGTTCTTCCTTTTGCACCAATTACTATTCCATTTATAGTTAAGCTCGGTAAATTAGTAGGTGTTGATATCCTTCCAAGTGGATTTTCTGAAGATTTAGAAGACTGAAAATTAGGCTTTTATGATTTCTCGACAAAACTTCTTGTATTAGGGATAATTTCGCCATGTTATTTAAGTTTTTGTTTACTCATAAAAGGTTTACTCCATTATTTTGGTCCCAATTTTTTGGAGCAATGAATGATAATTTTTATAAAAATGCTCTAGTTATTCTAATTACATTTAAGGGAGTAGAAGTTTTTGGGCTTCAATCATCGTCGCTTGTTGCTTTAGCAAGCGGGCTTTTTATTTTGCCATATTTTTTGTTTTCTTCTTTGGCCGGCCAACTAACAGATAAATTTACAAAATCTAGTATTTTAAAGGCCACTAAAGTTTGGGAATTTGTAACAATGAGTTTGGCAGCTCTAGGCTTTTATTTAAATTCATTTGAGTTTTTATTATTTGTTTTATTTATGATGGGAACACAATCAACATTTTTTGGACCTGCAAAATATAGTTCTATTCCTGAACTTGTAGAAGATAAAGATTTACTAAAAGGAAATAGTTATATTGAAATGGGAAGCTTTCTGGCCATTTTAATAGGAACTATATTAGGGGGAATGGCCAGTGGTCCTCAGAATGCTTATACGATAATTAGTTATTCGGTTGTTGGTCTGGCCATTTTAGGAGTTATAGCTTCACGATTTATTCCCAGTCTAAATGTTAGAGATGAAAAAGTAATAATAGATAAAAACTTAATTCGCTCTACATCTGACATTTTAAAAATTTCTAAAAAAAATAAAGGTATTAATAATTGTGTTCACGGAATTTCTTGGTTTTGGGCCATGGGGGCTGCAATTCTGACTTTATTACCAGTGCTATGTAAAACATATCTTTCGGGCAGTGAAGAATTAATGACTTATTTTTTAACTCTGTTTACTCTCGGAATGGGAATTGGATCAATATTAAGTGAAAAGCTTTCACATGGAAAAGTAGATATTGGAGTTATCCCTTGGTCATTATTAGGTCTTGGTATTTTCATGATCGATTTTGCAATCATTTCAAAAGATTTAAGTGCTTTAATAACTAATCAACAATTAAGTCCTAAAATGTTTTTAAGTATTGAAGGTTCATTTAGATTAAGTTTTGATTTATTTGCAATGACTTTCTTTGGTGGAGTATATAGCGTTCCGCTTTATACTTATTTACAAAAATTTGGTAATTCTAAAGAACTTTCAAGAATCTTGGCCGCAAATAATATATGGAATGCAATTTATATGATTTTAATTTCAGTAATAATTATGATTTTGAGTTCACAAAAGGTAAGCGAAATAAATCAATTTATAATTTTTGGAGGAATAACAGTATTTTTTTCAATAATTCTTTATTTAAATATTAGTGAATATGTTTGGCGATTTATATGTGAGTTTACCGCAAGACTTCTTTATAATATAGACGTTGAAGGATTAGAGAAATTTCCGAAAGATAAAAGTGTTATTATTGTTTCAAATCATGTTAGTTATGTAGATTGGCTCTTTATTCAATTGTTATCTCCGCTTCCTGTAAGATTTGTAATTTATTATAAATATTATAATCCATTTTATTTACGATTTTGGTTGGCCCAAGCAAAATTGATTCCTATCGCAGGATCATTTGAAAATAGGAAAACATTAAATAATGCTTTTGGTACGATTCACTCAGCATTAAAACAAAATAAAAGTGTAATAGGACTTTTTCCCGAAGGGGAAGTAAGTCGAGATGGAAAATTATCATCTTTCAAATCAGGCATAGATAAAATTCTTGTTGATTCACCTGTTACCGTACTTCCTATAAAGCTTGAAGGGTTGTGGGGGAGTAATTTTTCATGGTCAGGTGGAAAACTTTTTTCTAATTTTCCAAAGTTTAATAAGAGAAAAGTTAAAATCAATATTTATGATCCAATTGAAGCGAACGATTTTTCAAGAGAAAAGTTAAAAGAGTTATATGAAAAGTAAAATAATAACAATAACTCTTCTTTTGATATTTTTTACTTTTGCTTTTGTGTTTTATTTATATACTTCAGTTCCAACTGATAAAATCAAAAGATTAAAAGGTAGTTACATTAGTATTGCTATTAAGAAAGATGATGTTGATTATTCAATAATTTCTGCCCGTCCTAGAGATTGGGTAAATTTAGAGCAAATTGACAGACAAGCAGTTCAAGCAATAATTGTTAGTGAAGATTGGTTTTTTTATGGGCATAAAGGCTATGATGTAAATCAAATTCGGGATGCTTTTATTGATATAATAAAAGGTGAACGATTTAGAGGTGCGAGCACAATTACCCAACAGGTTGCTAAAAATATATTCTTAAATAGTGAAAGAAGCTTTTGGAGAAAGCTAAAAGAACTTTTTATTGCAATTTCTCTTGAAAAACATCTCTCAAAGAAAAGGATCCTAGAAATATATTTAAATATAATCGAATACGGTAAAGATTTATATGGAATAAAAAATGCGAGTGAATATTATTTCTCAAAAGCTCCAATGGATTTAAATCCAAAAGAAGGAGCATTCCTGGCCATGCTATTACCAAGCCCAATAAGATATGCACAATCATTTGAAGATAAAAAGCTTACTCCATTTGCTCAAAAAATTATTAAATCAATTTTGAAAAAAATGGTGAAAGCAAAGTTTTTATCAGAAAATGATAGGAAATATTTTGAGCAAATTTCATTTGACTGGGAAGAAGTCGAATATAATGAAGATGAAATTGAATATAATGAATATGATTATGGTTATGAATAAAATGGAGAATAAATGAGCATTTATGATTTTAAAGTAAAAAATATTAGAGGTGAGGATACAGATTTATCTCAATATAGTGGAAAAGTTTTATTAATTGTTAATACTGCAAGTAAATGTGGCTTTACTCCTCAATATGAAGGATTAGAAAAACTTTATAAAGAGTTTGATGGGAAGCTAGAAATTTTAGGTTTTCCATGTAATCAGTTTGGTAAGCAAGAGCCTGGAAGTGAAGAAGAAATTTCAAATTTTTGTAGTTTAAACTTTAATATTAGTTTTCCAATGTTTTCAAAAATTGAAGTAAATGGAAAAAATGAATCACCGCTATATACTTATTTAAAAAAATCGATTCCAGGATTTTTGGGATCAAAAAGTATTAAATGGAATTTTACAAAATTTTTAGTTGATAAAAGCGGTAACCCTATAGAGAGGTTTTCACCACAAACTAAACCTGAAGAATTGAAAGAAAAAATAGAAAAATTAATTTAGATTAATCTAGAGACTAAAATTCTAAATGGTTCTTTAAATGGAACTACATTATCTTTTGTTCCCAGTTGCTTTAAACTCAGTTTTAAGGACTTAGTAGACAGTCCTTTTAATAGAATGAGTGATGCTAAATCATTGGCGACTGAAAATATCGCTGCTGCTTGAGTAATTTTACTGGCCGATATTTTGGCAGGAAAACCAGTGCCATCAGGCATTTCGTGATGATTTTGAATTATAAAATCGACTTCAGGGTATTGCGTAAATAACTGTGCAATCTTAGCGGCATCAATTGGATGGTTTGCAAAATCAATTTGATCTTCTTCAGAAAGCATTGCTAAATTTGGGTCTTCTAAAGATTGAACTTTAATTAAATCCTCATTATCTAATGTACAGTCACATAAAATTGAAGCAAGTAAAAACTTTGTTCTAGATGATTTAGATTTATAAGATAAATCTTCTAAAATTGTTTCACAGAAATAGCTACATAGAAGGGTTTTTTCTGAATTATCGAACTCATTCAGTTTGAATGTAGCTAGAATTTTCTTTATATTACCTACGGATTCAAAAGTATTGCATATACTCGTCATTAATAATTCAGTTAACTCTAAAATTGACTCTGATGTACCCAGCGTTGAAACATATGATTGAATTATAGAAATTGCTTTTGTTTGTGCTTCTAAAATAGTATTCAGATCCTTTACCTTACGAAGTTGCATATTAACTTCGCCAATAGATTTTTCTAAAAGTTGAACATGATCTTCTTTAAGTAAATAAAGTTTTTTTATTTTTCGACGTTGGATATTTTGAATAGTTGCTTCTGTATATTTTTGATTCTTTTTAATTACTTTCATAAATTTATTTTTAGTAATTAAAATATGTGCATCAGCATCTATTTTTTTAAATAAATAAAAACTTCTCAACTTTATAGGCGAGAACTCTTCAATATCCGCCTCAACAATTGAGCGCTCTTCCTCTAGGGCCTGAAACTTTTTTAGAATTGTGTAAATAACATTTTCAAAGTGTTTTAAATCAATAGGTCTATCAACAGTAAATGATTCCTCTGAAATTTCGTCATAAATATTTTCGTTTTTTATTCTAGCATTTGTATTAGTTGGGTTTCCAATAAGAATATAGGACATGTCAGAACTAAAATCTAAGGATGAATCGATAATTTTGTTTGGATCAATTGTCTTAGTATCAGTGTCAATTACTATAAAATGAACTTCTTCTTCTTTTGAAATTTCTTCATGAAAAGTTGTTAAATCTTTGCACTCAACAACTTCAAGCTTCGTTCTATACTGGTTGTATAGAATTTTAAGAACCTCTTCATTTTGGTCATTATTGTGAATGTAAAGGGCCTTAAGCATAGAACTTCTCAAGTTTTGTGAAAATATTTATTAAAAAACTATAAATATATATTAGAATAGTATAGTTATGAAAAATGCACTACTCATTTCTGAAAATGAAATCTTAAAAAATCTTTATAGCGTAAATTTGAGTGTTTACGTTGGTCTTAAAGTAACTGCAACTGGCAATATAGAGAGAGCGACTAATAAAATTGGCAAAAAAGCTAAATATGAAATTTTAGTGTTTTTCATTGAAGAATCTAATGAGTCAAAGTTCACTAGCTTCGTTGATGAAGTTAAGGCCTTAGATTCTAAAATTCAAATAGTTCTAGTTGATGCAAGATCTGATACTGAAGTAGATTTAATGGCACCAGTTGGAGTATTACTTTTAGAAAATGCTTATAATATAAAAAACATCATAAAGTCTTCAGCTAGATTATTGAAAGTAACAGCTAAAGAAATGGCATCAATGAAAGTTCCAGATATGTTTCCTATATCAAGATCATTAATTGCAAATATAAAAAATTGTCCATGTGATGTATTTATTAAAAATGAAAATGAAGAGTTTGAGCAAATTGGTGTTAGAGGAGAAGCTCCAAGTAAAACGGAAGAGGAATTGGTCATTGAAGGACGTAATGAAATTTATATTCCTAAAAATGAAAGGTTAAACTTTATCAATTTTGTTTCTACTGATATTTTAATTGAGTATAGATCAAGTTTAGATAAAGATGCTCAATTAAATATAGTAGAAAACTGTATGGAAAAAATTGGTCAACAATTTACCTCTAATCAATTGGCAAGAGAGGAGATTACAAACCTCTCAAAGACTTGTTCTGAAATAATAAGTGATATAGTTATTGCTGAAGAAAGTTTTTCAAATATGTTAGAAACGTTGTTAAAAAATAATGCGTCTTATTTATTTGTTCATAATGTTTTAATTCTATATGTTGTTGAACATATCCTAAAAAATGTAACTTGGGGTTCACATCAGCAATTTGAAAAACTATCATTAGCTGTTTTCTTTCACGATATCTTTCTAGTTCCGGTTTATGACAGTGTTAATGATTTTTATAAAGAAGAAGAATTATTGTATAATCCCCAAACTGATGAAGATCATAAAGAAATTATCTTAAATCATGCTCGTATGGCCGCAGAGAAAGTTGCTGAATTAAACGGTATTCCAATGGGGGTGAATGCAATTATTTGTCAGCATCATGGAGAAAAAAGAGGTGAAGGGTTTAATTTAAACCCAGTAGACTCACTTGCCCCTTTATCAAAAGTTTTTATGATTTCGGAGTCATATGTTGATATGTTTTTAGATTGTATCAGAGAAAAAAAGAAATTTGATAAAGCATTAGTAGTAAAAAAATTAAATGAACAGTATACAAGAAGAAGTTATCAAAAGTTAATCGAGACATTAAAGTCTTTAAAATAATATTACTTTGCTGATCGAAACATTAGTGCGCAGTATTTTCCTTTCTCTAATAATGTAAATCCAAATCTTTCATAAAATTCAATAAGCTTGTTTAAATCTTTTTTGTTTTGCGGTCTAACTTCATTTAATACAGACCACGAATTTCTATCTAGTATTAATTGACAGATATTCATCAGATAAGTTCCAACGCCTTGATTGGGTGTAGGAGTCCAGATTCCGTTAAAGAAAAAAACAGGGGATTTCGTTTCTAGATTATAATTAAGTAAAATATTTTTCTCAAGATCTCTTTTATGGTTTTGAATTTCTAAATATGACCCTTCCTCTAGTTCTAACCTTAAGTAGTCGTTTTCTAAGATGTACTTGATAGGATATTTTAATTGTTTGCCATTATTTAGTATATTATTGCAGGTATTCATATATATATTCTGATCTCCTAGCGTTATATTTTAGAAAAAATAAAGGTATTATTTTAGTGAGAAAATCTTTTCTATTGCGAGTGATTTTTCTTTTTAAATCAACTAAGTGAGGAGTTATTTATGGGGAGAGTTAATAAAATTTTAATCTCAGAAAAACATAGTTATGCAAAACATAAAATGGGAGAACCAGGAAACTTTCCAATGCATGAAATAGATTCAGTAGAGTGTATTGAAGGACTGTCTCTTATACACATCTCCGAGCCCACGAGACTAGTGCCAA
>CAXHCD010000028.1:0-41412 GCA_964015265.1 uncultured Oligoflexia bacterium
ATTATATTCGTTAGAAAAAAAAGAAAAGACTTCATCTAATGGTTTATTTATCCATTGATATCTAGTTGGAACATTCTCTCCTTTTAAGTCATGCCGTAATATTTCTGAAAATGCATCTTCTAGATTTTCAAATTGAAATTTAAAATTATTTTTTTTGAAATTAGACGGGATAACGTTTTGACTACTGATTAAGATTGTAGACATTTCACCAAATAATAGTTTTATCATGAAAGTTGGAATTGGAAAGAGTGTTGGTCTTGATAGAACTTTTCCAAGAGTTTTTGTAAATTCTTTATTTGTTACTGTATTTGGAGATACTCCATTAAACACTGTTTCTTCACATTCATTTTCCATTAAAAAAATAAATTGATTCACTAAATCTTTTATATGAATCCAACTCATAAATTGCTTACCTGATCCTAAATTGCCAGCAACTCCAGCTTTGAAAGGTGGCAGCATTTGCTTAAGAGCGCCTCCGTCCTTTGATAAAACTATACCTACACGAATAATATGATTTTTCATTTCACTAATTGAGTGTTTTAGAGTCGCCTCTTCCCAATTTTTGCAAACATTTGCCAAGAACGTCTCATCAAGACTGCTATTTTCATTAAGTAGCTCTTTATCTCGGTCACCGTAAATTCCAATAGCTGATGCGGAAATAAATTTTTTGGGTTTTATATTATTTTGCTCTAATGATTTGATTAGAAATTCGCTTCCTTCTTTTCTAGAGTTTAGTATTTCTTGTTTTCTATTTTTATTCCATCTGCCTTTTGCTACACTTTCTCCGGCCAGGTGAAAAATAATATCAATATCTTTTAGTGCTTCTGTATCAATTGACTTTTCTTTGTAATTCCAGTGAAAATATTTTACTGGAAACTGAGAGTTCGCTTGCGCCTTTTCGGGGTTTCTAGTCAATACTCTGATATTATATTTACCATTCAAAAATAATTGTTCAATCAATTGAGTTCCGACTAGTCCTGTTGCTCCAGTGATCAAAATATTCATTTTAATACCTCCTCTGGTAGGTTCATTTTCTCATAAATTAGTATTTGTTTCATATTAAAAACCTAGACAAAGGTGGGCTTGTCTAGGTTTTGTTAGTAAGTAAGTTATTGTAATTATTTCTCAAGCAGCTTTGTCTACAAACTTGTCTAATATTGATCTAATCTTGTCGATAGTTATTGGTTTTTGAAGAACTTCATTAAAGCCCCTTGAAGAGTAAAGATTTAAATCTTCTGCAGTTGTGTTTGCTGTGAGTGCAATTATAGGGGTTTGCTTAAGTAAGTTTTTGTCCTGGGCAATTTCAATAAACTGAACTCCATTTATTATAGGCATTTGTATATCTGAGAAAATAATGTCGTATTCACCTTTTTGCAATAAATCTAGTCCAATTTTTCCATTTTCAGCTAAGTCAAAAGTTGCTCCAAGCTTCTCTAAGAAAATAGATATAATTTTTTGATTTACTTGATTATCTTCTAGAATTAGAGCTTTTATATTTGAATAAGTCTCTTTCTTTTCAAAACTAGTAGAGTTATTTTTACTTAAAGAATCATCTTTAATCTTTGCTGGAATACTCACTTTAAAAGTGGTCCCTTCATTATATTTAGATTCAACTTGAATTGTTCCATTCATAAGTTTGATTATACTATTTGTAATTGTAAGTCCTAACCCTGTTCCAGATGTAGCTTTTTTGTTTTTATCAAAGACTTGCTCAAATGGTGTAAAAATATTTTTTAGTTTATTTTCTTCAATTCCAAGCCCTGTATCAATTACTTCGAAATTGATTTGGTTATTTGATTTTTTAAACCTTAATATTACACTTCCTTCACTTGTAAATTTAATAGCATTGGATACTAGATTAACTAGTACTTGTTTTAATTTAATATCATCAATAAAAATGGATTTATTTATTAATTCAGACTCAATAGCAAACTCTATTCCTTTATTTTTGGCTGTATGAGAAAAAATTAGACGTAAATCGCTAATTATTAAATCTAAAGAGTACCAGTCTGGAGCTAGTTTAAGCTTATTTGCTTCAATCTTTTCAAAGTCGAGTATGTCGTTTATTAAATCCATTGTTAAATTACTGCTACCTCTAATGATTTCAAAGAGTTCTTTATTATAATCAGACAACTCATCTGTTTTAAAAACACTTATGGCCCCAACTATTCCATTTAGAGGGGTTCTAATTTCATGACTCATATTTGCTACAAATCTTGACTTTACTTCTTTGGCCATAACAGCTTCATTTTTTTCTAGGTTTAAATCATTAATTAATTTTTGAAGTGTTTTATTTAGTGGAGCAAATATCAATGTTGCTTCTAATACTAAAACTATTAATGTTAGCATCATTACAAAAAACTCTATCGTTTTTAAATTATCAGTATGTAACTTACTTTGATCTTCAAATACAGAAACGATATTGTCTAAGTCTCTCAAAAGATCATCAATTTGAGTTGCATTAGGAAGTTCACTTATGTTTTGAGCATTTCTAATTTTAAACAGGAAATCAAAAACTTTATGATTTAAACCACTTTTCTTTGAAAATAATTTATTATGACCATAAGCAAGTTCATGAGAAGAAATTTTTAAATGAGAATCTTCAAATAACTTTATAGATTTTTCTAACTTAGACTTATGCTGATTTTTTATATTTTGATTTTTTTCATAATGAAATTTATAAGCGTATAAAGAAATTCTTTGAGAAAGCATTCTTTGTCTACCGCTTATATTTATAAGAGGCGCATACTTTTCTTGAGTTTTAATTAACTCTTCTAGTAAGAAATATGTACTTATGGATAGTATTGCAATAATGGTTAGAGCAATAATATAACGCCATCTAAATGTTGTGTTTGTATAAATATTCAATGTAACTACTTTTCGGTGTTAAGTTCTTATTTTTATAGCTTAATTTAATTTAAACTCAAAAATATTTATTTCCTTTTTTATAATAAATTCGGCCCATAATAGGTGAATAATAATAGAACTTATCATTAATAGATTAAATAAGTCGGGGTAGGTTAATAATTTGGTATTTTTAAATATAGTAATTCCTATTCTGAGTGTACCTATGCTTAAGGCCAAAAAAATTGATCTTGTGACAAACTCTCTGTGCTTGTTAAGTTCACCTTTTTTGCCAGAAATAAAACTATGAAAAATAAAAATAAGATAAATCACTGCGAAAAATATAGATGTATATGTTTCTAATAAACCTCCAAATGGGATCTTGTAACCAATAATAACACCTGAGATAACGAGCACAATTGAGATAAAGGTAGCAAAATGACCATTTATTATGTGAAATTCTTTGAATTTATTACTTCTTGAGCTAAAAATTTGTAGCAAAAAAGAAGTAATTAAAAGTATGCCGGCCACAGCATGGACATTTCCTGTAATTGGAATCCCTTCATAATCGAGCACATGCTTTCCATACCATTTAGGAATTCGTGGATCTTTTTCGTGTAGTCCAAATATATAGTAAATACAGGCCCTTGAAGCAATCAAGGAACATATGAAAAGCCATATCTGTGAGGTAATTTTTAGCAATTTTTTCATCAATATATTCTAGATTATTTTTCACACAAGTTTAAATTTTTCTACACATATTCCTGGAATTATAATTTGTGGGAGTAATAAACTTGTTTTCGAAGTATTGAAAATAACTAGGCGTTTCTTTCCAATTCTATCTCTTGAAGGCATATTGCAATAAATACTTTCGAGGGGAGAGATTATGAAATTATTATTTATTACTGCATTATTATTTTCGTCTTTTAGTGTATTCGCAAATGGTGAAAGAGTTAGACTAGCAAAACTAACTCTTAACGAGAATGTACTTGTTCAAACTTGTAGGGACAGTGGCCTTAAATTTAGAGGAATAGATTTAAAATTAAAAAAAGGTGTCGCTCGTTTAAATGAAATTGAAATTACATTTGGAAATGGAAGTCAAAGAAGAATATATTTAGGAAGAGTTCTTGCAACTGAAGGATATCGTTCACAAGCATTTATGTTTACAAATGCTAGATGTATTAAATCTATTATGGTTCGTGGAGTTCATACAACTTCAATCTACACAAAACTTGTTGTTAGAGGTTTAGAAGCTCAAAGAAATAGAAGACATGATCCACCAAGAAGAGGTGGTCGTTTAAATGATTTTAGATCAGGTATGCGAGTATACAATAAAACAAAATCAGCTTTCGCGACAATTATAGCGAGAGATATTCATGGTAAGTTTGTATTAAGATTTACTTCAGGAACTTTAAGTGGAAGAACTGGTAGTGGATGGGCTTCTTCAGACTTAGCTTTTCTTGAAGGTTGTACTTCAAGACTATGTGTTGGAGATAACGTTTATAATACTACAAAAAGTGCTTACGTAAGAGTTATTGGGTATGACTTAAATGGTAGATATGTTTTAAGGTTCACATCAGGTTCTCTAAATGGAAGAGTTGGTCATAATTGGTCAAACTCTGATTTAGCTATATTACATGGATCTAATGGAATTTACTCAGTAGGTGAATCAGCTTACAATATAACTAAGAGTGCATTTGTAAAAGTTGTTGGTGTACAAGAAAACGGAAGATTAGTTTTAAATTTTACATCAGGAACATTAAACGGAAGAACTGGACATAATTGGAGTAATTCTGACCTTGCAAAACTTTCAGGATGTGGAAGAGCTTATTGTGTTGGAGATAGAGCATACAATGTAACAAAGAGTGCTTATGTTGTGGTAGTTGGTATTCAATCAAATGGAAGATATGTATTGAAGTTTACTTCGGGAACTTTAAACGGAAGAGTTGGTCACAATTGGTCTGATTCTGATTTAGCAAGATTAAGATAATTTCTTATTATATAGGGGGCAATTTATTTGCCTCCTTTTTTATGCAGATTTTTTTAATTTAACTGAGTCTAAAATATTATGTAATTTTTCAAATTGAATAGGCTTTGCGATATAATAATCCATACCAACATCTAGTCCTTTTTCAATATCTTCTGGAAAAGCATTTGCTGAAGCTCCAATTATTACTGGTCTTTTCTTTAAATCTAAATTTCTAATTTCTTTGGTTGCTATTAATCCATCCATTATGGGCATTTGAATGTCCATTAAAATAAAATCATAATTGTTTTGTTTTGTGAGCTTTATCGCCTCTTCTCCATTTCCGGCAAAATCTATATCATGTACACCAAGTTTATTTAAAAAACCTTTAGCGACCATTTGATTCATTTTATTATCTTCAGCAACTAGAAAGCGTGTATTCTTTGAAATTATTTCTTTTTTAGACTTTGGATTGTTATGAATTCTTTCATCTTGTTGTTTTTCATTCGCAATGTATTCATATTCTGATTGAATTGTGAAAGTAAATGAACTCCCAATACCTTTTTTACTCTCAAACCATATATCTCCACCCATTAATTCAACTAATTTTTGACAAATATTGAGGCCTAAACCAGTACCTTTTGAGCTAATATTACTGTTCTCAGCTTGTTCAAAAGCATTAAAAATCTTTGATTGATCTTTTTCCTCAATACCAAAACCTGTGTCATTTACTTCGAATTTTGTTATAACCTCTTTACCTTTAAATTCTTCTACTGATACATTTAACTTTACTGATCCATCTTCAGTAAACTTTATAGCGTTTCCTATTATATTTATTAAAACTTGTCTTATTCTTGCAGAGTCAGATTTTATTAAATTGGGAACATTATTTTCAATATGAGTTTTGAGTCTAATATTTTTTTCTTTAACTAATGGTTTAAAGATAGAAATAGCAGATTGAATTGTTTCGTTTAAGTTAAAAAATCTAGGTTCAATTCTTAATTTATTTGCCTCAATTTTTGAGACGTCCAAAATATCATTGATAATATTAATTAAGCCTTCACTACATGTTTTAATATTTAATACTTGTTCTTTCGCTTCATTATCTAATTTTTGATCAAGAAGTAATTGAGTAAAGCCTAAAATTCCATTAAGTGGAGTTCTGATTTCATGACTCATATTTGCAAAAAAGTTTGATTTAGTTTTTAAGGCCGTTTGAACTTTTGAAGTTGCTGCTTTTAAATCGGCCATGGCCTTTTTCTTGTCAGTGATATCAAATCTAATGGCGATAAACTTTTCAATCTTTTTATTTGAACTTAAAACGGGGTAGATTGTTGTATCGACCCAGTAATAACTACCATCTTTTGCTTTATTTTTAATTTCTCCATTCCATTGTTTTCCTGAGTTTATTGTATCCCAAAAATTTCTAAAAAATTCTTTATCATGATGACCTGAATTTAAAAGACGATGGTCTGATCCAATCAGTTCATGTTGAGTATAACCTGAAATTTCAATAAACTTACTATTAACGTAGGTAATTTTACCTTTGGCATCAGTTTCTGCAACGATCGCATAACTATCAAGGGCCATTTTTTGGTTTTTAATATCCTTATCTCTTTGATTAATTGCTTCACGCATTTCAAGAATTGTTCTTGATAAAGTTCCAATTTCATCCTTGGAGTGAATTTCGGGAATCATTGTTTGTTGATTAGTTTGAAAGTTTTTAACAAATTCAGTTAATCTAATTATTGGAGTGGTTATAAGTCTAGAAAATACATAAGCTAGACCCATTCCAAGAAACATTAATGGAAAAATAACCCAAAGACTTTTTTGACTTTGGTTTTTCGCTAAAAGCTGAATGTTTTCCTTATCAATTACAAAATTTAGGGTGAAAAAACTATCAGGATTTGATCCATCGTAATAAAACTTTTCTGAAATTACTGTTTTTTCACCATTAAAACTTAAATCCTTAATAAAATAATCATCATTACTATCAATGAAGTTTGCAATATCAGGTAGATAATCTTTGACGTGTGAAGTCTTTCCTTTGTTTACTTTTGCATTTTTTTTAGAGCTAGATAAAATATTTCCATCTCTATCTGTGATAAAAAAGTTCTCACCATCTTTTAATACGTTTTTTATCGCATTAAAAACATTAGTATAATTTATATTAATTATAACCATACCAAAGGGAGTTTTTTTATTTATATAAATAGGAACGGCCGCTCTTAAAACTAACTCAATTGGATAAACAATTTTTCCATATTCTCTATTCGCTGAAAACTTTGAAAAATAGGTATAATTAGGATTCATTTCGAAAGCTTCTTTGAAATAAAACTCTTCACCTTTTTCTTGTAGGTCAACTTCTTGAACTTTAACAACCTTATTTTTAGCTCTTTCAAGCCTTACAAGCTCTTTTCCTTTATTTTGATAGCCAATGAATCTAATTTGATCATAATCACTTTTCGCATATAGCATCTCCCTAAAAATTGTAGATAATCTGTCTTTCCATTGTTTGGCTGTAGATTTATCAATAGGGTCAATTCCTTTATTTAAAGTGGCCCTTATAATACCTTGGATGGGAGGAGTGGAAGATAGAAACATAACATCATTTCTAAGTTCTTCAATTTTGGCCGTTACGTGAGCGCCTAATAAATTAACTTCATTGATTTTTTCTTTTTTAATAGATGTTTCAAACTGAGTGTTATTTCTAATATAAACAAAAGTCATCAAAGCAACAGAGCAAACTATTACTAAGGACATACATAAAAGCATAATTTTTGTGGTTATTTTAAATTTCACGTATTACTTTTCGAGTATTTAGTGAGCAGTATTTAATTATTGAGATTTAATTTTAGGTAAAGAAATTTGTTCCCTATTTCTGATCAATTTAGTGTAAAATTATATGAAATTAGTACAAAAAGACTTACATTTTGCTTGGAAAACAATAGGTTTATTTCTATTTGTTATGGTCTTATGGGTGTTTGTACTATTTTTAACTGAGCAGATTGGTTTCGCTAACTCTTTAATAGTTTATACTGTTTTAGGTTATATCGCTTTTACATCTTCAGTATCATGCAAATACAAAAATTATATTTAGAGATTAAAAAAGATCTAGACATAAACAAATCAGTAATTATTAATAAGTAATCAAATGATACAGTCTTTACTACTTACTACCTAAAATGATATTAATGATCTAATTATACGTTGGAGAGTAATTGTGGTTTTTTCAAATTATATAGATTTGGCAATTAAATATGGAATGAAGGGTTTAAGTGGAGTACTAACTTTAATAATTGGTCTATATATAATTAAAAAGCTTACGAAGTTATTACATAAAACTTTAAATTTAAAAAAGATAGATCCAACACTTCAACCTTTTTTAGAAGGTATTTTTTCTATATTATTAAAAGTAGCATTAATAATATCAATATTAGGAATGATAGGGGTTAAAACAACTAGCTTCGTTGCAATTTTAGGTGCAGCTGGGTTAGCTATTGGAATGGCCCTTCAAGGTTCTCTTAGTAATTTTGCTGGCGGTGTTTTAATACTGATTTTTAAACCCTTTAAAGTTGGGGACACACTTCAAGCTCAAGGACATACAGGAAAAATTTCTGAAGTTGGCATTTTTTGTACCTACATGAAAACCCCAGATAATAAAACGATAATTCTTCCTAATGGGCCATTAGCAGGCGGTTCGATGATAAACTTTTCGACAGAAGCGACTAGAAGAGTTGACTGGGTTTTTGGTATTGGTTACGGAGACGATTTAAAAAAAGCCCAATCTTTATTACTAAACCTTTTAAACAATGACGAAAGAGTTTTAAAAGATCCTCTTCCTTTCGCAAGGGTAGGAGAGCTAGCTGATAGCTCTGTTAACTTTACTGTAAGAGCATGGGTGAACTCAGCAGATTATTGGGATGTTTATTTTGATATTATTGAAAATGTTAAATTAAGCTTTGATAAAGAGGGAATAAGTATACCTTTTCCACAAAGAGACGTTCATATCTTAAATGAATGAATATTTTTGTGATTTTTGATAGTTAACTCATTTTTATATATAAGAATTTCATGAAATAAAGTTTTATATTGCCTAGTGTTTTCCACTAACTTATAGATTTCCTCGATAAAATACTAGGGGAAATATTCATGTTTGGCACAAGCTTTATAAAGTCTGTCTTTATTTTAATTTTTTTAATAAGTACTTCTTGGTCTCAAAGTGAAATACCTTGGGGCGTAAAAAAATTTGCTTTTTTTGAAACAAAGGCCAATGCTGTATCAGAAAGATCTCACGATCCAATTAATATAAGCCACTATGAAATTCCATTATCTAAACTAGAAAGTGATATTGCAGATAGAGTGAATCCAAAAATAAAAGACTCTCTAATTTTTGAAAAAAATGGGGAAAAATTTGTAAGATGGATTATTCACCCTGAAGATAGTGTCCATCATTTGACCGTAAAAGAATATTTAGAGTCAAAAGGTATAGCTGTCGTCGTAAAAAAACATTTTATAGGGTATTTGCAAGCTTCTAGAAGTCTTGTTTTACACGATCCAGTTTCAAAAGTTTCATTTAGTTTGAAAACCTCCACAGATAACACTGGTGGTAAATGGGTTGATAAAAAACAAGAGTGGAGTGATGCTAAAGAGATTAGAAAAATTATGGATTTTGTTAATGATATTTATGAAAAAGGTCCAATAAAACTCGCTGGTGTAATGATGGATGAACCATTTGCGATTGGAATTGAAGATATTGATATGGGGTTTGTAGTTAGATCATTAGATGGAATTGATAATAATGAATTTACTTACTTACCAGTATTTTCAGCAGTACATGGAGAATATGGAAAAAAGATTGCTAGTATAAATGGATTTGACAATCCAATTGAGTTTTTAACTAAGTATCTTTCAGCTCCTCTTGGAAAAGCACTTGCTGAAATTGCAGCAACAACTGGTCTGACGTATGATTCACCTCATGGTCAAAACTTTTTAATAGAATTAGATAAAGATCTTAAGGTTACGGGAAGAGTTGTCTTAAGAGACTTAGGCGATGTATTTTTTAATACTAAAATTTATGAGAAAACTAGATTGGCCATGAATATAACTAAACCATTAGGATCGAAAACTTGGCCTCCAAGTGTTGCCTTTTCTCCTGTTCATGGAAATGAAGTTCCAAATTGGATGAGCGATATGGAACATACTAAAGTTGTTAACGTTATGCTTGAAAATTTTAGATCTCGTTTTGGTGAACTCACAGGTGTTGGGCCAAGTCTATTTTTAGTCCCAGATGAAGTTGATTATATGAGAAGTTATGGACAATTATATTGGAACTCAGATAATAAAGATGATGTCTTAAGCACATTTTTATCAGCTGTTGAATGCTTCAGTGGAGTTAAAAAAACGAAAGAAGGATTAGACTGTTCTGAGCTTCTAGCTCAATTAAATATTTTTAAAACAAAGAGTTGCTCAAATAGTTTGGGTAATGTAATTGGGCTATAATTTTAATTATTCAGGCATTAGACAAAATTCATCTATGGAAGAGTATGGTATCCACGAGTGCTCTTCATCAAACTTAGCCCAATTATTTAAATCTTGGGTACAATTCTTTAGTAACTCATTACATACAACGAGTCCTTCAATTTCTGTTATCGATTTTTTGTTTCCATTTTCATCGTATTCAAAAAGGTTATCTAAGTAGGATATTTCCCAACCGGCCAGTGCCATTTTGTAATGAGGAAGATCTTTAACACTCTTATACATTGTTTCAATAATATATAATGATTCTTCTTCAGTTGGAATAATTTGTTCACCTGGAGGATCAAATGAGACAGCAATTCCTATGTTTTTGGGAATAATTCCAATCTGTCTTGGATCTCGCCCATTTTTAGTTACAAATGTGCTATCAGGCGTATGGAATTTAATTCTACCCTTATCAATTAGATTATTCTTGAGAATTTTTTGAACTTCTCGAAGAGAATACTCTTCGTTTAAAAAAGAAATTTCCATGCTAAAAACAATTGCCATGGTTTAATTATATACTCAAAATGCAAAGTTTTAAGTATAAAAAATCAGTCATCATATGACCGGGTCTTGTCGGTAGACAGTGCCTTAATATTAATCAACAATATCAAGGTGTTGAGAGCGATTTCAAGAACTTATCATTTTCCTTTTCAGGTTTTCTCATCATTTTTCATCTTATTTAAGCGTCATCGACGAGCAAAAACGAGCAGATTGTGATAGAAAGTTTATATGAATTACTTATACCATATGGTTCCTTTCAACATGGAAGGGCAGATTTTAATACCTTTAAATAAAATGAGAGAAAGCAATCCAAAGCTTTATGAAGCTCATGCTTCTAAGTATGAGGGAAGACAAGAACTTATGGATGAAATTGTACCTAAGCTAAACTGTAAATGGAATGATGTGTTACATTTTTCTCCAATAAATCCAGATATTGTTTTTCAGTGTTTACTTAAAACTGGTCATAGTCCTAATACTGAAGCAAAGTTTTTTAAAGTTCCACTTACTAAATTTAAAGAAGATCAAACAGTTATCTTTAAATATACAAGAGACGATGCTGAAATGACTGAAGAAGAGATAGAGTTTCTCGACATTTCTAAGTTTTGGCCTTTGGAGGAACTTAATATTGCCACATTAGAGTGGTATAAAAGGTGTAATGAAAAGGGCCAAAGGCCATTACTTTTTCATCGAGTTCCTCATATTCTTACTCTAGGTAATATAGATATAAGCGACTGTGAAATAGTTGGTTGGAAAGCATAGATGAAAATAATTTTAAAATCACTTTTTCAAATTGCTATATTTATTTTGCTCCTACCAGTCCTTCTTTATCCTATAGCTTTTTTATCAAGGCTTGGATATTTAGATATGCTTAGCGATACAATATTCACCGTTTTGGCTTCTGTATATATTTTGATTTTGTTCCAAATATATTTAAAAAGTATTAATAGAGCTGGATTTAATTTAAAACTTACTGGCCATCTTAAATAACTTATTTGGTAGTAATTTAAGGATAGAAATGAAAAAGAACCTGAAATTAGTAATCTCATTTATTTGTTTGTTCAGTTCATCGGTGAAGGCAAGTACTGTAAGTATTGATTTGCAAAAATGTAGAGATAATATTTCTAATGTAGTTTGTCTTGTTGAAGAAAGTGATTCTGTAGAAGTGGCAAGTTGCTTGGATGAGGGAGATAAATATGTTTCTTTATTTGAGGAGCTTTTTGATGCTTATCCTGCTTATTTACAAAGAGTTTTCTGCTCTTTGAAGACTATAAATATTGAGAGAAAATCCTTTGGAAGTGCTTATGCGAGCGTCGTTGAGGATGAAAATGGAAACATTAATGGTGCTATTATGGGGATCAAGGAATCTTTGCTGAATAACTCAGATATTGATTTTGATTTATGGTCTTCATGGAAGGAACAGCTTTCTTTTGGAGGATATAAAGAATATAAGCTTAAAAAAGATCTTCCCACATTTTCTTCTACGAAGAGTTTAAAAGTTAATAGTTTTTTATATTTTGTTATTGCTCATGAGTTTGGACATATTATTGATTTTTCTAATGATTTAAATAATTTTATATGTCACCCACCAATTAAAAATTTAAAAAACTGCCCACCTGCGCCATTTTCTTGGGGAGAAATCTCATGGGAAAAAGAATTACATTATATTCCAGATGATATTAACGAATTTGGCACAATTGAGGGGGTCCCTCTTAAAGAAAATCGATTTTTAGATTGGAAAAAACTGTGCTTCTATACGTGTAACAAAGGTGATTATATTATTGAGAGTAATATTAATAAATTATACCAAGAAATGTTTTCTGGCAGTTTTATTAGTACGTATTCATCAACCAATCCACATGAGGACTTTGCTGAAAGCTTAGCTTATTATACAATTTTTGAGCATTCAGACTTTGAAGTTGTATTAGATACTGGGCAGGGTCAGACTATAGATATTAAAGAATATTTTTACTCTGATAAGTTTAAGAAAAAAAGAGAGTGGATTTAAAAACTGATTAAGTATTCTCGAATCATATATCCATAATTATTTAATTAAAATGGGAAGCGATAAGCTTTTCCCAATATTTTACTTCTGTCTAATTTATATGGCCATTTAGAAAATCTTGAGTCAAAAGAAGATATTCTATTGTCTCCAACAATAAAATAACTGTTCTCATTAACTTCTTTGGTTAGATAAATATTTCTTTTTAATGGAGTTTCTTTTTCATTATCAATTAGACAATAAGATACTTTTTCTATTCTTTCTATCCAGAGCTTTTTATCTGTAGAATTGATTGCGCAATTTTCTTTTTGTTTTGGTGATTTATTATTTAAGAAGATATTTATAGCATCGTACTTTACAATATCTTTAGGAAGTCCAATTAGTCTTTTTATAAAAACATAGCTTCCTTCTTCCTTTTTAACTTTAAATGCGTAGACATGACCTCTCTTTACATCGAATTTGAATTTATTAATTAAGATGTGATCATTAATATAAAAATTGGGCTCCATACTGGCTGAAATTATTCTTCTCCATTCAACAAAGTACTCCTTTAAAATAAATAAATTAGATAGAAATATTGCCCATAGTAAGGGGTAGGTTATCCAGTATCTCAGTGATTTATATTTTTTTAGAATTTGAGTAACTTCTTTTAATGCATAAATAAGATAGGAGAGGACGAGTACACACATGGGAATACTTGGGTTTATATCTAAAAATAAAGCTAGAATGATTAAAACGTTAGAGAAAATAATTAGGTAAATAAAATTGTTCATAATAATTTGTTGTATAAGCTTTTAGCTTTCTTTTCATGGAAGTTAGATAAAGTAATAGGTTCCTTTTCCTTTACCGGCCTTATTAATTTCACCACTCTCAACTAAAGAAAAAACATGAGACTTCACAGTATTTCTATTAGCTCCTGTTAATTTAACGATGTCTCCTACAGAAAGTTTATCGTGCTCTTTTAATAAAATTAAAATTTGTTCAGATAATTTTGGCATAGATTTTAAAATCTTTTCTTTTTCAACTTTATTTTTTAAAGAGTCTTTTTGTTTTTTAAGGCATTCAAGAAAAAATGTAATCCAACTTTCTAGACCTTCAGATGAATCTTGCTCTTCAGTTTGTGCTTCTCTTAATTTTAAATAATAAAGGTCCTTATTTTCCTCAATGACTCTTTCAAGTGATGAGTAGGAAGTGTAATTATAGCCAGATCGTTGTAATAAAAGAGAAGTTAGCGCTCTTGAAAGTCTTCCATTTCCATCTTGAAAAGGGTGAATAGCAAGAAAGCTAACAGTGAAAACTGCTATTGTAACAAGCGAGTGAACCTCAGGTTTTACCGAAGAATTTGAAAGCCAATCTACAAGGGATTCCATCTCATAGGGCGTTTCTAGGGGTGTAGTCGTTTGAAATATGACACCAAGACTTTTGCCACTCTCATCAAATGCTTCAACATGATTATCTAGTTTTTTGTATTCACCTCTATGGCGAATATCTTTTGAGCTATACTTAAGAAGCTCTTTATGAAGTTGTTTGATGATGTTCTCACTTGGACTAAGCTCTTCAAAACTTTCAAAGATGAGGTTCATTACGTCGGCGTAACCTGCGACTTCTTCTTCATCTCTATTTTTTAAAGAATTAATATTAAGTCCTGATAAAAGGGCCTTAACTTCTGAGTCACTAAGCTTTACTCCTTCAATTCGAGTAGAGGAAGCGACCGACTCAATGGTGGCTACTTTTTTTAGACTAAGCAATCTGTCAGGGGCTAATTGTCCTAATGCTTGCCACGAACCCTTAAACTCATCGATTTCAGCGATAAGCTTGAGTATTTTAGGTGAGATTTTGAGTGCTTTTTGCCATATCTTCATATCCATAATTATATCCATAAATATCTATAAAACAATGTTTTTTGGATAAATATGGATATTTTTATGGATGGTAAGAGATGAGAAGTCGTTATGCGGGTAAAACTCATAAGAGTCTACCCTTATAGATTTTGACGTGGGTAAGAAATGAACTTTTTTACACATGAGAGAAAACGAGCAGTCTTGTCTTCATTATTGGAAATGGACATTACTAACCCTAAATGTAAAAATTTTAACAAAATACAGATAGAGAAAAATATGAAATTACTTGCGACTTTATTTTTGTTTATGGCAACAAACTTGTGGGCCGAATCCTGTAAGGAGTTTTTTAAATCCGAAACTCTACTTAAAGAGGTTTCAATCTTAAATGAATTGAATAAAGAAGGCCTATTATGGAAAGGATTCGATTTATCAAATGAGCTGGTGATTTTTACAGACGTTAAAAAATTTCCTCGCTGCTTTGCTTTATATAAAAACTTAAGAATTATTTCTGAAGTTGAAACTAACGAAGGGATAGATATCCCAAATGGAATTTATAACTTTTTTCATCCATATAATAGGCCTAAACTAGAAAGACTTGGCTCCGAGTTGAAAAAACACGATGCAAATTTTTCTATGTTAGTCTCGTTACATTCTTGGGAGCTATTCCCTGAGTATCTTTCAAGAATAATAGCGGGTAATTATTTTGTGTCGAATTTAATATTTCATGAGGCATTTCATTTATTTGTTCAAATAAAATCATTAATTGATCCTGATGCGGGAGTTCTTTGGCCGAAGTGGGGGGCAAACGGGTCTGACCGAGATCAACTTATTATCAAGTGCTATCAAAACAAGCTCGTTAAGGATCTTTTTGATAAAGAGGTTCAATCACTTTTTATGGCCTCTCAGCTATTGTATTTGTTTGGCGACAGCAAGCTTGCAGTTGAGGCAGCAAAAGATTTCATTAGTTATAGAAAGAAGAGATATAAAAAATTAAATAGTAATAATGTGAAGGTGCCGAGGGACGAAGGGAGTTATGTTTCTTGCCCAGATGCTGAGGCTGAATGGGAGATAACTGAAGGAGTTGCAAACTACGTTGGAGCTATGGTCCTTAGAAATGCAAACTTGATGACTCCATTTCAATTTATTGAATATGCTAGGACTACTGTTACAAAAGATGCGTTTTATTCTTTTGGACAAATGGAGCTTTATTTATTGCGAGGTTTATTTCCTAACGAATTTGATTTGATTATTGAAAAGATAAACAACTCTAGCAATATAAAAAATAATATATTTAATATTTTCACCTTGTATTTAAAGGGCCCTTAGAAATGAAAAGCTTTTTGCGATTTATTATTGTTGTTTCAGTTTTGGTATTTTCTTTCAATGGTCATAGTCTTTTCGATGATAAGATTATTGAGCCATACCTTGGCCCTTATAAGCTACTAAAGAATAAAACTAAGAATTGTCCAAAAAGGCTTATACTTATGGCCAGTTGTTCTCTAGGTGAATTAAGTTTAAGAAATGTAGAAAACCCAGACTTTAACTTTTTAAATCTTTCTGGGGTTAATGAGGGAATAATAGTAAGTAAAATAGGTGGTCAGACTATTGAAAAGATAAAATCGACTTTTAAGGATTTAGAGTTACTTTCGAATAAAAAATCATATGTGAAGCGTTATAAAAAATGGTTTGAGAGCGAAATAAGACTTATTCTTAAAAAGAAAAGATTTATTTTACAGAAAACTTCTATCACTCCTAAGAATAATCTATCTTTATACTGCGAATATGTTTTCGATGAAAAAGAGAATGAGAAAATTCAAAGAAGCCTTCCTTAAATAAATGAAAATGCTCAACTCACATGTATTAATGAACTTAGAAAGGTTGTCCGAAAAGTTATATATACTTGATTTATGGGTCTTGTCGGTAGACAGTGGAGCCTTCTGATCTCTTAGTTCTTTAGTCAAACAATCATGAGCAAGGCAATTTTGGACAAAAAAAAGCCCTGTAAAAACAGGGCTTTATATTAAATTGGCACTCCCAAGGGGATTCGAACCCCTGTTACCGCCGTGAAAAGGCGATGTCCTAGACCGGGCTAGACGATGGGAGCATTTTCTGAACTTATTTTCATTCATCTTTGATCACATCTACAATCTTTAAATCTTCGACGTACTTGAGGTACGACTCAGCTTTAAAGCTTTTGTTGCGACCAAATCTGAATAAAACTAAGTCCAGAAAAAGTCTCTGTGATCAACAAATGCTCAGCGTACAAGTTGTACGCTTCCGCTTTTCAATCAACTTTTGCAAAAAAATCTGAACTAAATTAAGTTCCGAAAAAAGTGCCAAGGATTGAATCACGGCTAAGATTTCAAAGATGGTGATCTCGCTGTGACTCGAACACAGGACCCTCTCCTTAAAAGGGAGATGCTCTAACCAACTGAGCTACGAGACCAACATTTTTGAACGTGAGATAGAAAATAAAGATTTTTACTTTTTCTGTCAACCATCAATTATATAAATATGAAAAGATTTACTTTTTCTCAATAAGGAATATAGAGATTTGTTTTGTGCTTTTTACTTGTATTAAAGAAAGAGCTTGCGTGAAGGTCTTAAATTTCCTATTTATAGCTGTTTTAAACACGTTTTGAAGATATTTTATGGAAACTATAATTACAGACTCTAAAGTCAAAAAAGTCGCTCTACATACACTTGGTTGCCGATTAAATTTTTCGGAAACGGGATCTATCGCTCAAGGGTTTAAGGATAGAGGTTATGAAATTGTAGATTTTGGCCAGAATGCTGATGTTGTATTCATCAATACATGCACAGTTACGGATGGAGCAGACTCAACTTGTCGAAATTTGATTAGAAAGGCCCATAAAAGCTCACCTGAGGGCAAAGTCGTTGTTGCGGGGTGCTATGCGCAAATGGAAGCTGAGAAAATTTCTAAAATTCAAGGTGTCGATTTAATCCTAGGAAACTGGGAAAAATATAAAGTTTTTGATTATTTAAATGAAGATCATGATCAATTAATAAAAATTGAAAAATCAAATGAGTTTTGGGGTGCTGCCACAACTCCTGCAGATACTCACACAAGGGCCTTTTTGAAAATACAGGATGGATGTAATTATATCTGTTCATTTTGTATTATTCCATTTGCAAGAGGACGCTCAAGAGTAATAAAAATTGCAGACGCTGTTTCTCAGGCCCGTGGATTAGTAGAAAAGGGTTTTAAAGAAATCGTTTTAACAGGTGTAAATATCGGTGAGTATGAAAGACATGGTGAGAAGCTCTCAGACCTTGTTAAACAAGTTCTAAGGGTTGATGGGTTAGAAAGACTAAGACTATCCTCAGTGGAGCCAAATACAATTACAGACGAATTATTAGAAGTTTTTTCTAGTTCTGATAAATTTATGGATCATTTCCATGTTCCACTTCAAAGTGGTGATAATGATATTTTAAAATCAATGAGAAGAAAGTATCTCGTTGAAGATTATGAAAGAATTATTGAAAGAATTAAGGATGCATTTCCTCAGGCCGGAATTGGTGCAGATGTGATCTGTGGTTTTCCAGGAGAGAGTGATGAGCAGTTCCAAAATACATTTAATCTTTTAAGAAAGCTTCCAATTACGCACTTTCACGTTTTCCCATTTTCTAAGAGAAAAGGAACAACTGCTGCTGCTATGGATAATCATATTCAACACGGACTTAAAAAGGAAAGAGTAAAGACTCTAATGATGCTAGGAGAGGCGAAACTTGATTCATTTGCAAGAAATCAAGTTGGCTCATCTTCACAAGTGCTATTTGAAAAACGCGATAATGAGGGTCTTTTTGAAGGGTATTCTTCCAATTTTGTTAAGATTAAAGTTGACTCACAGCAAGATTTATCAAACAAAATTATTGATGTTAGACTAAAGGAGTTTAGAAATGGTTCACTTTATGGTGAACTCTTACAATAACTCTTAGTCAGGACGAACTATGAAGATTTTTGTTTTTGCTTTCTTATTTTCAACCTATTCATTTGCAGCTCCAGTCGTTTGCGGCCTTAGTGTAAAAGGAGAAGTGACTGATCAAGTTGTAAAAATTAATATTCGTGATCCAAGACCTTGTGGGTACTTTTCTGTAAAAAAAGAAGTTGACCCTAAACCTGATGAGGCGTCTATGATGATTGGTCAAGTTTGTGTGGAGCAACCTGATAGATCTAATTCATTGATAAGAAAATTAAATATTAAATTTGGTAATAGAGAAGAATGGCACGTAATTGGAAATGCTGTTTTAGGCACTTCATTAGACATGTCAGTGACCTCACCGCTTGATGAAGTCACTATATTTTGTAAGTATTAATTAGTCTTTGATCAGATTGAGTTTTTTACGACCTTCTCGATCTCTAAATTGAACTGAAATTTTTGAACCTTCAGCATTATCCGTTTGAACAATCATTAAAAGATCGTATTTTGCTTCTTTAGCAAGAAGCTTTAAAGACCCACCATCATATTTCCATGTTCCATTTCCATCTATAATTCCCCAGTCATTTTCCATGTCGTAATGAAATTTTCCATCTTTATAAAGGTATAGATCCATTTTATAAGTTGAGTTTGATATTTTCGTATCGTTTTCTAAGTCAGGAGAGCCAGATGGTGCATTTTTTTGGTTAATGTATTGGTCGTATTGATCAAGTGATCTTTTAAAAGTTTCAGGTTCGCCGTCTGAGTTACACGAACAAATTAAGAATAAACTTATTAGAGCGAAAAATTTCATAGATAATCCTTTCTAAACATAATTTCACTTCTTTCTGGCCCGTAAGCTAAAATACCTACTGGAATACCAACATTTTTTTCAATCTCACTAATATATTCCTCTAATTCTTTTGATAAGTCATTAGATTTAAAATCATCTTTAAAACCTTTTAAAGTTTTAAAAAGTGGTTTTACTTTTGTGAGATCAATTCCTGGGTAAGCGCAATCAATTTGTTTTCCCTCAAATTCGTATGCATAACATACTTTTATTTCTTCAAAATCACTTAAAATATCTAATTTAGTTAAAGCTAAAGAAGTTAGATTCGAAGCTTTAGCAGAGTATTTTAGTAAAGGAAGATCAATCCAGCCGCAACGTCTTTTTCTACCAGTTGTTGCACCAAATTCATTACCTTTTTTCTGAATGTCTTCACCAATTTGATCAAAAAGTTCTGTTGGAAAAGGACCTTCGCCAACTCTTGTAGTGTATGCTTTCGTTATTCCAATTACTTCATCTACATGACTTGCAATTGGCCCTGCACCTGTGAAAATTCCACCATAAGAAGTATTTGAAGAAGTTACATATGGATATGAACCATAATCAATATCAAGAAGAACTCCTTGAGCCCCTTCGAAAAGTATTTTCTTTTTATTAGTGAAAGCTTCATCAACAAGTGAAAAAGTGTCACATAAATACGGAGCAATAAGTTTACCTAGCTCAAATAATTCTTCTGCTTCTTCTTCAATAGAAGGAAATTCAATATTATATAGATGCTTAAATAATATTTCCTTTTCAACCATGTTTGCTTTTAACTTTTGGATTAAAGTATCTTTATCTTTTAAATCTTTAAGTTTTAAACCTTTTCTAGATGTTTTGTCTTCATATGCTGGTCCAATTCCTTTACCTGTCGTACCAATCTTAATCGGACCCTTAGACTCTCTTTGAGCATCTAAAATTTTATTATAAATTGTGATAACACTACAATTTTCTGAAATTTTTAATTTAGTTGGAGTAACATTTATTCCACTTTGTTTTACGTGTTCAAGTTCTTCTTTAAATGCACGAGGATCAAAAACAACTCCATGACCTACAACACTCACACATTCATCTCTTAAAATACCTGAGGGAATTAAATGAAGAACAACTTTTTTATCGCCAACTATGATAGTATGGCCCGCATTGTTTCCACCTTGGTAGCGCACAACTAAATTGCACTTCTCACCAAACATATCCGTTATTTTTCCTTTTCCTTCATCTCCCCATTGGGAACCAACAATTGCGATTGATTGCATTAAGCTTTTACCTCGTTTAACAGATTATTATTTGTAAAGAATTCTCTCATTTGATTGACTGCCATTTCACCAACTCTAACTTGAGCTTCTTCAGTAGAAGCGCCTAAGTGTGGAGTTAGTACAATATTATTTAATGTTCTTAATTTAGAAGTTTCAGGTAGTGGTTCAGTAGCGAAAACATCGAAACCAGCTCCTCTTATTCTATTTGTGCTTAATACATTATGAAGGTCTTCTTCGTTAACAATTCCGCCCCTTGCTGCATTAACTATAATTGCACCTTCTTTCATTAAATCTAATTGAGTAGAAGTAATTAAATTTCTTGTTGCATCCATTAAAGGAACATGAATTGAAATGATGTCACATTCAGCGAATATTTTGTTTATATCCTTTTCTCTCTTCGCATATGGAATGTCGCTTTCTTCTAAGAATGGATCATAAAATTCAACCTCAACTTCAAAACCTGCTAATCTTCTAGCAACTATCTGACCAATTCTACCAAAGCCAATAATACCAATTCTTTTTTTCCAAAGCTCAACACCTGTATACTTTGATTTATCCCATCCACCGCTTCTCATTGTTTGATGAGCAAATGCTGTTTTTCTAAGAACAGTCATCATTAAAGCTATAGCGTGTTCAGCCGCTGAGTTATTATTTGCACCGGGAGTATTTGAAACTTTTACGCCTTTTAACTCACAAGATTTTTTATCGATATTATCAGTTCCTTCACCGGCCCTGATGACGTATTTTAAATTTGGTGCTTTTTCTAAAGTTTCAGCAGTTACTGTTGTAGCCGATCTGATAATTAGGCCAGAGGCCTTTGGCAATAATTCATCTAGCTGATCTTGAGTAACTTTTTTTTCTGGGTGTACTTCAAATTCATCCATTGTTTGAAGTCTTTTAAATTGGTGAGAATCCATGCCGTCACAAACAACAATAAATGGCTTAGTCATAATAGGGGCTCCATGATTTGAAATGTAATTTAATCATGAGGATTAAACCATAGTAAGTACTTATCGTCAGTAAATAAGAACGATGTGCAAAGAGTCATAACAAAAACTTATAATAATAATAACCCCCTTAAATTGACTATGAATCTCGCATATTATTTAATTGCCTCTCAATATTTAGGAGCCCCATAATATGCTTAAAATTTTCTTATTTATGTGTTTATTTTTTATATCTCAAGTGTTTGCAGCTTATGATCCTAGCGCAGATTTACGTTCGGCATTTTGTACAAGTGAAGGACAACTCACTAAAATTGCACTTAATAAGGCCCAAAGCTTAGTAAAAATTATTCAAAATATGAGAGATGATGAAGATTGCTCATTTTATAAGAATTTAGGAAATAGCATATTAGATGAAGTTCAAGCATTAGATAATTATTATAGAAGATCAGGTGAAGAAACGAGAAGGCTTCAGCTTGAAGTAAATCAAATTTCTGACGCTCTACAAGTTGAAATTGCAAAAAGAGTAAATGCTTTAATAGCTGAATATAAGGTAAACAACCCTGACTGGACTCAGGCTGATATTGACCTTGTAGCTGATTCTTATAACCCAGCGGAAGAATATTATGGTTCAATAAATATTCTTTTAAATGAATATGGTAAAAGACAAGTTGAGCTTGTTTACCAACAGGCTTCAGGCGCGATTAATGATGAAGAAAATGAAAGACAAATTAGATTAAGTAGTTACAACTTGTTAACAGGTTATATTTCTCAATTAGCAAATAATGCGGCAGCAGCCTCTAGGTGTACAAGAGATAAAACTAATATGTTTATAAAAATTGGAGCACAGTTAGTTGGACTTGCTGGTGCTGTTTATGGTGGGCCAACAGGTGCAGCAGTTTTAGCAGGTAGTTCATTAGTTGATGGAGTTAATAATATTTTCAGAGAAATGAGGTATAATACGAGGATTGAAGAGTTAGAGACTACAGGGTTAAAAATTGCACTTCCTTGTACATTGCAAGGAATGGCAAAGTCTTATTGTGAAGCTAGAGATGTAAAAACAGTGTTAGAGTTTGCAAGCGATATTCATAACGAAGAAGATTGTTTTTCAAGCTCTGATGAAAAATTAGAATCTGCTTGTTCAAATGTTTACAGAGGAATCACCTTACTAACTAAAAAAATTCCAGCTTATAATTCGTGGATAAACAGAGTTATTACGGGATCAATTCCTGCTAATGATGATCAAGGAAATGAGCAAGGAAGGGCCTTAAAGCTTCAAGCTGAGTTTTTATCAATTAATAAAAATGTTATAGGAAAAATTCAAGATGCAAAAAGCACAATTGCCGACCTTAAAAAGAAAGGTGGCAGTAACGATGATATAAAAAATAAAAGATATAATTTACTAATTGAAGTAATTAATCAAACTTTCGCTCAAGAGAAATTTAATAATGGAAAGTTTACTTCCCCTAGGCCATTCTTTAATGCTTTTAAGCAAGATAGAGAGTGCGGAAACTGGTTGTACTTTTTTTCAGGTAAAGATACACAAGCTTGTTTAGGCTCAAACTCATGTCCAGAAAGACAAAGTCCAAGAGATGGTTGTGAAGCTAATGCTAAAGCATTATATGGAGATGTTGTTAATAATCCCCCAACTACTGATGATTTAATTTTTCTTGTTAATTCTTTAAATATAGAGGCAAGAAAATATGTTGCTCAAAGACTTGAAGAAGTTCTTGAAGAAAACTCTGAACTTGTTATGAGTGAGTATAACTCTAAAATTCCAAGATTAAATATATCTGCTCAAAACTTTTTAACATATACGAGTGAGTATCTTAATAATTTCTCAAATGAGTTAAATCCAAAAAAATATAAAAATTTGAAAGCATTAGTAAATAAAACAAAGGATCAAATTAATAGCGCTTTAAAAGTTGCTTCAGGTATTTGCTCAATTCATGAAGGAGCTTTAATTCCCTGTGAAAATGCTAGTATGCAAGTTACTGCCCTTTCAGAAATATTAGCTCCAAGTAGAAATAATTTTTCTGTTGAGACGGCATTAAGAGCAATCATAAAAGAGGATTTTAACATCACCATTGAAAGAGGAGATTTAAAAGATCCTAAGTTAAAGTTTTTATTTCGCTTATCACGAGAGAATAGTGCAAAAATTTTAATAGATAATTTCATTCAAGATGATGGTGATCCAATATTAGATGCCGTTCAAGCAAAAGATACATATGAAGATTTAATGTTACAATTTTCAGATTTCTTTTATAAAAAGTTTTTAAGTATTATCAAAAAACAAAGGGCCCGTTATGATGCAGACCCTAAGGATAGTGAAAAATTATTACTACTTGCAAACTCTTGTATGAGTGCAGCTTTAGTACCTCTTGAATCTAAACTTGCTAAAGAAAGGCAGTATGACAAAGGATTTAGTGACTTCTTTAAAAGAAAGAAAAAAAGAAAGAAGGAATTTAATTCACTTGATAAATATTGCAAAGGAATTGTTTTAAAGTCTCGTCATCCTGATATTGAAGATTTAAAGTTTGATGAAGTTAAAAAACAAAAATTTAAAGATAGAGCATGTTCTTATTATGATTTTAGAAGAACACAAAGACTATTTAGACTTGGGAAGTAAGCTCTCCTAAGTGATTAGATAAACTATTTAAAATATTGTCATCCATTTCTAATTGTCTGATTTGAATTCCGGCCATTTCAAAAATACGCTTTGAAATTTTTGTTGAGCTTGTATCTTTATGTTTGTCAGATAAGAAAATCACTTCACTAACTTTTGAGCTTGCTAAAAGTTTTGCACACTCATGACATGGAAATAAGGTTACATAGGCCTTTGATCCAGAAAGAGATCTAGGAGCATGCAAAATAGCATTTGCTTCAGCATGAACTACATATCCATATTTTTGATGTTCTAAATCTACTGACTTATCTTTTCCCCATGGAAGTTTTGATTCATCAAGACCTGCAACAAATCCATTATAACCCATAGTAATTTGATGGTTTTGACCATCAACAAAAACAGCTCCAACTTTTGTAGAAGGGTCCTTACTTTTAAAGCTTGCAATCATTGCTTGAAGCATAAAGTATTGATCCCAGTTTAGAGCAGATTTAACAGGTATATAATTGATTTCTTTTTCCATGGGGCTAATTTAACTAATTATAATTCATTAGAAAACAATAAAGTTGATGTAATTTTAGATAGTTAGAGTTCTTTTGAAACTTTTTTATTTCTAATCCGTATTACACATACATTGAAAAAGAATTGGAGAGTTTATGAAAAGTACATGGAAGAAGTTGAGTTTATTTTTATTATTAGGAAATTTATTTATTGCATGTGTGCCAGTTGATTCAAGGCCAACTGACTTAGAAAAACTTAATGAAGAAGAAAGTAGTGAAGTCGATACAAAAAAAACTTACCCCTCGGTGTCTTGTAATTCACGAGGAAATATTTCTAATAATCAAAATGCATTTGAAGTCAAAACTGGAATTGATGAAATCGAAAAAGGAAAATTTTATGTTACTTATTCTGTTCTAGGACAAAAAATGTCTGATAATAGCTTAAGAGCTGTAGAAACTGCGAATACTTATGTAATAAAAGGATTAACATTAGAAAATAAAACTAAAGTTTTTATTTATGGAACTGGCTATGGTGACCCAGGTGGAGATATAACTCAATTTAGAAATGGCGTTAATGATTCATTAACACCTACATCAGAGCTTATCTCAAATGTTGATAATATAATTCAAGAGTGCATGGGAATAAGAAAAAATGAAACGGAGATTGAGTATTTTTCTCCTCATAACCATATAGATCATTTTAACCCTGAGTTTTTTGAAGAAATTGTTAATATTGGTTATTCAGTAGAATCAATGAAATTATTTTCTCATATAAACGATTTTCCATTAATTACTGGATATAATAATAAACCTGGTGTCGGTGCATGGGTGAGTGATATTTTTAATACGATTCAATCAATTGGTAGTGTTAATGATAGTTGTAATACTGAAGTTATGACGTTTGAAAGTGTAATCGGCCAATGGTCAGTTAGATCATATCCTGGTCATACTCCAGGAACATTAAATTTAATTTTAAACTCAAAATATCATTTAACTGGATCACCTATAATGTGTGAGCCTTATGAAGGTTCAGAAAACTTTTTACATGTTCATAGTGCTGTACTAAAAGGAGTAACAACTCCAAAAGTAATTTTAAATAATGTAAGAACTTCTGGATTCACTGAAAGGGATCACGATCATGACCATTAAAAAAGAGAGGGGTCTTAAAGACCCCCCTGCTTTTACGCAATAGAGCGTAGTTCTAAACTCATCTGCAAGTGATCGAGGGTGCTCTGGAATTCACCTAAGGTAGGTAGCTCTCCAAAGTGGGTGTTCTCAAACATGTTTTGCGAGACGAAATCCATAAGATCAATTTGAGTTGACCTTGTTTCGTTCTTCCTGAACGCTCTCCATGAAGACTTCCCTGTCTTCTTATAATCTGAAAACATTGATTTAATTAACTCTTCGCGTGATTTAACACCGATACTAATGACATCTCCAGTTGAGTTAAGCTCGAGATACCAAATCCGATAATTTTGTCGGTGAGCAGGGTGCTTTGAGGGTTCAACAGCGATCGCAAGTTTGGTCATAGGGGTGCCTCCTTTGCAATGCTAGTAAAATAGGTTCTCGACGGTTATAATTTTCCGGGAGAGAGGTCATCGACAACCTATATTTACCTAGCGTTGGTGTGTGTCCATGAGATGTACGTTGTCTCGAAAACCAAATTCTCCATCCTTGAGTCAAGTGGTCCTCAACATCTCTAAAAACATAATAACTCTTGAAAGCTCCACTGACACGAACAGAATGCTGTTATTAACTGGCCACGTGATTAGACTTTGTTAGAATTGTAGGGGCACTATGGGGGCAAAAGGGTCATAATGCCTCTGAAATGCGTGATATACTAATCTACTTTTAGCTTTTTTGCTCTTGTAGATTTGTACTATTATTTAAAAATACTTTTGCTTTAAATAATACAATTAATCCTATTGAACAAATTATCCCATAGGCAGCTGAAACACTTGGGTTTAATACCCCACCCCATATATTTAAGTAAAAATGAATTGAAGCAGGTACAACTGAGATAACAAACATGCTTGTAACTGAGTAATAAGTCTTCTTAGAAAGAATACCTAGTACAATAGGGCCAAAAGTTGCCGCTGCTAAACCATAGACTCCCTTTTGTGCAAACAAACCTACTAGCTTAGGAGGACTCCAGGCTATTGCAAATGAGATTAAGCCTATGGCAACTAAAACATATCTAGATAATGATAAAGATTGTTCAGATGTTAAATTCTTTTTAAAGGGAATAAAAATATCATTAGCTACCATTGATGAGAGTGCCACTAGAATTCCATCTAATGTACTTAAACCAGCAGCAAAGAGAGCTAAAAAAACAAAAGAGACAAAGTATTTTCCTATTGGACTTGAGTATTCAAAAAGTAGATATTGTGCCATCGTGGCGTCCTGTCTTATCACTTCTACACCAGAAAGTTGGGCATATAGGCCTACAAATAAAACTAAATTAAAACAAATATAAGTTAAGAAGGTAGATAGTAAAAACTTCTTAACGTCTTTATCACTTTTTATATATAAAACTTTAGTGATGATGTGGGGTTGTAACATCAATGCAAAAGTTACAATAAATGAACTTAAAAAGACGGAAAAGAAATCATAATATAATGAACTTTCTGGATTAATAAATTTTGCAAAGTTTTGTGAAACAGATTCTAATGAAGTAAAAAAACCTCCATCAAAATATTTTAACCCTCCAACAAATAAACATATTGATATACCTAACATTAATATACTCTGAAATGTATTTGTATAAGCATGGGCATAAGTTCCACCCATTAAAACATAAGCAAAAACAAATAATAAAATTAATGTTAAGGCCATATTTTGAGATATTGGGAACATACTTTTAAATATAATTGAACATCCTACTAAAATAAGTACTACGAATGTAATGCTTAATAGGTTAGTGATGGCGAAAAAAGTACTTAAACTTCTATGCCCATAACGTCCTTGAATCCAACTTGGTAAAGTTAAAGCTCCTGAGCTAACTCCATGTTTTCTAAATCCATTTGTTAAAAGTAAGAATGCTGTTATCACTCCTAATCCACCTGCAATAGCATAGTGAGCTAATGCACTTAAACCATGGGTGTAAACAAATCCTGGGTTTATGACAAAAGTTGCTGTTGAAGCAATTGATGATGCCATTGTTATTCCTATTATGTATGGAGACATATCTCCATTACCAATAGCAAAACTTTTTAAACACTTAGTTTTTTTCATTCCAATATATGAAAAATAAAAAGTTATTATGACAAAAATTGCAGTCATTAAATATTTGAAAATTTCTACACTCATATTAGATTCCTTGCTTCTTCTTTGAGAAGCTTTCGATTAACTTTTCCATTTGGAAGAATGGGAAATTCATTTCTATTTTCAATATACATAGGCATTTTATATCTTGATAATTTTTTATTAAGAAAATCTTTTATCTCAGATACTTCAAAGTGACGTTTAGTTTTTAAGAAAGCAAGACCAACCTCTCCCCATTTCTCATTTGGTACAGACACTACTACTGAATCATCAATATCTTGGTGAGTAGATAATTGTTTTTCCACTTCTGCTGGATACACATTTTCTCCGCCTGATATATACATATCTTTTTTTCTACTTACGATATAATAATCACCTTCATTATCATACTTTACGAGATCTCCTGTTCTAAAGTATCCTTCAAACATTACTTCTTCAAAAAGATCGGGCCTACCATAGTAACCACTACAAACATGATCCCCTTTTATTAAGAGTTCTCCAGTTTCTTCAACTTTAACTGGTCTATTATTCTCATTTAAAACAATTACATCGCTATGAGGCATAGGCTTTCCGATTGAACCTATCTTTCTTATAGAATCTCGCTCATTCAATAAAAAACAATTTGGGCCAACCTCTGTAAGCCCAAAACCTTGTTTGAAATTTAATCCTAGTTTTTGATAATTTTCAATTAAGCTTAAACTTATTGGAGCCCCTCCACTTATAAAAAACCTTATGGATTCAAGTGATTTTTTTGTAAATAACTCATTGTCTGCAATTAATTGAAACATTGTTGGTACGCCGAAGTATACAGTAATTTTATGATCGAAAATTGATTGGATTGCATTTTTTGCATCAAATTTTTCTGCCAAAATAACCTTCCCTCCAAGTTTTAATAATGGAAGACAAAAAACATTGTATCCCCCTGTATGAAAAAATGGAGTTTCAATAATCGCAATGTCATCACTATTTAAATTCCAACACTCACATGTGTACTTAATATTAGTTTCAATCATTAAATCACTTAACATTACTCCCTTAGGAGTGCCTGTCGTTCCTGATGTGAACAAAATTAGAAGTGATTTATTTTCTAGTGGAGTGAAGTTAGAATGAGGCTTAGGAAATTTAATATCTTTAAAGTTAGTTGATCTTTCACATGGTTCAAATTCTGTTAAAAAAACTTTCGGATTTGTAATATCTATTAACTCATCAATCTCATTTTTTGATAATCTAAAGTTCAATGGAACTAAGGATGCATTCAATAATGAACATGCAAATAAAAGTAAAATGTGTTCAAGTCGATTGGTTGCAAGGATTGCGACTCTGTCTCCTTTTGCAACGCCTTTGTTTTCAAGCCACGATGCCCATTTGTAGGATTCATCAAGAAGCTCTGAGTAAGAGATAGATCTTTGTTCTTTTTGATCAAAGATAGCTTCTTTATTAGAGTAATTATTAGAATTCTCTATTAAGAAATTTACTAGAGGCATTCTCTCTCCCGTTAACAGTATTTAAAAAAGCACCTAAATAACCAACTACCTCTTCTGGTGCTTCAATTAAAGATGCGTGACCAGCATCGACTTCTACAACATGTGCACATTTTATATTTTTGGCCATGTTATAGTGATAAGAAACAGGTGTTAAAATATCTTCTTTGCCTGCACATATTAAAACTGGACATTCAATTTTTCCTAAATCTACAGTTTCTTGCATAACCAACGTTAAAAGCTTATTTGCTTTCTCTTTATCAATCACAGATGCATTTTTTCTATAAAACTCAATGAGTTCTGGCTTTGATTCAATTGTTTTTTCACTCCAGATCCAAGGTAGAGCAACCTCAAATCGATGTAGAGGTCCACCTTTTAAATTGGCCAATCTCCAAGAATTAATCTTATGCTTTAAAAAAGGAGTCATCTCGTGATAAGTGTTAGCTGCAAAAATAGAATTAACTCTACTTTGAAATATTGAAGAAAATTTTAATGCGATTTTTGCACCAAATGAAATTCCTATTAAATTTACAGGTTCTTTTATATTTAAATAATTTAAAAGCTCATTTAACTCGTTTGCTAAGTCTGTAAAAGAATCAAACTCTGAAAGTGCTGGAGATAATTTTCCCTGTCCTCGTGTATCATAAGTAAGAACTTGATAATTTTTAACTAGGTTTCTAGTTATGTTTTCCCAAGATTCTTTTGTCGCAAAAAGTCCGTTAATAAAAACTAATGTTGGCCCAGACTTATTTCCTTCTAATTTATAATTTAGCTTTGTCATAATTATCCTATTACAACACCACCATCTACATTTAAGGTTGTTCCAGTAATGTAAGAGGCTTGATCACTTGCTAAGAAACTGTAAGCGTTTGCAATATCTTCAGGTTTACCTAACTTATTAAGAGGAGATTTCTCTTCCATGGACTGAAGAATTTTTTCTGGCATTTTTTTAACCATATTAGTTGCGATGAATCCTGGAGCAACGCAGTTTATTCTTATATTATAGCGTCCAAGCTCTTTAGATAATGTTTTAGTCATAGCTATTAAAGCAGCTTTTGTAGCTGTGTAATTTGTTTGTCCAAAATTTCCGTAATGAGCAACAACAGAAGAGGCATTCAAAATAACCCCATTATTATTTTCTTTCATTTTTTTTGCAGCTAATTGAGAAAGTTTGAAAATTGAAGTTAAATTAACTGAAATTACTTGATCCCACTGCTCATTTGTCATTTTTAAAAAAGTCGCATCTCGAGTGATGCCAGCATTATTAATTAAAACATCTATACCTTTTTCAATTTCAAGATTAATTTTTGATAATCCATCTTCAGATGAAACATCTGCTTGTATATAAGTCATTCTTTCTGGAAAACGAGATTCTAGCTCACTTTCTTTTAAAGAGGGGAGGTCTACAAGAACTAAATGATAATTATCGTTGTAAAACTTTGTTGCTGTCGCTAGACCAATACCGTTCGCTGCTCCTGTGATAAATACTCTTTTCATTATTTTTCCTCCTTATTTAAACTTCCATTAACACTTAATGGGCCTTTCCATTCAAGGCTTATTGCTGACCACGTATAGCCAATGCCTGCACTTGCTAATACAACATGATCTCCTTTTTTTAACTTTCCTTGTTCTTCTGCTAAAGCAAGTGAAAGTATTTGATCAGGAGCTCCAAAATGGCCATATTCATCCAGATAAATAGATTGTTCTTGTCCAAGTTCAAGAGAGTTTAAAATTTGATTATGAATGGACTTTTTCATATGTAATATTGCTAAATAATCTATAGGCTTATTCATTGACTTTATAGCTGCCTCTTTAATAACTGTTAAAAAGTTATTAAGGGATTTTTGCGCCAGTCTTTCTCGCATGCCACTTATATCTGGAACACATAGAAAAGTATCTTCATATTTTACACCATCTCTCATCGGTAGATGTGTTCCGCCAGCTGGAATTATTACATCCTTACTAAAGCTTCCATCAGTTATAAATTTAGATTCAAGTATTGGTGTGCCTTTGTCTCTTTCAATTAAAACTGCACTAGCTCCATCACTTAAATTATATAAAAATCTAGCATTTTCATCTTTGTAATTAACTAGCTCACCAGTTTTGTGACCGCCACATAACAAAACCTTATTAATGGTTTTATCTGAATTCATCATATCTTTAGCAAGTTTTAAACCTAGAACATTTGTAGAGCATCTAGCAGCGACATCAAATGCATAAGCATTTTTTAATCCAAGTGCTTCTTGAATAAAGATTCCGGCTGACCAAACAGGATGATCTTTATATTCAGATCCGGTCCAGATTATTAGATCAATACTATCTCTATCTTCATTAACCAGAAGTTTTTCACAAGCTTTTATGGCCATCCATGATGTTTGAGTTTCTTTTTTTGCACGGCACTTTTGTTTGATGCCCATTTTTTCTCTTATAACAAACTCTGGAACTGAACTTTGCTGACTTATAAAGTGAGAGTCTTCAAAGCCTTTCGGCAGCCATAAGGAGGTTTTAGTTATACCAATCATTTTGCTTTCACCTCTGAAGTTATTAATAAAAAAAATTTTATTGAACTTATCCAAAAAATGAAGAACTCGTCAAATTACTGTTTTTATTCAGTTTTTTAGAACCTAAATAAGGCACGGCCATGTTTTAAGGTTCCTATTTAAGGCCCTTGGTTGAAAGTATATATAAAGGTGGAGATAATGATTATTTATTAGTCAGAGGATACTACAGGTGTTCATTTTTTGAACGGCCAGTTATATCTAAGCCCTCGAAATAGGGTGAGTTTTTTTGGCATTATTATTGCTTCATATACAAATGAATATATTTTTTTAATTGAAATGAGGAGATTAAAAATGTTTAAGAAAGCATTACCTTTTTTGTTTGCTGCCTTATTAGTAGTTGCCTGTGGTAAAAAAAATGAAGATGGCCCTACAAGTGCGGCCAGCATTGAATACTTTTATCAATTTGTTAACGCTGAAAATGGTCTTCCAACAGCGGAAGAATTAGCGGTAACAGAAGCCGGAACAAGTTTTGGAAGCCAATATAATGAAGCTTATCAAAATTTAGGTGTTAATAGTTCATACGTTAAGATGAAAATTGATACCAATGGAACTTTCTTTCTTTACACTTCGCCATCTGATTCAACTGGAATCGTTAGCGAAACAAAATTAAGAGGTTTATCTGGTAAGTGGAGAGTTGAAAACGATAAGGCTGTATTTGAAGGTCTTGGAGAAACAGAGGTATTTAATGCAGTATCTGTTATAACTCAAAATCAATTTTCCAATTCAGCAATGTATATGAATGACAAATGTTTTACTATTAAAGTTAGTAATAGTGTAATTTTACCTCACAATAATAACGTTGTTTATAATAACCAATTTTATAGTGGGTATAGTGTGAATAATTCAAATGGAGTTCAAATAGACTCAGGAAATTATTTATATGTATCAAGAATTAATGTTACTGGTGATGTAAATAATACTAATGCATTTAACTCAACACAGATTGGTGGTTGTTTCTAAAGTTAAAATTTAATCTTTCTATAAATATAAAGCCTATCAAATTGATAGGCTTTTTTTTAGCTTTCGCGCAAAGTTTTCTTGTCTTGTACCTGTGGAAAGTTCCGTTAGAATTAATATATAAACATAAATTGGAGTACTTATGAAACTTTTCAAGGTTTTAATATTTTTTCTTTTATTGCAACCAGAGACTTTTGCTCAAATGAGAAAGCGAAAAGTAAGAAAGAAGAAGAAGGCCTCTATGATGAAAATGTCTTCCCAAACTCAAAAATCTAATATGGCCAAGCTAATGTATATGCCTTCACAGGGTAAACTATTTGGAATGAGCTCGATTGGTTATACAACTTTTTCCTATGATACAAGAAACGCTAGTTCAGGTAGTCAAACTAAAACAAGTACAATTGATCAGTCTAAAATGACTTTTTATCAAGAACTCGCAATGGGTGTTCAAGATGGATTATCAATTGGAGGTATTTTAGGTTATCAATTTTCTGGTGATATAGAGACACAAACTTTCACTTCTAGTGCGGCGAAGGTAACAACATCCGAGACAGGACTAGTTGACCCTGAATTATATTTAAGATTTAGAATAATGAATCAGAAAACAGATGGTATGAACTTTGATATGAAGGGAATTGTTTCTCCATCTTTTTCTAATAAAACGAATGCAACTTCAACAGAAGATGGTTCAGCTGGAAGAGGCGGATTTAAAGTTGGCGCTGAAGGTATTTTAGGAAGTGAGTCTGATACTTTTAATTGGTCGGGCGCAATTGGTGTAAATTACACAATGACGAGAACTATTGAACAACAGGATATTGAAATTACAGAGTATGATGCTCAACTGGCCGCTTATTTATTAGCTAGAATGCAAGTAATGTCTGGAGATATGTTAGCGATTGGTGGCGGATTAGATGTTTATTATTTTGGAAGTTTAACTCAAACTAATTTGTTAACAAATACTCAGTCTGCTGAGTTTGGTTCATATTTAGATTTTAGAGTTGTTGGAAATATGGATATGACTCTTACTCCTGATACTCTAAACGTTTTTGCTGAAGTTGGTTATACTTTTGGCGGAGACATAGATAGAGACTCACCATCTAGTGTATTGAATTCAAAGCAAGTCTTAGAAAATAGAAAAGGTCTTGATGCAAAACTAGCGGTGAAGTTTCAGTTCTAAGGAGCTAGTTCACACGCCTTAGAAATCTTATTACTTGAATAATATGATTTCTTTTGGTGGTCATAAATAAATGAGCTTTGCCATGTATAGCATTTAATTGCATTATCTATATTTGTTGTTGGTGAAACAACAGATGGCACATCTTGGTTTTTATAAATACAAGTTTTAAATTTTAGAGAAATATTTTTTGCTTCATATTTTCCTGCAAATGCAGTTGAGGGAAGATCACTAATATATAATCTAGGAGTTGTTGGTCGTTCTACTCCATAATATTTTTGAGTTTTTTTGTCATAACTATCTGGAACTGTATTCCATTTATAGGCAAAATGACGACCGCGCTCGGTACTATTATAAACGGGGTCGTCATCAATAGAATCTACAACCCATTCTTTATGAACGAATTTTGCAAATCCACCAAAAAATTCTCTTAATATATTAAATCTATATTTTACTTTTCCATCTTCAACAAATGAGTGGTACTGGCAACCTTTTATATATTGAACAATGACATAATTTTGAAGGTCTTCTATTTTTTCCGTTTTGTAACTTGAGTATAGGTTAGAACCATAACTAGGGCTTTGATGTTTAAAGTTTACCTTGTAGTCATAACTATTAAGATTGAATTCTTTCAAATCACAAGTGTTAGTAGCGAGACAGTTTTTATTTTTAAATGTTTTGTTCTGATGATTAAAGCGAACTACTGAACCGGCATTTGCTGTTGATATACTTACAATTAAAAATAAAGCTATACTCTGTATTTTCATGAGCGAAGAATACAGAATATAGAAAAAATCACATTACATTTAATCTAACATGTTCTGTCATGATGTAAAAAATACAGTCTTTTACATTATTCAAAGGAGACTTTGTTAATAACAATCATCTCTTTTGAAGCGTGATTAAAAATAATATGTCCATGCCCTGAAAAGCCTGTTGAATATTGAGCTTCACCTGAGTAAACAAATTCATATAATTGAATTGCTTTTGATGATCTATCAACTTTTATTAACAGCTCTGAAAATGTATCAATTTTGTTAGCATATTCTTGTGTGATGTCTTCGTCAGCAAATTCATCGAGGAAAATATCGTAAACGACTCTATAGTCATAGTTCGTTACTTTTCTTAATTTTAAAGAATGAAGTCTTTCTCCTCCTTTAGAAGACCAAAGGTATTTTTTTATCGCTTTAGTTCTACTTTCTTGTTTCTCAATTCTCATTTTTACAAACTCTAATTCCATTTCAGAGTAGTTAAACTCTTCTGCACCACTTGCTAAATAAGCAACTGGACGAGCAATTCTTTTTAAAAATGTAGAGTCTAAAAGTTTTGGTTTAACTTTCATAAACTGAGCTGCGTTTGAACTAATTGAAATTGTCGAAATTAAAATAATTAGTATTATATTCTTCATATTTTCTCCTCTGTTTTTCAAAGGTTCTAGCTTGTTTTTTATTTAGAGTTAAATAGATTAATGGAATGTGGTCTATCTAAAAAGTGGATTTAACTGTTTAAAAAAAGGCCTAAGTAAATACTTAGGCCCAGATATAATAAAAAGAATTATAATCTATAAAAGAGGAGCAATAACTAGAGCAACAATAGACATTAGCTTAACTAAAATGTTCATTGCTGGACCAGATGTATCTTTGAATGGGTCACCAACTGTGTCTCCAGTAACAGCAGCTTTATGTGCTTCAGTACCTTTCTTTTCACCTTCGATATGACCTTGTTCAATAGCTTTTTTAGCGTTATCCCATGCACCACCGGCATTTGCCATAAATAGCGCTAGTAAAACACCTGTAACAGTTGCACCTGCAAGCATACCACCTAAAGCTTCTTTTCCTAAAATGAATCCGATAGCGATTGGAGCTACAACAGCAGTAACACCTGGAAGAACCATTTCTCTAAGAGATGCTGCTGTTGCGATCTCAACACATCTTTGAGTGTCTGGCTTTCCTGTTCCTTCCATAATTCCTGGAATTTCTCTAAACTGTCTTCTAACTTCTTCAACCATTTCTTGAGCAGCAGATCCAACTGAACTCATTGTATTTGCACCAACAAAGAATGGAAGCATTCCACCAATGAATAGTCCGATAACTACTTGTGGAGTCATGATATTAATTGTTTCTAGGTTAACAGCAGAAGCGTATGCAGAAAACATAGCTAAGGCAGTTAATGCAGCTGAACCAATAGCAAAACCTTTTCCAATTGCAGCAGTTGTATTTCCAATTGAATCAAGTCCGTCAGTAATAGCTCTTACTTCAGATCCTAATTCACTCATTTCAGCAATACCACCAGCATTATCTGAAATTGGCCCGTAAGCATCAACAGTCATTGTTACACCTGTTGTTGCAAGCATACCAACAGCAGCAATACCGATTCCGTATAATCCAGCAAAGTGATTAGCTAAATAAATAGCTGCTGAAATGATAAGAATTGGTACGATACATGAGTACATACCAACAGCAATACCTGCGATAATATTTGTAGCTGGACCAGTTTTTCCGGCCATTGCTACTTTTTTAACAGGATTGAATTCTCCAGCTGTATAATATTCAGTTGCAAAACCAATGAATAGTCCAGCTAATGAACCAACTACCATTGCGTAGAAAGGGCCCATAGCATATGGGAAAACTGTAAAGTTCATAGAAGATACTGCAAACCATGATCCACCAAAAAGTACCGCAATACCGATAATTGGCGTCCATCTCAATGCTTGAGCTGGATCCCAGTTTTTAAGAGCGTTCATCGCACTGATTCCTATAACAGATGCTATTAAACCAATAGTAATAACTAAAATTGGTAAAATTACAGCTGAAACACCAGCTGCTGCATAAGTAGAACCAATAAACATTGTAGCAATAACTGAACCTACATAAGATTCAAAAATATCTGCACCCATACCTGCAGTATCACCAACATTGTCACCAACGTTGTCAGCAATTGTCGCTGGGTTTCTTGGATCATCTTCAGGAATTCCTGCTTCAACTTTTCCAACTAAGTCAGCACCAACATCAGCAGCTTTAGTATAAATACCACCACCAACTCTTGCGAATAATGCAATTGATGAAGCACCCATTGCAAAACCATTTAGAGCTTCAATTGTTGGAGCATTTTTAGTTAATAGCATGTAACAAACTGCTACACCTAATAATCCAATAGAAGCAACGGCCATTCCCATAACCGAACCACCAAAGAATGCTACTGAAAGTGCTTTACCTTGACCTGAAGAAGCAGCCGCTTCAGCTGTTCTAACGTTTGCTTTAGTTGCAGCTTTCATTCCGATAAATCCACATAACATAGAAGCAGTCGCCCCTAGAATGTAGCAACCGGCAGTATAACCACCAAGCTTTACGAAAAGTAGAATACCAACAACGGCCAAGAAGCCGACAAGTATTGTGTACTCTTTTCTTAAAAAGGCCATTGAACCTGATTCAATTAACCCACTGATTTCTGTCATTTTAGCATTTCCTGCTGGTTGCTTTAGGATCCACATGTAAGTGGCCATTGCAAATGCAAAACCTGCTACCCCAATAAATGGGCTGTAACTTAAAAAATTCGCTGTTGCTTCCATTTCGGACTCTCTCCTTTGAACGTGAGAATAAAACTCTTCTATATAAATTAAAGATTCTGATTTATCATATAGGGTATTAAGCGTAAATAATAAGGTTAGGACGCATAGTGTCTCAAGGAAGAAAAGTTTTATTGTCCTCATTGAAAATGGCAGTCGCTACATTTGCGAGCCGGATTCTTGGACTGGTTAGAGAGCAAGTTATGGCGGCCATGTTTGGCGCTAGCTGGGTCACAGATGCCTTTTTAGTTGCTTATCGTATTCCTAACTTACTAAGAGATCTATTTGCTGAGGGAGCCTTCTCATCGGCCTTTGTCCCAACATTTACAGAAATAAAGTTAAAGGATCCTCTAGAGGCACGAAGATTAATGTGGTCAATGGTTCTCGTTTTAGGTTGTGTTACGGGGATTATTTCAATTGGAACTATAATATTTGCGCCTGAGTTAATAGGCCTTTTTGCTCCAAAGTTTGTCGTACATCCAGAAAAGTATGAGCTTTCAATTACCTTATTAAGGATAATGGCCCCTTTTTTAGTGTTTGTTTCACTTGCGGCCCTATTTATGGGAGTTTTAAATACTTTAAAAATATTTTTTATTCCTTCACTCGCACCAGCATTTTTTAATGTAATTATGATTTTGTCTATGTGGTTCTTACCTCCAGTATTAGTGGAAAATGGTTTTAACAAGGCATTGAGTTTAGGAATAGGAGTAGTCACTGGTGGATTGATTCAATTACTGATTCAAGTTCCATTAATTTTTAAAAATAACTTTGGGCCAATAAAAGGTATAAGTTTTTATTCGCCACAGATTAAACAAATATTAAATCGAATTGGTATTGGAACAATAGGTATCGCCGCTACTCAGATAAATTTATTAATCAATACAATTTTAGCTTCTAGTACAGTTGTGGGTGCCGTTTCTTGGTTGATATACTCCTTCAGGTTATTTCAGTTTCCTGTAGGGATTTTAAGTGTTTCTCTTGCAGGCTCTAACTTGGTTCATTTTAGTGAAGCTTGGAAAAATAATGATAAAGAGGAGGCAAAGAAAGTTCTAAACTCAACTTATGTACTTAGCTTTGTTCTCGTTCTACCTGCATTTGCACTGCTTTCGGCCCTTTCAACTGAGACTGTTCATTTGATTTTTGAAAGGGGAGCCTTTACTTCTCAAGATACGTCAATGACGACAATTGCTCTTAATTTATATTTATTAAGTTTACCTTTTTATGGTTTGTATAAAATTTTTGGCCCAGTTTTTTACACTCTTGATGAGCCACAAATTCCAGTTTTCACGTCAGTATTTTGTATATTGGTAAATATTATTTTTTGCGTATCTCTTACTAGTTCCTATGGATTTAAAATTCTAGCGTTAGGTACAAGTTTATCTATGATACTAAATACATTAATTCAGTCTTTTCTTCTTAATAGGAGACTTGAATTGGGAGTTAAATTTTTTATTAATCTTGAAATATTAAAAATTTTAATTTCAGCAATTTTAACTTATTTGGTTGCTCAAAATTTGAGTCAAATATTTTTCAAATTTAGTGATAGTTTCTTACTAAAAGCTTTATCTTTTTTAGGAGTCTCAGCTATTTCAGGTTTAATTTATATGGTATTGATCTATGTTTTAGGGCTAGGAAAATTTCTTAAATTAATTTTAAAAAAATAATTTTCGCAGATTAAATATTAACACTTAAATTAAGTGACTCTTAATGAAAGATTGTATCTTTAAAGCATTTACTTAAAAGACAAACCTAGGTAAACTACTAAGGAATTATAACACATTGCCTTATAGGCGCCCTTCAGGGAGAAATAATGAAAACGGACTTTGAAACACTTAAGGCCTTAGCTGCATACACTCTAAATCATCTTAAAGAAAGTGAGCTTGTTGAGTTTAACATGGCCACAAGGTTAGAGTTAGTCGATGCTTTGGCAACTGAGTTCGGTGTTAGTTTTTCTACAGATGAAGATATAAGAGATCAAGCTATTGAAGAAGTTGAAGACAAAATGGGAGCAGATAATATTCCAGATGATATCACTGAAAGTGAAATGTTTAATCACGCTAGAAAAGAAATTATCAAGTCTTTCAACGGAGAAAATATTAGTGGGCTTTATCTTGTAGAATCATTACACAATATTGCTAAAAGAATTAATACTTTTCTTTTAGAATGTGAATTCGTTGAAGATGTATTTGCAACTGATGAAGAGATGATTGACTTTTTGGTTACTAAAATAAGAGGCTTTAAACTCCAAAGAGCATAGTCGTTTAGATTTTATTTCATCTTTCAAATTTATGCATATTTACTCAACTGCGACGTACATTAAGTACGTCTCGTTCGTAAATATTTATAAATTTAAAATCTAAAACAAACTTTAAACGACTTGAAAGTAAAAAGGGCGAATTTAGCATGCCCTAAGAACTATATTTGAAGCATTAAACTTACTCTATTAATCTGTTCAATTTGAGATTGTATTAATGATTCAGTTTCTTCTAGTTGATCTATATAATTTTTTAAGTCTTCTTTTGAGATCTTAACTTTTTCCTGTAAATGAAACATTGTTGCTCCACCGATGATTAGAAATGAAAGTGTTGAGATAAACCCTGAAAGTTTTATTATTTTAAGAGCTCTAATTTGTTTAGGATGTGATTTTTTTTCATAGCTACTACCTTTGTATGCCTGCAAGATATCTAATGTCATTCCTGATATACCTGTTATAAATGTACTTGTAATTCCTCCTACTAAATATATATTTCTGGCAAGTATAGATGCTTTTTCAATTCCTCGCTCTTTTAACCTATTTTCTTCTTCAATCAAATCAATTTTTAATTCATTGGCCTTGGCCTTTAACTCTTCTAGTTTTAAAATGATATTAGCTGTTATATCGCTAATCGAATTGGTGCTTGTGGAAGTACTTTCTTCAAGCTTTTCAAGTATATCTCTTTTAAAATCTTCTCTATTTAGATAGTTGGAATCAATTCCTAGTCTTTTCATATCATTTTTAATGTTATCATAGACAGTAGAAATAATTTCCTCATTAGTTGAATCAACTGTTAAGTTTGTTGCATAAACATTACTAAGTAATGAAAAAATAGTAAAAATACTTAAAATTTTTGAAAACATTATGGTTCCTTCTTTTAATTAACGTTGTTTCTAATATACTAATATATGGAAAATAATTAAGAAGAGTGAAGGTAATATTCATATTAGTGTCTAAAAATTGAACATTTTTTTCTGTAAGAGAAGATTATACAAATTACTGAAATTATTAGTGTAAATAACTTAAAATATCACTATGAAATATTTCTTTTATATTATTCTATTTTGTATCAGTCTAACAGGGTCTGATGGTTATACATCTGAGAGAAATTGTATAAGCGGGTTATTAAACTTAACTTCAAATAAATTAGTTAATATTTCTAGTGTTGCTGGTGATTTCTTTGATAGAACTAAAGAAGTAATTGCTAGTATAAGAATGCCAAAAAATGCGAAGTCTTTTGATATTAGAGATTACGAGTTGCAAAAAGAGATTTTAAAAAAGCAAGATCTTTTTAATACAGACTTCGCCTCACTTAATTCTCTTGAAAGTAAGTTGGCATTCTTAGATTTGATGGATAAGAAAATAAACTCATCACTAAATTTATACCATATTGAT
>CAXHCD010000029.1:0-38818 GCA_964015265.1 uncultured Oligoflexia bacterium
AATTAAGAGATACTCGTTTTTCGATTTTGTTTAATTTAATGAAATAGGAAATATTTTTTATTAATTTATATAAATTTTTAGGAACAGAGTAATAATTAAATTTTAATGAGCAGAAATTAGTATGAATTTGATTCTTTAAAAATGTTTCTTCATTTTTAAACTTATAAATATAAAGTCTTCTTCCATTCCCCGATATTCTAATTTTTAAAAATGTCGCTATAAAATACAAGAACCAAATAAACTTTTGAAACTGATGATTTTTTTGGGATATATAGTCAATAAACTTAATAATTTTATGAGAATTAAATATTTCTTCTATAAGAGCTTTTCTATAGTCAGAATTGTCAAATAATATCTGTTGTTTAATCCCAATAAATAAGAATATTTGGTTATTTTTAGATGCCATAATCAAATATTAGTTGATGAAACCTAAATTAGGAATGTTAAAGTCAATTATTATTATTTGTCATACTTTAAAAAAAATTAGATGATTATGTAGCTTGTTGAAGGGAGTTAGAGTCAATATGAAAGACTTGTTTATATTTGAAATGGCCAATAACCACCAAGGTTGTGTCGCACATGGTAAGAATATAATCCGTTATTGCTCAGAGCTTACTCGAAAATATAATTTAAATGCATGTATTAAGTTCCAATTAAGAGATCTGAAAACTTTTGTGGCCAAATCGGCCTTGAATTCAAATTTAAAATATGTTGATCGATTTTTATCTACTGAATTGGATTTAAATCAGTTTTCTGAACTTACACTTTTTGCTCGAGAGTGTGGGCTTAAAGTTATGGGGACAGTTTTTGATGAAGAGTCTATATCATCATTTAATTCATTAAATTTAGATTATTTAAAGATTGCAAGTTGTTCTATAGACGATTATCCACTTTTGGAAGAACTCTCAAAAATCGATAGACCTACTTTTTTATCGACTGGGGGAGCTTCTTTTTCTGATATATCAAAAGCAATTTCTGTCTTAAAAAAAGATTGCAAAAAGTTAACTCTTCTTCATTGTGTTAGTTTATATCCAACACCATTTGAAAAATTAAATCTTCATGCGATTAGAGATTTAAAAAATAATTTTAAAAATTTTAGGATTGGATTTTCTTCACATGAATTACCTAATGAAATAAGAAGTATTCAAATTGCAAAGATGCTTGGAGCTCAAGTTTTTGAAAAACATGTGGCCTTAGAAACTGATGAAATTTCAAAAAACAAGTACTCTGTTAATCCTGCCGAATTAGAAGATTGGCTCAAATCGTATTCAGATATACTTAAATCTTTTACTGAAAATTCAATTGAAAATAAAGAGTTTGAAAAAATTGAATTAAAAAAACTATCTCGAGGAATACACATAGAGGATGGTAAAGAAGTTATTAAATTTCCATGGAACCCTGAAATAAAACATGTAAGTGAACTCTATAGTACAGAGGATTCATTCAATAGAAATGTAATAACTCCTATTCAAGAATGCGTTTTTAAATTAGGAATAAAGTTAGAAAATACAAAGTCACTAGAAGCTTCTTTTCATTATGGAGAAGAACAGTTTAAAAACTTTGGAGCTTTTTTAATTACTAATTTTAAAAGTGATTCATATTTAAAAAAACAAATACTCATGATTAAAGGGCAGGAACATCCTGAACATTTACATCCAGATCGCTCTGAGTTGATAACGGTATTAAATGGTCAAATAGAGTGTTTGTTTGATAGGGAGAAAGTTGTATTAAAAGAAGGACAAACATTTCTAATTAAAAAGAATATGAAACATAAGTTTTACGCCCTTGAAGACTCTTTAATAGAAGAGTTTTCATATTTAGAAGAATCTTTGATTAAAAATAGTATTTATACAGATAAAAAAATTGAAGAATTAAATAAACAAGATAGAAAAAGAACTCTTACTTATATAAATGGAATAATTTCTCATGAATTATAATGACTATGAGTTCTTAGTTATTATACCTGCAAGAGGTGGAAGCAAGGGAATCCCCAAAAAAAACCTAAGAAAAATTGCCGGAAAATCGCTTGTCGGGCATGCAATAAGTTTTGCTCAGAAGTTAGAAATTAATAAAACGATATTTGTAAGTACTGACTGTAATGAAATAACAGATGAAGCAATACGATATGGTGAAAAACCACCTTTTAAAAGGCCAGAAGAAATTTCTCAAGATTTAAGTACTGACAGTGAATTAATTGAACATGCAGTTATAGAGTGTGAAAAATTTTATAATAAAAAATTTGATTTCGTATTAATGTTTCAACCTACATCTCCTGTAAGAGAAGCTAGAGATATTTTAAGATGTTTAGATGCTGTGATAAATAAGTACGATAGTGCTTGGACGGTTTCGAAAGTAGACTTATCCCTAAATCCATTGAAACAATTAAAAGTAAATGGTAAAAAACTTCATTATTATGACGAAGAAAAGGGACATCAAGTTGGAGCAAGGCAAGTACTTGAGCAAACTTATCTTAGAAATGGCGTTTGCTACGCATGGAAAGCTTCAGAGCTTAAAAAACATAATTTCAATATTTTACTTCCTAATACATGTCCAATTGAAGTCACTAGTCCTTGCGTAGATATTGATAATAAGACAGACTTAAAAAGGGCCGAAGCGCTTCTTTAAGGGAATTTCATTCCGCAAAGCACATAAAATCTTTAAATTTGATTTAATATATTTATGGAAGTAGGTCGAGACATAATACATTATAAAGATCGTCAGGATTATCTCTCTAAAGGTAAAAGTGGAGTAAAAAAACTGACTTCTAATCCAAAAAGTAATGAAGCTTTATTAAATGATAAAGTTAATATTTCAAAAGGTGCACAGATTAAAAACAAGGTGAAGGATACTTCAAAAGAAGTTGGAAAATCTTTAGCACAAAATAATGCAAGTGGCGCAATAGATTTAGCTACAAGTGTAGCTTCAAAAATTATGAAACCTAGTATTCCTGATGTTCCTGATATAAAGGCTGATGTAGAACCAAAAAAAGAAGTAAAAAAAGTTGAAGAGAATAAAAAAATTAAATTGATAAATAAGCCGGCCATATTTTTTATTTCTGGTTTAGATTTATTCAGTGGCAGTTCTGATGATAATGGAATAAAAGCTATGTCAGAAATGACTCCGGGAGCAGAACATTTTGAGTATGATGAAGTTGATGATCTCGTTGAACAAATAAAAAAACGACCAAGAACTCAGCCAGTTATAATTGTTGGGCATAGTTTAGGCGGAGATACAGCCTTAGAAGTAGCGAATGAACTAAATACTTTAGAAAATGGTTTTAGGCCTGTAGACCTTGTCGTTACTTTAGATTCAGTGGGCATAAATAATGATATTGTACCTACCAATGTTAAAAAGAACTTAAATTTTATAGGCTCTGAAGATATGTTTTTAAATGATGCTCCAAATATTGCTAGAGACACTAATATGACAGAAGTTTTAAATGAGTTGAGAACAGAAAGTCATAGGGATTTAGATAACTCTGAGGCCATACAACAAAAAATATTAGAAGGCATAGATATTGCTTTAAAATCAAATAAGTTATTAAAAACCTAGTCTAAATTTAATAAATCACTATTAGTTGTATTTCTTAAGTATAAAGACTTTAGAAAAGATGTTTTATTATTTTTATAGCTATCACATGTAAAATTTTCATTAGTTATTAAAATATTTTTTAAGCTTTTGTTTTTTAAAATTAAATAGTAATTTGTATCAAAATCAAATTGAGAAATAATATATTTAGAAAAAGAGTTTTCTAATTTCTTAACTTCTAAACAATTTGTTTTTCTATTAGTAAACTCTTTCAATAATAAATCATTTGCATAAGTTCTAAGGCCTGAAATTAGTAAAAAACATGTAAGGGCCAGAAAAACACTAGATATTAGCTTTTTCATATGGAATATATAATTAGTTAATTCTTCAGCGTGATATATTAAAGATAAAGAATAAATATAAGTAAAATATTTCACATCAAATTGAAATAAAGAAAAAGAAAAGTCAGATTTTATCAATGATAATAAATAAAATAGAGGACAAATAAAAATTAAAATTTTATCTGAAATGCTTCGAAAATGATTTACATTAAAAAATTTAACTGAACATGACAAAATACATAACGCTATACCAATAAATTGAAAATAATGAGTTTGATTTATAAATATACTAATTTCTTCAGCAGAATAGTAATTCTTTCTAATATAAAAGAAATATATAGAAAAAATTAATAGTGTTAAGTTAAAAATAAAATCTCTTTTATTTATCACATATTCATGTACTAAAAATACATGAGATATAGGATGAATGACTGAAATAATCCCCTTAAGTATTGAAGATAAAAATCGATTTTCAAAAGTAAGAAGTGCTATATATATAAAATAAGCAATTGTTCTATTTGAAAAAAAATTTGTTGTAATTAAAATTAAAAATAAACTAATGAGATAGATGGTTTTATTTTTTTCACCTTTTAATCTTGAAATTGAAATAATTGAAAAGAGAGGAAATAGGAAATAAAAAAAAGAGTATGAAAGTAAAAGTGTATTTAAGTTTGAAGTTTTTTCTTTTAATACTAAAGTTGGGAAATGTAGTATGTCCTGTAACCACTGAAAACCAGTAAAACCATTTATAATGGTTTCATAAAAGAGCATTCCTCCTGTAGAGGACAGAATTACTTTAAAAAATAAAAAACTTAAAATAATAAATAATATGACTATAAGTAATATTTTATTTAGAGTTTGATTAGTTAAAGACTTCATTAAAACTTAAATAAATCAATTGCATTTTGAGTTGTAATATTTATAAATGATTCTAACTCATAACCTTTTTCTTGTGCAATTCTTTCAGCTACAAATGGTAAATAGAAAGGAGCATTTTCTCTTCCTCTATAAGGAACAGGTGTTAAAAAAGGAGCGTCTGTTTCAATAAGAATTTTTTCTATGGGAGTAATTTCTAAAATTTTTCTAACATTTTCAGCACTCTTAAATGTAATTATTCCATTAAATCCTAAATAAAAACCTTCTCTTAGTGCAAACTTTGCTAATTCTTTACCAGAGGTAAAGCTATGAATAACTCCTTTATGGGATAATTGAGAGGAATATTTTTTTAATACATTAATGGTGTCCTCGTCCGCATCTCTTGAATGAATAACGACTGGTTTTTCATATTTGATGGCCAACTTTAATTGTTTTTCAAATACTTCAATTTGCTTGTCTTTAGGAGAGTGATTATAGTGAAAATCAAGGCCGATTTCACCAATCGCTACAACTTTATTTTCCTTGGCCCGTTCCTGTATCTTAAGAGCAGTAGCTTCATCCCAAAATTTAGCTTCATGAGGATGCACTCCTTGAGTGCAGTAAACATTTTCATGTGTTTGAGCTAGAGAGTATGCAGTATCTAAATTTTTTGGTTCAACTGAAATGGTAACAATTTTTTGAATATTTAAATCTTTAGATTTATTAATTATTTCTTCTGTAGACAGTTCCTTAAGGTAGTCTAGATGACAATGAGTTTCAATAATAGGTGCGGGAGCTTTAAAAAGCTCCCGTTTCTTTTTATTTGTCATTTTCTTCTATGATATGGTCGATCAAAATATAAAGTTGGTTAGAAGGAAGTACACCTTCAATTTTCTTTCCATTTAGTAAAAAAGTAGGAGTTGATTTTACATTAAATGGTTTTGCACCTTCTATCATGGCCACAACTTTTTCTTTTGTTTTTGGATCATTCATACATTCAGTAACACCTAAATCTTTTGCAAGGTTATCTAGCCACTGATTGTCCATGCTTTTTTGGTTATTAAAAATTTTATCGTGAACTTCTAAGAAATTTTCGCCAGAGCAAGAGGCAATGTATGCAGCTTTACAGGCATAAGGATGTAGAGACTGAGTCATTGATGCATTACAGTTTATGTCTAATGGATAGAAGCTATATTGAATATCAATTTTTCCTTTATATTTTGTTAATAAAGGATGAATGGTATCTGATAGCATTTTACAAGCAGGACATTGAAAATCAGAAAAGATAACCATGTTCACAGGTGCTTGTTGATTTTCAATTAGCATATATGGTGATTTTGGTTCAATCGTTCCTAAGTTTGGTAACTCTTTATATTGAGAGATTAAACTTACTGCTAATTTACCATTTCTAGATTTTTTCTTATCAACAATATTGTAAGTTATAACAGACGCCAAGGTAACAACTACTGCATAGATTAATAGTATTTTTACTGAAATTGTCTTAACTTTGCTTTTTCTCCAATAAAAAAAAGCAACACCAGCTGAACCAATATAATATAAGCTACAAAAAGGGCAAATTGTTCTAATGACAATTAAAGAATATAAAAAAAGTCCAATACATCCTGCCAGATTAATATATGAAAGAATATGGTTGGTACCTTCAACTTCTTTGTTATGAAATAAATATGAAAGTAATAAAAGAACACCAAATAAAAGTCCAAATAAAGAAATTGGAACACCCATTATATTTGAAATGTTAGACTGTGTAGTTGTATCACAATTAAAAAAAGAAGAAATATTACAAGCTGATTTACTTGCAAGACCTTCAGGAAAAAAGATTTGAAAATAATGATTTGTTAAATAGATAGAAACTACCACCATTATTAATCCACACACCCAAAAAAATATATGATCTTTTAAGGAAAGACTACTTAGCAAATTAGATTCTTGTGATTCTGTATTCATTTATATTTTCTCCTTCTAAATTTAGGGCATTAAGAGATTCCAGTTCCTTTTTTCTGTTTTATCTCTTCTGTAACTGTTCAACTCTGTTTCTTCAAAAGTGCATAAGTTTGAACAGCTTATTTTTGATTTTGGAAATAACTCTTTTAATTGAAAACTAGCTTCGTCTCTAAGGGAAAAATGTGTTTTTCCATTTACTCTTTTAAATGAATAAGAGTTCATAAAGTTTTTCTTGAAATCATCTCCAACTTCATAATTTTGAAAGCTAATATGAGGGCCAATAATAAAAAAGTCAGGAGCTAATTTCTTTAGATTAGTAGATTTTAATATTCCTAGAAATAAACTTTTCCATCCAGCATGTATAAGTGCTACTCCATACTTTCCAATTGCAGCAATTGGAAGGCAGTCGGCCGTTTTTATGGCCAAAGGTTTATTAAAGTTTGATTTAAGGACAAAAATTCCATCTGCATCAACCATTTGATCAGTTGCTTGAATAATATCTATTCCATGTACTTGGTTTACTTCATAACAATCATGTCTAGGCTTTTCGTTGTATGTACGAAATTTAAAGTTTTCGATAGTCTTTTGATAAACAATCTTACTCATTTCTTGCTAGCTCTAAAACTTTTTGGAACACTTCTGGTGGAGGTGTTTCAAAGTAAAGTTGTTCTTCCGTTATTGGATGTTTAAACCCTAATATTTTAGCATGAAGTAGCTGGTAAGGATAATCTTTAAGCAAGTTTTTATATTCTAGTGACAGTGAATTAACCTGATTCTTACAATTGGCATAAACTGGATCGCATAAAATTGGAGCTTTTAAAATGGTACTTAAATGAACTCTGATTTGATGGGTTCGACCTGTTTCTAACTTTAATTCTAAATGAGAAAATTTATTAAATACATCTAGAACTTTATAATGTGTAATAGCCTCTTTGCCTCTAGAAACGTTAGCTGCCATTTTTATTCTGTTTCTAGGGTCTCTTCCAATATTGCTTTCAATAATTCCACTAATTTTTAAGTTCTTACTAAATGCGATTGCTTCATATCGTCTTTCTATATCATGTTTAGAAAACATTTCTACTAATTTTTCATGGGCCTTTTGAGCTTTTGCAACCACCATAACACCACTAGTACCTTTATCAAGTCTGTGAACAATTCCCGGTCTTTTTTTATCGCCAATTCCTTTTAAATCAGGACAGTGAAATAAAATTGCATTAACAAGTGTACCTGTATAATTTCCAGGTGCAGGGTGAACTACTAATCCAGCAGGCTTATCAACAATAATTAAATGCTCATCTTCAAACAAAATTTTTAAAGGTATATTTTCAGGCTCAGCTTCTATAGGTATTGGTGGAGGAAGCTGAATGATTATTTTACTTCCGACTTTAGGCATTTTTTTTAATTCTAGTTTACCAGCGGGCTCTAGTTCAATTTGCCCATTAGAAAATAACGTTTTGATAAAAGTTCTGGATAAATCTTCAAATTTTTCCGCTAAATATTGATCCAGTCTTTTAAAATTTGACTTGTCTTCTTGTGATACTGTTACAACCCGTTCTTCATGAGTTTCGGCCAATTATTCCTCACCAGATTCAATTTTTTTCATGTGAGAAATATATGAGTTTGCTACAAGGTCGGGGTTTAGTTTTAAACATTTAGCATATTGGTAAACAAATCCTCTAACATATACAAGGGCCGGTAGGTTAGTTAGATTTTCAGCTTCAATATTATTGATATATGTTTTAGAAACTTTTGTCATTTCAGACATTCTTGGCACATCTACACACTTGTACTCTCTAATTTGTTTTAAAAAGTCACCTGTAAAATGTGTACACTGTTCTATTTCTTGTTCTAGCTGATCATTTTTCTTATAACTTAATTGGTACTTATTTTGAGCTACAATTGAAGTTAAGTTTTTCTTTTCAACTTTTTCTTTTTCTTCTTGGGCCGTGACCTGAATATTAGTCGAAGTATTTCCAGTTTGAATTTGAGAAGGCTCATGACCTTCTAGATAAATTCCTTCTTGTCCTTTATTAAAACCTCTCACATTATCGTACTCTTTTCTCTTAGATGGATCGCTTAAAACTATATAAGCTTCCTCAATGAGATTTAGAATTTCATTACACTCTTCTTCAGTCATTAATGAATATAGGGCCAATGAATCTTGCGAGTATGCATTCTTTGCGCGTGTATAACCGCCTTTAATATCTTCTTGAGATGCTGCAATCGGGACTTCTAAGATGTCGTAATAATTTTTATGAGATTGTTCCACAATATTCTTCCTAATTATTGATCTACTATTAACTTATGCACAATTTTATCAAAGTTTCGTACAAGAATGGAATTAGGAAATTCCATCAATAGTGGTTTACGTTTTTTTACACTTTGCCACACTGTCGCATCATAGTCTAAATAACCAACATAATCGAGATTAATTCCAAAATATTTTTTACTTATAATTCTCATTGAAAAACCAATGTCAATGTCAGACTGTGTTCTTACTTGATTGATTATAAGTTTTGGACAAAGTTTATTAATCTCCATTCTTAATTTACTTCCCATATTAGGGTCAATTTCTGATACTCGAGAAATTAGATCGGCCGGAGTTGTACTTTGTTGAATTTTTGCATTCATCGCTTGATCAATTATTGGTGAAATTTCTAAAAACTCTTCAGCACTTTTAAGTTTTCTATGAAAAACAGATTTAATGAATCTATAAGTATTCTCTATGGATGTTGGCTCTGGCAAAGAAGTTAAAATTCCTTTATCAGCTGAAATAAAAAAGTCTAGTGTATTATTTGTAGTTCCAGCACCTAAATCAAATAATACGAAGTCTGCATCGAGCTCTCCGAGCCTAGATAAAATTTTTGTCTTATGCATTTGCTTTAAATTTGCCATACCAACTTCATCTTGAGCACCACTAATAATAGAAAGGTTTTCAACCATCGTTGGAGTAACAAGTTCTTTTAGAGTTCTTACTTTTTTAGTTAAAAAATCACTTAATGTTTTTTCAGGAATTGGTAAGCCTAAACAAGTATGAAGGTTGGCCCCTCCCAAGTCGAGATCAATTGCAACAACTTTATGACCCATTAGTGCTAAGCAAATTGCCACATTTGAAGTCACAAGACTTTTTCCGACTCCACCTTTTCCACCACCAATTGCCCAAATTTGGTATTTACGTCCAGTATTTATTTCTTTGAAATTAATTGGTCTAACAGAATTATTAGGGATTTCGCCCATATACCTATCCTTGGTATAAAATTAAATTGTTTAAATTGGCGTATCTTCACGCACATATAATTATAGTGATGAAAGGTGGGAATTGTTAAGCTTAAAAATACTTGAATATTCGATAAATATTGGTGGATTGATAATAGTCAGGGCCGTAATTAATGCAAATGATATAGACAGTTGCGTCATTTACTTGTTAAATTAGTAAAAATTGTTCAAAATCTACTAACCAACTGAAATAAGGTGAAAAGTGAGAACTGGAACTGAAAATATTGAATCATCGTTGAAGCTTAGAAATGACTTACACTTGATGAGAAAAGTCTGGCATATGGTAATGGGTGTAGTTGCACTAGGTGCATATTACTCACTTCCTTCGTTGACTCAAAGAGGTTGGGCCATTTTTGCATTGAGTGTCGCTTTTGTTGGTCTGGCAATAGACCTTATTAGAATTAGATTAAGTAGTTTTAATAATGTTGTTCTAAAAGTTATGAAGCCATTTTTAAGAGAAAGTGAAAAAGATGGAATCAGTGGGCTACCATATTATGCTTTAGGTATTTCTTTGAGTTTATTTTTTTATGAAGAGAAGATTGCAATATTGTCGATTTTCTTTTTAGTTTTTTCAGATCCTTTATCTTCACTATTTGGAATTTTATATGGAAAAGATAAATTACTTCCTGGAAAGTCTCTTCAAGGATCATTAGCAGGCTTTGTAACTTGTTATGTTATTACTTTATTTTACGGACTTTCATACTCTGGACCCATTTCTAGTGGCCCTTCACTTGATTTAGTAATTTTTGCATTATTAGGTGGATTCATTGGAAGCATTTCGGAATTATTTTCAATCTATGTTGATGATAATTTAACTATTCCTGTTCTTTCAGGTCTAGGATTAACTTTTTTAAATAAATTATTTTTTATTTTTTAAGGCCCAAAAATCAAACTTGACTTTTAACCATCGAAATTTTTCTTGTACTAAATATCTTTTTTATTTTTTCATATATTATTGGAATATAAAGTCCAAAAATACATATAAAAAATAGTAAGTACTGATTCAAAGAATTCGTATTCTGTAAGAACGGTTTTAGAGACCCACTGATGTATACGATGACTAAATGAACGGCAAAAACATTTAGAGAGTTTCTACCAAGTACATTAATGATACTAAAACTTGGGCGAAAAAACTTTTTTATATACAAGTAATAGAAAATATATAAAAGACTGAAAAAATTAATCAATCTAAAAATTCCAAGTGTCCTTACATTTACTAGCCCAGTAGGAAGAGAAAGTCCCAAAATTTGTTTTGTTGTGAAAAAAGTGAAGGCAATTGCTAATGATGTAAAAAACAATATATCGTTAGCTTTTGGAAGTTTATCTTTGAAATATAAGTTCCCAAAATAAATCCCACTTAAAAATAATAATTGCCAGCTAAGAACTTCAAACCAACCTAATAAAAATCCGATATGATTTCCTAAAGCCTCTTGAGGTTTAAATTGACCAAATATCCAAAGTAAAATTGATAATATGAAAACGCTCTTATGTTTTTCTTTTAATAAAAAAGGAATTACAAAATAGGCTGCACACATTAATAAAACATATAATGGAAGTACATCAACAAATGATGTGTGATATAAAAAAAGTGCTGAAGTTATCCATGCTCTTTGAGGGTTGTCTTTCCATAAAGACAATTTATTCTCCCAAGAAATATCCCAGTTGTTTACAAAATCAGGAAAGATAAAGAAAAATGCTATGATAGTAATGGTAAAAAAATGCATTTTATAAATTTGAAAGATTCTACTTTTAAGAGAGTTTTTTCCCATACTTTCTTCAAGGTCAAATTTTTTACAATAAACTAGCCCAGTCATAAGTCCTGAAATGAAAATAAATCCTTCAGCTGCTGAAATATACCCAAAAGATTCATGAGTGTACTTTAAAAGATCGTTTATAGATTCAAATGCAAAAAGCTGCAAATGATCTACCATCATTATGAGTAAGAATAATCCTCTGAAAAAATCGATAGTAGTATTTCTTTTCACTTTGTAAACCTCAAGAAAGGGAGGAGGGAGCCTCCCTTAAAAAAGTTAAATGTTTTTTTGTACCATTTGTAATTTTGCACTACCAAAAGTTACATGAAATTTTTTACAATAAATAACTATTGATTTAATTCCCTTAAGTGATGCATTTGCTGGAACTTTATACATTTGTTTTCCTTTAATTTCTTTTAGGCGACCTAAGAAGATAGAATTGTCTTTAGTGTAGCTCGACGGCCTTACTTCTTTGTGTAATACAACTCTTAGATCTGGAGCTCGATTATGAGTTTCAAAGTCATCACCTAAAACTACATAATAATTACCATTTTGCGCTTTTGTTACGTATCCCGTTCCATAAACATCATCGCCTGGGGTAATTGTTTTAAACTCACCTTTTAAATAAGTGATTTTTTTTGCCATTGCACTTGAGCTAAAGGCCATAAATGAAAGCAAAGTTAGTGTAATTAGTTTTTTCATTGTTCTCTCCTTAATGTTATTGAAATGAGAATAGGGTTATTTTCTCATTCCTTTTAAAGTATGTTTTAAAATGTATTGTAATAAGAGTTATTGAAATAATTATATTTATCGTTAATAGGGTGTTGAGTGAAAAATAATTTAGTATAATGCCAGTAAGTACTTCTCCTAATTCATCACCAGTAGAAATTAAAAGAGTATTAAAGGAACTCGTGATTCCTATTAAGTGTGAAGGTCGACTAATTAGAATTTTATCTCTAATAAATGAACTAAAACCATCAATCATTCCAAATAGTCCAATTAGTATAAATAAGATATAAATACTTTGACTGAAGAAAAATGGGATGATCACTAGGGGCCATAAAATTAAAACAATCCCAAAACTTTTAGCAGTTACCTTATGAAGTTTTTTATTTAAAATTAATAACGGTAGCAAACAAGAAACATGAAAAACAAACTTTAAAAGTCCAAAGTTTGTATTTCCATATGAAATATAAAGTAATGTTGAAAAGGTAGTATTTAGGCCAAAAAATATTGTCAAGAATGTATCACTGATAAAAGGGAAGTAAACTTTAAAGTCTTTTTTTATATTAATTTTTTTTAGAATAGAAAATGAAAACTTATTATCTTCATCAGCTGTATAAGTAGTTATTTCTCTATATTCATTTAAAACAATAATACTATAAAGTAATAATATAAAGGCAAATATAAGAGAGTAAGTATCATTGATATTCAATGACCTTGCTCCATTTACAATAATAGGAGCAAGAATCAAAGGTAGTAACCAACTAAAAGTATTATATTTTGCCGTTGTAGAAGTTTGATAATTTAATGACTTTATTAATTTGTAATAAAGAGGGGAGCGAATAGATCTAATAATAGATAATAGAAAAATTGATAGAAATATAATGTAGTAGTTGTCATTTTTATTAAAGATAAAAATTATAGGTAAAACTTGTAAGCCTATGAGTAATTGATAAATTTTTCCACTATTTTTAATTTTATTTGTATATATACCTGCTATTGGACCTATTAATAAAGAAGGTAAATAAAGTGCTAGACCTATTAATCCCGTTAATAGTGGAGATTTGAGATTGTCAAAAGTTTTAAAAAAACCATAGAATCCTATTATTTGAAAAGCTAATGTTCCCAGGAATCTAGCAAAAATTAAATTGAGTACTTTTTTATTGTCGCTCACTTTTACCTTCTAAGCTTTTTAATAAAAAGATTGAAATTACAGCATAGAAAAATAAATAAGCAGCTTGATCAAATTTAAATGTTAATCTCTGTCCAAGGGCCAATATAATAAAACATATACTAGCTAATTTAAGATAGTTCGCTTGTAATGAGTTCTTTGTTTTGTTTTTTAATAACGAAACTAAGGCCAGTACTGCAATATATAGTTCAAGTAAACTAATTATTATGAACTGTATGTGTAGAGAACCATCAAATAGGTTTAGAATGCTGTTTTCAAATTGTTTTAAAAACCAACTTGGTACTTTTAAGCCTGAGACTTTTTGAAAAGCAGCAATACTAAAAGTTATTAAATATAACAAATCTACTAAAATTTTAGAGTTTAAATCTTTTAATAAATTCATAAACTTGCTCCAAATTCAATTTCTTGCTTTTGCTTTAGATAAAACATTATGTCGGTACCAACAACTCTTACTTCTCCAAAGTCAAATTGATCAGCTTCTTTTAAAAGCTTATTTGGGTAGACTCTATTTTTAGATCCACCAGTAATTTTAGAAGCAATACTCACAATGATATTTTGATATTGTTTTTCTTTAAGAAAGTGAGTAAGTAGTCGTGGTCCACCTTCTACTAAAATTTTTTGTACTTCAGGTAAATATTCTTTTATTGAGTTATCTAAATTATTAAAAAAGTATGGGTCTTCAAATAAACTTTCAAAAGAGGAGTGATAAAGATTCCCTCTAATAAATAGTCCAATACTATTGAAAAAATTAGTACTGGGTGCAATTAACAAAGTTTCTCGTTCAAAGTTTTCTTTTATTTCAGCAAGTAGTTCTAATTTGTTTACTTCAAGTTGCTTTTTTAATTCTCTTTCAACTTTTCCAGTAGGATCTAGAATTATTCTAGCAGGTTGTTTTACTTTTAAATTGTTTTCAACATGTCTAACAGTTAGCTTTGCTAGATCAGTAATGAAAGTATTTGCACCAATTAAAATTGCATCATATTCACTTCTTATTTTATGAGTCTCAACTCTTTCTTCTTTGCTACTTATCCATTGAGATGTATTTGAATCATCGCAAAGTTGTCCATCAATAGTTTGTGCCCATTTTAGATCATATTGAATTGTCATAGTTATTCCTTATAAGTTTCCAGCAAGATCAATTTTATGGTTTGTGTGATTAACTTTTGCTTCTAAGTAGCTTTTATTTTCTTTTTTCAAGTAAACACCTGTAGTGATTTGATTAACTAAATCAATTCCGTATTTTTTAATCTGAGCTACTTTTTCAGGATTATTACTTAATAAATTTATTGTCTTAATTCCCATTGCTTGAAGCATTTGGCCTGCAACTTGGTAATCTCTTAAGTCATCATTTAAGCCTAATAATCTATTGGCCTGGTATGTGTCGTGTCCTTGAAGTTGAAGCGAGTAGGCATCTAATTTATTGTAAAGTCCAATTCCTCTACCTTCTTGTCGCAGGTAAATTATAACTCCACCTTCTTCACTGAATTTTTTGATGGCCTCATTAAGTTGTTCCCCGCAGTCACATCTTGAAGAGTTAAAAATATCTCCAGTAAAACATTCAGAATGAATTCTTACGTTTACAACTTCGTCAGTTTTATTCTTTCTAAAATCTAACGCAACATGTTCTTTTCCATCAACTAGGCCGTGAAAACTTACAAATTTGGCCTTTAATTCTCCCATTGGAACTTCTACTTCATTTCTTACACTTACCTTTTCCATCATATTCTCCATAGGTTCGGTTTCTCTTTAATCAATTTATAGAGGCAATATTCGTATTACATAAGTTGGTATTTGTTACATTAGCTGTTGACGAAAACGTCAACACTGGATAAATCGACTCATGGATATAAGTAAGATTAGCATTGGTGAACTAGAGTTATTTATTGAACTTGCTAAACTTGGAAGTATCAGAGAATTAGCAAGAACAAAAAACATGGAAGCAGCGCATCTTTCAAGAGTTATTAAAAGACTAGAGGAAAGATTAGGTAATGCTTTATTTACGAGATCTCATAGAGGTTTAATACCAACACCTTTTGCAACCAAGCTCTCAACAGATATTGAAACCGCTTTCAAACATCTGCAATTTACAAAAAGTCCTTCACAAGAAAATGAAATTGCACTTTCGAGTATTGGTGCTCCAAGTTTTTTAATGGAGTCCTTAGTACTTCCATCACTTGTAGATTTATATAATGATGATTTAGTTCATAAATCTGAAATTGTAGAACTTCCTCCTGATAGATTAGTTTTAAGTGGATTGAGAGGAATAATTAAAATTGCTTATCATGCAGAAAAACTTGCTTGGCCAACAACTTGGGTAAGTGAAAAAATTGGAACTTTAGAGTGGAAGCTATTTGGCAGTAGGGAACTTTTTGGCAAAAGAGTTCTAAGTGAAGAAGAAGTGTTAAATCTTCCATTTGTATATCCCATTTACTGGTCTCCAGAAGGTTTAAGAGATTCAGAAGATAAATGCCCTATTCCTCTTAGGTATAGAAAAAAATCATTTGGTGTTTCTACGGGGAAGATGGCGATTGATCTTATTAAAAAACATAAGTCACTTTGTTATTTACCTAGCTCTCTTGTAACTGGTGAAAATAAATATGAACTCGTAAATTTAAAAGTTGAAGGTTGGACCAGTAATAAAGTGGATGTTTATCTATCAGCACAAATCGATTCGATTACTGAAAAACTTTTTAGAGTGTTAATAAGAAAAAGTGAAGAGATAATATCTAAAAAAACTTCGTCATTTTAGCCATACAAAAATTACTTTTAGTGAGGTTAATAGATAAGCCTCGCTTGAGTTATAAGTAATATCTTGAAAAGATAAATTATCTGAAAATTTATAAATAACTTGGAAAGGAAAATCAAATGAAGTATCTAAATCTAGCTGTATTATTATTTTTTACACAACTCTCTCATGCTAACAATTCAAAGTTAGATTTAAAGGAAAAAATTGATCTTGTTAAAACTATTTGTATGTCTCCTAATGGAGGTTGTGCAGGGAATGGACTTTTTTCTATAAGTGAAGGTGATTCAGAGTTGGAAATAATTTATCAATCGTGCTCTAATCACGGCTTAGGAAATGATGAATATTTTTGTTATAGAAAAGCATCTGATGTATCAGAGAATTTAATCTATCAGAATATTGTTAGTCGTTGCTCTAAAAAGTTTGATAAAGATGCACCTTATCAGTGGTCAAGTTGGTATATTTGTATTGAGAATAAGTTAGAACTAATTTTTAAAAGTTGATTTTAGTTTTGTTAATTAAATAAAAACATGTGGGCATAGCAACCCCACGTGTTTTTATGGTAGCTAGATTGCCTTATTTTTTAGTTGGACAGTAGTTAAAAGAAGCTGGTCTACACTTACAACTAGTGTCACAAACGTATACAACATTTCCTGAACAAAATGATCTCGGTTTACAAGAGTTTTCAACTTCTGTATCGCTAATTTGATCTATTGGTATCAATAAGTATGTCTCATCGTGCGAAATCGCCTTTAATGAAAATGTAATCGTTAGAATTAAGATTAGTGACTTCATATTTCCCCCTCATTATGAACTGGGGCATATATAAACCTTTTTTTTGTTGAAAAATAGTGAATTATTTGAAATATATGGTTCCATATGGAAACCAATAAGCTTTTACACTTTATTACAGTTCACGATACTCAGAATATGAGAAAAGCTTCAGAGCTATTACATATTAGTCATAGCGCTTTATCTAAGTCATTAAGAACTTTAGAAGTTGAGCTCGGAGTGCAATTGTTTGAGCAATACGGTCGAGGGATAATAAGTACTGAATTTGCTAATGAATTGTACAAAAGAGCAAAAATTATATTACAAGAAGTAAATTCTCTTAATCAGCTCCAAGAAAAATTAAATTTAAAATCATTAAAAATTTCAACGTTTGAAGTCTTTTCAACATATTTTTTAAATATGCTTGAAGACGATATTTTAGACTTTGAAATTGAGTTTCAAGAAAACTTACAAGGATCAATTGAAGAGTCAGTATCAAAAGGTTATGCTGATATTGGCATTACTTATGAGCCTGTTCCATATCAGGATATAGATTTTCTAAAGATAGGAAAAATCGCAATTAATCCATTTGTATTAGTTGGACATTTTAATAATTTAGAAACTTTAAAAATACCATTTGTTGCGCCACTTAGACCAATAAATGGCGCTCCGTCAGGAGTAAGAGGTCTTGATGGTTGGCCAGATCATCAATTTAAAAGAAATATAAAATATCATGTGGATTTATTAGAAAGCGCAATGGCATTAACAAGAAAAGGAAAGTGTGCGATTTTTTTACCCGACTTTATAGTTAATATTCATAATAAAATTGTTAGTAAGAATTATCGTTTAACAAAAAGAAAGTATCCAACAGGAATGAAAACTGTAAATAAAGACATTTATATAGTTAAGCGAAAAGATTCACTAGAAACATCTGAAATAAAAAAAGTTGCGAAGTATTTGCGAAAAATTTGTTTATAAAAAACTACTTCACCACAAAATTACAAATCTTACCTGGAACAAAAATTTCTTTTACAATTTTTTTTCCCTCAAGTTGCGCCGCAACTGCTTTTAATTCTTTTGCTTGATTTAAAAAATCATCTTTTGCAATATCAGCTGGAACGTCTAAGGTCGCTCTTGTTTTTCCGTTAACTGATACGGCCATTGTTATTAAATCATCTTTAGCTAATTCTTCATCAAAACTAGGCCATGGTTGGTATGCAATTGTTTCGTTTGAACCAAGTATCTGCCATAGTTCTTCTCCCATATGTGGAGCAAATGGTGATAAAAGTATGGTCAAAGTTTTAGCTGAATCTTTTGAGATCTTTTTTACTTTATAAATATGATTAGTGAAAACCATCATCGCTGAAATAGCAGTGTTAAATCTCATTGCTTCGATATCTTCACTAACTTTTTTAATCGTTTTATGAAGTTGCTTTAAAGTTTCATCATCGTCTTTTTCATCTGTTAGATTTTCAGGGTTTGCGATAAATCTATGAACTCTATTTAAAAAGTTGAAAACTCCTTTAACACCACTTGTTTGCCATGGTTTTACCTTTTCAAGTGGGCCCATGAACATTTCATAAAGTCTTAAAGAGTCAGCACCAAATTCTTTTACAATATCATCTGGGTTAACTACATTTCCTCTGGATTTACTCATCTTTTCGCCATCTTCTCCTAGAATCATTCCTTGATTAACTAGTTTTTGAAATGGCTCTTTTGTAGATACAAATCCTAGATCAAATAAAACTTTGTGCCAAAATCTAGCATAAAGTAAGTGAAGAACTGCATGCTCTACACCACCAATGTATAAATCTACTGGTAACCAGTATTTTTCTAAGTTTTTGTCCCAAGCAGCTTCTTCATTTCTTGGGTCAATAAAGCGTAAATAGTACCAACAACTTCCGGCCCAGTTTGGCATTGTGTTTGTTTCTCTTTTCGCTTTCTTCCCAGTCTTTGGACAAGTGATATGAAGCCATTCATCAATATTTGCTAGTGGAGATTCACCTGTTCCACTTGGCTCATATTTATCAACGTCTGGAAGTAAAACGGGAAGCTCACTTTCATCAAGACATCTTACTGAACCGTCTTCATATTTTAAAACAGGAAATGGTTCTCCCCAATATCTTTGACGAGAAAAAATCCAATCACGTAATTTATAGTTAACTGTTTTTGAACCGAGTTTTTTATCTTCAAGCCAAGAAATCATTTTATCAATTCCTTCTTGTTTACCTGTTCCGTTTAAAAAATCAGAATTTACATGCTCGCCATCTTCAGTAAATGCAGCTTCTTCAACGTTTCCACCTTTTAAAACTTCTATAATAGGAAGGTTGAATTTTTTTGCAAATTCCCAATCTCGTGTATCATGTGCAGGAACCGCCATAATTGCACCTGTTCCATATCCCATCATTACATAATCAGCTACCCAAATTGGAATCTCTTGATTGTTTACAGGGTTTATCGCATAAGCCCCGGTGAAAGTTCCAGATTTGTCCTTATTTAAATCAGTTCTTTCCAAGGCAGATTTCTTAGAAGCTTGTTCTTGATATAAGTTAATAGCTTTCTTATTCTCATTAGTCGTAATTTTTTCTACGAGAGGGTGATCTGGAGCTAAAACCATATAAGTCGCTCCAAATAATGTATCAGGTCTTGTCGTAAATACTTTTAAATCATCTCCTGATTTGGTTTTAAATGTAACTTCTGCTCCAATAGATTTACCAATCCAGTTGCGTTGCATTTCTTTAATATTTTCAGGCCAATCTAAATCATCTAAGTCTTGAATTAGTCTTTCTGCATATTCAGTAATTTTTAGCATCCATTGGTTCATCTTTTTTTGAACGACTGGATGTCCGCCAACTTCTGACTTGCCATCAACAACTTCTTCATTAGCTAGGATTGTTTTTAATTCTGGACACCAATTAACTTCAATCTGGTCTTCGTAAGCTAAACCTTTGTTATAAAGTTGAGTAAAAATCCATTGAGTCCAACGATAATAATCTTTATGAGAAGTTGCTAATTCTCTATTCCAGTCATATGAAAAACCAAGCATTTGAAGTTGTGCTTTAAAAGTTTTTATATTTTCTTTAGTAATTTCATTTGGATGTCTTCCAGTTTTTACAGCATAATTTTCTGTTGGAAGACCAAAGCTGTCCCATCCCATCGGGTGTAGAACGTTATATCCTTTATTTCTTTTATAACGACTAACAATATCAGTTGCTGTGTATCCTTCAGGGTGACCAACGTGTAACCCGGCTCCTGATGGAAATGGAAACATATCGAGAGCGTAGAATTTTGGTTTATCAGATTTGTTTGGCGTTTTAAAAGTATTATTCGTTTGCCAATACTCTTGCCATTTTTTTTCGATTTCTGAGAAGTTGTATTCCATGCGTCATCCCTTAAATTTGATTTAAAATTTAAGGGCAATTCTAACAAATTTAAGTGAGTTTGTAATGATCTATTGTCCGTTAACGACGATATTCTCTAAATTTTCAAATTGTTTTAAAATTTTAGCTCTATGATCATTTTCTTTATGTGGAAGGCTACCTACCAGCAACATATTTAGAGAATGAACCCTTTCTTCAATGGATGTGGTTTCTAGAAGTATCTGCTTAACTTCTATGTCCTTAATCACGAGCATTGATAAATAATCTACAACTTGATGAATACTATCTATGCTTTGAGCAAACATTTCTCTTTCTACGCTATCAAGTATTCCTACTTCAATCCAACGTCTAAACATACTTTGCAGTCTTTTCATTCCAAGTTCATTGGTAAATTTTGCATCAGTCTTTTGGTCGGGATAATCAACGGCCTCAAAAATTGGAAATGGTATGTTCTGTACAATATTTTTTATCTTTGCTCTTCCCGTTCCCTTTATGAGAATTTTAATAGAATCATCTGGGAGTCGTTCCATGATATAGGGCTCACCGTAAGCGCAAACTTCCATTGGTATATATGTTGATTTGAAAATTCCATTTTTATCAATCTTTCCCCTAAAGCTCGGAATAGCAAGGGAGATTCCCATGGGGCATTCATTTTTTAAACAGTGCTCAACTAGCTGAACATAAAAGGGTTCAATAATATGAACAGGTAAGTTTGTATGCGGAAAAAAGACCACATTTGGAAGAGGCAAAACTGGAAGTTTGAATTTCATCTATCCATTTTAAATGGCTTTGGAATATTACGCTGTTAATTTTTATCAAAGATCCTTAAATGCCCTAATTTCAAAGGGATAACTAGGGTTTTAAAGAGAGTATATTTGACATTTATTTGATTAATTCCTCAATACTTGAGACACTCTAAGTGTTTAATAACTTTGATAAAAGAGAAGAAGTAATGAATATTCGAAGACTTAAGCCCCATGTGGTGACAAAGGTTTGGGGCGGTTATTTCCTAAATAAAAAAAGACATTTGAATCTTCCAGAAGATACAAAGGTTGGTGAAACGTGGGAAATATCAATTCATTCGGATGGGCCATCAATCAGTGAGAATGAGAAATTAAGTTCAATTTATACTGATAAACAAATTCCATATTTAGTTAAGTTAATAGATACGAGTGATTACTTATCGGTTCAAGTTCATCCTGGTGATGAGTACGCAAGAATACATGAAAATTCGACTGGTAAGACTGAGTGCTGGTTAATTTTAGATAGCAAACCTGGGTGTGGAATTTATCTTGGGTTAAAAAAAGGTGTAACAAAAGAAGAATTTCAAAAGGCAATAGAAGATAAAAAAGATATGTCTCAGTTTTTAAATTTCTATGAAGTTAAAAATGGAGATTTTTTCTTTGTACCTGCCGGAACCATTCACGCGATTGGAAAAGATGTTACTTTGGCAGAAATTCAACAAAGCTCAGGAATTACTTATAGAGTCTGGGATTGGAATAGATTAGATGATAATGGAAATTCTCGAGAGTTACATATTTCTAAAGCACTAGATGTTATTAATTTTTCTACTGAAGCTAATCAAAAAGATTTTTTTCAAGTTAAATCAAATCTTTTTGAAAGATCTGAAGATACCTTATTAGCTAATCATTTTTGCTTTTGTAGTGAATTAATTAATGTGAATGGGAAAAGAACGATTAATTTGAGTGGCAAACAAGAAATATCTTCACTTATGGTTCTTAAGGGTAAAGTATCAATTAATGATACAAATCTAGATCAATTTGAGAGTATTGTGTTTGATAAACAGCAAGAAATAAATATTGAAGGAGAGGCCGTATTACTCGCTATATCTTAATCATTTTTTCTTTAATTTTTCTTATTGGATGTCAAGAGGAGTCTCCTGTAACTTACGGAAGAAATAAAAACTTTTTTATTGAACCTAAAAATACAATTATTGAAAATGTAAAACCTGTTGAATGGAGAGTGGGCCCTTTAAGAAGACAAAAGGTAAGTAAAGGATTTAGAGTTAAAGTAAATTTTCCTCAAATTCCTAAAAAATATATTTTAGAAATGCTTGAGAAAAATCGAATGGTGGACTCTTGGCTACTTGTTGTTTATAGAAGTGGCCCAAAGGGAACTGAGTTTATGGGAAGTGTATATATACCTTTTCTAATACCCGGAAGAACTATTGACCAACCTTTAAGGGTAAGGCAATTAAAGCAAGGAACTTTTCAAATCTTTTATGCAGCAGCAGCTCTTTCTTCACGTTTTGAAAAAGCTAGTTGTCCAGCTTTTGGGCACGACAAAGTTATAGAAAAGTCTGAACTTTTTGGAAAAACTCAAAACGTGGGTAAAATGAATGTAAGCTCAATTGAAGAAAGAAGAGTTTTATTTAAAGTTGATAGGTTTTCATTGTCTCCGGCAACTTTTAATGGTGGTTCAACCCTTGAAGGTGAGTACTTTGTTAAGCTTGCCCTGTTTAATAGTGAAAAGAAAATGCGTCTAAGTTCTTTTTATGAGCTTCCTAATAAAGTTAAAATTGGAAGCGAAGTTAGAGATAGAATAAAAGGTTGTGTAAGTACTAAAATGCCTAGTAAAAGGGATGAGTCAAAAGGCTCTGATACATTTAAGTTTGGTAGATAAATGAAAGTATTAATTTCAACAACTTTACTTCTCTTAGTAACTATATCTGGGATTATCTACAAATCTAACGATATCGTCTTTAATACACTAAAGTATAAAACAGGTGTTATTGTAAAAATCTATCATATTTTTGGAGGCGACTTAGAAGTTAAAAATAATAGAGGTAAGTCTTTATTTCAAAAAGCAATATCAAATGATAATAAAGAGGTTTTTCAATACTTAATTAAGGCAAAAGCAAATTTAGATACTCAAGACACTTACGGGATAACTCCGCTAATGAGTGCAATTGTATTAAAAAAAAATGAGTACGCCTTCAAATTAATTGATAATGGGTGTGATTTAAATTTACATGATATTGGAAAGACTAGCGCACTTCACTTTGCAATTACTGGAGGAAATATCGAGGTTGCAAAATATCTTATAGAAAAAGGTGCCAAAATAAATACTCCAGATGTAAATGGAGATACACCTTTGTCTGCGGCGGTTAGAGGAGGATATTTAAGTTTAGTTGAAGGTCTGGTAAAGCGTAATGTGAATATAGATTTTCAGGATAAATTTGGAATGAGTGCTTTATTGGAGGCCGTACAACTAGGTAAAAAGGACTCTATAAAGTTTTTATTAAAAAGTGGTGCTAATGCTGTTTTAGTAAATAAGAAAAATAAAAATATTTATGACCTAGCAAAAGAAAATTTAGATAAGCAGATTTATGTTGATTTAAAAGAAATATGTGAGAAGGACAATTTAAACTGTCCTCCTCAGCAGACACAGGGTAATTCTTTAGAAAATTAAAATTAATTTATCTCACAATTTAGTGGATAAATGATTTCATGGCCTTCTCTTGACCTCATAATTAAATAATCTTCTAATGGACTAAGTTTATCCATATTATTTATATGGATTTTATAATGAATTCCTTCAAACATTAATGATTTTGTAAATCCACCTTTGTGAATTTTTGTATTTACATTTTCAAGTGAAGCAAGCGATCTATTTGGATCTAATGTCTTCTCTTGAAATAGTGTGATAGAGTTTTTACTAATACTAAAAGCTTTTAGCTTTCTTGGTGTATGACAAGTTAATGATGCATCCTTTGCCCAGGATGTAGTTGTAAAAACCATTGCTGCAAATATTATCCATTTCATTTAAACCTCTCAGTTCTAATTCTTTCTACTACATATATATGCATAGGCGGTGCCAATACTTGTCACCTAATAATGAGGGTTTATATATTCATAGATGTGTGTAAATATATGATATGTCTAAACTTTATACACTCGGAAATTCTTATATATTATCAATACCAGAGCCTTTGAGGGCAAAATGTTGTTGGTGTTTTCTCATTATTAATTTGATCTTCGTCGTAAAGATACATGCAGATTTGAACTCTAAGCCAAAGTCTATAATAAGGATGTTTAATTTCTTCGCTATTTGAAAGTAAGTGATATTGAAACTGATCTCTGGTTAGACTTAATTTCCATTCTTTATACTTCATTTTAGCTTCATGTTCTTTTAATTTATAAAACTTCTTTAGTAGTTCTGGATCGTGAGCATAATTAGATGCTTCTATCTGTTCAAGTTTACTATAATAATAATCTAAGATATCGTCCTTATAATAAAGCATTATAGCAGCTGTTAAAGCTGTGTTAATCACAGGTACAAATAAGTCATATTTTAGTGAGCTTCTACTTACTAATTTATTATCGATCATATATTTTGCTGCAGCTTGAGGAGACTCATTGATAGCTAAATTGATAATTTCATCAGTAATTTCTCTATTAAATTTAGAAACTATAACAGGAATTCCAGTTTGGTATATTGAAAGTGAGTTTAAAAAGATTTGAAATACAAACTTTGTTCTATGATCTTTCAACACTGTTTTTATAGCTCCATTACTTTGATGTATCCCCTTCTCAATCATTAGTTTTTTAAGGCCATAAATAGATACATTATTTGAAATAATGATTTTCATATATCGATCGAGTTCTTTTTTTGCATTAGTTGTTAATTGAGACTTCCAGTTCGGTGTAACCCCATAGTTAAGGGCCACTAGATCTTGCGCTAATCGTGCATACTTTTTATGAGAATTTAATTTTTCAAACTTCACTGTTTTAATGAGTTTTAAAACCTCTTTTGAAGAATTAAGCTTTTTTAAATTTAAATTTGAATTCATGGCATTTATTAAGGCCAACTTTGCTTCAATACCTTCAGGTATTTCGTTCAATACTTGCTGATTGTTTTCAAACCTCTTTAAGTATTCTTGAAACTCTAAATTATATAGAGTCTCATCAAAATTCTTTTCTAGATTGTTTGATAATAGTTTATTCCAAAGTTTAAGAACTGGGGACTTTTCAACTTTTAATAGATTAGTAAGCCGATCATTACATTGATTTGCATGAGCATAACTACTTAATATTACTAGAAAAATAATTAATTGTTTCACTTCTTTATTTTATCAATTTTCAGTTAGTTAAGGTTTAAACATGAAATTCTTATAGGGCCGTCCAAAAGTTATTGAACCTTTTTAATTTAAAGGTATTATCTTGAAAATAACGCAATGAGAAAACGGAGTATAAATGAAATATTTAATAATTCTTTCAATCATTTTGTCTTCTTTAGGGACATCTGCAATAGCAGCAAATTCATTAAGAGATAAAATGAAAATAATTGACACTATTTATGAGAAAGGTGGAATTGAAAATACAAATGAAGCTGAAGAGGCTTGGTTAAATGAAGAGTTTTTTGCAATTCAAGAGGAACTTGAAAGAGAAAAACTAAGGCTTCAAAAAGAAACAAATACACTATTTTGGGCCGGTGGAGCTGCTGCTGGTGGAGCTTTACTACTTGTAGCTAATAAGATCATTAAAAGTAGAACAGGTGTTGATTGTTTTGCACTAATTAGAGAAGCTGCTGCAAATGGAAGACTAGTTAGTTATGCTTCTGTTCCTGTTGCTCACAGAGGACTCGTTCAAGCATTCATTAGTACATCTGTCGTTTCTGTTTTTGCAACTGCTGGTCTTTATGCTTTCAAAAAATATTCTCTTTATGACATTGAAAGAGATTTAGAGAAAGTTGAAGGATTAATAGAGTAATTAATTTGAGTTCATTAAAACTTTATTAAAGAAATAATATGAGAGGGCCAAGTTTTTGGCCCTTACTTTTAGGTCTGAATTACCTGAATGACCACCTTCAAAATTTTCAAAATAATAAACTTTTCCATCTTGCTTAATCATTTTAAAGGCCAATTTTCTAGCATGTGCAGGATGAACACGGTCATCATTTGTAGAAGTGGTAATTAGAACTTCTGGATAATCTCTTCCCACATCAACATTTTCAAAGGGTGAGTATGATTTTAAATATTCCGCTTCTTTCTCAATTTCAGGATTTCCATATTCTCCAATCCAAGAAGCTCCGGCCAAAAGTTTGTGGTATCTTAACATGTCTGTAAGTGGGACATCTGAATGAACGGCCTTTAATAAGTCTGGTCTTTGAACCATAACTGTACTTACTAATAGTCCTCCATTACTTTCACCTTTTATTCCAATCTTATTTGGATTAGTGATGTTTCTTTTCACTAAGTCTTCACAAATTGCAATAAAGTCATCAAATATAATTTGTCTATTAACTTTCAAGCCTGCCTTGTGCCAGTTTGGGCCAAATTCTTCTCCTCCTCTAATATTAGCGAGAACGAAAACCCCTTTATTTTCTAACCAGTTTTTTCCTAGTGTCCCCGAATACCAAGGAGTAAGAGATACTTTAAATCCACCGTATCCATAAACTAGAGTAGGATTAGATCCATCAAAGTTTATATCTTTATGATAAATTATAAAATATGGAACTTTAGTACCATCTTTAGACGTGGCCCAATTTTGTTTTTGAATAAAATTTTGAGAGTTAAAGAAACTTGGAAGACTTTTTATTGCGGTTGCTTGAACACCAACTCTTCTTCTGAAATTTACTAAAAACAACTTTCTTGGTGTAAGGAAACTTTCATAAGAGGCAAAAAAATATGAATTTTCTGCACTAGTTGAGGATATAGAGATTTCTCCATCAACAGGGATTGGTATTTTAGAAGACTCCCATTTACCGTATTTGTATTTATACCTATTAAGTTCACTTTTAACATTATTTAATGTGACTATGAGGATAGCATCCTTAGTTCTACTAACTTGATATAAAACTTTAGATTTATCAGGAGAAAAAATGACTTCGGGAGCTTTTTTTATTTTAGAAAAGAGGTCATCTTTATTTATAGCAATTAAACTTCCTTCCTTAATTCCTTGCCATGGAGATTTTAATTCAAAAATCAATTTATTATTAAAATTAAAATGTAGAAAGATATCTTCAGGAACCTCTATTTTTTCAAATTTATTTTTATACTTCAATAGATATGAAGACTTATAAAAAGTCTTAGACTTTACAATTATTTGTGTAGGATCTTCTGTTGAGAAGTCTGTATAATGAGATATGCTTACATCATCTTTGCTTACCTCATCTAAATAACTAGCATTCTTTAAATCTTGTCCTCTTTTTAAAACTTTTAAAACTCTAGGGTAACCAGAGTTTGTTAATGTTGATTCTTTCCAGTCAGAAGCGATTGCTATTGTATCAATATTTATCCAGCTAATTTGATTTTTAGCCTGTGGAATGAAGAAGCCATCATTAACAAATGTTTTCTTTCTTAAATCAAATTCTCTAATTTGTGTTGCATCCTGACCATTCATTGAAAGCATTATCAAGCAACGTTGATATTTTTCAGGTAAGCAATTTGCACCACTAAAGGACCAGCCATGTCTTTCTTTTTTTGCCAGCTTATCAATGTCGAGTAGAATTTCCCACTCAGGATTAGTTTTTAAATAATTTCTTAGTTTAGTTCTTCTCCAGATACCTTTTGGGTTCTGTTTATCTTGATGAAAATTATACAAATAATTTCCTCTCATCGTAACGAAAGGTATTCTTTCTTTGCTTGAAATGATGTTTTCTGTGTTTCTATAGATTTGGTTAAACTTTGGATCTTTTGAAAAATTATTATATGTTTTCTCGGATTGCTCTTTTGACCAATTTAGAGCTTTTGTACCTTGGATTTCTTCAAGCCATACATAAGGGCCTCTTTCTTGTACACTTGAACATGAACTTAAAATTAAAAGAAGTATGATTTTTTTCATAGAAAAAATGATACTCTATAGAATTAAAATTGCCTATAACTTGATCTTTTTAGAATAGTATTCCAATACCAACCATAATTCTTTGTGTTTTATCTTCATCATCGGATAAACTCTGAGAGTAGCTACTTGAAGTGCCATTAAAGCTATATTCAACAGAGGCATCAGAGTCATATTTCATTTGACTTAATTCATACTTAACAAATGGAGTGATTTTATTATTGATAACTATTTCAAATCCGATTGATCCACTATATTTGAGATAGTTTGCACTTGCTTCAAGCTCTAGTTGGGTTCCTAATGATGAGTCTTCCAAATTATAAGTTGTTTTTCCTTTATATATACTCGCTTCAACAAACGGTCTTAAAAATGTTCCTTCATTTCCTAACGCTAATGAAAGCCTTTGTGATAAACCAACTTCAATCTCATTTCCTTCAACATCTCCAGCTATTCCTAGATCTGAAATATTATAATCTTCTAGAATTGAATAATTACCAAGTATTGCCGTACTTGTTGAAATTGTCTCAGTAAGTTGAAAAACTTTTGCAGCTCTTAGGGAGACTCCATTAGATATTTCAGTTTGATCATCATTAGATTCATCTGAAGTTGATCTTAGGTATGCTACTGAAAGTGAGTAATTCGCTTGATTATCACTTTTTTTCTTTTTTATTTTATAATATCTATCTTCTAAGTATTGAACTCGACTTTTTTTAGTATCTGCTAATAAATTAAAACTAAGTAAAGAAGTAATTAAAAGTAATTGAATCCTCATAATATAAGCCTCATTAAGTTTTACTTATTGTTAGAGCAAGACAAATGCCAATGAAAATTCAATAAAATTGGGTGTTTATATAGATTGAAAATGTTTTAATATTGTTCAATGACCAAAATATAAACAGATTTTGGTTTGTGTATCAGTATTAAAAGAAATAGAATTTAGAAAATATTACCCAGGAATTTAAAGTGAAAAAGTTATTATTTCTTTTTGTTTTTACATGTATCTCTAATTTAATTTTTGCAGCAGATGATATGAAAAGTGAATATGTTCTACCGCCAGCTAAGTTTGGAGTAGCTCATGGATCTTCTATTGTATCATTGCCAAATAATGAACTGCTTTCTTGTTATTTTGCTGGAAAAAAAGAGGCAGGAATGGATATTAAAATTCTATGTTCTAGAAAAGAAAATGGTAAGTGGTCAAATCCTAAAATTGCAGTAAATAGACAAGAGTTTTCTCATTGGTCTATTCTACCAAATAAAACTGTTGGCAACACTGTTTTACATTTAGATAGAGAAAATCGTCTTTGGTTATTTTACGTTAGTAACTTTATCGGTGGTTGGGCCATGGCACAAGTTTCATATAAGGTTTCAACAAACTTTGGTAAGTCTTGGACTAGAGGAAGAAAATTAACAAGAATTATTAGTAAATTGATTAGAACAAAAATAATTGAACTAGAAAATGGAAACTTTATATTACCCTTATATCATGAGTTCTATAAGAAACAGGCAATGACCTGTGTTCTAAAGCCTAAGGGAAAAAGAATTGTTAAAAAATGGTGTAAAAGGGTTCCTGGAAATGAACATATTCAACCAGCGATTGTGAAGGATAAGTCAAAAGATATTTATCATGTTTATATGAGAAATATGAAAAGGGGACAAACTTTATATACAAGTTTTTCATCTAAAAATGTTAAAAGTCCAAAATTTTCTAAAGTTATAGAGTTAGATATACCAAATCCTAATTCTTCTATCGATGTTATTGATTTTGAAAAAGAGGGTGCACTTGCAGTATTTAATAATCATCCAAAAGAAAGAACACCTCTTTCAATTGGTTTTACTACTAACTATAAGGACTTTAAAATTTTATATGATTTAGAAACTGGTATTGAGGATTATTCATATCCTTATATTATTAAAGGAAAAGATAATAGATATCATTTAACTTATACTGATGGAGAAAATAAAACCATTAAATACGTTAATTTTTCAATAGATTGGGTTCGTAAACACCAATAGTGAATACTTAAAGATTAGACATATATGTAAAACTTTCTAAGCGTCACATAATTTTAAATACTTTTTTAAAATATATATTAAGATGACGTTTTTTAAAATTATTTGGAGGCTTACTATTTGCTTTTTCTTTGCAATTTCGATTGCATTGGGAAGCGAATGTCGTCCTCATGGTTTTATTGATGATTTTACGCCTAAAGATCCTCATATAATTTATAAAAATGAAAAAAAATGCTTATTCATAAAAATCCAAAGAACAATTAGAAAATTAATTGATTCAGATGTAACAGATTTATTACCTCAGGGTCTTAAAGTTGATGACTTAAATGACTACCATCTAATTGCAAATTTTTATCACAAATCTGAATTTTATATAGCTTTAATTCCAAAAAAAGTAAGTTATGTAACGTGGCAGTCAGCTAGACATGATAATTCTAATCCAGCAGATAAGTCTCATTCTCAATTAAGATTTGGCTTTGATGAAAGTAATCCGATATTGTTAATTTCTCAAAAAGATAAAAGTAGAGATATAATTAAACTAACTGACTTTGTTTCATCATATGAGGCGGTTCCAATTTATAATGGTCCAAAACTAGGGCCAATTGTCTCTTTAGCAAATCCATTGAAGCCTAAGTCTGCTCCTTTTGGATATACACTAAGATTTATTTCTACTGAAACTGATAAGCTCGCTAATATAAAAAAGAAAAAAGGAATTATCGATAGATTGATATACTTATCATCTCAACGTAAATCATTAGATGGAAACTCATTGCTGAAAAATATAATTGATAGTGCTGAAGATTTAGAGTCTATGGAACAAAATCATTATAATTTAGTTCGTAGAAATTGTACGAATTCAATATTTGAAGCAATTGATGAAACATTAGGGACGCAAACATCACAGAGAAATTTGATAGTAAGATTAACATCTGTTTCACCAGACTTGATAAGTTTTAATTTATCTCAAAGAGGCCTAGAAAGCACTTTGATTACAAATGAGTCTCATCCTTATCTTTTTCCTTCTAAGGAAAATAAAGGTTGTGGTGAAAAATTAAATAATTTAATTACTTCGAAGTAGGGCAGGCCTTAATAAATTTTTCATATGAATCTTTTACTCTTGGTGAAGCTTTTCTCCCACCTCTTGCTTCCAATTCGATATCCCCAATTACTGCATTGCCTGGAAAACATACGTGAAGGTGATGAGAGTGACTTCTATGAAGAATAGGAACATTAATTTTTTGACCTTTTTTGCTTATGTAGCTGCTTTTATCTGGAATTAATCCATAATAACCATCTGAGTTAACTTGTTTTTTAATATCTTCATCATTAAATAAAATAGAGTAGGCTCCGACCTTAATGAGTTCTTCTACTAAAATTTTTGTTTTTTCATGAGAATAATTAGTAGATCGATCAGCAATATTAACTCCGCCTAAATTATTTTGAATACGCTCATCTCCATCTTTTAACGGTCGAAAATCAATACAAACAGGTTCTTCATGTCCAATATGCCTTTCACCTTTTTCCCAAAAAGCATCTCCCCACTGAACGACACAGTTAGGACATCTTTTTTGTACGTTTTTTAAAACTACATTTAGTGCACAAGCAGAATCTTTGCTTAAAAATGAGTCACTTTGTAACTCTTTTTGAACTAAATCTCTAGTTGCTTGATATTTTGGATTATCTTTATCACACCAAATTTTTGAATTAACATAATGTACTGAGCCATAGGGGCCTTTGAAATAACACTGTCCTTTGTGTATAAAAGGTTCTCCTATGGGGATTTGTACTAAATCTTTTGCATAGATTTCAATTGGTTGCTTAGGCCCAGTGTTTGGAGCTAAAGATTTTACGGCCTTCATAGTCTCATTAACAAATACAATTTGATCTTGTTTAACTGGATAAATTGACTCCAAAAATTCTTTAGAGCATGGTTCCATATCTTTAAAATTAAATGAAAGTTGATTCACAATTGTTGAGCTTCCATCTTCGTTGATTTTATGAACATCAAAAACATAAGAAAGCTTATATTCTTCATAATTATTACTTTCAAAACATAGATTCACTAAGTACTTATCACCTCGCATAGCAGGCTTGAAGAAGTGATCAGCCCCATAGTCTTCTGCTCCTGGAACTTTTACAAATGGAGAGTCGTCTTTTAATTGGAATACGTACTGGGTATCTTCTTTTCCCAATATATTAGTAACTTTTGGTGGTACAATTGATGGATCATATCTAAATGTTTTTGAAGATCTTTTCTTTAGACTACCATTATAAATGTATCCAGGTTCTCCATACTCAGGAATTTCTAAGTCTAAACTTGTGAAACTATCCTTGTAGCGATTATGTTTTTCATTATCTAAATCTACTTCAGGGCCACCGACGACAATAATTGGTTTATACTCATGACCGCCTTTTGTTAATAGTTTTCCACGAGTGAAATCTTCAACAACTATGCTGCCCTTTGGTAGCACTGCATTTTTTTTTGCTTCACTTGTTTTTTGGGCCTTTCCATCTCTCATGTATTCAAACTCAAAGTTATCCATACTTTTATCGCCAGTAACAATATAAAATGGAGGCTTTCTGATATATTCCTGAGCACAATTATTATCAGCAGAAATTGAATATAGCGAAGTCAAGACGAATGTTATAAATATACCAGCTTTAATCAATTTTAACCTCGTGCTTACAATCTGAACCAATTGAAAAAACTAATTTATCAGATTTAATCTTTAAAAATATTTCTACAAAATTTTTTTCAAAATTTTTGGGAGAGTATGAATTATCTTTATTTTTTTCAATACTATATTCAGACTTCTTTATAAGTTTTTCTTGATACAAAAACCTCGCTTCCATTCTCTTATTAAGAATATTTTTTTTAGTCTGAATTATTGGTCTCGTTAAAGGGTCAGTATGCTCTGAGAAGTATACGGGATATGGACCAGAGTCTGTTCTGAACAGGCAATTTGCAAAAGCAAAATTAGTTGACAAAAAAAGTATAAAAAATAGTTTTTTCACACTTATATTTTAGTATAGTTTAGGGGTTATCAATAGTCGGTAATTAGTATTAGATTTATACTATCTTTGTGTATAGTTAAGAGTACCTTAGTAGCCTTGGTCTTTTATTCCTCAATCACATGTTTACACTTTTGTTCAAATTTAAGTTGCAACTCTATTTTCATTGCCAATTAATCTGATCGCTCAGTTAGAATAGCTTCAAAAGTATTTAAGAGATTATTATAGTTCTTTATTGTAACTAATTTTTTATTACTTTTTATGCTTTTAATAATATACTCTGCTATTTTGCCATTATGATGGACTGGGTCGATATAATTATTTAAATTTGAAATTAACTTTTTATTTGATTGAAAATCAAATAACTGAAGATTTTTATGTTTAAATGATGATTCCATTACATTCTTTTTAAAACTTAGTATTTTATTTTTTCCATCTTTCCAAATGTATAAATATCCAAGAAAGTAATATATTGATTGAGGAGAGAAAAACAAGATAAATTCGTTGTTCTTGTACTTTTTTATTAGATTTAAAATATTTTTAGAGTAAGAGTCATTAAGATATCTTGGATCACTTGGAAAGATATCTTTTTTCATTAATTTATGCCTATTTAAATAAACATTTGCGACATGTGGAGTTAAAGCAGTCTCATGAGCAGTATTTCTTATTATTTGGTCGTTCTTTACTTTGGGCATTTTTAAAACTTTTATAGATTTTTTTAATGTATCCATGTTTGAAAGGTATTTAAATAGAATATCATGAGCTGTTGTTTCGGAATATAACCAATAGGGAAATATGTTTTCTGGTGGAAGGTAATTACTTGGGAGTGAGAAAACATGTAATGTTAGCTCCCATATAATTTTTATTCGTGGATTAAATTTTATTGCTCTCTCGATTACTAAGGATTGCTCTCTGGTAGAGCTTCCGGCCATGTTTAATTTAACAATGTTTCCATTTAATATCTTTGAGGCATAAGCTTCATCAAAAGCATTTACCATAGATGTTCCCATAAGAAGGTAATCAAAGTTTGAATATTTAATACGTTGATAATGCTTGTATCTTGATTGATACAGTCTGTGAGCATTTTTTTTAGATTCCCTAAAAAATTGAAGAGGATCAATTAAATAATTTACGGATGGAATAATAATTATAGAAATTAGAGAGCTTAATAAAGTAATAATAAGAAAAAATTTTTTAGGTGTAATAATTTTCATAATCAAAATTGGAAATAAATAAATTCATTTACTTGGTTCATATTTAATATAGCAATAGCTAGTATTATGGAAATCACTAAGGCACTCGCCAAGTTAAAATTCCAAAAATGTTTTTTATTTTGAATGTTTTGCATTATTTCTTGGGTATTAGGAGCATAGAAGCAAATAATTGCAGCTAGTATAATATTGAGTATTTGAGTATTTCCTCTCATTATTAATGAGCTTGCCCCTGGTTGAATAAAATCAAAAATCTTTTGTAGAAATAAATATTTGTTAATAACCGTAAAACCATTTAATCCAATTAAGGATTTAATGAACTCAATAGATGCGTTAAAGTTTATACTTCTAAAGAATATCCAAGCAAACATTACGGCAATAAAAGTAGATGGGATAGAAATAAGTTTGGTCACTCTTATATTGAGTATCCTAAAAAAGTGGCATAAGAATAAATAGACTCCATGTAGGGCACCCCAAATAACAAAGTTCCAACTTGAACCGTGCCATAGTCCACCAAGTAACATTGTTATGAATAGGTTTAGGTATCTTTTTGTGTTTCCTTTTCTGTTTCCACCTAAGGGGATATATAAATAGTCACGTAAAAACCTTGATAGAGTAATATGCCACCTTCTCCAAAACTCTATTATATTTACAGACTTATAAGGAGAGTTAAAATTAATAGGTAAATCTAGATTAAAAATCTTTCCAAGTCCTATTGCCATATCTGAGTAACCTGAAAAATCAAAGTAAATTTGGAATGAGTATGAAAGAATTCCAATCCAAGCTGAGAAAAAGCCAACAGTATTGCCTCTGCTAAAAGTTAAAAAAATAGGATCAGCATATTCTGCCATTGTGTCTGCTATAATAAGCTTTTTAAACATTCCTAATGCAAAGTAACTTAATCCATATGATAATGTTGAGAAATTAACTTTTATATTTTTGACATTAGGTATGATCTCTTGATGATGTACAATGGGCCCAGCAATAAGTTGGGGGAAAAAAGTAATAAAGAAAAAATAATCTATAAAACTTATATTTTTTATTTTTTGCTTATTACAGTCTAGTAAAAATGCAATCTGTTGGAATGTATAAAATGAAATAGCAAGAGGAAGAATTATCGACTTTAAGTTTAATTCGAGAGATAGAATATTGTTAATGTTTTCAAGGAAAAAATTATAATATTTAAAATATGCAAGTAATAATAAATTAAAACTTACTCCCGAAACGAGGATAAGTTTTTTTAAAGAGTGTTTACTTTTTAAGATTTTTAAACCAATACTGTAGTTAAAAGCGATAGATAAAACGAGAAGGAGAAAATACTTCCAACTCCATATAGAATAAAAGACCATAGAAAATAAGATCAACACGTGTTTTTTATACTGATTAGGAGTTACATAAAAAAAGATGAGACACAGGGGTAGGAAATAAAATATAAATTCAGGTGTACTAAATAACATTCTCTTGCGGTATATATTTTGTTGAAGATCTCTGCGAGAGAAGGTTTAGTATTTTTTTTGCAGATTCGTGCCAGTTATAATCTTTTATATATTCATCATATTCATACATTGTTTGATCAATAATATCTAAGCTTTTCATCTTTTGAAATATATCATCTACATTTGTAGGATCTGCTTTTAGGGTTATTTCACTGGCAATTTCTTTCATCGAAGAAATGTTTGATGTTAATACTGGGCATCCGCATGCCAAAGCTTCAACAATTGGAAGACCAAAGCCTTCATATAGTGATGGGTATAATAAGCCTTTTGAATGGTTATAGAGTTTTCTTAACTCTTGGTCTGAAACATGGCCAAGAAATTTAACTCTGTCTTCTATTCCATATTCTTTTATCAAAGAAATAGCTTCATTTTTAGAGTATGTATTTATTTTTCCCACCAAGTAGAGAAGAGGCTTTTTTGTCATGGAGAAAGCTTTTATTGTATTTTTGAAATTTTTGTGAGGTCTTAAGTCTCCAATGGATATATAGTAGTCACTTTTTTCTTTAGAGTTTTCTTTATAAAAACTACTTGTATTTACACCATTGTAGGCAGTAAAAATTTTATTAGAGTCGATTTTAAAAAATTTGATAAGATCGCTTTTTGTAGAGTGAGAAGGGACAATTATTAGACTGCTTTTTCTTATAATAAGTGGGAGAAACCATTTGTAGTAAAGTTTTAATCTTGAATGATATTCAGGATAGATTAAGGGTGTTAAATCATGAATAGTAATAATTTGTTCAAATCTTCCCCAAATAGAACCTTCTGGTAAAGGAGAATAAAAAATAGTATTTTTTTTACATTTAAAGGGTAGAACAAGTTGATACCAAAGAATTCTCAATAAGTGAGAAAGTGTTCCATTTTCGAAACTTAGCATTCTCCATACCCTTGTTATCTTTACACTGTCAGGAATATTCTCTTTGGAAAGAAAAAAGCCCTTTTTAGTTATTCCAAGGTCAAAAAATGCATTAAATAAATTTCTTGAGTAAACACCAAATCCTGAAGGATGAAAATGAAAGGCCAATCCATTGAAAATGACTTCCTTTTTAATTTCACTCATTTAGAAATATCCTTAATGCAAATAATTAAGCTAAATATTGTAACTGCTATCTCAGTAATTAAAGTACTTAGAGCAGCAAAATATACACCATTTTTTAACCAAATGAAATTCAAAAAAATATTTAGACAAAGAGAGGCTCCAGCGATGAGGGCCAAACTTTTTTCACGATTTAGAGCGACTAATGACTGAGTGACAAGATGCCCAATTGTTACTACTAAGATTATCAATGAGAGTATACCATTATACGCTACAGCTGGGAGGTATGGAGTGCCCACAGATTTTATGATTAAAATATAAACAACGCAAAGAGTTATTCCAAGTAAAAAAAACCACTTTAATACTTTTAAAAATAACTTCTTTTTAGAGGGGTGATTAAATTCTGTGGAAAAATGAGGGAAATAATAGGCCATAATGAGCCCTGGAATTATAAAGATTGCATCTAAAACTTTTAGGCTTAAAGCATAGTTAGCTAATTCTACTTCACTTAAAATATGCACAATCATAACTTGATCTACTTTAAAGTAGGCTGCCATGAAGTATCCAGCAAGAAGAGAATAAAATATCTGTTTTAGTTCACTATTTTGATTTTTTTCAATAGTTTCAACTCTGTTGATTTTTTGGGCCTTCTCTTTTTCTTTAAATGAAAGAATCACGCTAGCAACGCTACTTAAAGATAAGCAAATAATCGCCAAATTAATTGATACGCTACCATGAGAAAAATAAATAGCTCCAAGCAGAAGAAGCGGTAAAGATTTTTCAAGATACATAACTCTCTTTTCTCCCTCAAAAAAGCATTTTTTTCTGAGGTAGGCGATATTAATAGCTCTATTTACTAAGGCAAAAAAGTAAATGGCTAAACAAGAAGGAATGAAGAGATTTTGTTTTAGAAAATAGCATGTAAAAATAAATATAATTGAAATTAAAAAGGAAATAATTCTTTTATGTATACTATACTTTACTAGATTAATATGCCCACTAATTATTTTTAAATCTGCTAATGAGTCAATAAATGGAGTGAAGAACAGAGCTCCAATGGATAAAAAATATTGAATGGTTCCATAGTCTGACTTTGAGAGTTTGAAATATAAAATTATGGAAAATATAAATGACATCGCTTTTGCAATAGACATATTGAATATATATTTCACTAAAGGTTTCAACATATTCTTACTCACATATAAACCTTTTTTAAGTTTAAAGTAGGGAGTATAGAATTAGCTATTAAAGTGATAAATGTGAACATAAAGAAAACATCATGAGTAAAACAATCAAATGTTTGAGAAAATATAAATAATATAAAAATGTTTTTAAATTCTAATTGTGAATTGATTTTGTATAAATTGAATATAAAAATTAGAAAAATAGTGAAGGGGATAATTCCCCACTCAAAAAATGAATTTAAAATGAAGTTATGAGCATGAAGCTTCATCCCTTGTTTTTCGGGTAAGGCCTTTGGAGCAATTACATTTCTAAAGTTATCGGGACCAACTCCAAAAAAAATGGAAAGATTTTTAACAGAATGGATAAAACCATTTGCCCATAGAACAGTTCTAAGTCTTAAAGCATCAACTGGTTTTTTACCTCCTCCATCCTTTATCTTTTCAATAAATTTTTTAGAATTTTGCTCCGTTTTTATTTTCATTATGGAGGGAGCAATTTTATTAAAGCTTCTTATTGGCCTTGGTATACTATTAATACTGTCTCT
>CAXHCD010000030.1:0-38328 GCA_964015265.1 uncultured Oligoflexia bacterium
GTCCTAGATAAAAAACATTCTTTTGCAGGCATTATGACAATTTTTGTTTCAAAAAAATATCAAGGTCAGGGCATTTCAAAAATCTTATATAAAAGTGCGATTGAAAAAATGAAAAAGGAAAATATAAAATACCTATTCGGTTATTCATCTACTGATTCTGTTCTTAAATATGGAAAAAAGATTGGAAGATTACCAGTAATACATTCATATAAATTTAAATACACTAAAAGTTTAAAAATCTAATGGACTTTCAGCTGGTTTCACAAATTGAGCTTTTGGCCTTTTTTCGTTAACCCATTGCCCAGAAATAATCTTATTATAATATTCAATATATTTTAAGGCCATTTGTGAGGAAGAAAATTTTGTCTCTACATAATTTCTAATTTCTATTGGATTAAAAATATTACCCAGCTGTCCAACTACATCCTCTAATTCTTTATAATTATTCACAACCCTACCAGAGCATTCAGATATAAGTTCAGGTAAACTTCCATAAGCTGATCCAATAACAGGGCAACCTAGCGCCATGGCCTCTATAACAGCTATCCCAAAGGGCTCGTGCCATCGTACTGGAAATAGTAAAGCATCACATTTTTGTAAAAGTGGAATTTTTTTATCTTGTCCAATCATTCCATAAGAATGAATGTAGGGATTTAAAGTCCATTTTCTTCCGCCTGCAATGTGTAGATGCCTCTTATTTTTTTTACATGCCTTAATACAGTCGTTAACGTTTTTAACTTTCCACGAAGCCTTTGCTAAGAATGCAAAGTTATTCCATTCAAGTTTCTTTTTTGATGGGTCAAATGGATACTCATCTAAATCAAGACCATTATAAACAAAATGTTCGCTCCCATGATTTAATGCATGTTTTTTCGAAACAAAAACTGTATTTTTGGGAAACTCTTCCCCTGGCCGACCATTACCTTCAATTGTAACTAGTGTTGGAATACCTATCTCTTCTTGGTCAGTTGAGTAAAATGTGTGAATAACATCTGTTCCGTGTGGGATTTTTAGTTTCCAGTTTTGATCTTCTTCATTAGGTATTAGCTTAACACCTATGTCTTCAACCTCAGAATCTGGATGGCCAATCAAACAAACTTCATGACCTAGCTTAACAAGTTCTTTCATTAGCCAATAAATAATTCTTTCTGTTCCACCATATAGTTTAACTGGAAGAATTCCACTATGTTCAAAAACTATTTTCATAGATTAAAAAGAAAAACTCATTCCAAACTGATTTGGTAATTTACTTTTTGGATTCATATTATATTTAATATTTTCTGAAATTTTCAATGGTGTTGAATTTAAGTTATAAGCGCCTTCATATCTTTTTTTACCGGATGTCGCTTGTAACCACGCAACGATCCCAACTCCGACTATAATCCCTAATGCTCCACCAATAACTATATTATTTAAATGCTCTTTTGGTTCATCTACAAATGATAATGTAGAAAGGCCAAGTATTGCCCCACCTACACCAACTGCAGATATAATTGATACATCACGTATTGTCTCACCCCAGATATCATCTGCGCCACTATCCTGGCTGAATGACAGACATGAAGCTAAAATTGATATACTAATTATAAAAGTTTTTAAAAGTTTAAGTAATTCCATTACCTTGATCCCTTTTGATTTCAGATCCTTATTGCTTGTTTAATAGTCAAATAATATCATGGATGCTACCAAATAGACCAATTTTAAAAAGGATTTCAACCCAGTGAGTCAACCCTATTCAATGTATACCTTAATCCAAAAAAAACGTGATGGAGGTATTTTAGAATCTGAAGAAATAAAATGGATCATCAGTTCTCTAGTAAAAAAAGAAATTCCTGACTATCAAATGAGTTCGCTTTTAATGGCGATTTATTTAAAAGGTATGACTGTAGATGAAACGGCCGCTTTAACAGACGCCATGCTCTACTCAGGAAAAGTTATAACTTTTAACGACCCTCTAACTGTAGATAAACACTCAACAGGTGGAGTTGGTGATAAAGCTTCATTTATATTGGCCCCTATGGCAAGTGCAGCCGGCGCTAAAGTCCCTATGATTGCAGGAAGAGGCTTAGGCCATACAGGTGGTACAGTTGATAAAATTGAAGCAATAGAAGGTTTTAATACTAAGTTATCTGTTGAAGAATTTAAAAAACAACTTTTGGAAAAACATTTAGTACTGATTGGCCAAACTGATGAAATAGCTCCTGCCGATAAAATTGTTTACGCACTTAGAGATGTTACCGCGACAATCGAATCAATTCCTCTTATTACTGCTTCTATTATGAGTAAAAAACTAGCAGAAGGGCCAAAAAGTATTGTCATGGATATTAAAACTGGCCAAGGTGCATTCATGTCAAAACTTGGAGACGCTAAAAAACTAGCTACTTCACTTAGAAATACAGCAAAAAGATTTGATCGAAATATGGCAACATTTATTACAGATATGAATCAGCCTCTTGGGCACGCTGTTGGCAATAGTTTAGAAATAATCGAATGCATCGAAACTCTAAAAGGAAAGGGCCCAAAAGATATAACTGATCTTTCAATAGAATTAACTGCTGCAATGATTTTTCTCTCAGGTGTTGCAAGCACTGAAAAAAAAGCAAAAGTAATTGCAAAAAAACAAATCTCAAGTGGAAGTGCGCTAGAAAAATTTCGAGAGTTAATTAAAAACCAGGGTGGAAATGAAAGAGTTATAGATGATTACACTCTTCTTCCAATTGCAGAGAAAATTACTGAAGTTAGAGCAATAGAAAATGGTTATATATCAAGGATGGATAATAAGGCCATTGGCCTATGTTGTGTTGACCTTGGTGGAGGAAGACATAAAAAAGAAGATATAATTGATCCCTCAGTTGGGTTAATAGTGCCTGTAAAGATTGGTCAAAAAGTTAAAAAAGGCGATTTAATTGCAAAAATTTATCACCATGAAAGTCAGTCTAGTCTAGTTAAAGAAATTATTAATAAATTTAATACTCAAATAATAAAAATACAAAAGCTTAAACCTAAAAAAGTTCCACAACTTATTTACGATATTAAATATTCTTGGAGTTAACCATGTATGAAAAATTAAAAAGTGCTGCCAACCACATAGAATCAGTAAAAAAGTCTTGCCCTAAAGTTGGTATTGTACTTGGTTCAGGACTTGGTTCATTTATTGATTCAATAGAAGATGCTGTAAATATACCTTATGATGAAATTCCATTCTTTCATAAAACAAGTGTTGAAGGACATGAAGGAAGATTAATTCTTGGAAAAATAAATGGCGTTGAAGTAGCTGTTTTACAAGGAAGACTTCATGCATATGAAGGATATGACATGGAAGAAGTTGTATTCCCGATTAGGACTCTTGCAACATTAGGAGTTGAAAGCTTAATTCTGACAAATGCGGCAGGTGGAATTAGTGATAATTTTAAATCAGGTGATTTAGTCATTATAAGTGACCATATTAATTTAATGGGGAAAAATCCTTTAGTTGGACCAAATTTAAATGAGTTAGGGCCTAGGTTTCCCGATATGACTAAAGCTTATCCTCATGAGTTGCAAGATATATTATTTGAGAGTGGAAAACAAAATGGTGTTGAACTCAAAAGAGGAGTTTATGCTGGCGTTTTAGGGCCGACTTATGAAACACCTGCTGAAGTTAGAATGATAAAAACACTAGGAGGCGATATGGTTGGAATGAGTACAGTCCCCGAATCCATTGCTGCAAATCACCTTGGATTAAAGGTTTGTGGAGTATCTTGTATTTCCAATATGGCCGCTGGAATAGAAAATGTTGAATTAAAACATGAAGATATAAAAGAGCAAGCACTCAAAGTAATGGAATTATTTACTAATATTTTAAAAAACACGATAAAAACCCTCGGAAATAAATAGGAAGATAGTTTCGTATGTTGTTAAATATTCAAGAAGGATAGATAATTAGATACGAAACGAAGTAACTCACAATGAATTACATTACTCGTGTGAATACACGATTAGGTTATAAATGTCACAAGCATCAAATGAATTATTAAAAAACTTAGAATTTTGCGTTTTCGATTTAGAAACAACTGGCGGAAATCAGAAGTCTGACAAGATAATAGAAATTGGATTAGTAAAAATTCGAAATTTAAAAATTGTAGATAATAAAGGTATGTTAATTAATCCTGAAATTAAAATACCAGAATTTATTCAAAAGCTCACAAGTATTTCCCAGTCAGATGTAGAAGATGCACCAACAATTGAAGAAGCAATTGATGAGATAATTGATTTTATGGGTGACTCGATTTTGGTGGCCCATAACACTTCTTTTGATGTTCCATTTTTTAATTCGGTATTAAAAAGATTAAAAAGAAGTCAAATGGAAAATAAAAGTATATGTACAAATTTGATGACTAAATATTTAATCCCAGGATTGATGAATTCTAATCTGAATTATATGTGTCAAATTTTTCATATAGAACATAATCAAGCTCATAGGGCCTTAGATGATGCAATGGCAACTTCCGAACTCTTACTTAAATTTTTAAATATTTATATTGAAAAAGATATTAATAAATTAAATCACTTATATTATCCAAAAAACAAATATGAATTAGATAGAATAAATTTTAAATTTAAAAAAGATGAAGAATATAAGAATACTAATAAACAAATCATCGATAAAATAAAGAATATAAAATTTCCTTTTTTAATATCTATCAAAGGAAATAATGGTGTTCTCGATTTTTCATTTCCTTCTTTAAACACCGAAAAAGAAGCTCAGTTTATAATCAAACATTTAGAATCTATCGAATGGAAAACAGCAACAATAAGAATTTTTGGTACTTTTTTAGAAGCATTTACTCACTTTTCTCCAGGATTTCAAAAGCTATCTCCTGAATTAAGAGAAGATATAGTAAATATACTTTGGGATACACATATACCAAAAGACAGTGAATTAAAGAAAGGCGAAGAAAATTTTAATGATAACAAAATTAGCGATTTTGTTATTACTCATCACATCGTCCCTCAACAATATATTATATATCCTACAAATACTTTAACTCATAAAAATGAACTCATTTTTCGGTATCCGACTCAAAGAAAAAAATTGATTCAATTTATAAACTCAAAGGCAAACAAAATTAGTTCAAAAAAACTATCAAATTTATTACCGCAAGAGCTACAAAACTTTATAAATAATTACTTAGTACATTCTAAAAATATTTCTATTCCACTTTTACACTTTAATAAATCTCTTCCTCAAAAAAGATTAAAAGATTTCTATAAGCAGATTGAGCAATTCTTAAAAGAGTATCCAAATCCCTATAAGTATCCCGCCGATCACATTTAGCAGGAATACAATAATAGCTTCTAAAAAATTTCCGGATTGAATTAGTTTCAATAACTCAAATGAAAAAGTACTAAAGGTAGTCAATGCTCCTAGTAAACCTGTATATAGAAAAAGTGGATTAATAGAAATTGATAGTTTTTTTCCCAGGATAAATATCAGACTTCCAACAACATTTACAATTAGAGTCCCTACCCAAACTTTTGAAAATAAAATTGTACACAAACTACTAATACCATATCTTAGTAATGCTCCGAGTCCTCCACCTATGAATACAAAGAATAAATTATTCATCTATTTCTTCACCAGAAGTAGAACTAAATAATATTTTGTTTCCAATAATTTCAACATTAAGCTTAGACAAACTTAATAGATGAATTAATAATTTGGAATTAAATAAGTCTTTATGCACTAATTCCTTATTTTCAACCTCGATATAAAAGCTTGAATGCTCTTCAATAACTTTACCTGAGATTTTTTTAGTTTCAGTGGAAGTAATTAACTGGTAATGACCAAAAGTAGTCATGAAATCATTTAATAATAGATAAAACACCATCGAAACAATTGATGGGTTAACAATTGGACCATTTTTAGAGAATTTATAGTATTTAAAATCTAAAATACAATTTTGTTCAATCATTCTGTATCTTGCAAGATTTAAGGCCTGATCAAACGATGTTTGTATTGCATCATCAAATAACTCCTGTCCTCTATCAAACTTTGAAAAACCCAAAAACAATTCAACTAAATCTTTGCATCTTGAAGCGGATTTTTTCATTTCTTCAATAGTATTATCATTTTCATCATAAAGTTCTAACACAGAAAGTCCCGCTAAAATTCCAGCAAGAGGATTATTAATTTCATGGGCCATTGAAGAAGCAATAATTCCTAATTCAGTATTCCCCACATTTAAACCAACAGGTGTTCCTCCAATTAATAAATCTGAATTATTGATAAAAACTTTTAACTTATAATTTTTATTATTATGGGAAAATACTGACTCAACAAGTACGTAAGTATTCTCTCCACTTGTTACCTGATCTCCTGATTTCATTTTTTTAGATTTATGAAGCAAAAGATCTGATTCAATAAAAACCTTATTTTGAAAAACAATATCATTTTCTTCACTAACTAATACAATTGGATGTTCAATTGCTGAATAAAGTTTTTTCCACAGGTCAGTATCGAAATCATTTTCATGACCTAAACTAAGTTTCATTCTTTTCGTATAATCTATTAAAGATGGCAAAACCAAAGAAAGATAATGCTCGTCTCCGTTGAAATTCAAATAATAACTTTGACCATCAATTTTCACTTTATTAACTAAAAACTTAGGTAGAATTTTCTTTGAAAATTCTTGAATTTTAAAATTAATATTTTCTCTTTTCAAAACTACATTTATATTTTTTATAAAGTTAGGTAAGTCACTCGAGGATATAGAGAGCTCTTTTATTTCAAAGAATAATCTATCATAGCGTTTAAATAAATTACTTGAATCTAAACATTTTATATCAACAAAATTATTAATATTTTTACTATCTAAAGAATTAAACTTATTTTCAATGATATTCGCATTCTTCAAAAAATAATTTAAATCAAAAATATTTTCATTATCTTCCAAATCACCATCTGGTCCAAAAAACATAGAATCGGGAAACATATTTGATAACTCAATTGCATCCCTCAAATTACACAGATAAATAGAGTCTTTATTTTTCAATGTATCAATTGCTGTTTGCTTTGTTACAAAATTATATGAAGACTTCGCAAAGTGTTCGAAAGGTAAAAAATGAGAAATACTTTCATCAACTAAAATCATAAACTTAAATCTTTGCTGTGATCAACTAACCCAACACCATCAATATAGTTTCCATGCACTTTTACTCCCCAATGTAAATGAGGACCAGTTACTCTTCCTGTCTTACCAGCAAGACCTATAATTGCACCTTTTGGAACATACTCTCCATCGAAAGTTTTTAGTTTTGAAAGGTGTCCATAAACTGAAAATACACCGAGGCCATGATCAACTATAACAGTTCCACCTGTGTAAAATAAATCACCTGCATAAACAACCTTACCAGCTTGAGTTACTCTAATCTCTTTTCCAACTCGGGCCCTAAAGTCAGTCCCAAGGTGTTGTCCTTGTTTTTTATTATTGAACAATCTTTTTTTACCATATTTACTTGTAATTTTAGTTTTAACAGGTAATTGAAATCCACCAGTGAATAATGGATAAGATTCAGAGCTTGAGTATAATTTATTTAACATTAACTGTTCTTTCTGCACTCTAGCAGAATCTTTTTCATTTAAAAAAACTCTTTTTCTATTTACTCTTAGTTGTTCAAATGGAAACTCTTTATCAATGGATTTTACCTTAATAACTGTATAATCTTCCTTACCTAAAAATTCACATGAAAAATTTTCAGGAGTAGAAAAATAACTAACCTCTAAAAAAAATAAACCTACTCCTTCAGAATTATAATATGGATATTCTTTACCTTTACACTTTAAGATTCCAGAGTTTTCAGGCAATGCAAATTTTATAATTTTAGCCTCACCAATTGGAATAGTTACCTCAATAGGATTATACGTATTTTTTTCTACTTTTGTCTGGTTTGCTGTAGAGGTACAACCAATTAATATGAGTAAAATTATTAAAAAATCAATCCTTAATCTTTTGTACACGACCCACTCCATCATGAAAGGTAATCTCCATCGTCGCCCCAGATTCTACCTTTTTAAATGATTTATGTGAATCAATTACTTTACCTTCACTATTTGAAGCATAGCAATAACCCCGCGATAATACGCCTTTAGGATTCAGTCCGTGAAGTATTCGATATAATGAACTTAACTTTAAGTGTGTACTATTAAAGTAATTTTTTGAATAATTAAAAAAAGCAGCATTTGAATCATCAAGTCTTAGCTTATAGTCGTTTAACTTCGAAAGCTTTTCCATTCTATGATTTAGATTTAATCTGAAAAGCCTATTTTTCCATTTCGCAAAATTGGACCAAATTCCATTCATTACTGCCTTAGGATTTAAATTTTCTAAGTTTGATTTAGATTCATTTATTTTTTGATGAACCACAAAGTTTAATGATTTTTTTGCATCTATTAACCTAGCCTTTAATTGAATTTGGTCACTTGTTATAATTTCTGCTGCAGCACTAGGGGTTTCGGCCCTTAAGTCTGAAACAAAATCACAAATAGTAAAATCAACTTCATGTCCAATGGCACTTATGATGGGAATTTTACAAGAAAATATTTTTTTAGCGAGCTCTTCACTATTAAATGCCCATAAATCTTCTAAACTTCCTCCTCCACGTGTAATCACAATTAAGTCAATTTGATTTTTTTTGTTATACCTTTCTATTAAATCAATCGCATTTATTACACTTTTATCTGCTTCAAGGCCTTGCATCAAAGAGGGCACTAAAACTAAACTTCCTGCTAATGATCTTCGATTATAAATATTTATAAAATCCTGTAGGGCTGCTCCATTTTTGGCCGTAATTATTGCAACTTTTTTTGGGAAAGATGGAATTTTTAATTTTTTATCTAAATCAAACATTCCTTGGCCAGCAAGTTTCTTTTTTAATATTTCGAACTGTTCCTTTAAATCACCTTTACCTACAGGAACAATTCTTTTCACGATTATTTGAAAATTGCCTCTTTTTGGATATACATTTATTGAGCCTGAAACTAATACCTTATCCCCATCTTTCATTTTTCTAACAAATGGGTTTCTCATGGCATCACCGCGAAATAATGCAGAACCAACCATTGCTTGATTATCTGAGAGTGAAAAATAGTAGTGACCGCTAGAAGCCTTTGAGAAATTAGTAACTTCACCTTCTACAGTTAAATTCATGAAATTAGATTCAAGTAAATCTTTAATATTGAAAACTAAGTCTGATACACTAAGTTTGTTCATTATTTACTAAGCATTGATTTATATATTTTAAAACTTTTTAAAAACCTTATAGCTTGTAAAACCTGATAATCTTTTTTAGGATCAAATTTCACCATTTCATCTTGCTTACTATCTTTTTTCTTTGATTGATCTTTTATTCTTTGCACTCTTTTTATTCTTTCTTCTTTTTCTCTTTTTAAACGAACTTTCTCTTCTTCTTTTGTTTCAAATGTTGCAGTTAAATGATTTCTTAAATCTATTTCCCTTATGTAGTTTGAATCTTTTCTACTTTTCAAAAATAAATCATTATCAATATCATCTAATACTACATCTGGCCTTATTCCTATTGCTTGTATTTTTGTTCCTTTAGGTGTCATATATTGAGCTATTGTTATTTTTATTCCATTTTCGTCATCTAACGGAGTGACAGTTTGAATACTTCCTTTGCCAAAAGAATTCGTTCCCATAACGAGAGCTCTCTTTGAGTCTTGCAATGCTCCAGCAACGATTTCTGAAGCTGATGCAGAAGCTCCATTTATAAGAACAACCAAAGGAGTTTCTAAATCTTTGTATCCAGTTTTCTTAACATATCTAAATTCTTTATCTTTTGGATCTCTCGCTTCACTAGATACAACAATTCCAGATTTAAGAAAAATACTAGATACATTAACAGCCTCGTCAAGAAGACCACCACCATTAAATCTTAAGTCTAAAATGATCCCTTTTACTCCACCATTTTTCTTGGCCCTACTACTTAATTTCCTAATGGCCGAAGCAATTTCATTTCCAGCACCTTTTTGAAAGCTAGATAATCTTACAAAGATAAAGTTTTTACTAATAAGATCAGATTTAACTGATTTTATTTTAATAGTCTCTCTTTTGATCTTGAAATATTGAATTCCTTCTACTCCATCCCTTGCAATACCGACATTAACAATTGAACGAGGCTTCCCCTTCATTTTCTCCACTGCTTCATCTAATGTTAGCCCTATAGTGGATTCATGATTAATTTCAACAATTTTATCACCGGGTTTAATACCGGCCCTAAATGCAGGTGTATCATCAATGGGAGTTATAACTACCAATACACCATCCTTTTGAGTTACTTCTAGACCGAGTCCCCCAAATTCTCCTTTGGTATCTTCTTGCATTTTACTAAAAAACTCTTTATTTAAAAATGCACTATGAGGATCAAGTGTCTCCATCATTCCTTTAATTGCTCCATGAATAAGCTTTTCCGTATCAACTTCTCTATAATATTGATTCTCAATTAAATTTAGAACTTTATTAAATAGCTCTAATTTTTCAAAACGAGATTTTTCGTTCTTGCTAGCAGCAAAAATAGAAGACGTTAAACTTGCAGCAAAGAACACAAGTAATATTTTTTTCAACTCAAACTCCAAATATATTAATTTGCTTTTGTTAAATATTTTTTATCAATTAGAGAGATTGTTTTTTGGGCCTTATTTTTCTTTCGAATTTCAAAATAAATTCGTCCCTCTGCCTTTTTACGAGTATATCCTATTATACTATTTCTGTTAACCTGTTGTCCCTTAGAAAGCTTTGGAACAAAATCTCCTAAGTAAACAGATCTTATCTCATTTCCATGATCAATCATTACTACATTTCCGTAGTTACCAATTTCTCCAATATAATTTACAACACCTGATGTACTCGCCTTTACTGGTCTACGATTCTGAAAGAAAAAAGTTACACCTTTACTTTTAAACTCGTAATCAAAAAAGTCATCAATTGGTGGGCGATGAATACCTGAAGCAAGATGTTTTTTTCTTGATGATCTAATTGTCTTAGACTTTCTTCTAAGAACTCTATAGTTTTCATCAACTTTAATATAATTTTTGGCCAATTCACTTTTACTTGATTCCAAATTTAACAATGAATCCCTTAAATTATTTTCCAGTTCAACTTTTTCTTTGAATTTATAAACGTTTTCACTCAAAATTTTAGAATTTGACTGAAGAGATTTTTCTAATGACTTTAATTCCTTCACTTTAATATTTAGAAACTTTATAAGTTCTTTCTGTAAAGCAAGTTGTGTGACATCTTGATCATCAGTTAAGTCATTAAGTAAAGAAACTTCAACAAGTACTCTTAAATCATTTTTAACATTCTCAATCAAGGAAGTTAAATCATCTACCTCTAATTGCATCTTAGAAATAGCCTCATCAATATCCTTTTTAATTTTTAAGGTCTTTAAATATTCTTTATTTTGTTGTGTTATTTTTATATCAACATTTTTAATTTGTAGTTTAATTTCTTTCAATTGTTCTCTATTTAAAAAAATTTTATTTTTTAAATTAGTTATACTTCCATCTAATTCGCTTTTAGACTTATGAGGTTTTAGTGCCCCATATGCAAAATTTAAGGATATTGAAATTATAATTAAAATCTTAGTCATTATACGACCAACGATTCGGACCTATAAATAAAACTGGTAAACAAATAACTCCAAAGGCCAACGCAAAATGGTTTAAATTAATTCCTGAATTAAGAAAATATCTAATTATCAAAAGTGCACTTATAATAAATACTTGAAGTGTTAATATAATCTTAATACTTACATTATTTCTTCTTTGAAACTTCTCGACTAAATATCCTACTTGAGAAACGGTTTTACTTAATGAATAAGCTACAAAAAGAAAAATAATAAATAATACTGAGACAATACCATATATTAAATATTCAGAGTAAATACTCATCTCATTTAAATTTTGAATTTTATCCTTTGGCCTAATAATACTTCCTAGTTGTATATTATTTTGACCTATTAATTTAACGAGATAATTTTTTATTAAATCTACTGATTTTTCAGATATATTTTCAGAAAGAGAAATATATAAACCTTTACTCTTTGTTAAAAAATCACCTAAATCAATTTCAGTACTAATTTTTTTGGAAATCCCCTGAATTTTCTTTCCTATGTTTTCTGATTCCATTAATCGAACTTTTTGCACACCTGGTAAAGTTAATAATCTTCGTTGAGCACGAGAAATATTTTCTTTTCCATCTACCAACGCATAAAAATACGGCCCAGCTGCTTTTATATTAAATTTTTCAGATATTAACTGGTCCGCATAATTTTTATTCAAGGCATAACTTCCAACTAAAACAGACGATATAAAATACATCATAATGACAATTGGACGTTGAATTGAAATTTTAAATAACTCGTTTAAATAAAACATGCATGCCCCGAATGAACAAGTTTTCCTTTTTCTAAATGAAGTATTCGGCCAGAAAATCTTTGCACTAACTCTCTATTATGAGAGGCCCAAATAACTGTCATTTTTCTTTTCACATTATATATATTTAAGATATCAAAAAGTTGAATTGCATTTTGAATGTCAAGAGAGCTTGTTGGTTCATCTGCCACAAATACATTTGGTCTTGATAAAAGTGCTCTAATAATGCCGACTTTTTGTTTTACTCCGCCATTTGTATCCTTAACTTTCGAATTAATAAGACTTTCTATTCCAAAGGCTGATACAAGTTCAGATAGTTCTGATTCAAACTCTTTTCTATTTTTATAAACTTTAGGATCATAAGAAAATAACAAGTTTCTATAAATTGTTTGATTATTCAATAATCTTAAATCTTGAAAAACCTGTGAAACAAAAACTGATTTGTCATCAGCAGCTGAAATTACAACTCGACCAGAGTTTTGAACAATTTCTCCTGCCATCAATTTTAATAATGTTGTCTTTCCTGCTCCAGAAGCACCAGTAATAAAAACAATCTCACCTTTTTCAATTTTCAAATTTATATTTTTAAGGGCCTTCACATTTCCATAACTAATTGAAATATCTTCTAATAAATACACGCAGTGACTACCAGAAGTAATCCCCTTTAAATTTAATCTCGAACTTTTTTGAAACTTTTGAAACATAGACTATTCCTTTAGTCATTAGGGCCAAATCGTCCTGATTTGAATGCCTTACGCCAAGGATATTGTATCTTTATATATTATTTTTGTAAAGATGAGTAAAATACTCCGAAGAAAATTACCTACGATACAACGAGTTTGAAAAGCTTTTATTAAGACTCTCTATTGCCTTTAGCCTCGCCTTCTCCAAATCTTTGAGCTTATTTTTATGTAAGTAGTTTAAATAGCGTGTCCTAGCCATAAACATATTGTTGACAAAAGTAGTCTGAAAAGACTTCATTTCTAAATAACAAAGCTTTTGTTCTTGTTTATTAAGTTTTTTGTGAGCATCTACACTTTTTACTTTCATAATGTCTTCAAGAACGACTGTTGAAAATTCCCCTTTGCAAATACCTCTTTGATATTCAAAGTATTTTTCCATCTTACTTCGATACTTATCTATTTCTGAAAAGTAATTTTCTGGGGCCAAGTCCTTTAATTTACTTAACTCCAAACGAATTTTTTTAGCATATTCATAAGATTCTTTTTGAACTTGCTCTTTATTTTCTTCAGTAGTTTTTTCATCTGCTTGAGCAAATACTGAAACACAGTTAAAAAGTAAAAATAAGAGTAAAACTTTCATAAATCTAGAATGAATTGATTCCTCAATTTAGTCCAGTGAATTTTAAATTAATATAAAAGAACATAAAATACTTATTAATATGAGCAAAGGATGAACTTCTTTTATTCTACCACAAATTAAATACATAATAGTATGTGAGAGTAATCCAAATACAATTCCGTGAGTAATAGAGAAAGAAAAAGGTATTAAAAGAATTATTAAAAAAGCAGGTAATGCATTTTCAACTGTCGAAAAATCAATTTCACTTACAGATTTAAACATCAAAATTCCAACAAAAATAAGAACTGGAGCAGTAGCATAACTTGGAACAATTCCTGCTAAAGGTGCGATAAATAAAAATGGTAAAAAACATAAAGCAGTCACAATTGAAGACCTTCCACTTTTACCACCTAGCTCAATTCCAGTTGAACTTTCAATATAAGTTGTTGTTGGACTTGTTCCAAATAAGGATGAAAAAGTTGTTGCAACAGCATCTACAACTAAGGCCTTTTTCATATTTTTAGGCTCACCTTTTTCATCAACTAAGCCTGTAGAGTGAGAAACTCCTATTAAAGTAGACATCGTATCAAATAAATCAGTAATCATTAGTGTTAACATGCTAGGAATAAATGCCCATGATAGAGACCCGATAAAATCAACTTGCATAAACACTGAGTGAAAATCTGGTCTTGAAAAAATATTTCCAGGAATTTTCACATCTCCTGTTATGACTGAAATTAAAGTTACACCTATTATGGAAAATAAAAAAGAAAAAGGATTTTTCATTCTATAGAAAAAAGCAATTACAAACAAACCTAATAAGGTCATAACCAACTGATGTGATAAATGAGCTCCTTTTACAAAAGTTACACTATCAGAAATAACAATCCCGCCTCCTTTAAGGCCAATAAAAGAAAGAAAAACACCTATTCCTACTGCCATAGCAATTCGAAGATGTTTAGGTATCGCTTTAATAAGCATTTCCCTTAGAGGAGTGAGTGACAAAATAATAAATAAAATCCCTGACCAAAAAACCATTCCTAAGGCCGTTTGCCATGGAATTTTTTGCCCTAAAACTAAGGAGAAGGTAAAAAAAGCATTAAGTCCCATTCCAGGAGCAAGAGCAAATGGTAGCTTCGCATAAAGTCCCATTAGTAATGTAGCAAAAAAGCTAATTAAGACTGTTCCAGTTAAAACTCCGCTAAAGCTCATTCCTGTTCCAGGAGTACTTAATATTGAAGGATTAACTACAATAATATAACTCATAGTTAAAAAAGTACTTACTCCGGCCAAAATATCAATTTTCAAATTTTTACTTTGCATATCAATTCCTAGATAAAAACTTCAAAGGTTTTATGCTTGCTTTTGTGTCCACGCTTTAATTGTATATCTTTTTTTCTAACTTTTAAAAGATCCTTCAAAAAATCAACAAATCTATCATTTGCCTTCCCATCAATTGCTTTTTCTTTAATAAAGAGGATGAGTTCACCTGAGTCAGAAACTGAATATTTTTGAATTTTTTGACCTGGTTTTGCCCAGACCTTAATTATTATTTTATTCTCATTAACTTCATAAAATATTTTATTTTTATCAAGAAAAGATAATATAGAGTTCATTTGAACATCTTTATCCAATGATTTTCATGTTTGAAGTAACTATTTGCTATTTCTGTCATTTTCACAATAAATGAACTCATTGGAAAGCCAACTACGTTTGAATAGGATCCTTCTACTTTTTCAACAAACACTTGCCCTGCACTTTGAAGACCATAAGCTCCAGCCTTATCGAGAGAATCATTTGTATCCAAGTATGCTTCTAAAAAGTTAGAATCTAAATTTGCAAACTTTACACTTGTTACTTCAAAAAAAGACTCTTGAACTTTATTTTTATCTAAATCTTCAAAGGTAATTGAGACACCTGTATAAACTTCATGAGATCTTCCACTCATCATGGTCAACATTCTTTTCGCATCATTTCTATCTTTGGGTTTACCTAGAATTTGATTTTCAAAAACAACGATTGTATCTGCAGTTACTAAAACTTCATTTTTCTGGGACTGAAATGTGTCTTGAGTTTTTTGATTGGCCAAATCTATAACAATTTGAGATGGAGATAGCCCCTCTTTTACAGTCTCTTCAATTTTAGATGATCTTAACTCATGAGGAATTTGAAGCCATTCAAACATTTGACGTCTTCTTGGACTAGAAGAGCCTAAAATCAATTTTTTCATATGTTCTCGCTAGTTCTGTACTTGAAAATATTTATCCATGGCATATGAATAAAAGTCAATTGAATATTTAGAACTTCGTACTGATACACCTTTCTTCTTCATTTTTCTCTTAAATTTAACAGCAGAACTGATAGCAGTTGTTTCTAACCTTCTTGTAAATTCAATTAGAAAATTTTTTCTTTTTAATAAATCTACTTCACCTTCATACTTCATATTTCCCCAAAGGCGATATTTATTATTTTCCATAGACTCTAAAGTAATATTATTCAAAATATTTTTTGAATACCTTTGAATAAAAACTTCTCTTGCAATTAATATCGTAGGAAACCTTCTTGTAATCAATTCTCCCATCATAAATTCTTCAGGCTTTTCAAAAGGCTGAATTTCAGAGCCTCTATAGTTGACTTCATACCAAGTCCCTTGCTCAACATTAAAAGTCTCGGTTTTATTATATCCTCGATAGTGAAATCTCAGATCATTTAATTCATCTTCTGAATCATAGCTATACTCAGAAAGAGGTTTGTTTTTAAAGTATGACTTTCCTCCTACAAGAGAGATTAATTCAAAATTTAAATCACTTCCTTCTAGAGAACCATTTGGAAATGCTATTAATTGATTTGACTTTGGAGGTGTGAAATCTTTATTAATTTCCAACAATTCATTAAATTTTCGAACTCTTTTTAAAACCTTATTTGATTCACCGAAATATACTAGGTCATCGTTATTATCAGATTCAATTTTTGTTTCCTTGATTTTTAAATTCGAAAATAAAATATCGGTTTCACGTTTATTATATTCTTTAAGCTTAAAAGACTTCCTCGAATGCCATAATATATTTCCAAAGTTTACACGTGCATGAAAATAAATTTCATCTTTTGAAATATTAACTTCTCTAAATGTAATTGAACTATTTGGCGCAAGTCTCACTAAAGTTCCATCAATTAGAAATACCCATAAATAACTATCTGACCCAGTAGCGATGTCGTCACCTTCAAAAACACTAGACTTATATTGGATTTGCGATTGACCAAAGTCTCTAAACCTTGAACAAGAGTGTACACACTTTATTACTCTGCCCATGAACTCTCGCTTTTTCTTATTTAATGACTCTCTTTGCCATGTTCCAGAAACTGACTGTGAAAGCTCATTTTCTTCTTTCCAAAGTTGGAAGTTGAGCCAAGACTTTGGGGAAATATTCTTCCAATCAATACGTGAAGTTTGAGCACATAGCTCAAAACTAAAGCAGTAAAAGATCAAAAGTATTAACATTCTCATATTGAGATTATCGGAATCATGCTTTCTCCCCCTCATTTTTTCAAAAAATCTTAATAAAACCGGCAACTTTCACCTGTTTAAGGCTATTCAATATGGGCCAAATTCGCTATATTGCAGGCTAAAAACATGGACACAAGGAACAGATATGTCAGAGCAAAATACTGGGGATAATTTTTCATTTGTTGAAGCAGAACACAAAATTTTAAAATTTTGGGACGAAAATAGTATTTTTGAAAAAACATTAGAGAAAACAAAATCAAATGCTCCTTACATCTTTTATGATGGGCCTCCATTTGCAACAGGACTTCCACACCACGGACACCTAGTTGGAGGGATATTAAAAGATGCTGTTCCAAGATATTGGACTATGAAAGGACGATATGTTGAGAGAAGATTTGGTTGGGATTGTCATGGACTTCCAATTGAGCATGAAATTGATAAAAAACTTGGGATGAGTGCTCAAGATGCAGTAGAAAAATTTGGAATAAAGAAATACAACGACGAGTGTCGTGGAATTGTTCAAAGATTTACTGGTGAGTGGAGAAAAACTGTACATAGAATTGGTCGTTGGGTTGATATGGACAACGATTATAAAACTATGGACATTACATTTATGGAAAGTGTTTGGTGGGTTTTCAAACAGCTTTGGGATAAAGACCTCGTTTATAAAGGAACAAAGGTAATGCCATTTTCCACGGCCCTAGGAACAGTTTTATCTAATTTTGAAGCTGGTCAAAACTATCAAGATGTTCAAGATCCAGCTATTACAGTTCTATTTAAATTAGATGATGAAGATACTTATATCGCAGCTTGGACTACTACTCCTTGGACTCTTCCGAGTAACTTAGGGTTATGTGCCGGCGCTGATATAGATTATGTAAAAATACATGACAAAGATATCGATAAAAAGATTATAATTGCAAAAGCTAGACTAGAGACTTATTCAAAAAAGCGAGAGCTAGAAGTTCTTGAAGAGTTCAAAGGTTCAACTCTTAAAGGAAAAACTTATACTCCACTCTTCCCATACTTTGAAAACTTTAAAAAAGATGGTGCTTTTCAAATTCACAATGATGGCTATGTTTCAACTGATAATGGTACAGGTATAGTACACATTGCTCCTTCTTTTGGTGAAGACGATAATCGAGTTATGAGAGAAGCAGGTGTCAACCTTATCGCATGTCCTATTGATGATAATGGAAGATTTACATCTGAAGTTACAGACTATGCCAACCAATATGTAAAAGAAGCTGATAAGCAAATTATGAAAGACTTAAAAGCAGATGGAAAGATGTATGAGCAATCGGTTATTGTTCACTCCTACCCATTCTGTTATAGATCTGATACTCCACTCCTATATAGAGCGATACCTTCTTGGTATGTAAAAGTTGAAACAATCAAAGACAAGCTAATCAAGAATAACCAAAAAATAAATTGGGTCCCTGGTCATATAAAAGATGGAAGATTTGGAAAATGGTTAGAAGGTGCTCAAGACTGGGCAATTTCAAGAAACAGAGTTTGGGGAACACCTCTTCCAATATGGGAAAACGATGAAACTGAAAATAGAATCTGTATTGGATCAATAGAAGAACTTGAAAAGTACACTGGAATAAAAGTTGATGACTTACACAGAGATACTGTGGATGAGATATCTTTTAAAATAGATGGTGAAAAAGGGACATATAAAAGAATTCCTGAAGTTCTAGATTGTTGGTTTGAATCTGGATCAATGCCTTACGCTCAACTCCATTACCCATTTGAAAATAAAGAAGTTTTTGAAAAAGGTTATCCGGCTGAGTTTATTGCTGAAGGACAAGACCAAACTAGAGGATGGTTTTACACTTTAACAATTCTAGCTGCAGCATTATTTGATAAACCAGCTTTCAAAAATGTTATTGTTAACGGAATTGTTCGTGCTGAAGATGGTAAAAAGATGAGTAAACGTCTTAAAAACTATACAGCACCAGATATTTTAATGGAGGAATTCGGAGCAGATCCATTAAGACTTTATTTAATCAACTCTGGTTTAGTTAGATCTGAAGATCAAAACTTTGCAGACAGTGGAGTTAAAGACATGGTTAGAAGAGCACTTCTACCTTGGTTTAACTCATTTAAGTTTTTTCATACTTATGCTTGCGTTGATAAATGGAGCCCAAAAGAAAATTACAAAATTGGCAATAATATAACTGACAGATGGATACTTTCAAAACTTCAAACTCTAAAACAAAATATTTCAAAAGAAATGGAAGAATATAAATTATATAATGTTGTTCCTGCTCTATTTGAATTTATTGAAGATCTAACGAATTGGTACATTAGATTAAACCGTACTCGATTCTGGGGAGAAGGGTTAAATGATGATAAATGTGCAGCTTATTCAACTTTATATACGACGATAAAAGAAGTTAGTACGGCAATGGCGCCATTTGCTCCATTTTTATCAGAACATATTTACCAAGAACTAAGAACATATGGTGAACTTGAGATTGAATCAGTTCATTTGTGCGACTACCCTGTTGCTGATGAAAAGATGATTAACTCTACACTAGAAGATGCTGTCGATAGAATGCAACAAATCATCCTTTTAGGAAGACAGAAAAGAAATCAAGTTTCTATTAAGGTTAAAACTCCTTTGTCCAAGTTAACAATTATTCACAAGGACAAATCTGTACTTTCTGAAATATCGAAGCTTGAAACTTATATTAGAAACGAATTAAATATAAAAAATATTGAATACGATCAAAATGAAAGTAATTATATTAATTTATATGCAAAACCTAACTCTCCAGTACTTGGGAAAAAACTAGGTAAAGCATTTGGTAAATTTAGAGGCTTAATCCAAAACCTATCTTCAGATCAACTCGAAGAACTAGAGGCCAATGGTCACATTGTGATTGAAGATGAAAAATTTGAAACATCTGAAATCCTTTTATTTAGAGAAGCTAAAGAAGGAACTCAGGCTCTTTCTAATAGGTTTATTTCAATAGACATAGACTGTGAATTAAATCAGGACTTGATAGATGAAGGTCTTGCGAGAGAAGTTGTTAACCGAATTCAAAAAACTCGAAAAGACATTAACTTAAATGTTAGTGACAGAATACAGATTGAATACAGTGCTACTGAAGAACTGAAGAATGCCGTTGAAAAGCATAGAGATTATATAATGGGTGAAACTTTAACTATTGATTTAAAAAATAGTTCAAAGCTTACTGATTCAATTGAGCATCAAGTTGAATCCTATAATCTGGCAATTAAAATTACCAAAAGCTCATAAGTCACTGAAATTAGCAAAAATGCTAAATTGATGATTATTTAAGAAATGAGCTCATAAAGTACTAATAATATGAGCTCACTTAAAAAAGACCCATAGATTTGTCAACTATTCCTGAAATTCAACCGATAATGAAAAAACATGTGCAACGAATTGGAGTAGTAATGAAATCCAAATTAGAGGGCAAGATTTGTCTAAGAACTGGAAACCAAAAAAGACCAACCATTAAATGCTCTCTACAATCCGAAAAAGATCTTGGACTTAGTGACTACTTAATGAATAACTTCAAACATCTTGATTTATCAGCGAAAGAAAAGCAAAAATTTAGTAAGAAGTATAGAGAACATGTAACGAGATATAACAATCTAAGTACTAAAGAACTTACAAAGCTTAGTGAAGAGTTTTCAAAGTCAGTTAAAGAACAAATCAATAGTGGCCTAAAAGATGAAACTGTTCACATTCATGCTGAAGATATAGGTGTATTTGTATGTTTAGCTGCTATTTTTTCTGGAAATCTTCCAAAAGAATATAATTTTTGTTTCCACTTTTCACTAGTTCCGACTATTTGTTTTCCTAAAAACTTATATAAGGAAAATAAAACAATGAATTATCAAATAGAGTTCGAAAAAGATAAAAATAGTTGGTTACTAGACTTTAAAAGTCTTTATTCATGGCCTGAATACATGAATATCCCAAGTGACAACTACAAAAAAGTCGCTTAAAATTTTTAAATGAAACTTATTTTAGTGATCTTATTGATACCACTACAGGTTAATGCCTACTCTTATTACTATTTTAATAGAAAACAAACTAAAATTAATCCCGCTTCATTCAAACGATATGTCATCCCCCAAACAAGAAGCATTATTAAAGAATATTATAGTGTACTTACCAAGATTGATCCATTTGAAGAACACCTAATCGATATTAGAAAAAAAGTTGCAAGCCTTGTCTCTCTTTGGAAAGAAAATAAAAATAAATGCGTAAATATTGATGAGTTTTGTCTTGGAAAAATTAGTCAAATTTATAAAGAGGCAAAAAAGCTTGATCGCCTAATTGTCGATATAGAATCAAACAAAATAAAATTTGATAAAGATCAATTCAAAGATATCGATGCTTATTTATCTCTAACAAGTAAAATGAATGAAATTTCACATATAAACTTTCTTCTTGTTCACTACATAGAAGAGATGCTTATGGTCGCGACTTCAAGTTATTCGAAATACCTAACTTCTCCGAAAACATTTGAGAAGTATTTACACAAAATGGATTTAACATCTCAATTAATGATTAATTCAAAACTCGATCCAGAATTGAGAGAAGAGTTTGATACTTTGTATAACCAATATATAAAAATGCTTGATTTCCACATTCTAACAAACAAAGATTCGAAGGCCCTTGTTCTTCATCTCGAAGACCTCAATATGGCCTGGAATAATTTTCATATGAAAACAGTTAAAGGAAAACTTAATCTAAACAAGAACACAACTAAAGTTATAAATATTATGCACAATAGATGGAACTCAATCCTAAAAATTATTCTGCGAAAATAAGGAAATAAATGAAAATAATAACTACTTTATTTATATTATTCTTTTCTATTCAAACAAAAACTTCAGAAGTAAGCCAGATAATTGAAAGTCTATCTATTAAAGATAAAAATATTAAAATTATTTTGTCTAAGCCAAAGAGATGTGATGACTGCGGAATGTATGAGGATATTAAAATTATTTTCCCAAACGGATCGACTAAAAAATATACCGACCTAACTGGAGATAAGATTTTCTTAACAGCTCTTGATGAAGGAGGAAGTCAATTAGGTCAATATTTACATCTTTATAAGATGAATAATGAAACTTATTTTTTACTTTTAATGTCACAAAGCCGACCTGACAATAAAGTACGAATTATTCAAATTGAATCGACTGACGCTAAAGTTATCTTTCAAGAAAATTCATTTACCTTTCATCAAATGATAGATTTCGATAAAGATGGTCTCTTAGATCTTCTTAAAAAAGGAGGAAGAGGAGAACCTGTATCTACAACTCACTCATCTTACGATCCTTACCTTGTATATAAAAGTTATAAGAAAGGAAAATGGTATACTTTTAAACTCGATGAGAAACTATCTCAAAAATGGTCTAAAGAGAATAAGTTTTTATGGCATGGCCCGAAATACAATGGAAATATTAGGGTTGATAAAAGTGGAACCACTTTAAAGTAAGATAAATAAGTTTTTAACATAAAAGTTGATGTATTTTTCTAATTCTGGATCAGGATCTGGCTCTGGAACTGGATCAGATTAAGCCTTCCCTCTGTTCAAAAATCACTTTTCTACCTAGACATCTTAAAGATCAACTAAATCGAGCAACTTCATCTGTCTCCCTTAATCTTGCAGAAGGTTATGGGAAATCTACTTATAAAGATCAAAGAAGATTTTTTCATATCGCTATGGGAAGTCTAAGAGAGACACAATCAATCTTAATTCTAGCAAATTTAACAAATTCGAATGTATTTAAAATTGCAGATCACCTTGGAGCATCGTTATATAATCTTATCAAAACACCTGCTAAAACCTAACCTGTTTAAGAGGCTGAATACTTTTTTTACATGTTTGGATATATTTCAGGACCAACTCATTAAAGCTATAAGTTTAGTAACATAAGCTGGTTATAAAAGATTAGTTATATAAACAAGGAATAATAATGAAAAAAATAATTTTAGGATTAACTTTATTTACGTCAATAAGCGCACTTGCTAACAGAGGACAAGATGAGTTTCGAGCTGGACTATTACTAGGGCAAATTTCAATTGAAAAAAGTGAGTGTAAATATGAAGAATGTATAGAAAAGCTTAAGAACTTAAAAAATGCATTTGAGAAAGTAAAAAATGAGGCAGAGACTGAAAAAATCATTCTAAATAATATGCTAGGAGGAAATCAAGTCGCAGAATTAACAACTCCAATGAAAAAGGCCTTAAATCTTATTTATCCTTCTTGGAAGATGTCTTACCCAGAACTTAAACTTAACAAATACAAAACATTGCATTTAAGCTGTGATTCTGGGATCACTGAAATTATTCAAATTCAAGAGAGTGAAGGAAATGATGATTTATATACCTATTTTGAAATAATAAGCTTTTCAACAGTTCTTTCTGAAAATTTACAAAGAGACTATCTAGATGAGAATACTATTGCTTTCTATAATATTGATGATCAAAAAGTAGCCGAGTTTAACATAAAAGACAACAATGGCTACTTTATAAAAGATGGTAGAAAAGAAAAGCTTCGTCGTTGTGAGGTCATAAATTACTAGAATGAAAAATAATTACACATAAAGGTCAGCAATTTATAACTCAAAAAAAAGGCCCTCAGTAAGAGGGCCTTCGTATTTAGATTAGAGCTTTGAAACCCTTCCAAATTTTGCCATTGATTTTTTTCTTCTTTTTTCAGCAGCTGCTGTTTTTTCTTTATTACGAACAGAAGGTTTCTTGTACTCTTGTCTCTTTCTGTATTCACGGATAACACCAAAAGATTCACAAAGTCTTTTAAACTTTTTAAGAGATCTTTCAACACCTCTTTCATCAACTATTACTCTAATCGCTGATGATTTGTCATTTTCTTGAGTCATAATATTCACCTCCTTCTTCGTAACGATAAACCAAGTTAAAAACTTGGGAAACTATCCAATATCATACAAGTATAAACTTAGGTCCACCTTGTAAAATCACTGGATAAATTATAGAGTTTCAACAAATTATGGCCTGTTGGGCATATTGTCAACAAGTTCGAGGAAAAATATGGATGAGATCTTAAATAAAGGGCAAATTGGTCTTTTTGAAGAAGTAAATAACGAAAAAGAGCCTCAAAACAACGCTACAAATCAAGCTCCTCTTGCCTTTAGAATGAGACCAACAGACTTTAATGACTTTGAGGGTCAAGATCATCTCTTCACTCAATACCCTTTTTTGGCCAATGGTAATTTTCCAAGCCTTGTATTATATGGACCTCCAGGTTGTGGAAAAACAACCTTAGCAAAAATTTTAGCTAAGAATTCTAATAAAGAATTTTGCCAATTCAATGCTGTCTTAGGTGGCGTCGCTGATTTAAAAAAAATTATTAAGAATGCAAAAGAAATGAAAAAGGCTTATGGGCAAGAATATATTATTTTTATTGATGAGATCCATAGATTTAATAAATCCCAACAAGATGCACTTCTCCCACACATTGAAAGTGGTGAGTTTACACTAATTGGTGCAACAACTGAGCATCCAAAACAATGTTTAAATAAGGCAATCATTTCGAGAGTAAAACTTATTCCACTAAGAGCACTCGATTCAAAAAACTTAGTTAATATTTTAAAAAGAGCAAATGATAAAATAAGCGATGAAATTATAAATTATATTAGTGACTATAGTAATGGTGATGCAAGGTCTGCTCTTAACTTACTAGAAGATATTTCTCAAAGAGAGCAATCTGATATTGATACTTTAAAAGAAGTAATAAAATCTCAATCGAGAAGCTATGATAAAAATTCTAACCGACATTATGATGTTATTTCAGCGTTTATAAAAAGTTTGCGTGGTAGTGACCCAGATGCTGCTTTGTTATGGTTGGCTGTAATGCTCGATGGAGGAGAAGATCCGGTATTTATAGCAAGAAGACTTGTCATTTTGGCTTCCGAAGATATTGGAAATGCAGATCCCCAGGCATTAACTCTGGCCTCTTCAACTTTAAATATTGTTCAACAAATTGGAATGCCTGAAGCAAGAATTACTTTGGCCCAGGCAACAACATATTTAGCTAGTACAGCTAAGAGCAATGCAAGTTACTTAGGTATAAATGAAGCATTAGACTATGTTCAAAACCAACCCACAATTGAAGTTCCTGATCACTTAAAAAACTTTCCACCAAAGAATGCAAAAAAATATTTATATCCTCACTCATACAAAGATCATTGGATATCTCAAAATTATACAAATGAAAAAAGCTTGCCCCAATTTTATAGACCTACAAATCAGGGCATTGAAGAAAAGATTAAAAATCGATTAGATTCTCTTAAATAATTATTTAATTAGTTTAGAAAATTTTCGAGATAACCTTTTTTGAGAGCTGTCTTTAAAAGCTTCGTTTAATTTTTTTCTAACAGAATCAAGCATTCGATAGAAAAAAGTACGATCAGTTTGTTCTAACTCAATTCCAAGAAACTCGTTTATAGTTACTTTAATATTATCTTCCTCTACACTCTCTAAACCAAACTCTAGTTTCTTTAAATCCAAATATTCATCTATAGATTTAGCTAATAGAGTATCCGTTTCACAACTCTGACCAGGAACATATAAGCTTCTAATACAATTAATATTATAAGCTAGACCCATATTTGTTAATGGTTCATGAAATAATAATGAACTAGCTAATAATTTTTTAACTTCAGGTAAATCTAATCTAGCGAAAATCGCTCCGATATAATTTCCTTCACTATCAAATAAGCCTGATCCCGAGTTTCCACCTATAATTTTACATTTATCTCCATGAATTAAAGTCATGGCCGATTCTGCATTAGCTTTAAAAGTAAAAATATTGTCGTTTGAAATTTTACATTCTTTCTTTGTGATTGTTCCAATATCTTTAAAGTAGCTCGAAGGATTCATTGTATAAGCATATACATCTGATTGATCAACAAAGTTTCCAGGTTTTAAAACTGAAGTATTTCTATTTTCAATTGAATTACTTACTTTTAATACAGCAAGATCAGGTCCATCTTCTTTATTATTTCTATTATAGACTTGAACGACTTTTTCACACTTAATTCTTTCTTTTTTAAGGGTATTAGTTTCTGGAAATTCAATAACTATTTGTTTTCCACAAGCATTACCACTCTTAAGATTATCTGGAACACAATGACTATTTGTAATCAGGTATCCTTCTTCAACTAATGTTCCAGAGCAAACACCTACCCCATATTTACCGCTTCCAACTTGAACCCAAAAAGTAAGTTTAGCAACATTATTTGGACAATCATTTTTATCGGCGCAAATTACAGTACTATCACTTAACATTTGAAATAATTCTTCTTCGGACTTTGCAATTCTTTGATTATCTACGTTTACATTAGAAGAATCTTTTTTGTCGCTCCCACAACCAATTAGAGATAGTCCTAATAATAGCAGAGCAATATTTAATTTTTTCATTAATTTTCCTTAATTAAAGTCGCAACAAATGTTCTTCCGTCATTTGCATAAAAATTCATTTTTACAACAGAAGTTGAAACTGCCTTAACTTCTAATTTATTTATTGCTTCTGCGAATTCAACCATTTCATCATTATTATCCATTTCAAGAGTACATGTTTTAGTGCTTTGATCAGTTTCTACTAACATGCCTGCAAAAATCTTATATTCTCTACGACTAACGACTCTACCATTCACAGTAACTACTTCCTCATCAACTAGAACGAGGTCACCAGCTTCACCTATTGAAACTTCCATTTCATTGCCATCATTTACACCTTTATAAGTTCCTTGAAGATTGAAACATCCAGATGCAAAAGAATTTAAACTAAAAAATAGTGCTACAATTAGTAATTGTAATTTCATTATTTCCCCCAAAAGAAAGTAGATGCAACTTAATACCAAACCTTGAAATAGCGCACAATGGGTCGGGTAATCTTTACAAAAAACTCAATATATTCAACAGGTTAGATATTAGAGAAAGGACCTCGAAAATGATGTCAAATAGATTTACATACCAATCTTTTTTATAATTTTGTGGTCGAAACTTCCATAATTAGGCATCATATAATTAGATTCTAGGAGGAAAAATGAAATTATTGGCAATTCTAACACTACTTACGTCTACTTCTGTTTTAGCAGTAAATCCATCAAGTCTTTATTGTGATGCTATGGGAGAAAAGGGACAGATTCGAATAATGGCCACTAATTACAACCCTTCGACTAATACCTTACAAGGCCAAATTCAAATTGAAAGAATGGGTGAAATTAATCAAGCTGATGTAATTGAGGTTGGTCAAAACAATGAACTTGCAAGAACTCCATCTCAAATAATTAAACTTACAAACTCAAATAAGAAAGATGTATTAGTTATTGATAGAAAAAGTGGAACAATCACTTATGAAGGTGATGTCTATAAATCTCAGGGACTTTGCGACTAGTTCTTTCCTGGGTCAAACAGCGGGCCATATTTTATTTGTTTATATAATGTAATTGGGAAAATTACAGTATCTGCAATTAAGCTAAATGGCATATCAATTAAAGCATAGGTAACAGCAAATAACATATCCCTTTCGTAATTAGGATACTCTCCCTCATAATCTTGAAATGAGCTTCTTAAAATATGTACATTTGTCATTACACCTGAATAAAAGTGAGGAATTGATTCACTTGGAGGCATTTCAGTAATAGATTTAAAAGCTTTGCTCTTCGTATCCTGAGTAATGATTGTCGAACAGCTAGTGAATACTAGAAAGCTTAAGATAGTAAGAAATCTCACTATTAGTCCCATCTATTAAAAGTAATATCAACTAAATCTTCAAAGTCTTTAGATACTAAAAAATACCCAAGATTCGATTCAACATAACAAACTTTAGAATTATAACTTCCAGGAACTAGATTACGACATCTAGATTTTGATTTTCCTAAAGGCCCTTTTGCAAAGTTAATATCTTTTTTAGAGCAACCCAGATCATTTAATAAATATCTAATATAAAGGATAGCATTTGCTAGATCATCATCTTCGTATTCATCACCAGTATAATCAAAGTTATAGTGAACACCTTCTAAATCATTGCTTCCACTAAATAGTTTTTGAATACAATCTCTTGGTCCAGCATATACGGACAATGGAAGTAATAATACTAATAATAATTTCACAATGATCTCCTTTGATCCTAAAAATTTTGAGCTACTATTTATAAGCCTCATGAGCCCAAATAAAAAGAAGCAAAGCATCACTAAGTCCTAACATAAGTCTAACTTAATTAATGCTTTTCAAGCTGTAATACCTCAAATATCATTTTAGTGACTCTACCAAGGATGGGAATTTGAGAGCGTTAGTATTCGTTAGTTTATTGATTGTTTTTTCTGCTGAATCTAGTACAAAACCTAGACTTAATTATTATCCTACAAAATTTAGAAAAATTTTAAAAAGTGATCGTCTCAAAAATAGGGACATTATTAAAGCACTTAAACTTGTGATCTCATCAGGGCACATTCATCAAGACAACAAACCAGACTTATTAGTTGAAAACTGTTCAGAACAACAAAATAAAAAATGCATTATCCAAAAAGAATTATCTTATACGGAAGCTAGAAAATATCTTTTTGGCCTTCTTCATTTAAAAAAGGACGGACAAGGTAATTATCTAGAAGATGTTTATTGTAGAAAAACTTATACATCTGGAGTTGGACCTGGAAGGATTCCAAATCACCAAGTTGTAAATTGTGAGCATACATGGCCTCAAAGCCGTTTTTCAGGTTCACATAGAAAAAGACTCCAAAAGGGAGACTTACATCATCTATACCCTACTGATAGCCGAGCTAATAGTACGAGAGGTAATCATAAATTTGCAGAAGTCTTAGGAGACGATGCAACAAGTGACTGTAGTGCTTCTCAATTTGGGATTCATTCAAGAACTAAAAAAAGCTCTTATTATGAACCGCCACGTGAGCATAGAGGTAATGTTGCGCGAGCACTTTTTTACTTTGCAACTAGGTATGACTTAAGAATTTCTGATGAAGAAGAGTTCTTCTTAAGAAAATGGCATAAAGAAGATCCTGTAGATGCTGAAGAAATGAAAAGAAATAATATGATTGAAAAAATTCAAGGGAATAGAAATCCATATATTGATCTACCTAAAATTGTGGATCAAATAAATAATTTTTAGAGTTTAAATAAATTATATTAAATTTCTAAGTCTTTATTAATGTGTCTTAATATTTTGCCAACTGTATGCAAGGCATCACTAATGTACACCATAAGAAAGTCTAATTTTTTTCTTTGCATTGTGAATTTTTTACAATAAGATCGCTGCCACAACACAACTGGGGAATGCAATTGAAGACACTTTTAGCACTTTTCTGTGCACTTTATGCTTTAACAGCGAAAGCTGATGTAAAACCAAGACTTCATTATTATCCAAACAAATTCAGACAAATTGTGAAAAGTGACCGACTTAAATCTAAAACTTTAAGACTTGCTTTAAGACAAGTAATTTCATCACCACACGTAAGACTTGAAGATAAACCAGATGTGCTAGTTGAAATCTGTAGCCAAAATAATAAAAAATGTTTTGAGCACATTTCTTTAGGTTATAAAAAAGCAAGAAAAATTCTTTTTGGAGCACTTCATCTTAAAAAAGATAACCATGGATATTATGTAGAAGATGTTTACTGCAAAAAAACATTTACTAATAGAGTTGGTCCAGGCCGAATCCCACCGCACGATGGAATAAATTGTGAACATACTTGGCCTCAAAGTAGATTCACTGAAAGATATCCTCGTGAAATGCAAAAATCTGACTTACACCACTTATTCCCTACTGACTCTGTTGCTAACAGCACTAGAGGAAACCACCCTTTTGGTATGGTAAATGGTCTAGATGCTGGCTCTGATTGTGCTTCTTCTCAAGTAGGTCCTACTATAGCAAGAGCTGGTCATGGAACTTTCTTTGAGCCACCTAGAGATCATAGAGGAAACGTTGCGAGAGCACTTTTTTACTTTGCTGTTAGGTACGACAAAAAAATAGATCCAATTCAAGAGCAATTTCTAAGAAAATGGCATGAAGAAGATCCTGTAGATGCTGAAGAAATGAGAAGAAACAACCTAATCGAAAAATTTCAAGGGAATAGAAACCCTTTTATCGATCTACCTAAGCTTACTGACAAAATAAGCGATTTCTAAATTATTAGATTCCTGTTAAGAAATTAAGAAATATTACATGGGCCATATACGTGGCCCATGTATCATGTTACCTCAAAGCTAAATTAAGCTAAACGAGGAAACTAAATGAAAACTATTACTTTATTATTATTTACTTTTTTATCTTTGAACTCTTTTGGAAAGTGTTTCAATCTTCAGACTACAATTAAAAATGCTAGTCTTTCAATCCCAGCTGAAGTTTGCATCGACACTGTAAATCAACCAGGTTTTGGTCCATCAAAAGTTAAGGTAACTGGAAGTTTTGATGGTGAAAATTTCACTACAGAAGTACAAGCTAAAACAATCTCAACTCAAAGTGATGAAAGAGTTATTTCTCTTAAAATATATAGCGACTATGTGGTTGAAGGATGTAATGAAGCAGAAGAATTAAACTTAAATGTTATAGCGACACAATCTGACTTTTACCATAATGGATCTATTAAAGTTGATTCTCTTTCAGGAACATACTCTTTTGAAGAATGTCATTCTCAAAAAGAAGTTCTAGAAGTTAATTATTCAGAAACTAAATAAATATAAAAAGTGCCTCATAAGTGAGGCACTTTATTTTGTACCTTATATTCATAAGTCATTTAAAATACAAATAAAAAAAAATTCCTTGCCCAACTAAGCTAAAATTTAATACATGCAAAACACGCTATTAATTATGATATTACTTGCTCTGTGCTCGTGTGTACCTATTCCTGGTGAAAAGGAACAGGCCAGTGACTTGAAAGTAAAACTCAAAGATGATGATTCTAACGAATTTGACATAAATGACATCGGTGATAACTTTAGCTCACCGATAGAAGCCTTTGAAGCAAGTGTTTATCAATTAACAAGAAGAAACTGTGTTGGATGCCATAGAGATGACAGACTAGGACTTCCTCAACATGCAAATGATGATGTTCAAATTGCTTATGACCAAGCGAAAGCTAGAGCAGACTTTAATACTCCAAGTAATTCAAGGTTAGTTATAAAGGCCGGTGACTCTCACTGTGGTCAATTCTGCCAAGATAATTCAGTAATGTTACAAGCTGTTACTATATGGGCCGATATTGAAGCCCAATTTTCTGGTGGTTCGCCGCAACCAGCTCCAGTGACACCTTCAGTGAGTGATCTAAATGCCTTTCAGACATCTGTTTATAGCTATACAAGAGCTTTATGTGTTTCGTGCCATGCTAGTGGTGGATTACCAAATCATGCGTCAGCAACTCCTTTGACGGCCTATAATGCAGCTAAGCCATTTGTCGATTCAGCAAATATTAGTCAATCTAGACTAGTAATTAAGGCTTCTGATGGCCATTGTGGAGCTAATTGCCAAAATGCTGCTCCAATGATTGATGCTATCTCATACTGGGTAGATTTCGACGCAACTTTCTAATTGAACAATTTATAGGATAACTTGAGTACCTAAATTTGCCATGATAATTGATATTCATGGGAGTATCATTAGTTCTTATAAATATATTTTTTTCCAATATAGTATTAATTCTAGGAGATTTGCTTTCCCTTAACTATATAATTTCAAGCACTCTATGCGCTCTTTTCATTACCTTCATATTAGTAAAGCACCTTTCAAAAATATCAATTTTTATTTTAATACCATTAATATTTCTTATCCCACTATTGTCATGGGCAATTGTATATAGTTACGAAAACTTTGAATTTTTAAAGGCCATATTCAAACAATATGGCCTATTTGATTTTATTTATAATTACTTAATTGGTCTTTTAGTTTCAAACTCCATCCATGGAATCTATAATCTTTTAATTTTATTTGTTCCTATTGCTTTAATCAATGAAACAATTTTAGCTAAAAGATTAAAGTAGTTCCAACTTTTGATTAAAGAGGAGCAACTTTATCTATACTTCCATATCTGTGTAAATCGATAATTCCACCATGAATGGGGTTTTGTCCGATATACACACTATTAACTTCATCCATAATTGGCCAAAACTTATCAGAGTTTTGATCAATTCCAAATTTATCATTTAATATAAAGTATCCTTTTCTAGACTTGATCGACTTTATACTTGCGATAAACTCATCAACATCTGACTCTTCTACTTCATAAATCTTTTCAGGATAATTAACCATAATATCTTCATAAATCTCTAAAAAATCTAAATTAGGATCTCTTTGAGACTTATCATAGTTTGGATTAACAAAGCTTAGACTATTTCTTGTTTTAAAATGTCTGAAGGCAGTCATAGTGTAATACTTAACTTCTCCATTCTCTTTTAAAATTCTAATATAAGAAACGTTTGGTAAATGAGGAGCAAAAGTTCCTCTATATTCACTTAAGTCTCTAAATTTTGTCTTAATTGTATTTTCTGTCTGGTTTGTATAGTTGTATAAGTAACTTCTTTTACCAATTACTTTTGGAGAATAAACTTGAGCTAAAAAGCTTTTTACAAAACCTTGGTATGTAAAGTTCTCTTCCATCTTGATTCCGCTATTAGCATTGTATGGATACGAGAATTCATTGATATATTCTTTTTTAACATCTAGTCCATCTACTAATACCGATCTGATTTTATCTCTTTGATTAACTGGAACTAATGATAAAAATAAATTCTCAACTTCTTTCTTCACATCAAATAAATATGTAACAACTCTTGATTGCCCAATAATCGCATCTGAAACTTCTGTTGCAACATTACATAGATAGAAGTATCTCTCAAATGAAGCAAAATCTACCAATAATACCGATTGAGGCGTTTTACCAAGCTGTCCTTTATGAGCAGAGGCCGTCCATTGATGTTTTAATACCGTAACCATTGCGTTGGTATCTTCTTTTCCTTCACCCGTCCAAATATCATTAATACTTAGACCCTTTGGCCTTAACTTTTTCTGATAGACTTTTTTAATATTGGCGTATTTTCTTTGCTCTTTCTTAAAACTTCTAAATGGATTTACTCTACCATTTGTTAGTGCAGGAATAGGTAAATATTTTCCGGCCTTATTGTAATATTCCGTTCCATAAACAACGGTTACATCTGATTCTGGCTTAACAAAAAGATGTAACATATTTTCCCAATATGGAGCTGATGCTCCCTCAGATCTGCAGTTTTGAGACCTTGCAGATATATCAAGTAGCATATGGGCATTTTTTAACATCCAAGTATATCTAGATTTTGCTGGCATATGCTTAAAGGCCATTAATGGGTTTGTATTTTTAAAATTGAATTTTACGTTATTATTTCCCTTACCCCAGTTTGTATTCCAAAAATCTCTTTTTAGCTCTGATAACGTTTCATCACTTACTTCGTAAACAAAGTGATTTTTATCTACAATTGTTGAGTGAATTTTTCTTAATCTATAATAGAACTTATCTACATCTGGTTTTTCAGTTGCGTGAGTTGTAGGAGCAACAATAATTTTATTTGGTGATGCTGTTTTAGATCTTACTAATTCATAAAATTCACCTGGCGATTCTTTGAAATAAAAAGTAGCTAAAAATAAGTGTTCATACAAAAATCTTGAAGTCCACTTTGCTTTCTCAGTATTTTTATTAAAGAAATTTTCCCATTTTTTAATAATTTGAGGCGCTCTAGAAGTTGTTAGCATTAATAAAGTTTCTGCACTAGGCATTTCAATATTACCTTTATCTAACGCCCAATTTGTTAAAGTAGCGAACTCAATAGAGTTCATCGGAGAAGTATTATACGGCATTCCCGGAACATTATTAAAACTTTTACGTCCCTCTCCACATTTAGATTCTTTTTCAGAGATTAAGTTTAAATCTTCCATCACTGTTTGATCTTGATATTTATTGATAAGTGATGCTGTAAGGATAGAAGTTCTACCAAGCTCATCACCTTTTTTCGATCTAGCTTGTTTTCTCCTTATATTACGTGGTTTTTCTAATATTGAATAAAAACCTTTTTTCCGCCATTCTCCAATTGTATTGGCATCGTGAAATAGTTTTTTTCTTTCAATACTCTTTAATAACTTTCCACCTATTTGATCTTTATTTCCCCCTCTTAATATACCTTCTGGGGAAGTTAGTTTCAGACGACATTCTGCTTCTCTACAAGAGTGACAAGCAACGCATCTTTTATCTAAAATAGGTTTAATATCTTTATAAAAAGTATCACTACTTTCAATACTCATCGGAAAGTGTTCATTCCTGTAAAATGATTCATAAGAATGAGCACTATTGACTGACATTAAAATGACTAGAACAAATTTAAAAACAAATAATAGGTTGTTTACTTTAAACATAAAAATCTCTCAAAATAGTTAAGTTAGTTAGAAAAAGCATAACATTTATTTAGGTCTCAAATGTTGCTCACTAGAAATGTTTACTTACTGTATAAAAAGTTAACTATATTAATTATAAAGAGATACTTACAAAACAAGCTTAAGTGATTGATTTATTTAATGAATGTGTATATGGAAGTAATTAATCCATATACACATTATATTGATCTTATAAAAGAGAACTTATATTCATTGATTCAAGATTCTTTTTAACAGAGTCTAAAAATCTTCCACCTAACTCACCATCTACAAGCCTGTGATCATATGTGTGAGTCCCATACATCATATTCCTAATTGCGATAGCATCGTCAGCTGTGACAACTGGTCTTTTCTTAATAACACCAGATGCAAAAATTCCAACTTGAGGTTGTAAAATTACAGGAGTTGCCATTAATGTTCCAAAAGAACCAACATTAGTGAATGTAAATGTTCCACCTGTTAGTTCATCCATTGTTAATTTTTTTGCTCTTGCTTTACCAGCAAGCTCGTTAACCTTTCTAGCAATTCCAGTAAGATTTAGAGAGTCAGCATTTTTGATAACGGGAACCACAAGTCCATTTCCAGGAACCGCTACTGCACATCCAAGATTAATATCTTTTTTCATAACAATATTGGTACCATCAATACTAGAATTTACTAATGGCCACTCTTTTAATGCTTGAACTAGAGCATAAAGAACAAAGTGAGAATATGTTAAAGAAAAACCTTCTTGTTTTTTAAAATCATTTTTAATCGCTTCTCTTTGTTTAACTAAAGAACTCATATCAATTTCATCAATAGAGTTAACATGAGGAGAAGTTAATTTACTTTCAACCATATTTTTAGCAATTGCTTTTCTCATATTATCCATTGGGATAATTTCGACTCTTTCACCTGATGCTGTTACAGAAGCTGTCCCAGCTGGTGTTGTAGGAGCAGATGCACTTAATGAAGAGCTACTTGATGCTGAAGTTGATGAACCTTTATTTTCAACATAGGCCAAGAAGTCAGCTTTATTCACTCTTCCGCCAGCACCACTTCCATTAATATTAGAAAGCTCACTTAAGCTAACCCCAGCTTCTTTGGCCATGGCCTTTACTAAAGGAGTATAAAATCTTCTTTCTGTTTCAGACTCGTTTCCAGAACGAACTGAAGCTGAAGCTGTTGATGTTGTTGGCTGATTACTTGCTTGAGTAGGTGCTTCTGAAGCTGGTGCAGAAGTTGCAGAACTAGCTCCTAAATCAGCAGAAGGATCATCTTCAATTTCGGCAATCTTGATACCAACATCGATTGTCTCACCTTCTTCAAATAAAACAGCAGCAATACGTCCTTCTACAGGTGAAGGGATTTCAGATTCTACTTTATCAGTAGAAATTTCTAAAAGTATTTCGTCTAGTTCAATTGAGTCACCTACTTGCTTGTGCCATTTAGTAATGGTTCCGTTAGTAATAGACTCTCCCATTTGAGGCATAACAATATCAATTCGTGCCATATTTATTTTCTCCTAAATATTAATTTAAAAATTAAGCGAACGACCTTTGGCCGCCATAACTGCTTCAGCTAGCCACTCTCCTAATGTTGGATGAGGGTGAACTGTTGCAAATATTTCTTCATCTATACCTTCCATTTGTCTAAATAAAGTGTATTCATGAATCATTTCAGTAGCATGTGTTCCAACAATATGGGCCCCAAGCATTTCTCCATGCTTACCCATTAATGTTTTTACAAAGCCATCTTTTTCGTTCGAAGCAACGGCCTTACCATTGGCCACAAACGGAAGTTTTCCAACTTTATATTCTATTCCTGCTTCTTTAAGTGCTCTTTCTGTATATCCAACAGATGCAACTTGAGGCTGACAATAAGTACATCCAGGAATATTCATTTTATCAATCGCATGAGGCTTTTCTCCTGCAATATGTTCAGCGGCCACAACTCCCTCATGAGAAGCGGCATGCGCTAATAAAGGAGGTCCACTCACATCACCAATTGCATAAATACTAGGCACTGATGTTTGGTACATTTCATTAACATTAATAAAACCTCTATCAGTTTTTACACCAACAGATTCAAGTCCTATATTTTCAATATTTCCAGTCATTCCAACTGCAATTAAACATTTTTCAAATTTTAGATCTTGAGATTTTCCATTTTCAGTAACAGAAATAGTTACATCATTTCCATTATTCTTAGCTGAAACCTTTTCAATGCCTAAAGACATCTTTATTCCATATTTTTTATAGGCCTTTTCTACTTCTTTAGATGACTCTTCATCTTCAATAGGAAGAAGATGTTTTTGAAGTTCAAAAATATGTACATCAACACCAAAAGCATTCCAAAAATAAGCAAACTCAACACCAATAGCACCTGCACCTACAATCGCAATTGATTTTGGCAACTCTTCCATCTTAATTGCTTCCCAAGCTCCAATTAATCTTTTTCCGTCATGCTCAAGTCCTGGAAATGATCTATATTTAGCCCCAGTCGCAATAATAATATTTTTTGCATTAACTGTGTCTGTATGACCTTTATTAGATTTTACTTCAATAGATGTTGGAGATTTTAATTTCGCAACACCTTCTAAAACTTCTATTTTATTTTTCTTCATTAAAAAAGAAACACCTTTAGAAATTCTATCACTAATACCCTTTGCTCTTTTTACAGCTTGAGCTCCGTTAAGAGATTTAAGCTCTACATTGATCCCAAGGTCCTTCATGTCACTAATTTCATGAACAGAATGAGCTGATTTTAAAACGGCCTTTGTAGGGATACATCCTCTATTTAGACAAACTCCACCCATCTTATCCATTTCTACAATTGCGGTTTTTTTACCTAGTTGAGCAGCTCTAATAGCAGCCACATAACCACCGGGACCTGCCCCGATTACAACAACATCAAAAGATTTCATATTGATCCTTTATCATTTGATTTTTCGAACACTTTTTTTTAAAGTTCAGCGCACCTAATGTCAATGTAAGTATAATTAATCACGGGAGTTATCATCGAGTTAGACAAGTTGCAGACAGAAGAGTTACTACACTTCTTCCCGAAAGGAATCGTCGCGTTAGACTTAGAGACTACTGGTCTTTCGCCTATGATGGATAAAATTATTGAGATTGCCTGCATCAAAGTCAATGCTAATGGTACGTTGGAAACTTTTCAAACTTTAGTAAACCCTGAAATTCCTATCCCTGAATTAACCATTAAAATCCACGGTATCACCGATAAGGATGTTGCAGGGCAGCCAAAAATTGATGAAGTATTTCCACACTTTTTAGATTTTTGCAGAGGTCTTCCGATTATTGCGCATAACGCAAAATTTGATATTGGATTTTTGGTTTATAACAACCAAATGCTCAATTTAGATTTTTTGGATTCAAAGATATTTTGTTCTGTACTTTATTCCAGAAAAGCCTTTCCAGATGCAACAAATTATAAATTAGGGACGTTGGCAAAAGAATTACAGATTCCTCTAGAAAACCATCACAGAGCTTTAGATGATACATTTGCATCCTTAATGTTATTAATAAAGGGTTTTTATAATTATAAAATAAGAAAAAATAAAATTAGATCCATTTTAGAAAAGGCCTACCTTTATAGCTGTCTCTTATACACATCTCCGAGCCCACGAGACTAGTGCCAAT
>CAXHCD010000031.1:0-36160 GCA_964015265.1 uncultured Oligoflexia bacterium
CCACGAGCTCTATCGTCGGCAGCGTCAGATGTGTATAAGAGACAGATCTAAAACACAGGCGTTTGGAAAATCTTTTAAATATTCAACAGATTTTTCAACGAGTATTTCAGTTTCACTACGAGGAATTAAGACGTTAGAATTAACGTAAAAATATGATTTATAAAAATATTTTCTTCCAAAAATATGTTCGAGTGGCCTACGCAATAATAACTGCTCTCTCAGATAATTAAAATCTGTTGATTCATCAATATCTTCAAGTATTCTCTTTAAAGTAATTCCTGGATAATTTTTTTGAAACTCACAAAGATTATCCTGAAAAAACTCTTTAAAAGAGTTTAAATCCATCTAGCTATCCCAGAAATATTATTCGTCTTCGCCTTTTAGTAACTCAGCCTGATTATGAGTAATTAATGCTTCTGTAACTTCACCAAGATCACCTTCAATAATTTTATCTAAATTATATAGGGTAAGCCCAATTCTGTGATCTGTTACTCTACCTTGAGGATAATTATATGTTCGAATTCTTTCAGATCTATCCCCTGTCCCAATTTGCCCCTTTCTATCTGCAGCAAGTTTGGCATTTTGTTCTTGAACCATTTGATCATAAATTCTTGTTTTTAAAATTTTTAACGCTTTTTCTTTGTTTTTTATTTGAGACTTTTGGTCTTGGTTAGCAACAACAATCCCTGTTGGAATATGTGTTACTCTAACTGCGGAGTCAGTTGTATTAACGTGCTGACCACCAGCTCCAGATGCTCTAAACACATCAATTCTTACATCATTCATATCTAAGTTAAATTCAACATCATCTACTTCTGGCATAACTGCAACTGTTATAGTTGATGTATGTACTCTTCCTTGTGACTCAGTTTTAGGAACTCTTTGAACTCTATGAACTCCAGACTCCCACTTCATTTTTGAATAAACTTTTTCTCCTGTGGCAGCAAAAATGACTTCCTTAATTCCTTCATCACCTTCACTTAGAGAAACTAATTCTGTTTTAAAACCTAGTCCACCCATATAGTTTTGATACATACGATAAACATCACCAACAAAAATTGATGCTTCATCTCCACCGGCCCCAGCTCTAATTTCAATCATAACGTTTTTATCATCAAGAGGGTCTTTAGGTAAAAGTAGAATTTTTAATTTATCTTCATAATGCGCTAGCTTTTCATCACTTCCTTGAAGCTCTTCTTTTGCCATTTCACGCATATCTTCATCTTTTTCGTTTTTTAAAATTTCTTTTGCTTCATTCACATCATCACGAAAAGATTTATATTCTTTATAAACTTGAACTACTTCTTCTAAATCACTTCTTTCAGTTGAAATTTTTTTGAATTCATCTTGCCTGTCATAAATACTTGGATCAGCTAACTTCTCAGTTAACTGGTCATATCTATCAACAACGGCCTCAAGTTTATCGTATATTGACATAAATTAGCTGTTCATCGACTCAAAAAAGTCAGCATTAGACTTTGTATTTTTAATTTTATCTAAAACCCATTCCATAGCATCAATTGTGTTCATAGGATGTAGAACTTTTCTTAATAAGTAAATTCTTTGTAAATCTAATGGGTCCATTAATAAATCTTCTTTTCTAGTAGAAGATCGATTTATATCAAGCGCTGGGAAAATTCTTTTTTCTAATAATTTTCTATCTAATTGAATTTCAGAGTTACCAGTTCCTTTAAACTCTTCGAAGATTACTTCATCCATTCTAGAACCAGTATCAACTAATGAAGTAGCAATAATTGTCAAAGAACCACCATTTTCAATATTTCTAGCGGCACCAAAAAATCTCTTTGGTCTTTGAAGTGCATTGGCGTCAACACCACCAGAAAGAATTTTTCCAGATGGAGGAACAACAGTATTGTACGCTCTTGCAAGTCTTGTAATCGAATCTAATAAGATAACAACATCTTTTCCAGCTTCAGTAAGCCTTTTGGCCTTTTCAATAACCATTTCAGCAACTTGAACGTGTCTATTGGCAGGTTCGTCAAATGTAGAAGAAATAACTTCAGCTTTAACATTTCTTTTCATGTCTGTTACTTCTTCAGGTCTTTCATCAATTAGTAAAACGATTAAAGTTGATTCCGGATGATTATGAGATACAGCGTTTGCAATATCTTGAAGTAGAACTGTTTTACCGGCCTTTGGTGGAGCAACGATCAAACATCTTTGTCCAAATCCTTGAGGAACAAACATATCAATAATTCGAGTTGAATAATTTGTTGGATGATACTCAAGGTTAATCTTATCTTCGGCATATTGCGGAGTTAAGTTTTCAAATAGAACAGTCTTTTTATGCTCTTCAGGAGTTCTTTCATTAACTGTAGATATTTTTAATAAAGCAAAATATCTTTCATTATCTTTTGGAGGTCTAATTTGACCTTCAATAGTATCGCCTTTTCTAAGTGCAAATCTTCTAATTTGAGATGGAGAAACATAAATATCATCGGCACCAGGAAGGTAGTTATAACCAGGAGACCTTAAAAAACCAAAACCATCAGGAAGAATTTCTAAAACACCACTTCCAAAAATCTCTTCCTTATTCTTTGCGTGTGTTTTTAAAAGAGCAAAAATTAGCTCATGTTTTTTCATAGATGAATGGTTTTCGATTTTCATCTCTTCTGCTTTTTTAGCTAGCTCTTCAATTTTAAGTAGCCTTAGATCATTTAAGTGCATTGAAAATTTCTCCTTAAAACAATTACCCTCAATTTCCTTTTTACCTTTGGATTATGTTGGGGGGTATTGGATGAACCTAGGTACGAAGTCCAGATTCTTAGAATCATATTTTGATTATGTCTTATATTAACTTTAATAGAGCACTTGTCAAGATTCTAGTCCCCCATGAAGAATCTTTATATCGTCAATTTTTTTGACTATTTTTTAGAATAAGGCCATAAAGCATTTTGTGGAATATAAAGAAGGCGATATATTTTTAGGTATTGATTACGGAAGTAAAGTAATTGGCCTAGCTCTATATAAGTACAAAATAGACCCATTCCCTACTCCATATGGTAAAATTGCCTTTAAATCGACCGAATTGTTCTACAATGAACTTGAAACAATATTAAATGATGAAGTTGTTGATTATATTGTTTTTGGCCTTCCACTGTTAACTGATGGCAGTGAAACAGAAAAAACTAAAGAACACCGAGAAGTTGCTGCTCAATTAAGTAACACATTTCCAAATATTCCTGTAATTTTACAAGATGAAACCTTAACAACTTTTGAAGCAGAGCAGCGAATGCTAAATTCTGCGCAATACAATTTTAAAATAGATCCAAAAAAAATAGATTCACTGAGCGCGTCAATCATTCTTGAAGATTTTTTTAAACTCCTATAACCTTTTAATATGAAAAGAAATTTATTGATATTTTTAGTTGTCGCCCCTTTGTTTGGAATCTTACTAGCAATGGGGAATATTTATTATAAGGCCAGTATTTGGAAGTATGAAGGTCCCAATAGAGAGTTCACTATTGGACAAGGTGAAGCTTTTTCAAGAATCAACTACAGGCTTAGTAAAGAAGGCCTTATTTCAAGTAGTAAGATTTTTCATCGATACTGCCAGGCCAAAGGATTAATGACCAAATTTAAATCAGGTCAATTTGTAATTAAAGAAAACTCTAATATGCTTGAAGTAATAGATACTTTAGTTTTTGGAGTACCACTAGCGGATAAAGTAACCATACCTGAAGGAAAGAACCTCTATCAAATTGCTGAAATTTTAGATGAAGCAAAAATTTCTGATAAGAAGGAATTTATCAAATGGGCAAAAAATGAAGAGTTTGTAAAAAAACTTGGAATTCCAGCAAGCACTGTTGAAGGCTATCTCTACCCTGAAACTTATAGATTCTCTAAAAATTCCTCACCAACTCTTGTTATATCAACAATGGTAGATACTTTTAAAAGAGAGTTTAAAAAAATTGGATTAAAACATGAAAAACTTAATGACCACGAAGTAGTAATCCTAGCATCTATTGTTGAAAAAGAAACAGGTGCCAGTTTTGAACGTCCAATAATTGCAGGAGTTTTTCACAATAGATTGAAAAAGAGAATGAGGCTTCAATCAGATCCAACAACAATTTATGGAATATGGGAAAACTACAACGGTAATATTAGAAAAAAACATTTACTTCAAAAAACTCCATACAATACCTATAAAATTCCGGCATTACCAAAAGGACCAATTGCTAATCCAGGGGTTGAGGCATTAGAGGCCGTTCTTAAACCTAAGGAACACAATTATTTATATTTTGTAAGTAAAAATGATGGAACACATATTTTTTCGACCACATATAAAGAACACAGAAAGGCCGTTAATGATTTTCAAAAAAATAGAAATGCTAGACGCGGTAAAAGCTGGAGAGACCTTAAGCAGTAATAACAATAATTTATACCTGCTCAACTTTTAAACGCCCCTTAATTTTTTTCATTATGTCTGAAAATAACATTCTAGGTTGCTAGAATCACTTAGATTATCAAATTTCTAGGAGAAATGAATGGATACAAAGTGGAAACGTTACACTAGCATCATTTTATTTTCAGCTTTATCTACATCGGTCATAGCGGCAGAGACGACAAAAAATAAGGCCAAAGATATAGATGAATTTTCTAATATTTCAAAATCTAAAAGAAGATCACTTGCCCCACACTTTTTTCAAAAAAGTATTAAAGATATATCTATAAAAGAATATCCATTAGCTTCGATTCATGATGCAAAATTAGATGAGCAAGGTAACCCAACTGATAAATCGCAAATCAATAAAATGCAAATTTTAAATAATGGTCTTGCAGCTCTTCAAAAACGAATTGAGTTAATTGAAAAAGCTCAAGAAGAAATTTTACTAGAATATTTTATATTTGAACCTAAAGAATATTCAACTCAATTAATATTAAAAAAGTTAATTGAAAAGGCTGAAAATGGAGTAAAAGTAAAAATACTTCTAGACAAGTCTTTTTCAGTTTTTGCTTTTGATGAATTATATGTTCAAGCTATCCTTACACATTTAGGCATAAAACAAAAAACAAGGGCCCAAAGAAGAAAAATCACATCAAACTTTGAAGTTCGTTATTATAATGCCAATCCTTTTTGGGGTGTTAGTACAATGAACTTTAGAAACCACAGAAAACTATTAGCAATTGATGGAAATAAAGAAGCAATTACAGGCGGAAGAAATATTGAAGATAAATATTTTGACTTAGATCGATCTTATAATTTTCATGATAGAGATATTTGGGTATCTGGACCAGTTGTAAAAACGATGACAGACAGCTTTCACATGTTTTGGAATCATGACATAGTTCAAAAGTATCAATGGCCTAAGAGTGTAAAAAAGTTCAAAATTTTTGACGATAAAGAAGCTACAGTTAAAAGAAATAAAAAATATAATAAGTGGCTTAAAGAAGAAGTATTAAATTCTAAAAGAGTCGATAAACTTTATGAAGATTTGAAAATTATAGGAAATGAAAATCTAGAAAAAACGGAAGTTAGAGAGTGTATGAAAACCACCTTCGTTACAGACAGACCTGGTGGAAACTTCTGGAAAAGAATGGATGTTTATGGAAGTAACGACTTAATAAATCTTTGGGGTGGAGATGAAGACTTCAAAGAAAAATACATAATAACTGAAAGAGCATTAGGAGAATTCATTTACAAAGCAAATGAAAAGATAACTATTATCTCTCCATACTTTTTACTAAACCAGAGAGCATCGGCTGTAAAAGATTACTTACTTAAAAATAAGATTCAGGTTAACGTTTTTACTAATAGCTTAAACTCAACAGATGCATTTTATGTTGCATCTAGATTTTACTCAGACGCATTTGCATGGTCCGATTCCGGGTTAAAAATTTATGTTCACGGCTCGAAATTTATAGAAAATGAAATGGGAGTAACTGACGATAAAGTTAAAGAAGCTACTTGGGGACTTCATTCTAAAACACAAGTTTACGATGATGATAAATTTTATGTGGGAACTTATAACGTTGATAATAGATCGGCCTTCTACAACACTGAAATGGGATTATTCTGTGAAGGTAATAAAGAGTTAGTATCAGATATACTTGAAGATGTTGATAATAAATCAAGAGTACACGGACTCGTAATTACTGGTAAAAATTCTGCTGAAGATGTTAATGGAAACTCAGTGGATATTTACGCTGGTGCTGAAAAAGACGAAGTTAAAAAAATCAAATTTCTTGAAGGTGTTCTACAGCCTTTCGAATTCTTAATGTAATCTACTAATATATTTTTACGCACCTTGTTTTTGCAAAGCAAGGTGCATTTTGTTTTAAAACAAAAGTGACTACTTGACCCTATTGTCAAATTGCCAAAGTAAAACTCTCTGATTTTATTGAATAATAACATGGCATTCTACTTGCTTATTACTCTTGCGTCTAAAAAGGAAGAAAGACTTTTAATATGAATCTCTGAAACGAGGGAGAGAGAGATGTATCAAAAAAAATTTCTGCACAAGCTGATGTGCTTGTCATTAATTGTGTCTTTTTTGCTGCCAATTAATTATGTGAATGCAGCAGAAGAATCACAACTCAAAGATCAATTAGTAACAGATTTAGTTGCTGCAGGTGTAAGCATAGGAGCTGCTTTATCTGGAAATGTGGCCCTGGCCTTAACAAGTGGAATACTTACTAAGTACATAAGTACTTATGGTGTTCAAGGTGTAAAAAAATTAATTAATTACTTTAAAGGAGCTACGCCAAGAGACCTTGGTGAAATTAATTTGTATTACACTTATCTAATAAATATTAAACGAAATTTATATTTCACCATGCTTAATATTAGAAAGTCTGTTAAAAATGATGAAAAAAGAATTCAATTTGAAGAGAAGTTAAAACAATTAACTGACGATCTTTTAAAAGATATTAATTCAGATGAAACTTTCTCAATTGAAGATGATTCTTTGGTAAACATTTCTTTTGTTGAACTGGCCATGGATCAAAATCAAAGTCTAGACATTTCAAAATTACTTCAAGATTATGAAATAAAAGCAACATATAAGTATTTAATGCTTTTATATATCGACATCGTATTAGTTGAGCAAAAACTAATTGAAGCACAATACGATGTAATGGCAAATCAAGTTAGTAGAGCAATAAAACATTTAGATGAAAGTAAATACTCTTCTCAAGATGAAAAAGAATTTCTTTATCAAAACATTTTAAACATTGCACTTAGATGGACTTATTTAAGAGACAATAGAAGAGTAATGCTAACTACTCTTTATGATAAATCAATTCAATCACTTCAAGGCCAAAATGATGACCTAGATGATCTTCTTGGAAATTACAAAAAATTAAACAAAAATGAAAACACAGATGAAGAGCATGAGTTATTGGCCTGGGAGGAAGAGTAATGAAAAAGTTATTAATAATTTTACTTCAATTATTTTTTATTAGTGCCAATGCCGCTGATTATCAAGACTATTTAAATTCAATATTAAAAGATATGAAAAATGTGGGTATTGGAGGAAATGTATTTGCTCAAAACCCTTTCCAAACTGGAACGGCCTTAACGAATTATTATTTAGCAGAAAAAAGTTTACTTTTAGAGAGAGATACTTTTTTCCAATTAAAGGCCAATAAACTTGAGTCAACTGATGACGTAGCTGATTATCATCATAGATTAAAAGTATTAAGAACTCATGCTAATAATATGCACTTATTACTTTTAAACTCTTTATCTCAAAGAAATAAGGAAGGCTTTATTCAAATAGAAAAACCTAAACATCAAAAAACATTAGAAGAGATTATTGAAGCCTGTAAAAAAGATGCCGCTTGTATCGCAGATAAAATTAAAAACCCTGAAACAGCTCATTCAAATATTCTTTTGGACAATTTTGCTTTAGCTTCACAAATTTTCAAAGATATTCCTTATATGCATGCAGTAGAGTTTAATAGTATTTATCAATTAGTCCAATTGATTTATTTAGAAGCTTTAGTGGGGCATATAAAAGTCTCAAATGTTGAATTTGATCTTTTTATTAAGAAACAAAAAGAATTAAAAACTCAAATAAATAAAAATCATCAGCTAACTAAAACAGAAAAGAAATTACATTCGGCAATTGTTAATAATACAGTAAAAAAGTGGAAGCTTAGAATAGCAAAACGAAAATTTGATAATAAAGATGACTATAAAAGACAGTATGAAAAACTTCTTTTTAAAAATAAAGAAATACACCAAAAAATCATCAAACTACGTGAAAACAATCCAAGAGTCGTACTAAAAGCAGAAAATTGTTTCAAAGCAATTTTCAAAAAAGGTCTTAAAGACAGACAACGTTGTAATTTAAGAAAAAGCTTAATGAAAAGAATTAAACACTATAGGGATAAAAATTTAAAGTTTGCAAATCAAGAAGAACAAGATTTACCAGACGATTTTTTTGAAAGTATTTAAATAAGGGGAGAAAAATGAAAACGCACTTTAATTATGTGAATAAGTTTGTAACATCAATAGTATGTTATTCACTTATCTCAGCAAGTTGTTTTGCCGACGTACCATTACGAAAAGAAGACAGTAAAAAAATTCTTCCAGAATTTTTTACAACTGTTAAAGAGAAGTATGAACCATTAAAAAAAGTTGCATCCAACAAACTAATTGTTGATGTATACAAAGAAAGACAGGAGTCAAGGTTAAAAAAGATCAATAAAGACATAAAGATGATTCAAAAGTCTGATAAAAACTTTGAAAAATATCTAGATATGTTATCTAAAGAAAACTTGGTTCAAGCAACTAAGCAAAAAAATGAGATCCAACATCAAATCCAATCATTTTCAGGTAGTCAATTGGATAAGTTAGCTCAAACGCTATCAAGTAATCCAAGATATGAAATGTTTTCAGTTCAATACGACACAGCTTTTACAATTATTGAAAAAAGAAAGGCCTTAACTGAAGCATTATTTTCAGACTTTGATCACTTATTAAGTATGTCTGTAAAAAAAATCAAAGGGATGTCTAAGACCGATCTTTTAAGAAAGTTAAATGCAAATAAAAACTTACTTCAAAAAGAAGTTTCTAGTGCTAATGATAAGGGTATTTTTGATATTTTTAGAACTGATAAAGTATGGTTACAAGTACTTTATATAGCTGCTGGAGTTGCTCTTGTTTCAGGACTAGTCGCTTGGTCAAGATATTATGGAGACTATAAGGACGCAAAAAGTAAGAGAGAAAAAGAATTTAATGATTTCAAAGATAAACTAGAAGCGGACTTTCAAGAGTATGCATCAACACTAGAGCAAAAAGAATTAGATTACTTAAGTGAAAATGGATACATCTATACTCAATGTGGAAGCTATGAAAGACCTGACTCAATTATTTGTAACGGATATGATTATCAACTTTTCACAGGAACAAAATATTGTACAGTAATGTGCTATAAAAATATTAATACAGGTAAAGAAACTTTACACTCAGCTGCTACTTGTACTTCGCCATTTATTCCAGCAAATTGTTACGATCCATCTGAATATATAGAAGGTTATGATATTGGATATGACTTTGGTTATGACGATGGAATGATTGATGGAGATGATGATGGCCATGATGATGGAGCAAACGATGGTGATAACGATGGTTATGATGATGGTTACTGGGATGGATATGATTCTGGATATGATGATGGGTTTGATGACGGATACTGGGATTATAGTAAATCTCTTAAAATAAATGTTATTAAAAAAGCTCAAAATAATCCAGGGTATAAAAGAGGCTTTCAACAAGGTCGAAAAGACGGAAAGCTAATGCAAAACTTATCAATTCAAGTTTTTTAAGTAAGAGGTGAATAATGTATAACTTATATAAAAAAATACTTATTTTTATGGTCAGTGTTCAACTAATCACATTTAGTTCGGCCATGGCACAAAATACAACACAAGAAAAATTAGGGAAGAGAAAATTTAGAGCGACCAATATGGTTGTCAAATTAATCAAAAAGCATGTGTCAGAAAACACACATTTCTTTTATCCAGACAAAGCATTAGGATACGAATCTTTTACTGCTCCTACAAAAATTAAAGAAGAAAACAAAATCTTATTAGATAAGTTAAAAGATAACTCTTACTCTTTAAGAGAAATAAAAGAACAATTAATAAAACAATTAAAAAAAGAAGAAGAAACTCAATTAATTGAAATGAATTACGCATTAAACAGAATGACCGATAAGGATTTATATAAGATCTTTAAAGGTTCTATGTTAAATGGATTCTATAAAAAATCACTGAAAGATAGCTTTTTAAACACTAATACAACTGAACAGAAAAAAATGATTGTATTGGCGATGGTTAAAAAAGACTTCTCTGAAATTACAATGAATACAATAAAAAGAATCGGTATCGCTGATCGGGCCCAACTTATTAAAGAGCTTGAAATGACGAATCAAATCTTTCAAGTTAAAGGAATCGACTGGAAAAATATCGCTTTAATTGCTTTAACTATCGCAGTTTCAGGATTAGTAACTTGGGGAGTCGTTTCTTCAATTAAAAATCATTATGCTAAAAAAACAAAAGATATGTATAAAGATTTTGATGACAAAGAGAAAGAGCTAGAAGCTGAATACCTACAAAGATCAGAGGATCTTTTAGAAGTTTATCAAGAAAGAGAAAGACTAAGAGAAGAAGGTTATACTTGGCAAGTTTGCTCTACGAGAACAATAAATGAAACATCTTATTGTAGTTATGACTATAATACTTATTCTGGTACTCAGGTATGTCAAACTTACTGCCTAAAAAGTCCTACAGGACAAGAAACAGCACATACTGAAACTTGTTCTTCAGCATTTATTCCTAATAACTGCTTCTTAATGAACCCATTTGATTCAGGGTATAGTGATGGATACAGTGACGGATATAGTGACGGTTATGACTGGGCATATACAGATGCATATAATGATGCCTACTCTGACTACTATAATAGTGCATACTCTGATGGTTTTGATAATGGTTATGATTCAGGATATAGCTCTGGATACAGTGACGGACTTTCAGAAGCTGCATACGATGATACTTCATATGATGATGACATTGATGACGACTATGATGATAGTTACGATGATGATTACGATTATTCAGATGATGACGACTACTGGGACGACTGGGATGATGATACATATGATGATGACGATATTATTTGGGAAAGATCTCCTTCTCAGTTAGTTAAGTCAATTAAAGTAAAAACGGATTACTTAGAAAAAGTTTTTCCAAGCTTAGAAAGGGCAAAAACAAATTCTGATGATGTCCGTAAAGGATATAAAAAAGGCTACAAAGAAGGATATGCTTACGCACAATTAATATTAACAGGTTCGATTTAATCTGTTTAACGACAGATTAAAACTCCTCGTTTCATTGAGAAGCTCACATATTGTGAGCTTCTCTTCTAAAAAAAATTATCTTAATCCTCTTACCACAACTTCAGCTCTACAACCGTAACCATAATAAGTTCCATTAATTCTTCCCAAATAACCATTGGCCGTTATCACATTGCTAACTTCTCTACATGAGTTAAATCCTGCACGATAGCAATCATTGACTGCAGCATCTCTTCCAACTCTTTTGGCCCTTTCTTGATCATTAAATCCGCATCTAAAATTAGGGTCTGAAGTTTTATAAACAATTCCAATTTTAGTAAATCTTTGACCTCTATTGTCTCCGTTTAAACGGCCAAGAATTTGATCTACTACACGAACCGCTTTAGAAAACTCTCCTCTTCCAATTAAATTTTTAACTCTATGAAGATCTCTTCTTATTCCATGATAAGATTGAGCATCTTGAACAAGTTGTTCATTTTCAATCTGTTGGTCAATCACTGTAAAATTTTTCGTCTCTGCAAAAGAATAAGAACTTAATAAAAATAATCCGATAATAAATGATTTTTTAATCATAACTCCTCCATGTTTTTTATTTTCTTTAATTATATTCAAAATAAAATTTTTGTTTTAGTTTTCAACTCAATAGCTTCGCTAAGTTTGTATTTGTTTGAGTTTATAAGAAATTCTATCTTTTTTAAATGTAATGGTGTCAATTTGTTCTGATTATCTGAAGTTACTTGCACAATTGCTTACTCACTTATTTCAAATGTTTTCAATATAAAGTGGTAAACCATCGCTAACTCTTTTAGATATTCAAATCTTCCAGAAGCTCCTCCATGTCCAGCATCCATATTTGTATACAAATGAACATGAGAGTTGGAAGTATTAAGCTCTCTTAACTTCGCTACAAATTTAGCAGGCTCCCAATATGTGACTCTTGGATCATTAAGACCGGCAGTCGCTAAAAAATGAGGATAGTTTTTGCCTTCAATATTATCGTATGGTGAATAGGTTTTAATATACTCATAATATTCTTTATTCTTTTCTGGATTACCCCACTCTTTATATTCAATCTGGGTTAATGGTAGTTCACTATCGAGCATTGTTGTTAGTACATCTACAAAAGGTACTTCAGCAATACATGTTTTAAACAAACCTTCTGGGGCCATATTCATGGAAGCTCCAACTAAAAGACCTCCTGCACTTCCACCTCTAATTACAATTTGAGATTTATCAGTATATTTATTTTTAATTAAAAAGTTTGCTGAAGAAATAAAGTCTAAAAAAGTATTTTTCTTCTTAAGATACTTTCCATCTTCATACCACTGCTGACCTAAAGTATTACTACCTCGTATATGGGCCATACAAAATACAAAACCCCTATCAACTAGAGGATATATATTTGAAGTAAAATATGGAGGTAATGAAATTCCATAAGAACCATATCCATATAAGTACGCTTTGCTTGAACCATCTAATTTAGTACCTTTTTTATAACATATACTAAGTGGAATCATGACTCCATCATGAGATTCGGCCCATTTTCTTTCTAAAATATAATCATCTGGGTTATGACCAGGAACTTCTTTTACTTTTTTAGTTTCAAGTTTTTTAGTTTCAACATCATAATCGAGAATTGAAGGAGGATCTTTCAAAGTTGAATACTGAAATCTTATAAAACTCGTTTCATATTCATTATTATCTCCAAATTCTGCCGAATAGGCTTCATCTGGAAAGTTAATATCACTAGACTCTCCTGAGTTACTAACGACTTTAAATTTAGTTAGTCCAAGCTCTCTATAGGAGTAGGTCATAAAGTCTTTAAACAATACCATATTAGATATGTATTGATCTTTATTACCTCTAACCAATTCTTGCCAATTTTTTTTATCAATTTTATCAACTGGTGTTTTTAAAATTCGAAAGTTTCTTTCTTCATCATTAGTTAAGATATAAAAATATCCATCTTTATGATCGACATATTGTTCAATATTATTTTCTAACTCAGAAAACTTGAAAAATTTTTCATTTGAAGATCTAGACTTAGAAATTAAATTATAGGTATCCACTTGTCCCGTGGCCGAAATAATTAAATACTCTCCATCCATTGTTTCACCAATAGATAAAAAATATTCTCCAGGATTAGACTCTTCATAAACTAACTTGTCTTCTGACTGCTTAGTTCCAATATCATGAGACATTATTTTATAAGGTCTCAAATCACTATCTAATAAGGTATAAAGAATCGTTTTACTATCTTTATACCAGGCCATTGATGTATAAACAGTTTCAAGTTTATCCTCTAGTAATTTTCCAGTTTTAAGATTTTTAAAATACATTGTGTATTTTTCATCACCAGTATCATCTATAACATAGGCTAATATTTCATCTGATTGTGAAATATCAAAATCTGCAACATCGAGAAAATCTCTTCCTTTTGCCAATACATTTTCATCTAGTATTAACTCTTCTAAATTGGAAATTACACTTCTTCTAAAGTGAATTGGGTATTCTTTACCTTCTTCATATTTATAATAATAAAAGAAATCGCCATCTTTATATGGGTAGCTTTCATCATTTTCTTTTACATATGACTTAAGCTCATTAAATAACTTATCCTTTAATTCACTATTGCTTTTCAGAAATTCATTTAAGTATTCATTTTCTTCTAATAAATACTTTTCTACATCAGGATCTTCTTTTCGATTTCTCATCCAGTAGTACGGATCGTTTCGAGTGTCACCATGAGCATTTATTTCAAATTTTATTTTCTTTGGATTTGGTCTCATTAATAATCTAAACCAGATTTTCTTATATGAGTTTTTGGCCTACTCTCTTCATTTAAAATTTCACTATTAATCACTTCAGCAATTAATATTTCATGATCTCCAGGTTTAGACTTTGATACAAATTTACAGTCAATAGTAGATTTAGCACCACTCAATTGTACTCCACCATTTTTAGACTCTTTCCAATCTAATTCTCCAGAAAATGGATTAGTATCTTCTGTATAGCCAGACCAAAAGTGTTTCAAATAGTTCATTTCATGATCACCAACAACATTAATTGTAAACGTCTGTCCATTTACAATTTTATCATAGCCTGCTCTATCGCTATTTATAGCGATAGATACTAATAAAGGTTCAAATGAAACTTGTTGAACCCAGCTTGCCAAATAACCATCAGCACTCTTTTCGCTTTTTGTTGCTACTATAAATAAACCGGAAGGAATATGTCCTACTGCTTTTGCTATTTCTTTATCACTCATTATGATTCCTTTATTTCTAATTTATCAGAACTTTCTTTTGGTCTAACTTTTATTGTTCTATGTTTTAAGGCCATGTCTCTAACTTCCACATCTTCGTCTAAGGCCAAAATATTTAATATCTCCATTGTAGATTTGGGATTTCTAGCTACAAAATACCTAGTAATCATATCATCTGATTTTGATAACTCTTCTAACTCACTCATTGTGATTTTTTCTGATAATGCTAACTTACGTGTGTGAAACAATTCCAAATTTTCCATCGATCAACCTCATATATCTATTTAAAAATAGTAGAAAGACCAAAAATAGTTGTCAATTTTCACAAAACCCGACTTTTAAGATCAGACTTGTAATTACTTAATATTACTATTTTTTTTGTTTTTAGGTTCGTATTTTTGAAGTTAGGACTTGGTATGGTCTAAAATTATCCTGTTTAGGTTTCTAAAGCTTAAACAAATACGGAGGATAAAAAAATGAAAAAAGACAAATTAGAGTACTATAAAAAACTACTCATGGATCATAAAATGCAGATCCTTAATTATAACTCTGAAAACAAAGATGATTTAAAAATACATGACTCAGACTTAGCTGAACAAGGCGACTTAGCAAATTCAATTGCTGATCAACATATTGGTATTGAATTGAGACAACGTAATGTTAGAAAGCTGAGACTAATTGATCTTGCCTTAAGAAGAATTGATGATGGATCATTTGGTTGCTGTGAAGAGTGCGACGAAGAAATTGAATCTAAAAGATTAGAAAAACAACCTTGGTCTAATTTGTGTATTATTCATGCAGAAGAAAAAGAAAAAGACTTTGGTTACGTTCACGCAATATAAAATAAAAAAGGGGCCTTACCCTGGCCCCTTAACTTTCCTTCCCTTATGTCATTTGCGAGCTTATTGTATTGATGCCAATTTAGGCCCAATAACCACTTGATCAATTCCAAGCTCTACTCTATTTTCACTTAGACTCAAGTTCACCTTCTTTGTAATATCTGCTGCTAATGACGCTTTATTAGTAATTTCTTTTATTTGTAAAACCAATTCCTCGTTAATCTCATAACTTGGCCCTACTGTTGCCCCTAAACTAACGTTTTGGAAGATTAATACCATTGCTGCTATCCCTAAAACTGTTAAAACTTTATCCATCTCAATCTCCTAGTTAACCGTAGCTTCATGCCTCGGATTTGTTAGTAAGCATAGGAGCAGAATCCGTGCCAAAGTTTCTCATGTTATTTCAGGTATTTGAATCTACAAACCTTGCAGGGATTCTGACACCTAGGCCAATTTGGGACCGACTAAAAGTGTCAAAAAAATTGGCACGTATCAAATGATTAGACTTTAGACACCTCTTTTTAGCTTCTAACTTCTTGTTTTTATGAAGGTCTTTTGGCCCATTCCTTGCTTTATATATTGGGAAGATCACCATGTTGATCTCTGATAACCAAGTTAGGTACTCGGAGTCAAAATGGGAATTAACAGACCTTGTAAAAGGGGAAATAAAAGGAAGGTTATGAAGTTTAAGGCCAACGTCTGGAAATTCAATTTAAAAACACTCATTATAGTGATGATTGCTGGATTATCATTTTCTTCAAATGCAATTACACTTCAACAAAAGCGTCGACTAGAAAAGAAAAGAAAGCAAGCTCGGCTTGAAAGAGCTCAGCAGAAAAAAGCAGAAAATAAAAAAGAAAAAGAAGAAGAAAAAGCACTTTATAGCAAGAGTTTATTAACGGGTGAATTTACTAGCTGGGGATTAGATCCAGAAAGAAAGAATTCATCTATTAGGCTTTCACAAGCTTGGCAAAAATTTAAAAAGAAAAAAGATGTTATTGTAGCAGTTATCGATACGGGAATTGATCCAAATCATCCTTTTCTAGCTGACAATCTTTATATACCAAATGCAAATGCTAGCAAGAAGGCCTTTGGTGTAGATTTCTCTAAACATAAGGTTAGTAAGTTTACTCCAATAGATACACATGGACATGGGACTCACGTTTCAGGAATTATTAAAAGTGTATTTCCTGACGTAAAAATATTAACTCTAAAATACTACAGCTTAAATGCAAGTGGACAAGATAACTTAAACTCTACAATTGAAGCTCTCAGATATGCTGTAAAGGCGAATGTAGATATTATCAATTACTCTGGTGGAGGTCCTGAATCTTCAAGAGAAGAGTTACAAATCTTAAAAGAAGCAGAGAAAAAAGGAATTTTAGTTATTGCAGCAGCAGGTAATGAAGGCGCAAATATTGACATAAAAGAGCACAAATACTTTCCTGCAAGTTATGGACTAAAAAATATGGTCAATGTAACTGCTCATGATCAAAGCGTAAAACTATTAAGTTCATCTAATTATGGTAGAAAAACTGTAGATATTTCAGCTCCAGGATACAGAATTAAATCATCTATTCCACATGGTAGAGCAGGATACTTAACAGGAACATCACAAGCAACAGCTTTTGTATCAGGCGTTGCGGCACTTATTAAAGCTAACTTTCCAGAGTTAAGTGCGACTCAAATTAGATCTATTTTAAGAGAAAGTGCTTCAAAAGATTTAAAATTAATGGGTAAAACAAGTACCGGTGGAAAGCTAAATGCCTCAGCAGCCTTAGAGCTTGCGACATCAAGATATGAAAACATCAGAGAAGTTGCAATGGCAAAAAAGAAGCAAGCTAAAAAGAAGAAACTTATAAATACTCCTAGTAAACAAGGACCAGGTAAAATTATTTATAGAGATGTATCAGCAAAAAAATAATACTGAAGACAAGCTAAAGCTATATACAATGTTGCAAGGGCAAAAGAAATAACTGTAATTATCCGTTTCCAATTTACCCTAACAGAATGATCAGGTTTTATTTTATCTAAACTATCAATAAATAGATATATCTCTTCATAATGATTCGTTTGTCCAAGTGAAGAAATCATTCCTTTGAGCACATTCTTGTTTTGCTTAAAATAATATATTTCTTCTAAAATGGCCTTTAGCTCACTTTTTATAAGAAAAGATCTACTATCTTCCCACTTAGTTAAATAATCTAATAAGTTTCGCCCTCTACTTGTAATAAACCTTAAGTATTTATCAACATTATCTCCAGATCTTTTGACAAAAAAATCGTGAATTGGTTCTAAAGGACCACGATTATCAATATACTCATCTTTTAGATCAAAGAAGTTTTTTACATTGTCTTGGAAAATTTCATCACTTTTCCAAAACTGTTGCCCACAAGATTCGCATTCAGTATCTGTAATAAAAACAGATGAGCAACTAGGACATCTTTTGACCTTTATTTCTCTGTTAGATTGAAAATCTCTAGTTTGAATAATATCCATAATTAATTTTAGCTTTTCCTGCAAATAATTGGCAAATATTGTCATTCTCAATTAAAATTAAGAAATGAAAAATGTAGAAAATATTAAAAAATACCTATTATTATTTTTGGGTGGAGCTCTCTATGCACTAGGATTTCCACATTCAACTCTTCCTAGTTTATTCTTTTTACCAATTATTGGACTAACAATTCTATTTTATAATTTAGACCTTGATGAACTAAGAAGTAAAAACAATATTAAAAAAATAATTATTTCTCTTCTTATTTATAATTTAGGCTATGTTCTAATTGGATACTATTGGATTCCATATACACTCAAAGAATTTGGAAATATTTATTTACCATTTAATTATATTTTAGGATCTTTATTTGCTCTTATCATTAATCCTCAAATCTATTTTTTCATAGCTTTTAAATGGGCATGGAATAAGTATATAAGAAAAAATGATATTGATTTTAATATACCTCAGGTTGCGTTTATTAATGCATTTATCATGGTTTTATTAGATAATTTTATTCCACAACAATTCCCGGCCCACCCTGGACATGCTTTTCTACAACTTGCTCCACATTTAGGTTTAGCACCATACCTAGGTTCGTTAGTTTATTCACTTGTAGCCTATTATATTTGCTTTGCTATTATTAACTTTAAGAACAAAAAGTATATTGATGCCTACGCCATCTCATTCACTGTTATTGTCTTAATATTGTCTTTCACAGTAAAGCTTCCTTATTTAAAACACTCAAAAGTCGATCAAACTTTAAAAATTAGAATGGTTCAAGGTAATATTGGAAACTTTATAAAAATTCTTTCTGAAAAGGGTGACGCCAATGCTTTAAGAAATGTTTATAAAAACTTTCTTGATCTTAGCTTAAAAGACGGCAAAGAAAATATTGATCTTATGATTTGGCCAGAAACGGCCTACCCAGAATTATTAAAATCTGAGTTGATGGAAAAAAGCAGTTATTATGTACCGCAAGTTTTCAAAGACGTCATCCTAAACTCAAATGCAGATTTTTTAGTGGGTGGATATGATAAGACGTTAAGTACTGGCGATGTAAATTTTATGAACGAATACAATACTTCTTTTTTCTTTAAAAAAGAAGTTACCAAACTTGGAACGGGAGTAAAATTATTTGATAAATATCATAAAATGAAACTCATTCCATTTGGAGAAGGCCTACCATTTGGGCCGCTTAACAAACCTCTTTCTAAAATTTTAACTAATGTTTCATTTTTTGCTCAAGGAAGCTTATACCCGTTGTTTAAAACAAAAAAAGACATTAGTTTTTTCACTCCAATATGTTACGAAATTTTATTTTATGATTTTATTCGAAAATACAATAATGAAGTACTTAAAGAGTATGGTGAAAAACCAGATGTTATGATTAACTTAACAAATGACTCTTGGTATGGAATGACTAGTGAACCATACCAACACCTCTTCTTATCAAAGTGGAGGGCCCTTGAATTTCAGATTCCAATCGCAAGAATGACGAATACTGGAATTAGTTCAGTCATATATCCAGACGGATCAGAAAGTAAAAGAACAAAATTGTTTGAAGCTGAAACATTAGATCATGAAGTAAAAATTAAGAGAACGGCCGTTACCTTATTCCAAGAATTTGGATTTGGTTCAATATTTTTAATATTTTTAATTTATATTTCAATCATTTCGATTATGTCTATTATTTATCGTCCGCCAAAAGTAGACCTTCACGAATAAGATCATGTAGTCGAATAAATCCTAAAAACTTTTTGCCTTCTAGGACAGGAAGAATATCTATTTGTTTTTCTCTTTTTTCCATTAACTCTAAGGCTTGAATAGCAAGATCATTTGGAGCTATTGAAACAGGATTTGAATTCATAATTTCTTTTACATTTGTTTCAATACCAAATTCATCTTTGGTAAAAGTTCTTCTAATATCTCCATCTACTATTATGCCTTCAAAGCTATCATTATTACCTAAAATGACACAAGCTCCGATTGGGTTCTTAGTCATCTCGATTATGACTTCCTTTAAAATTTTATTATCTGTTACTTGAGGACACTTGTTTAAGGGAGTCATCAAGTCAGAGACTTTAATTCTTAATGATTTTCCAAGAAAACCAGCAGGATGATTTGCTGCAAAGTTTTCCTTTGATAATCCTATCCACTGTTCAAATACTACCGCAAGAGTATCCCCCATTGCCATTGCAAGAGTTGATGATGTCGTTGGAGCTTGATTATTTAAACAAGCTTCTTTTGTTACAGAGCAGTCAAAATTTATATTAGCAATTTCTCCAATTGGAGAATTAATATTTCCCAATAGGCCAATAATATTTTCTTTTAAAATTGGAAGATATTTTTGAAAGTTTAAAATTTCTTCAGTTGTCCCTGATTTTGATATAAATATTATTGCATCATTTTCACGAACTCTTCCTAAATCCCCATGTAATGCTTCAACTGGATGAAGAAAGTATGAAGGAAGTCCTAAAGAGCAAAAAGTAGAAGCTATCTTCTGGGCCACAAGACCAGACTTACCAACTCCACAAATTATAAGATTCCCATTATTTTTACTTAAAAAAGAAAAAACACTTAGAATTTTATTCAGACTATTTTCATCTAGTTTTTCTTTGGCCCGAAGTAATGATTGAGCTTCAATTTCTAAAACGTTTTTTGCAGTTTCAAAATAATTCATTTATTCCTCATATAAATAACTATGTGTTTGGTTTAACCCCTGTATTTTGATATCATATTAGCAATGTTTAATCTAAAAGTTGAGAATAAGTTTTACCAAAGATGTCGTTATGGCCTTTTATTAGGCTTCACTTTACTTACTGGTTGCGCATCATATCAGCAATTCCAATATCTGGCGGAAGAATACGAAGTCCCTTCTAAGATATTTCCAGCTGAGTATGCATTAACTTGGCAGTCTGTATTAGATGTAATGAGACGATACCCACTAGAAAAGAATGATCAAGAAAGTGGAATTTTAAAAACAAGATGGATTGATAATACCTTAGAAGTAAATTTTGCTGATAGTTTCGGTACTTCTGATGCTGTTAAGGCCGCAAGGTTCAAATTAGTCTTAAATGTAACAAAAGGTTTTAAAGGTAGTCGTGAAGTTTCTAAAGTCACTATTTATAAAAGACAAGTCGTTGAACAGGACTTTCTTCAAGGATGGAAGCAAGTTCCAAGTGATGGGATCACAGAGAAAACCCTACTCTATAGAGTTGAACAAGTACTCAAAATTGAAAAAAAATTAAAAGAACTTGAGGATCAAAGATCTAAAGAAGAAGAAGCAAACTTCTAATTACTTTATAACTTGAGACATTAAGGCCCTATTCCAAAAAATCTGTTTCTTTTTAAAGTCGCCTTTAGGTGACGACTTTCCAGTAATTTTTGATAAGGAATAATCCAATTCATTAAAAATATCTTTGTACTTTTTATTTTGGATCATTTGAACCATAGGTTTTTTAGCAACTTTGAAATCTAAATCTCCGATTGTAGATATAATTGTTTTAATTATATTACTTCTCTTTAAACCTTTCTTACCTTGGTAATAATTCTTCTTATCGTAAAGCATTTCCCAAACATAAGGGGCCAATTTTTTTAGCTTAAGAGTCCTAATATTTTGAAGAGCCTGAGTTCTAACAATAAACGAATTATCCTTTAGTGCTTTAATATACTTTTTCTGATATCTTTCCTCTTTTAATGCTAAAAGAGTTTTTAATGAGGCCATTCGTAGTACCCAGTTTGGATGTTCTACAAAACGAGAAACGAAACTAGACGATTTTTTTCCCATTATTCGTCCTAACAAAAACGTAGCTACCCATCTATTTTTTTCAGGATACTTATCACTTTTCATAACCTTAATTAGTGTCGGAACTGCTTTTCCACCAAGATCTAAAGTTGTTTTTTTTAATTGTTTTAATGCAGTTTTATCTTTTCTGATTTTTGAATATTCAGCTAATAACGATTGAGTTATTTTTTGCTGCTCAAGAATCGCACTTTGTTTTTCTTTTTCAACAATTTTTGCAGACTTAATTTTTGCGTTTAGAGTTGTGCAATTTAAAATTAAGAGTGCGACTAATATTTTATTCATAAAATTCCTTTTAACCTAACATCTTTTCAAATTCACTTAACAACTCTTCAGCAGACTTTTGCTCACCTTCTTCCTGAGGCACACCTAACTCATCAGCAGCTGCTTCAACAGGAGTTTCTTCTGCAGGTACTTCAGGTTCAGGCTCAGCGACAGCTTCTGGCTCTGGAGCTGGTTCAGGCTCAGCGACAGCTTCTGGCTCTGGAGCTGGTTCAGGCTCAGCGACTGTTTCTGGTTCAGGAGCTGGAGCTGGAGCTGGAGCAGTATCTCCACCTTTTAATGCTTCTAAAGATTTTTTTAACTCTTCATTTTCTTGTTGTAACCTTTTTAGATTAGCTAAATCTTCTTCTATAATTTCATATTCCATTAATCTTTCTTTAAGCTCATCTCTTTCCTTAGAGACTTCATCAAACTTACCTTGAAGTTCAACATCTCCTCCCTCAGAGTTTGCAGCTGCTGCATCTTTTTCTTCAAGCTTCTTTTTTAAAGCAGCGATTTCATCATTAAGCTTTGTTATCTCTTCAACTGAATCTCCTGTTGAAGCAGCCTTTAAATCAGATAATGACTTCTCAAGATCTTTAATTAAACTTTCTTTTTCTCCAACAGTAGTTCTAAGACTAGAAATTTCTGCTATTTTTTGATTTAGTTCCTCAGAACTAATACCTGTATCTACAGAGTTACTTGATGGTAAATCACCAACAGGTACAACTGATGGAATTCCTTCAGTTAAATCTAAACCTCCTCCTCTAAAAAGAGACGATTTTAAAGAAGTAGAATTTTGAATTATTGAATCCAAATAGTTTTTCACCACTGAAGCAGGAATTTGATGAGATAACTTTTGAAACTTTCTTCTATTATATTGCCAATAAATAATGATTATTATTGCTACGATTGAAAGTAGGCCCAATGAAAAAACTATTCCTTCATTAGTAAATTTAGTAATAATTAATTTCAACTGTTCTTGCCAAGGCATACTCATCCCTCCGTGGATAAGCTAAAATTCGATAAACAGGTTCTTTTCCCTACAAATATTATAGACTCGCACCAAATTTCAGTCAATTAAGCTTATATAGGCAAAAGCGGTTATTTTACTTGAGAGAAAAACTCTTTTGCTAAAGGAGATCGTGCAACTTTGATAGTATCATTAAAAGGACTGAATTCTTGATCTTTATAATTAACTACTATTGCACCTGCATTTTCACAAATAATCTGAGCTGCAGTTGTATCCCAAGGAGCTAGTCCATATTCCCAAAATCCATCCCACAAACCAGAAGCAACGTAGCATAAATCAAGAGCAGCACTACCAAATCGACGAATACCTCTAGTTTTTCCCATGAGCTTTTTGAAACGTGAAAACTCAATATTTCGAACGCTCTCTTTCTCAGCAGCAAATCCAGTTACTAAAATGGACTCTTTTAATTTTTTCTTATTATTATTTATAAAAATATTTCTTGGCCTAGGGTCACTTAAATTCTGAATATATTTAGTCTTATAATCAGTATAAGCATAAAAGCATTCACCAGTATTAGGCCTAGAAACCATCCCAAATATTACTTCACCTTTATGAAGAAGCCCCATTGAAATGGCATAATAATCGGAACCATTTAAAAAGTTATTCGTTCCATCTAAAGGATCTACTATCCAAAGATATTCATACTTCTCACTCAACTTTTTCATATCTTTTTTAGATTTATATTTTCCGTATGAAGATTCCTCTCCTAAAAAATGATGACTAGGGTAATACTTAAGAATTTTATTTCTTATTAGTTCTTCGGCCTTTAAGTCAGCCTCAGTAAAAACACCTTGTGCTTTTTTACTTTGTGTTTGTAATGAAGATAATTTCTTTTGATATTTTTTTAAAAGAATTCCAGTTTTTAAATGAATTTTAAGACTTAATTCACATAACTGTTTTAATTCTTTTTTATTCATCTGAAGATCCTTTTTGTCTGTAGTGCTCTTCAATTTTATCTATATCTTTATCTTCGAGTGGTTCTTTACTTCCAATTGCATAATTTTCCGTTAGCCACATACCTAAATCAATTTCTTTACACCTTTCACAACAAAATGGTCTAAACTCACTTGAGTAATAATCAAACTTCTTTTTACATTGAGGGCATTTAACCATTGCCTTTTTATTCATTAAAAAAACCTCGAAAAAATATACAGACTGAAAATTTAATAATTAGTTGTAAAAAGATAACAACAATTTATGAGTCTATCCAGTAAAATGAAATACTTATCTCAATAGCTTGTGCAATGCATCCCTGGTTAAAATTGATTAATAGCAACATAGGTGCTATTTCCCTGATATGACTGAATTAATTTCTAACATTTTAATTATTGGATACGGATCTCAAGCAAAAGCTTGGTATGCAAATCTCAAAGATTCTGGTCGATGTGTAGATATCTGTATTCGTAATGGAGGAAATTCTCAAAATGAATTGGATTCACTTCATATAAAATATAAAAACTTTAAAGAAGACTTATCAGATTACGATACAATAATTGTCTTAACTCCCGATCATACTCACAAACAAGTTTTACAAAAAATTAAAACAACACGTATTAAAACAAGAATAATTTTTGCACACGGTTTAAGTAATTCTACAAACCATTTCAATGCAGATTTTCCTAATTTTGAATTTATTTTACTTGCACCAAAATCAATAGCTAAAGAAGTTCGCAATAGATACTTAAACAAAAAGCCACTTGGCGCTGCTTACTCTTGCAATGAAGAAAATGAAAAAGAAATATTAAAGCTTGCAATTGATCTAGGAATTAATAAAGGCCCGTTTAAATCTAGCTTTGATGAAGAAACTAAGGCCGATTTATTTTCTGAACAATCTTTACTTTGCTCACTTATCCCATTTGGTATTCTAGAAACTTATAATACTTTAGTTGAAAATGGTATTGATTCAAATATTGCTTACCTAGAATCTTTTGAAGAGGCAAAACTGATTATGGACACACTTTACGAAATTGGACCAGAGAACTTTTTCAATATGATTAGTCCAGCAGCTCTCATTGGAGCAAATAAAAGTCGAAAATTAATTTTTTCCGATGAACTTTTAGGAACAATTGAAAAGTTAAAAAATGAAATTTGGAGCGGTAAATTTCAGGCAATGTTAAATGATGAAAGTATTAATGATAATCGATTAGATATTTTAAATGCTTGGAAAAGCAGTAGTATAATTGAAACCCACTCAAAAATGAGAAATTAATGAAAAAATTAACAACTAAGAACATTAGAAAATTAAAAAGCTCTAACCTACAAATGTTAACTTGCTATGACTACCAAATGGCGACACTACTAGATCAAACAGACTTAGATATGATCTTAGTTGGTGATAGTGTTGGAAATGTTGTTTTAGGATTTGATACAACTGTAGAAGTTAATTTAGATCATATGAAAATGTTTGGTTTAGCAGTAAGAAAAGGTGCTCCAAATAAATTCTTAATTATAGACATGCCATTTGGGACTTACTCAACTCTAGAAGAAGGCCTAAAGAATGCAATTTCTCTATTTCAAGAAACCAGAGCTGATGCAATCAAAATTGAGGCTTCAAATAAAACAAACAATCAACTTATTGAAAGACTTGTTCAAATTGGAATCCCTGTGATGGGTCACATTGGTCTTACCCCTCAGCTAATTCACGAAATGGGTGGATACTTTAAACATGGAAAAACTCAAAATGAAGCAGAGGTGCTATTAAACTCTGCACTTGAACTAGAGAAATCAGGTTGCTTTTCAATTGTTTTAGAATGTATTGATGAAAAGGTTTCCGAATTAATTACATCTTCTTTAGCTATTCCAACTATTGGAATTGGTTCTGGAATAAAAGTTGATGGACAAGTGCTCGTAATAAATGATCTGTTAAAAAATGGAGCTGATAATCCTCCTAGTTTTTGTCGTCCAATGATAGATCTTTTCGATATAAAAAAAGAAGTAATTACAAGTTATATTGATCTTCAAAAAGGTAGAGATGAATCTAAATCAGAATTTATTCACAATTGATATAGGAAACTCTCATCCTCATATAGGTACTTTTTCTAGTAATGGTGAGTTAATAAATGTTTCTTCATTAAACTTAGAGTCAAAGATTCAAGGTAATTCAATAAATTCAAATGTTACAAACTCTAATTTAGAAATTGAAAATTCAATTAATATTGGAAATTACTTTAAAAATTCTAAGTTTTTAGACATGCCGGTAAACTACTCTAATTCCTTAGGTCAAGATCGATTGGCCATGGCATATTATGCATTTAAAAACTTTGCAAAGATTAAGAAACAAAAAGTAGTGGTTATAGATTCTGGTACATTTACAACAATTGACCTCATAACTGAGAATGGATTCATGGGAGGTGAAATTCAACCAGGCTTAAATCTTATTTTTGACTCGTATAGTAATGGTGTTTTACTAAATAAGGGTAATTGGACCAATGAGATTAAAATTGCACAAAATACAGAAGAGGCCATAAACCAAGGGGCCAAAACTCAATTTTTAGCAGGAATAGCTCAAACAACAAGTAAGTATTCCCCTGATCAAATTTTGATTACAGGTGGCAGCTCAGAGTTTCTAGCTAATGAATTTCCAAAGGCATTAATTGATAAACATCTTATACACCACGCATTATTCTTAATCTATAAATCATTAACTTGACCTATTTATGCATATTTGATTTAAAACAATCATGAATATTTTGCTAGCTGTCACAGGCAGTATTTCGGCCTATAAAGCCTACGATTTATTAAGACTTCTCATCAAAGACGGACATACTGTTAAAATAATTTTATCAAGTGGTGCCCAAAAATTTATCAAAAAGGAAACTTTCAAATACCTTGGGGCCGAAAGTGTACATACCTCAAGTGATGATTTTTCTGGTGAGTATAAAATACTACATATTGAGCTAGCTGATTGGGCCGATAGGTTTGTAATTGCTCCCACAAGCGCAAATACTATTGCAAAACTATCTAATGCAAGTGCAGATGATTTAACTTCAAGTGTATTCTTAGCTTTTGATTCTCAAAAGCCAATTTTTATCTTTCCTGCAATGAATACGAAAATGCTAACTCACCCTTTTTTACAAGAGAATTTAGAGAAATTAAAAAAATTAAAAAATATTTTTCTGGGACAAACTCAGTTTGGAGAATTAGCTTGTAATCATATTGGAGAGGGAAAGCTAGAAGATATTAATATAATTTCAACAATTATTACTACATATAATTTTAAGTACTCTGCTAAGAAAATTCTTATTTCTACAGGTGCAACTATCTCGGCCCTTGATAACGTACGTTTTTTAACGAATCCTTCAAGTGGAAAAACAGGTTTTCAAATTGCTAGAAAAGCTCTCGAACTTGGTTATAAAGTTGATGTTGTAGCAGGTTATGGCGCAACAATAGAATTAGATTACTTAAAATCACTTCCTAACTTTAATCTCATTAAAGTTGAAACCCATTCTCAAATGCGTAAAGAAATTTTAAAAAATATTGAAAAATATGATGCCTATATTAGTTCTGCAGCTATAAGTGATATTGAATTCATACATACTGAAGGCAAATTAAAAAAAGCTAAATTAGAAAATTTTCTTGAGATAAGAAAAACATCAGATATTTTACAAGAAGTACTTGAAGTAAAGCCCGATCATTTAAGAGTAATTGGTTTTGCTGCCGAAACAGAACTTACAAAAGAAATGCTTAAAGAAAAACTAAATAGAAAGCCTGTTGATTTTTTAGTTGGAACGAAAGTTAACAACGGGCATAATTCTCACTTACAAGGTTTTGGAGATACAACACCAGAGTATTTGATTATGGAAAGTGATAACTTTTTCTATGAAGGCCAATTAAATAAAAAAGAATTAGCTAATAAAATTTTTGAGTCAAAATTATGGCAATAATAATTAAATCCAGAAAAGAACTTATTGAGTATCGAAAAACGATTCATGGTACAGTTGGACTAGTTCCAACTATGGGAAATTTACATCAAGGTCATTTGAACTTACTAACAATGTCACTAGATCAAAATGACAATACAATATTAACAATCTTTGTTAACCCAAAACAATTCGGACCCAACGAAGACTTTGCCAAGTATCCTAGAAGTCTTGAAGAAGATATTAATCAGATAAATAAAATCAATCCGAAAACAATAGTATTTGCACCGAGCTCCAATGAAGAAATATACCCTAAAAATTATGATACAAAAATTTGTGCTTCACCATTATTAGCAAATCAATTATGTGGTAAATCAAGGCCTGAACATTTTGATGGAGTCTGTACTGTAGTTTACCAACTTTTCAAAATGACTTCTCCTTATAATGCATATTTTGGAAAAAAAGATTTTCAACAATTAAGAATTATTCAAAGAATGGCATTGGACTTAGGTTTTCCGATTGATATTCATGAAGTTGAAATTCAAAGAGATTATACAGGACTCGCCCTTTCAAGTCGAAACCAGTATTTGAGAGAGTCTGAACTGGAAAGTGCTCTCACCCTAAGAAAAACTTTATTAAATATTGAATCATTAATTAATAATAATTCTATTCCTGATAGTTTAAGAGAATTCATGAAAAATGATACAAATTTAACTTGGGAATATCTTGAAATAAGAAATGCTAAAACATTACAACCCACTACGAATAGTAAAGAAAATATTGTTATACTTGGAGCTTTAAAGGTTGGTTCAACTCGTTTAATAGACAATATTGAGGTTGGATCTTAAATGTTTGATAGTCAACTTCATATAGAAAGTGGAGCAAAGGCCACGTTAGTATCTGTTATTTGTCCAAAATTAGATGAACATAAGAATGAGTCTGAGACAAATCGATCTCTTCAAGAAATGCGAGAGCTACTAAGAACATTAAAAATTGAGGCACATAAAGATTATATTCAAAACAAGCAAAGCCTTGATCCTGCGACGATTATTGGTAGAGGAAAACTAAGCGAAATTGCTCAATTTGCTAAAGATGAAAAATCTGACTTACTTGTCTTTGATGTTGAATTAACTGCATCCCAAATTAGAAATATAAAAAAAATTAGTGGACTTGATGTTATAGATCGTTGCCATGTAATTTTAGAAATATTTGCAAGACATGCTCAAACTAAAGAAGCAAAAATTCAGATTGAAATTGCAAGGCTACAATACTTACTTCCAAGACTTTCTGGATTTTGGTCACATTTATCTAGGCAACGAGGTGGTGTCGGAGTAAAAGGTGGAGAAGGTGAACAACAAATTGAATTAGACAGGAGAATTGTTCGAGAAAGAATTGAATTCTATAAAAAAGAATTAAAAGTAGTAGAGAAATCTAGAGAACAACAAAAAAAGAGACGAGCAAAAAAAGCAATTACAGCTGCCCTAGTGGGGTATACGAATGCGGGTAAATCTTCTCTAATGAATCGATTATGTAAAGTAGATGTTTTAGAAGAAGATAAACTCTTTGCGACACTTGATTCAACTTATAGAATGTTAAATCCTGATACTAAACCTCCAATGATATTAATTGATACGGTAGGTTTTTTATCTAACCTTCCTAATACTTTAATTGATGGATTCAAAACGACTCTTGAATCAACCATAGAAGCAGACTTACTTATCATTATAGTTGATATTTCTGATCCTCACTTTGAAAAGCATCTTGAGGTCACAAAACAAGTTTTAAAAGAGTTAAATGCTGATGATAAAGAACAGTTAATTGTTTTTAATAAAGTTGATAAGCTTAATGACCCACTCAGAGCAAAAATAATAAAGAGATCTTTTCCAAATAGCTTTCTAATTAGTGCTTTAAATAAAGAGGACGTTAATAGTCTTAGATCTCACGTAATTAACTACTTTCTAGAAAAACAAGAACTTTTTGAAATTTTTGTTCCATATGAAGATGGTGAAGCTCATTCAAAAGTTCGTTCTCAGACAAATATTGTGACGACAAGTAACTTTGAGAAAGGAATATTTTATCAAGTTCGAGTCCCACAATTTATATTCGATCAAACAGGCCTTAAAAGCTATATTATGGCCCCACATGAAAGAGAATTGCTTTCATAAGGATCATTAATTTACTTTGAAAAGTCTTATTCTAACTATAGTATTCCTAATTTCAATTTTCATCGAATCAGAAGCAAGAATTTATCGTAACTTGGAAAGATTTGAATTATCAGAACAAGATAGATCTCGATATGAAATTCGCCCTGATGACAAAACAAACTCTTTAATAAATGAAAATATCTTTTCTAAAGTTATCCATAGAATTGAATCATTGTACTTAAATGATTTTTTAGAAAAAGGTTTAATAGTTAATTTTAACTACGATTGGGAAATGAGCTATTTCAGTGCATGGGCCCATGATGATGCTCCTCCAGTTTATTCGTTAAATTTCTGGGGAGGAATGGCACGTATACCTGGAATGAATGAATACGGATGGGCATTTATCGTATGTCACGAAGTTGGACACCTACTTGGTGGAGCTCCATATAATGATATTAAATTTTACCTATGGGCATCTGCTGAGGGGCAAGCTGATTATTTTGCTTCCGCACATTGCCTTAAAAGATATTTTTCTAATTATCCCTATAAAGGAATAAAAATTAATTTAGCTGAAAGTGTTGTGAAACAATGTGAGGGAAATTTTCATTGCTTGAATTCAGCAAAAGCAGCCGATAGCTTCTCAAAAGTTTTAAATTATTTACTTAGAGATAAAAATGAGGCAAGTATCCAGAAGAGATCTTACAACAAAGTTTCGAAAACTATTTTTTCTAGCTATCCTTCTAAGCAATGTCGTGTTGATACGATTTTGAATGCCGGTCTTTGCGATAATGATTTTCACAATTTAAATTCATGGGATTGCTTACAAGGACCCGGAAAAAGAAGTGAGTGTTGGTTTAAAAATTAATAGTTTTAAATAAGGTTTCCATTTAAATACAATGCTAAAAAAAAGATAAAAAATGATACGCTTACGCCAATTGCATTAAAAAGATTTTCATTTTCCATAATAACCTACCGTTTAAAGACTATCGGATACTTGACTATATTACTTTAGCACATTAATTATAAGCAGCTGAAATTACTATAACTGCTTCAGTATTTCGAGGATTTTTTGAGCTTCAATAGGTTTAGGCAAGCTTACAGCACTTTCTTGTTCAATATCTGCATTTTCACCAGTTATATAGATACTTTTAACAAAGTCTCTTTTCTTTGCTTCTTCAAGAACTTTACTTATATTGCAACTATCTTTATCGATTATTAATACAGGACACTTAAGATCATCAAATTGATATAAGTAATCCTGATCATTTTCACATGTAAATGCTTTAAAACCAAGCTTTTTGGCGCTAAGTTCCATAAATGATCTTAAAAATTTTTCTTTTTCGATATAAAACACTTTATACATAGTGATCATTTGCTATCATAAGGCCTATGGAAAATGAAGTTAAAGTTTACGATCAGTGTAAGGAACAAGTTTTATTTCAATGCTCTATGAATGAGCTTGAAAAAGCTTATGACTATATTAGAAAGATGGAAGAACTAGGAATTGAAACCATTTTAGATACACCATCTCTTCCTCAGTCTTTGGCCAATTCTCTTGGCGTATCCAACCAAGAAATTGAGGACTTAAAACAAGAAATTATTGATGAGGTTGACTCTCACGATTCCTGTTGCTTTGAAGACTAATTTAAAATGAAATTTTTATGAGTTTGAAGAAGTAAGGAGGCGAAAGTCGAAGTTAATGACCTCGCCCACCTTACTATATTTGAATCTAGTCTTTGTTATCGAAATCGATTCCAGCAAATTTATCCGCCATAGTTGCTTGCTTAACGTCTGTTCCGTAAGCAGTAACTTCAGCATTACCTGCAGACTTAATTGAAAGAGCGATCTTCTTAGCTTCTTTATCAACAGAGATAACCATAGCTTTAGTAACATCACCTTTCTTAATTACGTCTTCTGGCTTTTCAACTCTTTCTTCACTTAATTCAGAAATGTGAATCAAACCTTCAATTCCTGTTTCAAGCTCAACGAAAGCACCAAAATCAGTAACTCTTACAACAGTAGCTTCAACTACGGTTCCAACAGGTAGTCTTTCTTCAATTCTTTTCCAAGGATCTTCTTCAAGTTGCTTAATACCAATACAAAACTTTGCATTCTCTTTATCAACAGAAAGAACAATACCTGTAACTTCTTGACCTTCTTTAAATTCGTCATTTAAATTAACGTTTTTCTTAGTCCAAGAAATATCTGAAACGTGAATTAAAGCATCAACTTCTTCACCAATATCAACGAATGCACCAAATTCAACAACAGACTTAACTTTACCTGTTACTTTAGTGCCTAATGGATACTTAGCTTCGATATCATCCCAAGGATTTTCTTGAAGTTGCTTAATACCAAGAGAAATTCTCTTATTTTCAACGTCAACGTCAATAACTTGTGCTTCTACTTTTTCACCAACAGTGAAGTGCTTAGCAGGGTTTTTGATTTTTCCTGTCCAGCTCATTTCACTTACGTGAATTAAACCTTCAATTCCATCGTCTAACTCAACGAATACACCGTAGTCCTTAACTGAAACGATTTCACCAGTAACTTTATTACCTGGAAGGTATTTATCACTAGCTGCTTCCCAAGGGTTAGGTTGAACTTGTTTAAGTCCAAGAGAAACTCTTTCTTTTTCTGTATCAAACTTAAGAATCTTAACTTCAATTTCGTCACCCATTGAAAGAAGCGTACTTGGGTGCTTAACTCTTCCCCAAGACATATCAGTAATGTGAAGAAGTCCATCAATACCACCAAGATCAATGAATGCACCGTAATCAGTAATGTTTTTAACAACACCCTTAACGATCATACCTTCTTGAATTTGATCTAAGATTTCTCCTCTTAATTTCCCTCTTTCTTCTTGTAAGATTGCTCTTCTAGAAAGAACGATATTTCCTCTTTTCTTGTTAAACTTGATAACTTTAAATTCCATCTTTTTACCGATGTACTTATCAAGGTATCTAGTTGGTCTTAAATCAATTTGAGAACCAGGTAAGAATGCCTTAACACCGATATCAACTGATAACCCACCCTTAACTTTTGCGATAACTGTTCCTTCAATTGGAGTTCCAGAATCACATGCTTCAGAAATTTTATCCCATGCTTTTAGGATTTCTGCTTTGTCTTTAGATAAAACTAAATTACCTAGTCTTGACTCAAGCTTTTCTAGATAAACTTCAATTTCATCACCCATAGAAACTTTTAATGTTCCATCATAGTTTTGAAATTCTTTGGCCGAAACAAGACCTTCTTGTTTATAACCAATGTCTACCATTACAACGTCTTCGCTTACACGAACGACTTTACCTTTGAAAACTTCACCTTCAGTGAAATTTTTTGTCTCCTCACCGTCAAGGAGTTTTGAAAAATCTGTTGATATTTTTTCCTCAACATCTTCTCCATGGACAACGTCATACGCTTCCATCCACTTGTACTTAACTTCTTGCATTTTGCACCTCAACGAAGCACCCTATTTTCTATAAGGTCTTCTATTTTTTATAGACCAGGTAAAACCTAGTATTCGAATTTTAGATTTTCCGCAGCTTAACGATTTAAACACCATTGGTCAATGGTAAATTACCTTTAATTACAGGCGTTTTCGTCCGATTCGTTGACGTTTTTTAAAGGCTATTAGACACACTTCATCAAATGTTTTCTCCATATATCCTTGAGTATTCTCACTCCAACGTTTTTGAGGAATTTTAAAGTAAGCACGTCGATATTTTTCGTAATTTACCACAATTAACTCAATGGCCTCTCGCATTTCTCTTAAATCAGATGGGGCCATGGACTCTCCAATACGAGATGAAATACCTTGCACCAAACTAACATTTGAACTATTCCTGGTATAAACAACTGGAATTTCATTAAAAATCGCCATTTTAAGAGAGTGGTTAATAGATTCTTTTATGCGAAATGTCAGAAGAACTCTTCTCCCCTCACTTTTATCTGAGCAAAACTCTTCTCGTGAACCAAATATGACATACTCATCAACATTATAAGATTTGAACAACTGACAGTATTTTAAATATAAATCAGTATTCTTTTTAGACTTCCAAAAAAAGTGATAAATAGGACTTAAACCTAATTTATCTTTTATATATTCTAAATTCTGTAAAATAGATTCAATATTATTTTCATCTAAATCTAAACTATCTAATTCAATACCAAAAATAATTCTCGAATTTGGATCTTCTTCCTTTGTAATATGATCTTCACCAAGACCAATACATTGAAGTTTCATTTTAGGAATGTTTAGAAGAGAATGAATTTTAGATTCGTTTTCTTTAAGCTGAAATACAACTTTATCTAATCTTTTAATTAAAAATGACTTAATTAAAAAGGGAGACTTATCCAGCTTTTCAGTAACATTCCAAACAAAGGCCACAAATTTTTTACGCCATAGATAATAGCTCAAAGCTTTCATAGAAAAAGAATCATACGAACATATAATATCTATCTTTTTATTTTTAATTTTCTTATAAATTGGAATCATCTTGGTAAAAGAATAGAAGTTAGAGTCTGATTTTATATCTAGTACAATTTTATCTTCTTCACAGTCTTTTAAAAAATCATTTGCCCAGGAATTTTTCGCGACAAGAAATATAATCTTATGAGTTTTACGGATATGGCTAACATGTTTAATAAAAAAATCTTTTGAAAACTCATCGGTTGTAGATAAATTTGCAAGTAAATATGTTTTCACCTAATCTTTTCCCGGTACGTATTCCATTATCACACCAGTAACATAACCAATTTTAACTTTTGCCTCAAACTTGAGTAACAACCTTTTATCATCATTTGAAAACCAAAATACAATATCACCTTTTTTCTTTAAAACTCCTGGGTAATGAGTTTCAGCTCGAACTTTAATTGCATCTATCTCAGTTCCCATGACACTAACTTTCTCATTTCCCATTTTTTCTATCTTAGCGATCCATAACTTTGCTCTAGTTACAACAGGAAATGAATACTCTTTATTATCAACTAAAGGTAAACCTCTCGCAAAATACAATACAGAAAAAGAATCTTGAAAATACTTTGGTATAAAAGTTGTTTTGTTTTCTTTCTTATTTTTACCTTTTTTAATTCGATTATATAAATAGTGAGTAACTAATTTTTTTTGATCAAATAATTGTAAATCATCAACTTTTTGTCCTGATTCCCTTTGTTTTAAAGTATATTTTATTGGAAGATTAGTTTCAATATCAACAAATGAGTCAACACTATCATCTAGTGAGTAAATAAATTTATAATACTCCGCTGATCTTAATGAGGCTTTAAAGTGATAAGCTTCTTTTTCACCTAGACTTACAATAGGTCTTGCTTCCATTGTTACATACCCAGCAGTTATACCTAGAAAAGAAACACTTAAGATTTGTTTTTCACCAACAAAATGCAAGGGTTTACTCTCTTTCCAGACCCACTTAAACTTTTTATCATATTCTTTTAACTTTTCAGGGTAATCTTTAGGGTAAGGGCTTTTTTCAACTTTCTCTGGTTTTACTTCAGAAATCTTCTTTTTTGATTTCTTCTTTTTTGATTCTACTTTTTTAACAACTTTAGTTTTTTCTTTTTTTTCTGACTCTTTTGAATCTTCCTTTCTCTCTGAAACTTTAAACTTTTCAAAGTCCTTTTCTTTTAAATCAAAAACTTCTACAAGATCTTCTCCTTCAGGAGAAGAATTTCTAAACTTGTCGTTCCAGGCACAATTGTTAAAAGTTGAAAGTATTAACAAATATATTATAATTTTCACTTCATAACCTTCATAATTAGTTCTTTAACAGAATCTTCATTTTCATAAAAATCAATATCAATCTCAATATATTGAATACTGTTATCAACTGAATATCTTCTTATTTTAACAATATCTTTTTCAGTAGTTACCAAGAGTGCATCTTGATCTTTAGCATCTTTTAAGAGGTTTTCAATTTCACTCTTAGTAAAATAGTAATGATCTGGGTAAGCAACTTTTCTTACAATTTTTGCTCCTAGTTTTTCAACCATATTGAAAAATGAAATTGGTGAAGCAATTCCTGCGATACAAATAACATTTTTCCCCTTCAAGTCTTCTATCTCTAGAGATTTTTCAAAATCCAAAATCAAACTCTAGAGATTTTCAAAATCC
>CAXHCD010000032.1:0-34373 GCA_964015265.1 uncultured Oligoflexia bacterium
GATTTATATTTTTTAACAGCAAAGAAGATTTATGCTTTTTATAAGAAAAATAAAATCGACAAAGATGTTCAAAATGAAATTATAGAAAAAATGAAAAGTTTTACGGGGTTTTTACAAGTTCGGCTTACTAATAATGCTAAGAAAAATGTTCGAAACTATTCTGTAAGAGAACTCAAAAGGATAATTAGTTATTTAAATATTTTAAGTTTTATAGATAATGAAAAAGCATCTCAGTATAGATATTTAAAGGGTGAGATGTATTATGCTGTAAATTCATTTAGTAAAGCTGCAAAGTCTTATATTTCAGCCTTACAATTATCAAAAAAGAGAAAGAAAAGTGATGAAGATGATTTAAGAAAAAAACTTGTTAACTCATTATTGGTTGTTCTATCTGAAGCTAAGTTTGATAAAAAGACATCTAATAAATATACCATTTATACATATAGTAATTACCTTTTATTATGGCCAAAAGGTGAAAAAGCTAAAGATATTTATCAAAATTTATTTAATCTATATATGGCCACTAAAAATGTAAAAAAAGCATTGTTGACTTTAAATTCATATAATTCAAATTATCCAAAGGATGTCGCAGTTCATCGTAACATGTTTATAAATATTTTTGATTACTATATAGCTAAAAAAGATTCAGATGAAATTGCATCTTGGATAACAAAAATGAATAAAGGTTATCTAAGTTTTGATTTAAAGTTTAGACAAAAAGCAGAGCTAATCTTAGCGAGAATTCTTTTTGAGAAATATCAAAAAATGGATAAGATGGGTAAGAAAGAAGAGGCGATCAAAGGATATATCTCTCTCTTTTCTGACAAGAGATATCCTGATTCGATTAAGGCCAAGTCGGCATTTTATATTTCGGTATTATATTTAGAACTTTATAATGTGAAGCTTTCTTATGATTGGTTTATAAAAAGTACTAAGCACTATAAAGATAAAGAATTATATGATCAGGTTGAAAAATTAGTAAGTATGAGTGTTCGTTATCATTTACTACAAGACTTTGAAACATCTTTAAAAATGTCTAACTATGTATTTACAAGATACTGTCAACGAAATTTTAAAAGTAAGTATGACTTATATAATAATATTGTTTACATGAATTTAATAAATGATGATTATAAAAGTTTAATGATCTTTTTAAGACAAAATCAAAAGTGTAAAGTTGATCCTAAAGTAGAATCGGATTCAAAAGAGCGTATTATTAAGTATCTTGCAGAAAATAGACGCATCAGTAACTTTTTTAACTTTACGACTCGGTTTATTGAACCTAAATTAATGGATATCTACTTTGAGAAACTTACTGAGTTATATTGGGATTCTTTATTTACTGAAAATAAAAGTCTAAGTTCTAAAATTTATGGAATTTTTGACCAATATAAGTCTTCTAAAGATCCTAATATTCAAGATCATACAAGATTTTTTAATTTGGCATTAAACTTTAGAGAGTATAGAAAGACAATATATTCTCGAATGAACTTTAGATTAGATAATAAACCAAAATTTGATGAGAATTTATTTAACTCGCAATTAGAAAGTAATTTATTACTTTTGAAGCAATTAACTGATTCAGCAACGCCTTACATTCAAAGTGGCGATCCTGGAATTGTTCTTTCAACATATAAAATACTTTCAGACTCTTATAATAAATTTGGAGAAATTGTTAATTCTTATACACCTCAAGGAGTACCACCTGAATTTGTAAAAGGATTTAAAGGGCAGATGAACGGTCTTTCTAATGAAATACTCGGTAAAGGAAGAGAATATCTTACCACTGCCAGGCGAGCTTTATATGATAATGATGTATTGTCTGTATACAATAGAGAAGTTTCAGAAGGAGCTGAAATTAGAGAGAACTTTGGTATTCGATATCCAGCATCTTTTCTAATCTCCCCAATGGATACCATAAGAGGTGTATCAGGAGGAAAGAGTAAATGAAATTATTATTTTTAAGTACTTCTTTTCTATTCTTAACATCATGTTCTAATGTATCTCTTTTAGGGGATATTGAATCAAATGATCAAGATGTTCTTTTTAATGAAAGTTTAATGAGATATTCAGATAGAAGACTTGAAGCTGTTGAAATAAAATCTTCTCTTGGTGGAGTAAAAGAATGTCATATTGGCGATATTAGTAAAGGTTTAACGAAGCTAAAAGAGCAATATAATATTTTGAAAGAAGATCCTGAGTACTGGAATCATATTGGAAATTGCTATTTTCTAGATAAGAACTTTGAAAAAGCTGCATTCTTTTATCAAATATCAATGGAAACGGCCAAGGTGAAAAAGATAAAGTATCCAGCGGTTTATAATAACCTTGGAGTTTTATCGACTAAAAAACGTCAATTTTCACAAGCTTTTGCCTACTTTAATAAGGCATTAGATATAAATTCTTCCCTTTTGACTCCAAAGTTCAATTTATCACAAATTTATATCAAGTTCGGCCAATTAGATAAGGCTAAAAGACACCTTGATGGTTTACTAAAAAGGTCAAGAAATGATGTCGATGTTCTTGCCTCATTAGGAATTGTTCATTTATTTAAAAAACAACCTAAGAAATCGGTGGAATATTTCGAAAAGATAGGTAAGGAATATATTTCACGTGAGGATATTGCTGCTTATTTCGCAATGGCCTTATATGAGTTTGGAGATGTTAACAAGGCCTTAAAAGTTTTAAAAGAGCAAGATAATCCCAAACTAGATGAAGTGAAACAAATTTCAAAAAATTTAAAAACGAAGATTTTAAAAGAAATAGAAAGACTTGAGAAAATAAAAAAAGAACAGGAAGCAAATAAGAAGAAGAAAAAGGCATGATAGAAATAGGTAAAAATAAATCACAAAAAGTAATTCAGCTAAACCTTTATAATGAAAATGAAAAGGTTGCTGAGTTTCTGTGTGACAAATCTAAGCTATTAGTTGGGAGTGCTGAAAACTGTGACATTATTTTAAGAGGTGAAAAAGTTTCTCACTATCATGCATTAGTATATCCAGATAAAAATGGTGGCGCAGAAATTGTTGATTTAAGAAGTGTTGCAGGTATTTTTATTAACGGTAAAAAAACTGAAGATTCTGTAACTTATGTTTCTTATGGTGATGTAATAATGTTTGGTGATGTAGAGCTACATGTTCAAGAACCAACTAGTAAAGTCGAAATTATTGATGCTGATGAAGACGTAGTTAAAAAAGTTAAAAAAGATAAAGATAATACTGCAGACATTATACTGCCATCACTACCCCCTGTTGAAGGCCTAACTCTTATTGATGGTGAGTATTGTGATATTCAATTTGATGAAGAGTCATTTGTTCCTGGTCACAATATACCAGTGGTTGATACAAAGCTTGAGCTAGCAGAATATATTGATACTCAAAGTGAAGATTTTGTTCATAAAGAAATTACCAAGGAATCAAAAGGGAAAGCAATTGAAGTTGCTATTCTTTCAAGAGGAAATATTATTTCTTTACAGTATTTTCCAGTTAAAAATAAGACATATTATATTTCTAGTTTAAAAGAAAGTAATGATACAGTAACCTTAAATATAATAAATCAGCCTAAAAAAGTACCATTTATAAAAGTTAAAAACGGCACTATTACTGTTATGCCTGTACCTGATGTCGAATGTATTGATTTGAGGTCTGGTAGTAAACCATTCTCTGATGCTAGTCATTTAAATTTAGGTTATGAAGATTCATTATCATTTTATCAGAAAACTGTTCAAATGATGGTAAGAGTTGTAGATGCTCCACCTGAACTTAAATATGCACCATTTTTTAAGAATGACAACGAGTTTAATAAACATGTTGGTATAGCTTTTTCTGTTTTATTCTCTATTATGGCCATACTTTTAATGGTTGATATAACACAGATTAAAGAAGAAGAAGAAAAGCCAGCTATTATTTATAAAAAACCAAAAGTACAAAAAGAAGTAAAAAATATTTCTGATAAAATGAGTGATAATGGTACAGTTGAAAAGAATGTAGGATTAGAAAAAGAACAGCCTAAAAAAGATACAATTGCTAAAGCTAAAAAAGAGCCACCTAAGAAAACTGTTACCAAAAAAGAAGTTGTTAAGAAAAAACAAAAACAGTTAGCTAAAACTGAAACAAAGAAACCAATAAAGAAAAAAGTTAAAAAAGTAGCGAAAGTGAAATCTTATCAATTTAAGATGAAAAGTACTGTTAAATCATTATTTGGAGCATCTAAAAACTTAGGTAAGGTTAAGTTAAATAATAATACTAAGACTATTTCTGATAGCAAAGGATTTCAAACTTCTGCTGAAAAAGCTTCATCAAATAACTTGAAAAAAGATAGATCATTAAAAGTTGGAAAACTTGGAGATAGTACTAGTGGAAAGTATGATAAATCTTATGGTACGAAAGGACTTGGATTGAAAAAAGGTATTGATACTTCTTATGTTGATCCTAAAACTGTAATTCTTGGATCGATGGACCCTGAATTATTAAGAAAAATTTTACAAGAATATATGCCTCAATTTCAACATTGTTATCAGCAAGAATTAGAAATTAATGAGAAATTAAAAGGTGTTGTTGATCTAAATTTCACTATTGGCAAAACTGGTCGAGTTGTAAAAATGAGCGTTAAACCAAAAAATAATAGATTCTCACGCTCTGGTGTAAAATGTATGGCGAATGTATTAAAACTAATAAAGTTTCCAAAGCCTAAGGGTGGAGGACAGGTTAGTGTAAGACAGCCTCTAAACTTCTTTTCAGAAAAAAGTAAATTCTAAATTAAATTTTAATTGTGTAACTATTTGTAATCACAGATTTTTGCTAATGGCTTTTATTAATACAGTATTATAGTTTTTTCAATTTTCTCTGTTTTTTCCAAAACTTATCTAAAATAATAAAAAGTTTTCAAAAGGGTCGAGTTTGAAAGAAAAATTCTTATTTTTCATTCTTTTATTTTCATTTGTTTGTATTAATGCAAATGCAATTAATTGTACTGACTCTTTAGCAAAGCTTAATTCTTTAGATCAAAGAAATATTATTTTAATAAAGTCACTAAAAAGCTTGAACCCTGATGAAGTTGTTTCTAACGATATTATGAATAGAGTTTTAAGTTTATTGGAATACAATTTATATTTTAAACGTAAAACTCAAGAAGAAATCTCTAGTTTAGTAAGTCATTACTTAAATAAAAAACTAGATAAAGAAAAAAAACTTGAAATAAAAAAGTTAATAAAAAATAAAGAGAATATTCTGAATTTGACATTAGATTATAGTCAAACAAAAAGTGTTCTGGAAAAGTTAAGTTTTGAAAAGCAATTAACTAAAAGTAAAATAGATTCAATTATTAATTTAGATGATCTGAAATCTATTTTCGAAGAAACAGGAGCTTTATTAACCCAAGGAAGTAATTTAAGACATATAGAAGACTTTAAACAAAGTATTATCAAAATAAAATCACAATCAGAATCATTATCGAACTCAGAAATTGACAAGTTATTAGAGTTAATAGGTGAAGGAGATAGCGTCAATATACTAGATGATATTATAGATGCTTATACTCAAAATGGAAATATTAATGATTCAATTAATACAATGTCAGCGGCCTTAAATATTAATCCAAAATATTTATACTCTAAGCTTCGCTATAAGATAGATATGATTGTTTCAAAACCTTATAGATATTCAATTAATTTTGTTCGAAGCTTACTTGAAGAAAGTGGATCATTTTGGAGAAATTATATTTCTGGACAAGAAGTAGGTTGGGAAAAATTTCGTTGGCAATATATTAGTGGTCTTTTTCAATATGGTGAAATAAAAGGCTCTTTTGGACATCCAAAGTTTCCTAAATGGATAGAGGTAATGAAGGGAGATCCTTCATTAAAAGTTAAGAGATTGAAATCTATAAGAGAGTCTAAAATTTCCATTGGGCATGACTTAGTTTTACCAAGTAAAAAGAAAATTAAAATAAATAAATTCTTTATAAGCCCAATGATTAATATATCAGGAATGAGCTTTCCTCAATTATCTGCGGAATCACATATTACCTTACTAGCAACTCAAATTAATCTCGCTAAAAAGAAAGGTATCGATATTTTTGTTAACTCTGGTGAGGGAGGGCCAAACTTTCATTTAGCATTATTAAATGGTGATAAAGAGCTTCTTACAAGAGAAGTAATAAGTTGGGGATTAGAGTCTGGAGATCTTAAACCTGACTCATTAAAATTGGAAGAAGTTAGAGTTAGAATTGAAGAGATAATGAACTTAAGAAATACAGTGATTAGTGATGAAGATTTAAAATATTCAAAAATAGTTGGTCAATTTGGCACGGCCCTTAATGGGATAAGAAGTGCAGATGGTCAAAGAGTAGATTTTGATAAGTTGAAAAAAATTGCATCTCATCCAAATTATGTAATGACTCAATTTAAATTAGCTCAAGCTGCAAAAGAGGGATCAAAAGTTGACTCTTCTAAGTTAGATCCGATTGTTGCCAAAATGCGAGGAATAAACCTTTCAAAAAAAATCAGCTCACCTGTAGTACTAGAAGACTTTACCAATAAAGAACTCAATAATTTAGTAATTGCGACCAAAATGACTACTCATAAACCTGTGTCTTTAAAACTGACTTTAGGAAACTTAAAATTTGATTATGAAAGATTAAAGTATTTGCGAGATCATGGAGGATTACCTGACCATATACAAATCGATGGAGCGACATCAACTTTTAGTGGAGGCAGTGGAAATGCCCCCGTTGGAGCTTCTGGAAGTCTTCAAATTGATCATGCTGTAATTGCACTAGATACAATGTTAAAGAAGCTGGGAGTTAGACAAAAAGTTTATATTGAAGCAAGTGGTGGTGTAACATTTGGAGCCGACTCAGTTGCTAATATGAAATATGGTGCAAACGGAGTGTCTGGAGCTCGATTTTGGATGGGAGCGGCATTAGGTTGTGCTCGTGTTAGAAAATGTGCAAATGGTATGTGTCCTTATGGAATTGCAGCTAAAAACTCAATATATGCTAAGGGACTAGCACCCATAAACTTTGTCGATAAGGCAACAGAAGCTGGAAGGGCATGGTATGATCAAGCGACGGATAAAATGGCCGATTTAGGAGTTTCTCACCCTTCTGAAATAGTTTCTAAACACGGCCTAAATGTCCAAGATCCATCTGTACAACAACTTGTAAAGATTAATAATGTTGAAGGTAACCAAGTTTTTCTTATTAATTATCAAAGGCCATATATCTATGAATTTCTATCACCAATTATGAGTGAAGAAGAAATTAATTATTATGTATTTGGAAAAGAGTAATATTAAGGAGATAAGTCCAAGTCACAAATATCTGTGTATCTGCTATCTTCAATCGTTATTTCTAATGGTTTAGGTTCAATACCTGTATCTAATTGAAAATCACTTATAAAAGTAACTTGCAACGTGCTACCTGAAGGAAGTTGAATGGAGCTACCTCTTTTTAAAGGTAATTCTACATCTCTATCTTCTTCAAATACAGTAAATTTCATTTTTCCCGTAAAACACGGACGAGACATTTTTAGATAACCATAAGTTTGTGCCGGAATTCTATTAATACTAGGAACACTGAAGCTATACTTCTTTTGAGTAGGATCTAAGTCAATCTTTTTTACGACATGCTTGTATCCTCCATCTGTTTCTATCCTTAAGAACATATGATGGCTTCCTTTTACTTCAATTGTCATAAAAGGAGAAAGATCATCAGTCATATTTCTATCGTTGATAAAAACTTTTTGATTTAATTTATCAAAATTTTCTAATTTAATTGTATATAGCTGAGGTTGATCTGCTTTTTTTTCATCATTATTTTCAGTTGAGTTATCTGAAACTAATGTACCATCTTCAGGGTAATCAATTTCAAGTTTTGCATTTTCATCATTTTTACTATCTGTAATTTCAGCTAGATCTCTATTTGGATTATTTTCTACATTAGGTTGCTCAACATTTAATGCAGGAGGATTTAATATTGCTTGCTTTTTTTGCTTTTCAACATTCTCCATTGTCATATAACCAATTCCCGCAGCAATCATTAGAGATAAGGCAATTCTTTTAGGCCAAGCTTGGTTTTCATTTCTAAGAATTTCTTTTTCTTCTTGGTGTAGAACAGTTTTTGTTGTAAAAGCTGTTCTCGTTCCTCCGGCCTTGTCAAAATTGTTCGAAGGTAGTGATTGTGCTAATTGAAGTGGCTTTTCATCAAGTTTAGATTTTGGAGCACTCTTCGTTCTCTTAGACTCTTTAGTTTTTTCAGGTAAAGACTTTCTTTTTATTGATACACTAGGAGCGTTTGATGCTTTCGTACTTGTTTTTTCAGTTTCTTTTAATTCTTCGATATATGAGCTTATATCAATTTGACCAAATTCAACAAACCTCTTTTTGTCTACTTCAATATCTTCTTTGAATAAATCATGAGCAAAATAAGATAAATCTGAAGAGTTAAATTCAGGGTAGGTTGTATATAGGAATTTTACTAATGCTCTATTTAGCTGATCTAAGTTTTCATATCTTTGATCAGGAGTTTTAGATAAACATTTTAAAACAATTTCATCTAGCTCTTCAGGAACATTAGGGTTGATAGTAGAAGGAGCTTGAACTTTACACGCTTGAATTTCTTTAAGAACAGCAAGATCATTTGAAGCTCTAAATAGTTTTCTACTACAAAGCATTTCCCAGAGAGTTATACCAACAGCAAACTCATCATATCTAGGATCTAAATCTTTACCTTCAAGATATTCGGGAGCTAAATAAGATAGTTTCCCTTTGATCGTACCTGCTTGTGTAGCATCTGAATTTGTTTCAGCTTTTGCAATACCAAAGTCGATAACTTTAACGGCACCATCATAAGTAAGCATAATATTATGTGGAGAAATATCTCTATGTACAATATTAGCTTTTTTTCCAGAAAGTTTATCTGTAAAAGTGTGAGCGTAGTGTAAACCTTGGCAGACTTGTGAGATGATATATACAGAAATTTCTACTGGAAAAACAAAGTTTCGTTGTTTTAATTTTTCAAGGTATTGTTTTAGGTTTTTTCCATCGACATATTCCATCGCTGTGTAGAGCTGGCCGTCTTGGATTCCATAATCATAAGTTTGTGCAATATTTGGATGAATTAAACCAAATGTAACTTTGATTTCATCCATGAACATGCTTTTAAAATTTTCATCTTGTGAGTATTGAGGCTGAATCATTTTAATAGCAACAATTTTATCTGCTTGTTCACCAATAAACCTAGCACGACAAATCTTTGCCATTCCTCCATCAACCACGTGATCGAGCAAAAGGTATCTTCCAAACCTTTCTAATATACTACCTTCTGGTCTTTGCTTTTTTTTCATAAAATATTACTCACAATCCTTAATGTCCTTTCGGATAGAAAAGTAAAAAACTAAAGGTAATTCTATGTTCCATGTACAATTTATGTAAAATTAACCTTGTCCTAAAATCAGTAGTTTACCCCCCCTGTTGCCTAGAAAACTGGACACTTTAAGATAATGATAAACATTTATATATAGTTATAACTTAGTAGAATTGTTTGATTTAAGAACTAAAGTTGACTGAAATAGTTGAGGATTTTATGGAATAGCAAAATAATAGATATAAGGATATGTAAAAAGAGACAGAGACATTCTCAGCATTGCGCACACGTTTAATCATGTTGTACGTACAAATCATGCAACTGTTGAGTTAAATTAAAACGGAGAAGGGATATGAAACTTTTAATCCCTAAGAATTTTCTCCTCATACTATTGGTTCTAGGATTGGTTGGGTGTAATGCCGAACAATCTTTCTTTGAAAAGGCCGAAACAGGAATTGGACAAGAAAAGCTTCCAGAAAATGGTGGTGGTGTCCAATTACCATCTGAAGATGAAAACTCTGATGAAAATTCAAATTCTGATGAAGATTCAAGTAATGATTCGTCTGATGATGGAACGGTCGACAATGGTAATGACGGTAATGACAATGGTAATGATGAAGGAGAGGAAGATTCAGGAGAAGTTGTAGTAACACCTCCAGCACCAGCACCAGCACCAGCACCAGCACCAGCACCTGCTCCAAACCCAGCACCGCAACCAGACCCGGTTGATGATGAAGACGATGGAGAAGTCGTAGTTGTTCCTCCGGCACCAACGCCAACACCTCAACCAGAGCCTACTCCTGGTGACAATTCAGATGACAACTCAGATGATGACTCTGATGTTGTTTACGATGATGACAATGGAGATGGAACAGAACCTGGTGGAGGATATGATGATGGATCTGATGATGATCAGGTACAACTATCCTCTGTAGTAGATAGCTTTAACCAAAGCTCTCAACAGTTTGTTGGAAAAGTAGATATTTTATGGGTTATCGATGACTCTGGTTCAATGGATAATGATAGGGCCGCTTTATCGAGTAATCTTGATACATTTATAAAAGACTTTAGTAAAAGAGGTCTTGATTTTAAAATGGGCATCACTTCAACTGATTTACATCATGATAAAGGTAGAATTTTAAATCCTTTAAAAATGTTTACAACTGAATCTTTAGATAAAGATTCTGGAAAGTTCTACTCAAACTTTATGAAGTATGCGACACAACAAAGAAGTGGATCTGGTAATGAAAGAGCTTTTGAATGTATGAAAAAAGCTGTTGCACATAACCATAATAAACATTTTTTTAGAAGTGATGCGATGTTAGTTGTTATAATAATTTCTGATGAAGTTGAGCAATCTTCAAATACTGTCAGCCATTATCTTAGTTCTCTGCAAAACTTTAAAGGATCAGCTGAGCTAGTGAAAGTTTATTCAATCTTTGATCATTCTCTTCTGAAGTTGGAATCAAGTAGAGATTATTCATCTAAGAAAAGAGGTTATGGATTTAGAGGTTTTTTAAAGAAGCTGTTTCAGATGAGTTCTGACGGAGAAGCAAAAAGATTTTTAGAATTATCTGATAGAACAGGTGGGTTGAATGCTGATATTAAGGGTGATTTTTATTCGATATTAAATAACTTTGGTAGAGATATCTCTAGTTATTTAAATAGTTTTAGCTTATCAAAACTCCCTTATGATAGTAATTCAATTGTAGTTAAGATTAATGGTGAAGTTGATAATTCGAGTTGGAACTATGATTCACTATCTAATAATATTATCTTTAACTCAGACTCACTTCCTCCAGCGGATAGTAAGATTGAAGTTAGTTATGATTGGTTAAGTGAATAAAAATATTTTTTAATTAATAGAGAGAAGAATACGTAGAAGGCCCATTAAATATGGGTCTTCTTTTTATTCAAGGGCAAGTGTTCTGTTTGTTATCTTATCAATTGGAATTCTCAAAATCTCACCGGCCTTATTTTTAATTTTTACAAGGCCATTTGAAATACTTTCAATCTTTCCAGATAGAGCTTCAGAACCTTTTTTTAGTTGATAAGTAATATAGTTTCCTTTAGCTAAAAGATTACTTGTAGGCGTTGATAATAAGGAAGAGAGAGGTATGTCTTGCACAAAACTACCTTGTGCATCTTTAAACCTTACTGAAACAAAGTCTTCACCCTTTTTAACAGTTGTCTTCACAACTCCTTGAACGAGTTCTCCAGCATCATTATAAATATAGACCTTATTTCCACGTTTTAATGATTGTGCAGCCTTAAGTGCTAAAGGTTTAGAATATTGTGCGGCCGTCATAACAGCTTGTGGAGCTATCTCTCTGAGTTTTCCATCGGCCATTTTTATTATAACTTTTCCATCTTTAACAGAGTCGATGACACCTCTAAGAAGGCCTTCTCCGCTCTTTGTGCCATGAAAATAAACTTCATTACCTTTTCCAAAAAGGGTAGGCATTGGCATGCGAGATTTAAGTCTCATAACAAGACCTTTTGCTCCACTGGCCACTGGTTTAGCTAATTTGCCAGCGTATTTTGCACCAATATTCACTGGGTAAGAGACAATTTTTAATGGCCAAGAATTCCAAGTTGATCTAGCAGATTTTAAAGCGCTCTTTCCTAAGATAGCAGCTTTACCTCTCCAGGTTGCATCTTTAAATTCTTGCCAATTTCTTTTTCTAAGCTCAGTAGCAATATTTCTTACGGGCTCAGTTGCACGTAATGCTTTTCTTCTGGCAATATTACCTAAGGCACCAAGACCTACACCTGTTAAGGCGGCCATTTTAGCATTTTCACATGCTCTCATATCGCTTAAAATTTGATACTTCTCTTTTCTATCAGAACAACTATTAGCATTAGAGTTTTGAAGCATCTGAACCATTATATCAGGATTATTACAATAGTTAAAAGCTTCATATCCATAAAAACCGGTGGTTGCGATACCTTGTGCTTGAAGTCCAAGGTTTCCCTTTAATGATCTTCTTTCTGTTCCTGTAAGTTTATCTCTTGGCCCAAAGTTTTTATCCTTAGCTAATTTTTTCTTTTCCTCAACCTCATCAGCTTTAGCTTTTAATTCTTTTACTTCTTTATAAGCTTTCTTAATATTTTTAGACCCTTTAAAAGCTTGAGCAATATATCTCGTTTTTGATAGTGCACTAATGACTGTTCCTGATCCACCTGTGAGTGCAAAAATAGCAAGTTCTGCCAGTAAAGCCTTTCCTGCAGTATTAACAAACTCTTTATCTGATTCATACTTGTTTTGCATATCTCTTTGAACACATGCATGGTAGTTAACGGCCTCATTGAAAGCTTTGTCATTTGCCTTGTATAAATTTTGAGGGTAGAAATCAGAAGTATCTCTAATAACATCTTTCATATCATCACATTCTTGACTTGTTCCAATTAAACATTGATGAGCATTATGGGCCTGTTTATATTTGCCTTCTAATATTTCTCTGTCTTGAGAAATCTTTTTGCGTAATTTCTTTTTTACAGAATTTAAGTCAACATTTCTTTTGTCTTTATCTAATTTTGCTAATTCTTGTATATAATTTTGTAGAGGGTTATCTTCTCTATTAAAAAGACCAATTTTCTTTTCTCTAAGCATTGGGTTTGCTTGATATACCGCCTCTAATTCTTCTTTTAGAGCATTAATTTTTTCTGTTTCTTCATCATTATTATACCAACCGTCTATATCATTAATTTTACTCTGAATTTCTGCGGCACTTTGAATCGCCATACTTAAAACTTGTGCTTTATCATCAAACATTTTTTGTGCTTCACCATTTTGATTTTGATTGGCACAAGCAAAAAGCATCTTACATTTTTTATAATTTTCTTTAAAAGCTTTATCACCGTCACCTAAATATTTATCACAATTCATTGGTACGGGATCGATCATATTTAACTGCCCTAGTCCCTCTAAATAACCATCCATTGCATTACTAAATTGTTTTTGCCTTATATTAAAATCAATTCCTGCAAATGCTCTTACCTCTGGAAATTCAAAACCATCTTGCTTATTACAAAGATTTTGAGCAACATTTCCAGTAATAGAGAAAAATCCCTTATTTGAGTTTAATGACTTTAAAGCGTTATCATAATCTTCTTCTGAATGGACTCTTCTTTTGGCAAACTCATTGTCTCCCTGGAAAGAATCACCTTCGGTCATAGATCTAAGACCTAATAACTTTTGTCTCGTACAATTCCAAAGAGGTGTTCTTTTTTTCATCATTAAGTTTCTAAAAGTCCACTCATCACCACGGTTTAACATTCTATCAACAGATCCAAATACTCCATGAGAATCTGCTAGATCTACTGAATCTATAATTCCCTGAGGACATTGATTTAGACCTTGGTAGCAAAAATCTTTTTGATTGATTACTTTATCAACTTGATTTTGAAGATTATTAAAACTTGAAATCGCATCTTCTGCTCCAATTGGAGTATCTTTAGCACTCTTTTCTAGTCCTAGGGCATTTTCAAGAGAGTCGCAGGCATCATAAGTTCTATTATTTTTGCAAAATTCACTTACTTCTTTTTGTAGCTTTAAAAACTTGTCACAACTTTCTTTTTCAGTACAACCCATTCTATTTCTTACATCTTGTTCACTTGGGTTTCCTGCTTCTTTGTAACATCGATCTGTTAAATTTGCGAAAGGGTATGATGCTTGAACACAAACACCTTCTCCAAAAAGTGTAGGGTTACAAGTAAAGTCACTTCCAGGACAGCTTCCAGCATAAGACGAATTTGAAGCATTTTTTGGATGAGTGCAATATCCATTTCTAACTTCAGAAGCATATCCTCCATAAAAACAATTGGCCCCTCTCACACTTCCTGCAGCGTGGGCCTCCCTAAGAATTTTTCTAATAAAAGTTTGAAATTTACTCGATTCTTTTTTTCTTTTCCATCGAAGATCAGATTCAATATCTCCTAAAAAACTTAAATATGCTTCATATATATTTCCTAATCTAACAGAAGACGCTTTTTCTAATTCAGTTTTTGAAAACTGTGGGATATTTGCTGAATAAATATCCATAGAAAATAAAAATAGGATTATATATATACATTTCATCAATTGTTTATCGATATAAAATAAAGAAATCTTTATTAGTGGATTAAAATGATAGGTTAAGAGAAAAACTCAAAGTAGATTAAAGCAATATTCGCTATTAACATAAGAATTACAATACCATATGAGATAAAGTTCATTACAGGGCCGTTAGTGTATTCACCCATAATGTCTGGGTCATTACATAGGTTAATTATAAATAACAAAATTAATGGAATTAAAACTCCATTTACAACTTGTGACCAAATTAATATTTGAAATAAGTTTATTCCTGGAATTAAAATGAGAGCGGCTCCTATTACAATTAAGGATGTAAATATAGTAAAAAAATTGGGGGCTTCCTTAAATGATTTATCAACACCTGACTCCCAACCCATACCTTCACAAACATAATAGCTAGTGGCCAATGGTAAGAGAGCTGCCGCAAATATCGAAGCATTAAATAATCCAATTCCAAATAAAACTGATGAGTATGTACCTGCAACTGGTTCTAATGCTTTTGCAGCATCGGCGGCATTATTAATAACGATATTATTTTCAAATAAAGTGGCAGCACAGCAAACCATAATAAATACAGTTACAGTAACCATCGTAATACAACCAACAACGATATCTACTTTTGAGTGCCATAGATGTTTTACTTCAATTCCTTTTTCAACTACAGCTGATTGAATATAAAATTGCATCCAAGGAGTTATTGAAGTACCTATGAGGCCTACTATAATGGGTAAGTCATCTCTAGATAAACTTTTTATATCTGGAACGATAATAGCTGTTGCAACAGCATTCCAGTCAGGCTCAATAATAAAACCTGAAACTATATAAGATAGATATACTAGACATCCGGCGAGAAAGACTCTTTCAACAATTTTATAATCACCTTTTAAAATGAGAAGCCATACAAATATTGAACAGATGGGAACTGAAACATATTTTGAAATACCAAAGATTTCTCCAGCGGAAGCTATTCCCGCAAATTCTGCCATGGTATTTCCAAGGTCAGCAAAAATTAGAAATATAAGAGAATAAAAAGTAATTTTTAACCCAAATTTTTCTCTTATAAGGTCAGCAAGTCCTTTCCCTGAAACTATACCCATTCGAGCTGACATTTCTTGAACTAATATTAATGCAACTGTAACAGGGAATAATACCCATAATAATCGATATCCAGAGTGAGCTCCGGCCATTGAATAGGTGGCAATTCCTCCGGCATCATTATCAATATTTGCTGTAATTAATCCAGGGCCAACGATACTTAAAAGTAAAAGAACTTTAGTCACAAATTGTGACTTTGCTATTTTACTCTTTTTAGTATTAGCTTCGCTCATTAATTACCTTTCATCTAAAAGCCATGGAAGTATATCATCAACAGATACCATGCCTAAAAGTGTGTTTGTTTCATCAACAATAGGAACATTTATAAGATTATATTTACTCATAAAACTAGCTACTTTTTTCCAATGTAGATCTGGTGGCAAACACTTTATATCAGTTGATTCCATTATTTCTTTAACTTCTAAATTTTCTCTTTGTCTTAAAAGCTCATTCATGGAACAAGTCCCAAGTAATATTCCATCATCATCTATTATGTACAAATCATAAACATTTTCTACATCTTCAAATACATCTGGAATTGATTCTATCACTTCATTTTTAGTCATTTCTGGATGAACTTCAAAAACTTCCGTGGACATAATTCCTCCGGCAGTGTCTTCATCATATTCTAATAATTCTTGAATCTCTTCTTGGATTTCATTATCCTCAATATTTGAGATAATTTCGCCTGCTTTAGACTTGTCTAAATCACTTAAAATATCAGCTGCTTCATCTGTTCCCATATATTCGATGATCTTTGCAACTTCTTCTGGTGACTCACTCTTTAAAAAACTAGCTTGAAGATCTTGTTCAACTTCAGATAAAGTTTCAGCCGCTGTTTGTGGATCTAGATTGTGAAATATTTGATCTCTAGCATGAGTGTCGAGTTCTTCTAATATATCAGCAAGATCGGCAGGGTGAATATCTTTTAGATCTTCATTATTTAAGCTTAGCTTTACATTGCTTTGAACAGAACGATCTGGAATCGCGTGGACAAATTTCCAATTAATTAATTTTTCATTTTTTAAGTATTTAGAATTTGGTCTTACTGATTTTATTACACTATCAACAAAAGGCTCATAACCAAGTCTTCGAATCATTGAACGAAGTCCAATTGCTGCATGGGTTACTCTTAAGTTTTTTCCGGTTTTAATAAATTCAATATCATTGACTCGTACAACTTTTTTTCCAGAGGTATCAACGATTTGTCGATCAAGAATAACTTTTCCAATAGGAGGATACTCAACTGTATCTCCACTAAACTGATTGGCAAGAAGAGATGTGATAACTTTTTTCTCTTTTACTTTTGGAAAAGTTCGACTCCTTCCAATAGGGGAGTCAGCTTTGACAATAATTTTTTTATAATTAAATGAGTTTAAGTGGTTCCAATCGACATAAAAGATCTGATTATTTTTTTTAAACTGAATTGCTAAGATAAGAGGGTAAACATCTTCATAATCTACAAAAACGTCAGTAAGTCGACCTAAAGAAGTACCATTTTCACTAAGTATTTTCGCACCAATAAGCTTGGAAAAATAAATAGTCGTTTCTTTAAAGTCACTTAATACACTCATTCTCTTTTACTTTGTTTAAAAATATTATTTTTTCTCATGTTTAACAGTTTAGTAATTTCACTGGCGGTTTCTTCTAGGGCCTTGTTAGTAACATTGAAGACTGGCCATCTCTTGTTTTCTTTAAATAAATTATTCGCCCATTCAACTTCTTCAATAATTTTATTCTTGCTGGCGTAATCACCATGTGTGGCACCTAAATTATCGAGTCTTTTTCTTCTGATTTCTGATAAGGCGTCTGCATCGATAGTTAGAGCAAATATTTTTCTTTGATCTATTTGGAATAACTCACTGGGAGCAGGTGTCCCTGGAATAAGAGGAACATTTACTACTTTTATACCTTGTTGAGAAAGGAAAACAGATAATGGTGTTTTTGATGTTCTTGAAATTCCAACTAGTACAACATCAGCAAGATGAAGTGATTCTAAATTTCTTCCATCATCATGATTTAAAGTAAATTCCATAGCTGCGACTCTTTTAAAGTAATCGTCATTAACTTGGTGTAAAAGCCCTGGTTCTAAAGAAGGCTCTTGATCAAAGTAGTTTGAAAAAGTAGTTAGTATTGGTCCAAGAAGATCCAAGGTTCTTACATGTTTTGTTCTTGAAAGTTCGGCCATATATTCTCTAAGCTCTGACGCTACAATTGTATACAAAATAAGGTCATGATGAATTGCAGCTTCATCAAATATACTTTTTATTTGCTCTTTAGATCTAACATTTTTATATCTAGTAAAAAACACATCATTGTTTTTAAATTGGGCCAGAGCAGCTCTTGCCATTGAAGTCGCAGTTGTACCTGTCCCATCTGAAATAATAATTACTTTCAGCTTTTTTGAAACCATTTCCATTCCTATATTTTTAAAGTATATCGGTTATTTTCTTTTAAATTTTAATGAGTTGGCCATTATTTGTTTTTAATTTTTGCTCTCATCTTATAAAAGATTACTTGTTTAGAAAAGTCAGGATTGTATCAAGGATTTTTTGTTTATCTTGTATTGGATGAAATGAAGTCTTTGGCCGTATTTTTTTATAAAATGTTCTTTGAGCTTTTGCTAATTGTCTTGTTGATATGGATATTCTCTCGCTAAGCTCTTCAATTGAGCTGAAACTTCCTTCCAAGTATCCTTGAACTTCTTTATAACCAATTGATTGCAATGGCTTTTCTTTTCCTGAGTAAACTTTTAAAAGCTTTTCTACTTCATCAATTAAGCCCGAGTCTAACATTGTGGCAGTTCTTTTTAAAATAAATTTGTAATGTTCATCTCTTGGTAAGTCTAAATAAATATGTAAAAAATTTAAATTGTCCCACTGATTAATATTGAAATTATATGGGTCAGATTCTTTTTGTTTTTCTAATGAAATTGGTTTTCCCGACTGCCAAAAAAATTCAACGGCCCTTATTATTCTATAGTGATCATTTTCGTGTAATGTTTCGTAGCTTTGAGGGTCATTATCTTTCAAAATTTCTATAAACGCACTTATCCCTCGAGTTTTAAATAACTCTTCAGATTTAAGTTTAATTTCATTAGAAACCTCTTCAGTTTCATACATTCCTTTAATTAAAGCTCTTATGTAGAAAGCACTACCACCAACAAAAATAGGAATCACTTCATCATCATATTTTGCTAAAACGTCTTTGGTTTTCTTCTCATAAATAGATGCATTAATAGGAGTATCAATTTCTGAAATGTTTATCATTTCGTGAGGAGTTTTTTTTAGCTCTTTGTCAGAAGGTTTAGCAGTTCCAATATCTAGATTTTTATAAAACAACAGTGAATCATAGTTTATAATTATAGATTTAAGGCCATTTTGTTTAAGTAAGTGATATGTATTAATTGCTGTTTGCGTTTTTCCAGTGGCCGTTGGTCCTGAAATTATAATAGCGTTTTTCATATTAAAATAATTTTTTCAAATTAATATCATCTAATCTAATTGCTACTTTTTTTGCAACGAGATTTTCAATATCTTCTAAACTGGAGTTGGAGAATATTTCAATATTTTTATCTGAAGTCCATTTCATCTGAATTAAGTGTAGGAAGTCAGCAATATTTTCAATTTTTTTAGATGAACTATTTAAAGTCTCTAAAATTAGTTTTACAATTTCACTATATTTAAACTTTTCCAAGTAATAGGGAATTGACCTTAGAACAACAGTCTCTTCTCCAATCCTGTCTATTTCAATTCCTATATTTCTTAAAAAATCAAAATTAGAATCGAGAGGCCCATTTGCAAAATTATATGGCTCGCTAATAAGTAGGGGTGTAATTAAATCATCTTCAATTGGATACGATTGAACTATTTTCTCTTCAAATAAAGATATTAAAAATTTATTATGAGAGACTAAAATTGGAGTTTCTCCTGAGTTATTTATCATTGAATAATTCGAAGAAACGGGAATAAAGCTTTCAATTTGAGAACCATTATTTCTGAATGGGATATTTTCTTTTGATTCTTTTTTTACTTCTGGTGTTTCAAAGTGATCAATTAACTCTTTAATTGATCCAGAAACGAGAGAGAAGACAGTTTTACTATCCATAAATTTAATTAATGTTTTACTTGGATGTACATTTACATCAATTTTTTTTGGAGGAACATTTAAAAAGAGACAATAATGTCCAGATTTTCCAATTCCCCAAACCTTTTGCATATTTTTTGTAATTATTTGATGAATTTTTTTATCAACAAATAATCTTCCATTTACGAATAAGAATTGTTGTTTACCGACATTTCCTTTCGATCCACTTTTTGAAATATATCCTTTAATAAAGTTTTCTTCATACTCTCTTTTAAAGGTTAGAAGCTCATCACTAATTCTTTTTTTGAATAAAACTTTTTTAATTCTTTCTTCTGCATTTTGTAGTTCAACAGGTGAAAAGAATTGTTTTTCTTCATTGTTCCATTGAATTGAAAACTTTACTGTTGGATTCGCTAAAATATAACCGTAAATAACTCTTTGAAGGGCATTTTTTTCTGATGTCTTACCTTTTATAAACTTTAGTCTCGCAGGAGTATTATAAAATAAGTCTCTTATATATAAAGAGGTACCGTGCTTATTGCTAGAAAATGGAGAGTGTTCTTTTTGTACACCTCCTTCAAAAACTATTCTTCCACCGTCTTCTTTTGATCTTGGTGTACTTTGACAAGTTAATCTAGAAATACTTGATATTGAAGCAAGTGCTTCACCTCTAAATCCATAACTAGATAAATTATAAATGTCTTCAAATTTGTCTATTTTAGAAGTTGCATGTCTACAGAAGGCATACGGAAGGTCTTCAAAACTCATTCCTTGCCCATTATCTTCTAGTGAAATTAACTCCATTCCATTATCAATAATATGTATATCAATTTGAGTAGACTTAGCATCGATAGAATTTTCAATTATTTCTTTTAAAAGAGCTGCAGGTCTTTCGACTACCTCACCAGCTTTGATCTGGTCAATTAAATGTTCTGGTAATAATTTAATTTTGTGCAAGGGCCTACTCTTTAAAAAAGTTAACTTGGTTTCGCCCTTTCTCCTTGGACATGTAAACGGCCTTGTCGGCCCTCTTAAAGAGGTCCGTTCCTGTAGAAACACCTTTTCTATAATCCGCTACACCAATAGATGCCGTCACTGGCAACCTTTTGTTTTCATAAATAAACTCTGTATTTTCAATCAGTTTTCTTAATCTTTCAGCAATTTCAAAAGCATATTTTAAATTTGTTTTTGGTAGTAATATAACGAATTCTTCTCCGCCATAACGAGCAAATACATCCTCATCTCTAACACCGTTAGATCTAATAACTCTAGATATATCTCTTAGAACAAAGTCTCCTGCATCATGGCCGTAGTTATCATTCAAGTTTTTAAAATGGTCTAAATCAAAAATTATTAAGGCCAATGGTGAGCCAGTAAGTTTGCTCTTTTTAACTTCGAGTGCAATTTTATTGTTAAAATAGCCTTTATTGTAGCATCCAGTAAGAGCGTCTGTGTTTGCTTCTAAATGTAATTTATCATAGGTTAATCTTTCAGGGTCACCCTTTGGAAGGTACTTTAGTGCCATACTTCCAATTTTTATAATGTCGCCCTTTTTGAGACTAACAGAACCTTCTGCTTTTTTATTATTTAAATATGTTCCATTTCGAGAACCTGTGTCTTCAAGGGTTACAGAGTCTTCTTCCGTCACAACGATTTTAAAATGGTTTCTTGAAATTCCTTCAAATTCTAAAGGAATAATATTGTCTGGATTTCTTCCTACAGTCGTTGTTCCTTGAGGGAGGTTGAATATTGTACCGTTTACTTCACCACCAACAACAACAAGCGCCGCTGGTCTTTCTTCTGCTTCTTTTTCAGATCTAGATAAAGCTTCATCGATGTCTAGTAAGACTGTTGTATCGTCATTGCTCATTGGTTTTTTCTTTTCATTCATTTCACTTAGTCGTTTAGTGGCTTTTAGCTGTTGTTTATTTTAGCCTTAAGACCTCCTTGTTTCAATAGGTAAGATCGATTTTGCTATTATAAGTTCTTGTTAATATTAGGGGTTGTTCGGATGTTCTTTAGAGAAGTCGTGAATTTCCTAGAAATTTTACACAGTTGTAAAGAATTATTGTTTTACATGGTATTGTGCATAGCGTTGTTAAAATTTATTCATTAAAAAAAGAGGTTATTATGAAAATCACTAAAATAGTTTTGGCATTATTGACCGTTTCATCAATAAGTGTCGCTCAAGCATCATCTTGTTATTATGAAACAGTAATAAGTAGAGGAAGAACTACAGTTTCTGATACTTATCAAGTAGCGGATTCTAATGCGATGGCCACGGTTTCAAGATCTGGTCAAAATTTAGAGGGAAGTTCAATGCTTTCTGGTAGCGTTTCAGCTAAGGTTTATAATGTTTCTCATACTGAAACTCCTGTCATAATTGAAAAAGGATATAGTGTAGGTAAATATTGTGCTGGATCTAGAACTGTTTATAGTTCTGGCAGCGGCAATCGCAATTTGTATGCAATGTTTAAAAATGGATTAACAAGAAAACAAAGAGCAGTTACTATTGCAGACAATATTAAGGGAGCTGGACTAACTGTAGCAAAGGCCCTAGTTTGGCACTTTGAAAGATCAGATGTTCCTAGATCTTGGAATTCGTTTACGCAATTAATAAAGAAAGCGGAGCAAACTCAGGTAAATAAAGGAAGCTCTTTAAGGTTTTATACTCAAATTACGCAAACATATGCTTATGAAAATAAACAGAACTTAGGCTTTGCTTCTTCTTATTCTGGACAAACATGTGCTCAATGGATTGATCAATGTGATTCAACAATCATTTATAGAACTGAATATAGAGAGCATAAAAACTACTCGCATACAAAAACAGTTGATTTTGATTTAAATATTGAAGGTGTGGCACTTTTAAAAGGTGAAAAAGAAACTTTTAAAGTTACTTATAATGGAGCAAGAGAAACTATAGCAGTAGGAACTTCAACTTCTTATGGTAGCTACAATGCAAATATTAACTTTGTTGGAAATAGTGCCACAGTTGATATGCAAGGTAGTAGAAAGCTTGTTAATCCTAGATCTTCTTACTCTGTGTCAATTAAGGCCGGAAGAAACAATGAAGCTATTATTACTATTAGAGACCTAAACTTTGATAGTTCAGTAAATGTTGGTGAAAAATCTGTTAAGATTGACCTTGTTAATCACAGAGGTTTTGATGAGACAGAACTTTCTCAGACTTATGATTTAAGTTCTGATTCTGCAACAACAGTTATCAAAACTGGATACAAAATGAAATATGGTAAGAAAGGATTCTTTGGGCACACTGAAAGATATATTGCTTATGTTAAAGCAAGAGTTTTAAATTCTCAGTACTATAATTCAAATTACAGTAGATCTGTAAAATCTAACGAACTAAAAACTGAAAGAAGATAATTACCCTGGGGCGCAATCGCGCCCCTTTTATCTTCCTGTATTCTAAACACATTTTACATCACTTTTCTCATCTGATATTTTTACTCAACTAAAAAAATTTATAGTTAATATCAACAATAAGGGGAAAGAGAATGAAAAACCTATTTATTTTATTAATTGCAGGTCTATTTTCATTATCAGCGAAGGCCTATAGAGAAGTTGTTAGATTTAAAACAACTAGTGCTTCTATATCTAGGACGGCCGTTGAAAATGATTTAAGAGGAGACATGAGACAAGAGAGATCACTAAGTTTAACAAGACTTAGAGATATTTACGAAGATCGTTATTACTACGATTATGTAAAGTATAAGGATTATGTTTGTACAACCACACCAACAAATGGAAAAGGTAACTGGCACGGTTTCTATAATGTTAGAGGCAGAGACGCCAAGTCTTTCGCACTTCAAAAGGCGATTAAAGGTGTTGGACCTAAAACTGCTCCAAAATTAATAGACACATTTTTAAAAGGAAAGCCAAGAACTTGGAAGGCCTTTCAAGATGTTATCTCTAGAGCAGATCAAAAAATTGATGGTTTATTTTACAGAGTTATTGTTAAGTATGGTGAAGAGAATAGAAAGAATCTTGGGTACAGTGAAGAACAAGACTGTAAAGTAGTATGGAGAGAAAAGAGAGTTTTAAAAGTAAAAGAAGTTCTTGTAGATACTCTAATAGACTTTCAAAAAGATTATACTATCGAGCTATTTGTTGAGAATGCACCATTACTTAAAGGTGAAAAAGAAACTTATGTATTGGGTCTTAGTGCTGAAAATTATAGAGGTAGAACAAAAGTCGTTCCAACTTTTAGTGTAAGAGGCAAAAAGAATTATTATGAAAGAGCAACTTTTGTTGATGGTGATACTTATTTTAGAGTAATGGCCAAAGGTAAAGGTAGAATTCTTTTAACTCCAAACAAGAGCGATATTCACGTAAGTGCAAAGTTAGTTAACGGAAGAATGGTTCTTGATATCACAAATAATCTAAAAGAAAGATTAAGTGAGTTAGGTGGATCAATTATTATAGAAGGTAAGATAAAAAGATCATCTTGGTTATTAGATCCAACTGAACTTGAGCTAAACCTAACTATTGATGGAAAGACTTTAATTAAGAAAAATGTTTCAACAGGATATTATTTAGAAAAATCAGGAAAGAAATATTATTTCGATTATAAAATTAAAGTTGTTGGAAATAAGTTTTACGATTACAAGTCAAGCAGTCGTTCAAACGAATCAAATAAAATTAAAAGATAAATAAATTTGGGCCTAGAAATCTAGGCCCTTTTTTATTTTTGTGTAAATTTAACTTTTATTGCTTTATGATCTGAACTCGAAATTTCATTGTAAACTTTGGCCGACTTAATTTTTAATCCCCTGTAAAATACAAAATCTACAACTTCTTCATGCTCTATATCTTTATGTATTAATGGGACTTTCTTTAAAGAAAGAGAATTAACAAAATTTCTTAAGTTTTCTTTTTTCTCATAAGTCCAAGTGTTGAAGTCTCCAGCAACGATTAATGGGCCGTTATGAGATTTTAATTTATTATATAATTGGTGAAGTTGAGACATATGCTTACTTGCTGAAACAAAGTTAAGTGAGTGTATATTTGCAGTTGCTAATAATTTAGAATTATTTTTTAATTTAAAATATGAAATAAGAGTTATTTTTGGAGATAGTATTATTGGTTCTCTTCCTTTAGTTCTGATAAAATGATGCTTGATCGGCAAAACTTTGTAAGCATTAGCATTTCCATTTTTTGATCCAAAAAGCTCAAATGATGTAGCATGAATAAAACTGTGCTTTTTTAAATTCTGGTAAATAGGAATGTTTTTCTTATTTAAACTGCTTTCTTGAATAAGAAGAAGATCAATTCCTTTAGAAATTTTAGTAAAATCAGAATTCCAATTTTGTCTTTTTCCTTTGAAGATATTCCAAACTAAAATTGAGAAGTCTGAATTCAGTTCTTTATTTAGTTTTGTTGTATTTGTTATATAGTTTAAAACGTCTTTGCTTTTTGGAATTTTATAAAATCCACAGGCACTAAAAATTGGTGTGAAAATCAAACAAAAAACAATACATTTTTTCATTTATGACTCTAAGTATTCAAAAGCATACTTTTTACCAGCTTCAACTCCTGGTTGGTTAAAAGCATTTATTCCGGCCATTTCAGCGGTATAAACAGTTAGAGTTTCAAGGAATAAAATTAGCTGTCCTAAATAATATGGAGTTCTAGAAGGGATTGTAATTTGAAGTACTGGTCTTCCGGCATTTTTCAATGCTTTTAAAGTTCCATTGAACTCAGCTTGTATAAGTTGATTAACAGTATAATTTGATAATTTATTAAAAGATTTTAAATTACTTTTTGAACTCATTGGTAGTTTATGAACAAAATTTTCAACCTCTAATAACATCATATATTTATTATTTGGACCTTCCATAAAAAGTTGCACTTGTGAGTGCTGATCTGTAGCACCATAAGCTGGAACTGGTGTAAGTCCAAAATTTTCATTTTTCCCAAGACTTTCTGCCCAAAGCTGAACGAACCAAAAGCTAAGGTCCCTAAGAAGTGAAGAGTATGGCATAAGTACTGTTTGAGTAACACCACTATTATATAACTTGAAAATATCTAAAGCTATTTCCATGCACTGATTATCAGGTCTAATTAGTTCTGCTTGATATTCTTTAGCTCCTTTAATAAGCTCATCAACATCGATACCAGCAAATAAGGCCGGCAAATATCCGACTGGAGTTAGAATAGAAAATCTTCCTCCAACATCTTTTGGAACACTTAAGCTCTTACAACCAAACTCAGAAGAAAACTCATATAGGTCTCCACTTCCTGAAGTTGTGCAAGTTATAATATGATTTTTAATATATTCTTCATCAAGTTCATAGTGAGAAATTATATAATTTAATATTCCAATTGTTTCAGCAGTTCCACCTGATTTAGACACAACATATATTAATGAGTTATCTAAATTGATATTCTTCAACTTATAGAAAATATCATCAGGGTCAGTGTTATTTAAGAAAACAAAATTAGTATCATTGTTTTCTGGAAAAGCAGAAATTAGCATTTCTGGGCCAAGACAACTTCCACCTATGCCTATGTGGATGAAATTTTTGAACTGTTTAGTTTTATTAAATACGTCTTTTGTTTTTGTTAGAAGTGATTCATTTTCAAATGTCGTAAAAAAACCAATCTCATCTTTTGATAATGTTTTATGAAAATCTTTTAATAAATCGTCTTTTTCTTTTTGAGTGTGCTCAAATGGGAAAGGTAAATGAGATTTAAATTTGATCATTTTTGATACTCTCTTTTTAAACATCGTCCGATGACGACCTTTTGAATTTGATTTGTTCCCTCTACGATTTGTAGGACTTTGGCATCTCTCATAAATCTCTCAACAGGGTATTCTGTAGTGTATCCGACTCCACCTAATATTTGAACTGCATCAGTTGTAACTTTCATGGCAGTTTCAGTTGCTTTTAACTTTGCCATAGATGATATTTTTGCATTATTTGTTTTCTCATCATAAAGTCTTGCAGCTTCTCTAACGATTAACCTTGAACATTCAACTTCTGTGGCCATATCTGCCATCATAAATTGCAGACCTTGGAAATTAAAAATCTCTTTATTGAACTGCCTTCTTTCCAATGAATACCTTACGGCCTCATCAAGGGCCCTTTGCGCAAGACCTACACCAATTGAGCCAATTGTAATTCTTCCTTTATCCAAAGCGGCCATGGCAATTTTAAAACCAAAGCCTTCTTCTTTTAAAATATTTTCTTTCGGTACCAAACAGTTTTCGAAAATTAATTCTCTTGTTGGAGAAACTTTCCAGCCCATCTTTTTTTCTTTTTTTCCATAGGAAAAACCTTTCATACCATCTTCAACAATAAAAGCAGTTATTCCCTTAGGGCCTTCTTCTCCAGTTCTTGCCATTACAATATAAGTTTTTGCAATTCCACCGGAACTAATCCACATTTTAGAACCACTTAATATGTAACCATCTTTAGTTTTCTTTGCTGTAGTTTTTAAGGCCGCAGCATCAGATCCTGAATGAGATTCACTTAGGGCAAAAGCACCTATTGCTTTTCCACTAGTAAGCTCTGGAAGATATTTCTCTTTCTGGGATTCATTTCCGAATTCATTTAGAATTGACTGAACCATAGTTGAAACAGATAGTGTAACTGCGTAAGAAACAGAAGACTTTGCAATTTCCTCTAAACAAACAGCTTGGTCTTGAACACTTAGGCCAGCTCCACCGAATTTTTCTGGAAGTGTTACTCCTGCTACGCCCAGTTCACCAAGTTGATTAAAAATATCCATTCGGAAATTTTCATTAGCATCATCTTCTTCCATTAAGGGTTCAATTTTATCAAGTCTAAATTTTTCAAGAGAATTTTTTAACTCTAATTGTAATTCATTCATAATCTTGCAGCTTCTTTAAGTAAGTTTTTCGCGATAATCATAATCATTACCTCATTTGTTCCTGCACCAATTTCATTAAGTTTATTATCTCTCATAAACCTTTCAACTGGAAATTCTCTTGAGTACCCATAGCCACCGTGTAATTGAATGGCATCAAGTGCAATTTTTGTTGCCATTTTTGGAATCGCTAACTTTACTTGAGCAGCTACTACTGGACCTTTAACACCATTATCGTATTGTTTTGCAACAGAGTATAGGAAATGTCTCATCATTTCAGTTTCAGTCGCCATCTCGGCTATCATTTTCTGAATAAGTTGGTAATTACCTAATGTTTTTCCAAATTGTTTTCTTTCGTTAGCGTATTTTATACATTGATCTACGCAGGCTTGAGCAATACCAAGTGAAATACCTGCAATTGTGATTCTTTCAATCTCAAGGTTTTTCATCATGTGATATGTAGAGTCTCCTTCTTCACCAACTCTATTAGCGAGTGGAACTTTTGCATTTTCAAAAATGAGCTCGCCTGTTGGAGAAGCTCGCATTCCCATTTTATGGATAGGGTTACCTACGCTGAAACCTTCAGTCCCTTTTTCAACGATAAATGTAGTTAAGTCTTTTTTGTCATCACCTGTTCTTGTATACAAATAAGCGACGTCAGCATATTGAGCATTTGTAATCCACATTTTTGTACCATTAATTAGATAATGATCACCAGATAGCTTCGCTCTGGTTTGCATACCTATTGCATCGGAACCATATTCTGGTTCACTCATTCCCATGCAACCAATATGTTCACCAGTAATTAATTTTGGTAGATATTTTTCTTTTTGTTCTTTTGAAGCATTATTTTCAATATTATTCACAGCTAAAATTGAATGGGCCAGATAGCTTAAAGTTGAAGACGCACAAACTTTTCCAAACTCTTCCATAACGATTGTTGCAGCTGTCGCGCCTAAACCTGCTCCTCCATATTCAGGGTCCGCTGTTATACCTAGGATTCCAAGTTCACCCATTTTTTTAAAAGCTTCTAAATTAAAAGACTCATTCTCATCATGATGAGCGGCCATTGGAGCTATTTCTTTGTTAGCAAAGTCTTTACAAACTCTTTGTAATTCAATTTCTTCTGGAGTGAAAAACCACATAAACGAATGTTCCTTTTTGAAAAATATTAAAATGTCTGACATTTATAGCAGATGCGTATTATCACATCAAGAAATGACGTGATGCACATCTCTTTACATAGCTTTTTCTTGGCCGTTAAACTTAAGATAGCTAAAAAACGGAGGAATATTTGACACTTACGACACCTGTGACGCGAGACAGTGATCTGGCATTTCCAGGAGAAAATTGGTTTTTTTATTGGAAGACATCAGCGTCTCTTTGGCAGTCAAAACTACAGGATTTTCATTTTGGGACTCAAGTTATTATTCCTCTTAATTGGGCATTTCACAGTGATTCGGGAGAGTCAGTAGAGTTTGGTGATGTAAAACCTGAAACAGATTTACATAGGCTCGTTCAAATTTGTGAAGAGCTTGGTAAGCAACCCGTTTTTTATATTCCTATTGGGCCAGCTCCATATTTAGTTAATGGTGGAGTTCCACATTTATTAGCAAGAAGTTGTGCAACAAACTATATGAATATGGCCTATACTTTGGCTGATGTTCAAAATGAATTAATAAAAATATTCTCGTTTTTTGATCCTCGAATTTATAAAGGGTTTAGAAAGTTTATTAGCGAATTTTCTAAGTATCTCAATCGAACGGGAATTTCAGCTGACGTATATACTGGAGAGTGTTTGTATAAAGATGAGTGGGGGATTCACAGCTTTTTTGATGATCGTTCATCAACTTTTGATAAAGGTTTTTCAAAATTTTTAAGAGTAAAAAAAGAAGAGTTAGCTGAAAATGAAAAATTAATTAAAGATAGCGGTGATGAGAAGAGATTAATTGATGAGTATACGCTTACAATTAAAGAGTTATATTCAAGTTGCATAGAAGAGTTTTTGAGCAATTATTATGAAGATAATGTGAACTTTTGTTATTTGGGCTCTTCGCAAAGAGATACATTTGATAAACTCAATGATTGCTATAGTGTTTCAAAATTTGCAAATGAGACCATTCAAATTGCTTCTAAAAATATCGTTCCTTGTTCGGTGTTACTTTCGAATAAAGTAAAAGTAAAAGGTTTAAAAGATATCTTCAATGACCTAATTTTAAATTCAATATATCCGCAAAGAATTTCTCCTTCACTTTATGATGATGATGGACAAAATTTTAAATTACATTCAAATATTGAGCTTTATACTGATAGTTTAGAGTTTGACGATTTTAATGAGGATGGTCTTATAGACTTTTTAGCGGATAATTTTAAATCACTTTATTCTTTTTCAAGTATTGATCAATTTTCTTATGAGGTTGACGAATCACATTCTGTAATTAAGTTTTTTAATTCAGAAAGCTTAGGCTCAAATAGTTTTCAAAAAGTTCTTCGATACTTTATGAACGGAGGCTTAGTAGTTATAGATACTTCGTCATTAAGTGAAGAACTTACAAAAAGACTCGAAATTTTTATGCTAGAAAATGAAATTGAGTTAGAAGAAGTTTATTATGTAACAAAAATTAGATCTTTAACTTTAGGGGAGGGAAAACTAATTTGTTACGATGGACAAAGTGTAAAAGAGGCCGATGAATCAAAGAAGTATGATTTCTGGGATAGAATAATCAGAACATTTGAACTTCCAAATATTCAAATTAAAGAGGATAAGAACTTAGTTTATTATTGGAAATCAAGACCAAACTTTGGAGCAGAGCTGGACTATCAAATAATAAGTAGACTTAGCTTATTTAATCCAACAAATTATCGTTCTAAATTTAAGGCCGTATTTCCTAAAAACTTCGCATTAGGAAAAGTATTTAATCAAGACGGAGTCGATCTAAAGTCAGGTCATCAAGAGGTAATGATGAACTTCGAGCCAGGAGGCTCAATCACTCTTGAATTTGGAGTTTTTGAATCATGAAATTAATTGAATCTGGATATTTATTTGGAATTTTTGATTACTTAAATTATCAGGACGAAGGAGAGTCATCTTATTATTTAATAAACTTTTTTGGAAAAGGTGAAAATTATAGCTCCGAAAGTTTAAATGAAGTTTTTAAAGACGTTCTTCATAAAAATATTGACGAATCATTAATCGGACCATTTTCTGACTTAGAAGAATTGAAAAATTTTGCTTTTAAATTATGTCAGGCCCAATCTGCATGTGGAGTCGTACTCGTTTCTAAAAACGAGTACAATATCCATTTAGAAAAATCTTCCGATTTTGATGAGTTGTTTTCTTATCTTTATGAGTCAGGTGAAAGAATGGAAAACTTAGAAAGAGGCCCTGATAAAAAAGGCATTTTTGATAAATTATTTCATTAGTCTAATTCTTCATTGTATTCATAATTTTCTTCAGTTGTTTGACAGTCAATTTTTTGTTCATCTAGTTGATAATTAATCTCATTATTCAACTCTATTTCACTCCAATCATATTTACAGTTAGGCTTAGGAAGGCATTTATTCGTTTCGGCTGGACATTCTTTACAGTGGATTCCTCCTGCAAAACAATTAAAATTAAGTGAAGCAAAAAATAAGACGATTAGTATTTTCATATAATTCTCCTTTAAATTAAGTAGCATATTAATCATTTCGAAGGTTTTAAGAATATTGACAAAAATCAATTGTTTGTTGTATTTAAGTCAACATGACAACGTTTAAAATTTCACCAGATGATTGCTTGGTATTAAAGGCTTTTAGAGATTCTAGTTCTTTAAGAGAGGCGGCGAAACTTTTAAATGTTGATCCTGCTGGATTAACTAGAAAAGTTCAGAGTATTTCTGCTGAACATGGATTAATTCAAAAAGTTCAAAACAAATGGAAGTTGACTAGTAGAGGTTTAGAACTCGCTACATGGGTTGAAAATTGTATACAAGGACAAAATAAAGTTATTGAGTCTAAAAATTCAGTAAGAATTGCCACTTCAAATTGGTTTGCATTAAATGTTATATACCCAAATATTAAAGTTATAAAACATTCATTTGGTGAAGAAACAAAATTAAACTTTCAAATCCCAGAAAAATCCTTTGAACAAAGTCTATTAGAGGGAGAGGCGGATTTTGTTATCTGTTGCCATCCACCAGAATCTCCGGAAATTGCTCATAAGAAAATAATTCCTGAAGAGTGGGTTGTAATTGCTCCTATTTCATGGAAAAAAAAATACTTCACAAGTAGAAGTACTAATTTATATAAAACTTTAAAAACCTTGCCTTATGTTCACCATACTCAAATGAATATGAATTCGTTTTTATCAGAGTTTGATGATGATCAAAAAATGTCTAGTTTATCTTGTGATAATTTGGCGGGAGTTAAGGAAATAGTTATAAATGGTTTTGGCTGGAGTATTGTTCCAAAAATATTAGTTAGCAATGCACTCAATGAAAAAAAATTAATTGATTTACCATACAATTTAAATTTAAAAGATCGACATGTAAATCTGTGGTGGTCACGGAATAGATATAATTTGCGAATCCTATCAAGTAGATTTCAAGCTGGGTTGAAACAGGCCCTCTATGAATAAAATTTACACGAAATTATAAAAAGTTTTTAATATTATTAAGTATTTGCTACTTATCCATACATGAAAAGGCCTTTAATTTATTCATTCACATTAGAAGAATTACAAGAAAAATTTGTAAGCGCTGGTTTTAAAAGATTTAATGCGATGCAAGTTATGGATTGGATATATAAAAAGTTGGAATTTGATCCAATGCTTTGGAGCAATATTTCCAAGGATTTAAAGACTTATATTTTAAATGAATTTGATGTAACGCTGCCTCAGGTTATTTGGCATGGACTCTCTAAAGATGGAACTCGAAAATTTCTTGTGAAAATGAGAGACGGTAAGGCCGTTGAGACCGTTGCAATCGCAGCTAAAGATAGATTAACAATTTGTATTTCTTCACAAGTTGGATGTGCTATTGGATGTACTTTCTGTCATACAGGAACGATGGGACTTACGAGGAATTTAGAGGCGGGAGAAATAATTGGGCAATATCTTTCAACTCTAAAATGGTTGAAAACTAAAGTAGATGTATCTTTAAAATATACAAATATAGTTTATATGGGCCAAGGAGAACCTCTTCATAATTTTGAAGAAGCAAAGAAGTCGGCCATACTATTTACATCTGAAAGTGCGCTCGCTTTGGGACAAAGAAGAATTACTTTAAGTACGTCTGGATTGGTACCACAAATTGAGAAATTAAGTGAGTTTCCTCCAATAAATATAGCGATATCATTACATGCAGCTCATAATGATATAAGAACTGAGTTAATGCCTATCAATAAGGCATTTGATTTAGAACGATTGTTTAGAGCAATTAAAAAGATTCCAATTAAAGCTCACAGGTATATTACGTTTGAGTATATTCTTATAAAAAACTTAAACGATAGAGTTGAAGATATTGAGGGACTTAAAAAACTACTTGATCCTAAAATTTCTAAAATAAATATAATACCGTTTAACGAGTACCCGGATAGTGATTTTAAACGGCCTTCAGACAAGACTATTAAATGGTTTACTGATCAGTTAAATAATCATGGATATAGAACAACAGTAAGAACCACTAAAGGGACTGATATTTTAGCGGCCTGTGGACAACTAAAAAGTGAACTTGATAACGGAAATTTAAATTTATGGTAAGATAAATTTATGAAAAAGTTTATCATTATTTTCTTTTTAGTTTCATGTTCTTCCTATAATTCAAACAAAGATGAATTAGATCAAATTAGTACCAGGGAATTTACACAACCATTGCGAGAGTTTAAAGGACAGTTAAACTTCAAAGACTTCTCTAATAAAAATGAGTTGATTAAAGCAATAAATCAAACTTTGATTTATTTTAAAAAAACTATGAATAAAGATATTGTCGTTGCTGATCGTGTAATCAAAAAAATTAAATATGTTCGTGCTCTAAATAGATTTAAAAGACTTGTGAAAAATGATTTTAACTCTAAAGACTTTAGCGAAAAAGTTAGAGAAATATTCACTGTATATGAAGTATTTGGTAAAGATGATTGGTCTGAAATTTTATTAACCGGATACTACACTCCAGTCATCTCGGTCTCTAAAATCAAAGATAATAAATATTCAAGGCCAATTTATAAAACACCTTCTAATATGAAACTTCCTTTTTATACGAGAGCGCAAATTGATGGGGAAGGAAAGTTAGAGAAAACAGATTTAGTCATTGCTTATGCAGATCCTATTGATGTTTTCTTTTTACAAATACAAGGAAGTGGAATAGGTGAGTATAGAAATGGAACAAAAAGATATTTTCATTTTGATTCGCATAATGGATATGATTATTACTCGATTGGAAAAAGTCTACATCATATAATTCCTAAGGTGGAGATGAGTATGCAAAATATTAGAGATTATTTAGCTGACTTATCTTCTGAAGAAAGAGATAAAATATTATTTAAAAATCCTCGTTATATATTTTTTAAAGAACGAGTTCAAAAACCTAGGACTCATATAAATACTTTAGCAATATCTGGTCGATCTATTGCAACAGATAAAGATTTTTACCATAAGGGTCTTCTTGGTTTTTTAAAATTAGAAGATAAAAAGATTAAATCAAGGTTTGTCTTTGATCATGATATTGGTGGCGGAGTTAAAGGTCCTTATAGAGTAGACATTTATATGGGAGAAGGAAAAAAGGCGCAGATTGCTGGAAAATTAAGAGAGCAAGGGCAGCTGTATTATCTTTTACCAAAATATAAGGAATAAAAAGAATTATTCATCAGAATCGCTGTCATCTTCAGGATTAAATTTCCACCGCCGGCGGCAATGGCCGAAGGG
>CAXHCD010000033.1:0-33888 GCA_964015265.1 uncultured Oligoflexia bacterium
ACCCACACGAGCTCTATCGTCGGCAGCGTCAGATGTGTATAAGAGACAGATCTATAAGGTTATGAATCATAATTGTAAATATTGTACAAACTTGGCACCAACATCTATTGATGAAACATTGAGGTTATTCGTTAAATCTTATATTCATGTACACAAATTAGGAAAACGAATAGGGATAAAAGTTAATAATAACAAAGTCAAACTTTTAGGAGAGGTTAGAAATATTTTCTCAAAGAATTTAGCTAAAAAAGTAGTCGAAATGATTGCCGGAGTGAAGTCTGTTTCCAATAGAAAATTGAATCTAAAAAAATTTTCAAATATAACTGATGATGAGTTAGAAAGAAAAGCTACGTTATATTCATCGAAAGTTTTAGGAGATGAGAAACACTCACTTATAATAAAAGTAAAAAAGTCAAAGTTAGTATTAAGAGGCCGTTTTTCAGATATATTAAAATTTAAAAAAATACTGTCCTATTGTGAAAAGTTAAATGGTGTATCTAAAGTAATAGATAAAACCTCAGTATCTAAAAAGGAAACCCAGAAGTATAATAAGGTCATTTCTATCTTGGAGAAAAAAATTGATTCAATTTTTGAAGGAGTTGAGTTCATTAATATTAGAATGTTTGGTGAATTCGCTGAAGTTTCTGGTGTAGTGAGTTTAAGAGAAAATAGAAATTTGATAGAAAAATATATTCAACAATCATTACCTGTTAAAAAAGTCTTTAACAAAATCTACTATTCAAAAACTTAAATAAAACTCTATACTAAGCAGGTTGAGCTTCAATTTTAGTATTCCATGGAGCCAGTTTCATAAGGAGTAGTACTCCAGGAATGGCAATTAGCGTGCAGAATATGAAAAATGATTGCCAGCCCATTGATTCTACCATGTACCCAGTAGGAGCAGATAGTAAGCTTCTTGGAACGCCCATTAAGCTTGTAAGAAGTGCATATTGAGTAGCTGTAAATCTTTTATCAGTTTGTGTTGCCATATAGGCCATAAAAGCAGCAGTTCCCATACCTGCTGAAATATTTTCGAATGCAATTACACCTGTAAGAACTGGGACACTATTTCCTACACTTGCTAAGAACGCAAAACCTGCGGTAGATAAGGCCTGAAGTCCTCCGAAAATCCAAAGAGATTTTGATATTCCTAGTTTAAGAATTAATGATCCACCAACAAAAGCTCCAAATAGAGTTGCAAATAACCCCCAACCTTTAGTTATCAATCCTACTTGTGTTTTAGTAAAGCCAACTTCTAGATAAAATGGAAGGGTCATGGCCCCGGCCATAGTGTCTCCAACTTTATATAAAAGTATGAATAATAAAATTAAGATGGCCCCATCTCTTTTAAAAAACTCTTTAAATGGTTCAACAACAGATTCTTTAAGTGTCTTTGGTGTGCTTGCTTCTAGTTTAGGTTCAGGACACCATAATGTTGTCAGAATTCCTGGGACCATACAAATTGCCAGGATAATAAAGACAAAACTCCATGACATATGATCGGCCATAATCATTGCACCACCACCAGAAATTAACATGGCCACTCTATAACCGTATACGTACATCGTAGAGCCAAGACCTAACTCCTCATCAGTGAGGTACTCTCTTCTGTAAGCATCAATTATTATATCTTGAGAAGCACTAAAAAAAGCAACAGCAACAGCTGCAATTATTGTTAATATTATAATAGAGGCCGGGTTGGTAAAACCAAGCATAGCAATACTTATTGTTAATGCTATTTGAGAAGCAATTAACCATCCTCTTCTTCTTCCTAAAAATGGTAGCGAGTATCTATCAAATATCGGTGACCAGACAAATTTCCAAGTATAAGGAAGCTGAACTAATGTGAGCAGTCCAATTGTGCCAAGGTCAACATTTGACTCTTTTAACCAAGCTTGAATTGTAGACCATGTAATAAGTAGTGGGAGTCCGCTTGAAAATCCCATTAAAAGACAAATTAGCATTTTTTTTGAAAAAATTTGTTTAAAAACACTTCCACTTGTTTCCATCATACTTCCTTGTGATTATGAGCTAATTTTAGCAATTAATAATATAGTAAAGCAATGAAATGGCCTTTTTTTGCTTAAAAAACAATAGTTTGGTGCCATTTTGATCCCAAAACCTTTGGGAAAACAACTTGTCTTAATTGTAATAATTTCATTTATGTTAATAATGTGTGCAACGCGTTGAAAGATAAGGTAAATAATAGCTCTCAAAAAGGAAAGTATAATTATGAAGCAACTATTAATTTGTTTATTACTATTACAATTTACTAACTCTCACGCTGAAGAAGAGCAAAAGCTCGATCCATGGCTAATGAATCCAATGTCAAAGTATATTTCAAAGGATAAGTGGAATGAAATGATGGATGATGTGCATGAAGAAAGGCAAAAGCGTGAAGCTCAAGAGAGAATGTTCTCAAAGGGTAAATTAATTACAATTGATACGAGAGACAAAAGAACTTGTAAGCAAGTTCAAGACTCTCTAAGAAAAAGTAATTATCGAGGACAGGATGTGGAGTCTCTATGTGATCAAGACATAAAGAATCCATATACTTCTGTTTTTTTGGTTGATGAATATAGACAACGCTTGTCTTTAGATGGTTTTAGCAGTGCTGAACAAAATATTATTAAACAAACTAGAAATTTTGTTGGAGTTGGAATTGGTGTAGTAGGTCTTTTATGGATGATGCCAGAATCTGTATCTAAATGGGACAAAGAAGATGTTAAAGAAAATGGTATTGTTAAAAAGTGGAAACAAAATGTTAAAGAAGGACCAGTTATAGACAAAGATGACTGGGCAATAAATTATATCGGCCATCCAGTTTCAGGAGCTGCTTATTATGTCGTAGCAAGACATGCTGGATTAAGTAAATGGCAGTCTTTTGGTTACAGTGCTTTTATGTCAACATTTGTTTGGGAGTATGGTGTTGAGGCGTTTGCTGAGGTTCCATCAATTCAAGATTTATTATCAACACCTATTATTGGATCACTTATGGGTGAATACATGTATCAATTAGAAAAAAAGATTGAAAAAAATGGTGGTAAACTTTGGGGATCAAAAAGAATTGGTGGGTTTGTATCGGCATTAATGAATCCAGCTGAAGGTATGCTTAACTTAGTTAACTCATTTTTTGAGGCCAAGGTTATTAAATCTGGTGAAACATATTTATTTACACGTCCACAAAGTTCATACATGAGAGACCCATTCATGAACCCTATGGATCACAATGATTCAGGAGTCATTGGTATTGGATTTGAGTGGAAGTTTTAAGATTTCTTTGTAATAGTATATGAGGACTGTTTAAATTTTAAACAGTTGAAAGGTCTAAGTGTCTGAAATCATAAACTATTCTTGGCATGGTTTTTGTTACTAAAACTCATACTATGAATAGAATTTCTAGAAGTATATTAACATTAATAATTTGTTTATTTGTCAGTACAAACAATGCATTAGCGCAAGAGCTATTTAAGAAGTTTGACTTAAAACAAAGTAATTATTTACACGAAAGTTTTCCAAGAGATGGTAGAGTTCTCTATAGAGGATTAAACCCTCTTCAGATGAACTATATTGGTGCAATTAGAGCGATGTTGGGAGATGAAAGTTCAAGAATTGAAACTCCGTTATTGTACTCTATTCAAGAAATGCTTAAAGGAAAAGGGAATGGTCTAATTGGAAAAATTGCTAGTGTTCGACAAGATTATGTAAATCTAAATCTTGCAGATAGCATTAATGAGAAAATTAAGTCGTATAACGGAGAAAGACCAAGTGAAAGAGAAGCATTTGATGACGCATTAGAAATTTTAGTAGATAAGTTTGAATCTTATTCAGCAAAAAAGTTAGAACAGTTATACCTTGATTATGAGAGTACTAAGAGAAACGATTGGCCGGCAGCTTTGTTGTACTCAAGTATTTATATAGAAACGGCCAAAAATTATTCTCCTCATATTGTTTTATTTCAAGAAAAAGATGATGTTAGAAGTATTGATTTAAACTATTATAACAAGTTAAAAAATGACAAATGGGTAGGGACAAACAAGTCATGGCCTGATAAAGGAGAGTTTTTAACACCTTATTACATTCCTGCACGACATATCATTGGTTATCAATATAAAAGATTAAAGTATCACTCAAATCTATGGGCAAACTGGGAAAAATTGCAAAATGATTTAGCAATAATGTTTTTAAAGTCTCGTGTAGGTGACAAAGATTATGTTCTAATTGTTGATGGACATACTTCGACAGGAAGTTTAGCTCAACATGTAATAAAATACGAGGGAAAGTATGTTTATGCTAAAAGTAACTTTGACCCAAGTGCTGAGTTACCGTTACATCCTTCACCTGCAGGAGAAGGAAATATCAATTTAATTGGAATAATCGAACTGTGTGAGGATGTTGATCCTTGCGACGATGATTTAAGTAAAAAGTTTCCACAGTATTTAATTACGGGACGTAAACTAGATTCTACACTTGAGAAATCTATATCTGAAGTTAAGTTTGAAAAAAAGAAAATAAGAGTATTTACATATGAAGACGTTGTAAATCAGAGGAAACTAGATTTTAGGAATAATATCCTTTCAAAAAATGAAGATGAATTAAAAGTTTATTTGGTTGATTCTGAAGATAAATATAAATTGTCTAAATCGGGTGTTGATTGCACAGTTAATGACTTACTTTTATCTTGTTCATTAGATAAAGAGGTAAAGCTCTCACCAAATGAATACATTTATATTAGCATTCCAAGCGATTTGCAAGATACTTACTTGGATCAATTTCAAATTACGCATCGGCAAGATATTGCTGATCAAGATAAAGGAGACTTAGATCGATGGGATGAAAACCCTGGTTATATGAGTTTACAGCTTTATCCAAAAAATATTGAAGTAGATGATTGGAGATATTTTAGGCAAATAGATAGGCACAAAAATCCGAAAGGAAGTCTTTTTTCAAGTGTAAGTAAAGTAGATGATGTAAAACCAACTAATATTGATTTGAGAGGAAGGGCACATGTAGGAACTCAATTTTTATCCTCTTCAAAAAAACCTCTAAACTTAGCGGCAATAAGAGTTGTTTCAGTAGGTAAAGATCCCATTTATATAAAAAATATTAATTTTAATTTTTCAATAATTGAAAAAAGGCAATGAAATGAAAATCGTATTTCTATCAATCCTAATGTTTTCCTTTTCAACTTTTTCCTATGGTCTTAGTTTTAAGGGGTTTAAGGTCTTAAATAAAAATGAATGTTTAGATAAGTTCAGCGAGATTGGAGATTTTGCGAGAAAGGATGCAGAGCTACTTGGATCTTGTTCTGTTAGTAGATATCAGAGATCAAGTATCAATGAAGAAAAATATAAAAATGTTACATGGCAGGATTTAGGAAACTGTATGAAAAATCTGTTTCCAGACAGAGATGTTATCTATAATTATATTGATAAATGTAACTCATTTTCTTTAGTAAGGACTATAGACTCTAGGGATTATTTAAATTGCAAGAAAAAGCTAGGTCAGTATGTACAAAAAGACAGAGGTTTTGTAGTCAATCAATGTATTGAAATTAATGTCGCCTCAAAGGTCGTCGCTCAAAAATTCTCGTCTTGTATGAAAAAATTTTCAAATATAAATGCAGATGCTGTGCTTAAAGTTGATGCCTGTTTGTCTCATAATTTAAGCTTGTTAATGAGTTGTATAGATAGTGGACGCGAATATTTTTCAGAAGAAGAGCTTTTAGGTCGATGTCAAAACTTTAGCTTTCGTAATAAGATAGCAAGTCCCTCTTTTGATTCGTGTCAGGAAAGAATTCTTTCAAAGACAAATGGAGAAGTTTCCAAACAACAAGTTTACGAGTCTTGCTTAAGTTACAATTCTATCGATATAAAGAAATGTTTTTTAAACTCATATCAAACTTTGGGAAGTGTAGATGCTTTTATGAACTGTTCAAAGGAAAAAGATGTTAAGTATTACCTTACATCTAGCGATGAATTTAAAACATGTTTAAAAAATGCAAAATCAATTAACTTGAGCAACTTTCGATCTTTTTATGCTTGTTCTAAATCAAAAGAAATTCAAGAAAGATTTCTTAATATAGGAGAGCTTCGTAGCTGTATGAATAAGTTGAGTATTTACTCAAGTAAAAAATATGATGTAATGAATGTTTGTTTAAGTAGAGATAAGTTAGATTTAATTTCATCTCAAAGGTATATAAACTGTTTGGATTCGTTTGCACAAACGGATATACCTACAGGAGTATTTGAGATCTGTGCACAGAGGGATATTCGTTCTCTTTCTGAAAACAATGGTTTTCTTCAATGTGTTGATAAAGGAATTGGTTCAACCTTATTTAATTATTATGATCATGAGTATAGAGATAGAGCAAGTAGGAAAAGTAATAAAGTAGATACTTATAAATTTTTATTTAAGGATTGTAAGAAATGGGATGACGAAAATAGTGGAACCCCAAAAACTGGAGACTACGTTACTTTATACAAAAATTACTCGATACATTCAAATACAGATTTTTTAGATCCTATTCAGAAAAAGTATATAGTTTTGGGAGGTCTGTCGGGAGCTCGAGTTAACGAAAAAAATAAAGAGGTTTATTTTGTATCTGATGACAAAGGGTCTTATGATCCTCCAAGGATTTATGTTTATAATTATGACTTTGATAGGAATGGTAATTTTGTGCTTAAAGAGAATAGAACTATTTATCTTTCAAAAATGGAGAAATCTAGATCATATAATTATGATGGAGTTGTGCAGGAAAAAGAACAAAATGTTTTTGATCGTTTTTTTAGTCTAGACCCTGAAGATTTAGACTTCGATAAAGAGGGAAATATTTATATAACTTCAGAAGTGCAGGGCGGAAATTCATACGAATATATTAATAAATTTGATTCAAAAGGAAAGTGGCTTGAAACTGTTAAATTACCGGACGTTTACTCAGAAAAGAAAGAGTTTGTTGAACACGAGTGCCCTGTTAGATATAAAACTATACAAGAAGAACAAGCTTTTCCAAAGCAAAGGTATAAATACGAAAATATATTTCAAACAAATTCAAAAACTAATTTAGATCGCAAAATAGGTTCAGATGAAAATGAAAGAGTTTGCGGAAAAACCGTTATCACTCAGGGCCTAAAATCAAATAAAGGTTTTGAAAGTCTTGCTTTTACTCCGGATAAGGAAAACTTGTTTATAGCTAATGAAGGAACTTTATATCAAGATAAAATTGAAGGCTTCTTTAAAGATAAAGAAGGTGAGATACGTCTTACTAAGTTAAGTAAACGTGATGGCAAATATAAAGTTGAAAGTGAATATTTATATTTACTTGAAGATGAAGTTGATAATGGTGCATCTGCTATTTTACCATTATCGGAAGATAAAGTTTTAGTTCTCGAAAGAAGTTGGGATAATTTTAAAAGAAAAATAACGGCCAGAATCTATTTGGCAGATTTAACAAGGGCAGAAAGTGTATATAATATTGACAACAAGGACGTTCGAAGAACTAAGAGGCGTGCTCAGAAAAAACTTATAATTGACTTGGATGACATTATAGAGGATATGGGACCGGGAACTAAGATACTTGATAATTTTGAAGGTCTTTCATTTGGGCCAACTTTACCTGATGGATCAAAGAGTCTTTTATTAATTTCTGATAATAATTTTAGCTTAAATCAAAGAACTATATTACTACTACTTAAAATTAATGATGAACTATAAAAAAACATTGATAATATTTTTTTATTTAATGGCCTTTGACACATTCTCAATGGATGTGATGTCTTCTATAGATCAAAAAAATATAAGTGACTCTTTGGTTTTGATTGAGTTAAATAAATATGAACTACCAAAGAAAAAAATTGTTGACCTCTTGTTAAATCCAATTGGTTTTATTGAGACAAAATTTGTTGCGGCTATTCGTAATAAAATTCAAGATAAAAATAATGAATCAAAGTTATATGGAGGACTGAAATATTCATTTAAAAGAAATGGCATTAGTGATTTAATTGAAAAAGAAAGTGAAGAAAAAGACTTTTTAAAGTCTCAAAGTATGGCCATAGAAATTCATCAGAAGTATTTACTCTCTCTAGATTCTGAAGATTTAAATTATGAACTAAGTTCAAAATCACGGAATTCTGTCTTATACGGTTACAAAGAAGCAAGAGATTATTTTGGTTTTAATACTCGCATTGGATATGTAGGTCCTTCAATAAACATGGATAGTCTTACAGATGGTAGGTATAAACGAAATGTTATAACAAGTGCATTAGAGAATAAAAAGGTGCTGTACGTAGAAATTCCTATGGGAAGGAAAATTTTGCGTTTGCAGAAAGTTCGAATTAATCAAAAAGAGTATGTTCTTATATATGATAATCGCTTTATGAATACATGTTTTTCCTCTAATAATATTGTAGACTGTAACTCTCTGGAAGTTTTAGATAAGAATGATTTTAATTTTTATGCTTTAATTGGTAATCTTGATGTAAATTTAGCAGCTAAAGAATTGGGTCTTAGGCACTTTATTTCATCTGATAAGTTTTTGGAAGTATTTTCAGAGTTAGAGACCAACCTTCCTTTTTATATACCAATTGAAAAAAAACAAGGAAAGTTAAATGACCCCTCTGTCTTAAATAATATCTCCCAGGATATTAAAGAGATTATTACTACTGACTTAGAGTATGATGGGTTAAGTGTTGTTAATGTTGTAGAAGCATCTGATAAGAAGAAGTATCAAGCACGTTATACTTTTCAACCTGAAAAGAAATTACATCCCGGAGAGGTGTTATATCTTGTAATCCCTAATAATTTAGAAGTATATCCGGTAGATTCAATTACAATTGGACATAGACAGAATAAACATAATCAAAGAGGGCAAATGAGCTATCGTTATGGGAGTAAGGTAATTGATCAATACCCAGCCTACAGCACAGTTCAAGTGTTCTCAAATGATAATAATTATGAAAATGCATGGCGATTTTGGGGAGGGCATGTCAGCACAAATCGAGGTGGAAAGTTTGCAGAAATAAAAACAGAAAGTGAGTTTGATAATCTGTATGAATGGCCGAAGTTGGGACATAAATCTCATCATCAATTAATAAGCTCTACCGATTTACTTTATCCAAAACTTATAAGAGTGTTTGCTTCTGGTGATGATCCTGTATATCTAAAATCTATTGTGTTGAAAGCAGTTCCAACTGATATAAAAAACTATCAAGATTTTTCGTATACAAATGATACGACAGAATTTGGTGATCCTATAACAGGGCAAGGCCGTCAATATGGAGGGGGGCAAGATTATTATGGGATTTTTCCAAGGGCAGTTGAACTTAACAATAGGTCTAGAGATAGGGTAGTGAAGTTTGGGCATAGAGTTTTAAACTCAAGAGATGATAGCTGTCTTGTAATTGATATAGAAAAGAACAATAGAATAGCTAAAATAGATATTGCTGTTGGAGATACGAGGCCAGATAGGGTACGCAATAAAGACGGGGGTTATGGGACACTAGGAGCGGCGATGTTAAGTGTCTATAAAGAGAATGCAGATGGAAGTGTTAAAACTCTTTCTAAGGGGAATAATGTGCCACCTGAGGGAGTTATTACTGTATTTACAGATAGCGAATTATCATTTGAAAAAGGGAGTAAGGTTAAGATATGTTCTGCTCGAGATACATCCTATGTAATGGGTGTACGCTTTGGAACTATTGATTAATAATTTCTCTTCTGCCAGCATAATAGAGCATATCTGATAAAACTCTCTCTAGTGCAAATAAAGTGCCTGCTTTTAAGTATCCCTCTAAGGGTGTAGTAGATTGGCACACTAAAAGGTAAGAGTAATAACTCAATATTAAAGTTCTAGGTATTGCATAAAAATCAAATAGTCTATGATAAAGAAACCTATCGGTTGCAATATCGCCGGTCATAATTTTAAAGTTGTTTAAGTCTAGTTCTGGAAAATCATTATTTTCTATTTTATCAACAAGATTTTCTATAAGCTCTTCTATACTTTTTGATTCATCAATTCTTTCTTTAGATACAGAGTTAAGATTCTGCACATATCCTTTTGAGTCTATGAGTTGTACAGCTTCTTTATTAGGTTGTAATTGCTTTTGAGTTTCATATACTAATTCTTTTAAAGCTTTTGTTTGCTTTTCAGTTGTTTGTTTTTCCATTCTTTCCACTATATTTTTATATAGATATGAAACTAAAAGATCTTCTGTTGTTACTACGGCAGTTGAAAGCAAAAGTTTTTTACCTCCAGACAGATGCAAATTATTAAAGACCCATCTACCGTTAATATAACTTAGGGCTATAGCAACAGTTGAATTATAAAATAAATCTAAAAACCACCTTTTATTGTTTTGAAGGTTTTGAAGAGAACTTTTTTCTGAATTCCATTCAAGCTTATCGTAATTAATGTAAGCGTAGGATGCTGTTGAGGTAATGGTTGCAGTTCCTGTAAGCATATAGCGATATGATCTATTTTTTTCTTCTTTAAAGTCAGTTCTTCCTAAACTTCTGCAACCGTAATAGTAGTCCTCAAAAAGGGAAACCTTTTTTAAAGCATTAGCTCTTTGTTTTTTAGAAGGGTGATTGCTCATGACGATTTTCATTTGTTTACCTTTGTACTTTTCAATTTTATCTACAGTATGAAAAAACTTTTTAAACAAAGGTGTTTCTCTTGCGTCGTGTGTGAATATTTCATTTATTGAAGTAAGGTAATTATATCTTTTCTTGGGTTTAATCATTCTTAGGAATAAAATATATCTAAATAGTAGGTCAATATCCTTCTCTTTTTTAATTTGAAAAGTAAGATACAGTAGAATCTCACTTTCTTCTTTTTGAGTAATTGAGCTTTTTAATAGTCTACTTTGGAAATGCTTTTTTAAATCATTATTTTCAGATAAAGCAGGCTGTTTTTTAGAAAGTTCAAAAAAGAACTCACTAAGTTCAAGCCTCTTTTTTGTCTCACTTACTACAGTATTACCTTCCAAGTAAACTTTATGACGACTTCCTTTGTTAATAAAGCTTATGATTTCTTTTATTTCATCAATTGAAACTCTAGATTCTGATATAAGTTGATTTGCAAGCTTAATAAACGCTTTGTTTGAGTTTTTGTTCTTTTTCCCCTCATTGCCAAAGAGCTTTAAAACATCTAGAAGGTCAATATTTTGTATTTGTGAGTACTCTGAAATTTTAATGAAATTTTTAATACTCATTTTATAATTATCTGATCTTAAGTCATTTTTTAGAATTGTGAGAATTGCTTGGCCGCAATTGAAAACTTTTTCACTACTTGCAACTTGTCTCTTAGTTCTTTGTTTTAAAATACTTGATTCAGCAAAGTATAGAAATACTAAAATACTACAAGTGATTGTAATTACGATGAGTCTCATAGGTTTTTATCGGTATTTTGGGATTAAATTTTAGTGCTAATTGTACTCAATTAAGGTGTCTAAAATTTAGACACTTAATAATTATGACTACATTTATTGAATACAGTTAAAAAAGTGAGCATTATGGATACTAAACGAGGTATTATGAATAGATTAGTTTTAATTTTTATGCTCTTTGGGGTAAGTAATTTGGTACTTTCAAGTACTAAAAATGCCTATCATCTTCCAATAAAATATTGTTATCATTGGCTAAGTGAGTCTAGCAAAAAGTACTTAACTCATAAGTATAATTATTCAAAAAAGAACAAAGGTGAGTTAACTTTTTATACTACGTCTGCATCTTCAAACGGAGCAGTTGCTGGGCCAGGTTTATATTGTGCAAAATCTCCATCAGGAAGTTACTCATATGGGGATCGAGTAATAAAAGTATATTTTGTTGATGATGTTGTCATGTTGGATTCAACAAAAGGGAAAAAATATTGTGGAATAGATGGAAAGATGTATGGTTTGGAAGCTTGTAATCAAAAACCTTGGGATGTTAAATTCTATAGTGGCGGAGGAAAGGGTAATTTCGCGTGGTATGTAATTAGAAACCCACAGGCCGTTGCATACTGGACATCTAACTCAGAAGAATTAAAAAATGACTTACTAGCTTCAAAGAAAATTAATGACTCATCATTTGCACAACATGTGGATGCCACAATTGCAGCAATGGATAGAGAAATAGACCGACTTTCAGAAATGGTAATTACTAATGAAAAGGCCAGAATTTCAATTGTTGATACTTTAAGGGATAGTGAACAAAGACTTAAAGTTCCCCCTCTCAATTTAGTTGCAAGGCTAATCAGTTATAATGGTAATGAGTTAAGTAAAAAGCAAATTGAAAGATATATAGATGAAGAAATGAACCGAGCTCTTTCTGATACACTTTTACAGTTTAGTGATTTTGATGAGGTTATTGGGAAAAATGTTCTATTGATAAAATCTTTCAAAAAGAATGTTGTTGAGATGTTGGAGGCAAAAGAAAGTTCTAAAAGAAATGTTCTGGTCTCTTTGATTGGAAGTGATAAATTTGGTGTAGAACTTTCTTCTTATCAAATTAAAGAGTTATGGAAAGCTGCTCTAAAGTCTAAAAACTTATTTGGAGAACTTCGTCTTTTTAAGTTTAAAAATGAAGAGTTTATTGAACAACTAATGTTTGTATCTTTAAACTACCCCGTTTTAATGTCTAAAATCGATTCTGAGAAAAGCTCGTCACTCTTAGGTTTTGTTTTTAATCATATCTCTGGCCCTGAAATGGCCGAAAAATATAGGGGAGTTTACACCTCTTTAATGAGAAAAACACTGGTTGAATCTAGTCAATATTTTGTAAAGAACTATACTGATTTAAAAAATGAAAATGTAAAAAAAGAAGATCTTTTATTAGATGTATTTTTAGATTTAGCAAAAAGTTCATTTAAAGGATTACACCCAATATATTTATCTGATGTATTCAGGTTAATAGAAGACAAGGTTGAAAAAGATTTAGCGAAGAAAATAAAGACAGATTTGGCATCTCTTGATATCCCAATGGATAATATACCTGCTTATAAATATCTTATTAATTATTCAAAGAAAAAAATCAAGATCCCTGATTTATTAAGTGAAAATGACTTTATTTTTAAATTAATTCTTAGATCTTTTAATGAAAAAAACTCGATGGATGGCCATGCAACGAATCCATTTCGTTTTCTTTTATCTGGTTTATACGATCACTTTTATTATAAAGTTAAAAGAGTTGATAAAGACGATAAGCTGGCACTCGCTGCTGCTTATGAAAATGCTTCTGACTTTTTTGTCAATTTAAGCAGTAAATTAAAAGGAGATTTTGCTAGGTCATATTCTTACATTGCATTTCAAAATGCCTCACTTTTTAACTCTGAACTCAAGTATGAGAACCATCCTTTGGAAAGTTTTTTTAATAAATATGATAAAGGAGATGTAGTATTTGATCAAAGCTTTGAAGTTTTCTTAACGAGTGCATTTGATGGAAGTTTTTTAAAATATTTATTTTATCAAGCGACAAGTATAAAGTCAGAAAAGGCAGTTAAGGCCTTAAATATAATTTCTTCTTCTTTGGTTAGTGATGAAAACAAAGAGTTCATAATGAGTGAGACTTTTGAAACTGATCATGATTATAAAAAGTCATGGAATAATTTTATATTTAACAAATATTATGCAGATAAAGGAAAAAATAGAAGTGATTCTACTATTTGTGGTGTTAGGTCTGCGTATTTACAGTATCAAAATGAGCTAAGGAGTCTTTTTGATGGGCCATTAGTCTCTAAAATTGCTGACTTTGTTTCCTATATTGGGGATAATTTTTGCGAGAAGAAAGTACAGGATTGAAACACCTTGCGCTGCGTAGCTGTTTTTTACATACTAGATCAATAATGTTGATTTATTAACTTATCTTTATTAGTCTGTCCTCACTTACTATAGGGAGGATATATGAAAAATTTATTAACTTTAGCTTTTATTTCTATTATTTCAATCTCAACAGCTAGTGCTCATCTTTGTGCAGTAGTTTATCAGGGAATAAACCAAACTGGAGCAAGAATGTATGTTCCTAGCTTTACTAAGATAAGAGACTTAAGTGATTACTCTATGAATGGTTATTACGGTCAAACATGGAATAACAAAATTTCATCTGTTACAGTGAAAGATGGCTGTAAACTTGTTCTTTTTCAATATGAAAATTGGGGACGTCACTATGATACAGGGGAAAGAATTGGAACTAAAAGAGTTTATAAGGCCAATAGATATTATAGATCAAGCTTAAATATCGACGCTATAGACTGGGCAATGAATAATAAAGCTTCATCGCTTAAGTGTGTTTGTGCTAAATAATTTCAAATTTGATATGTGCACTCTTTAATTAGAGTGCACTTTTTTCTTCTAAAATATTCCTTCCTAATCTAAAAATTGTCTAAACTTTATACGCTATATTTACTTTCTTCAGAATAGTCGTAATAAATATAGTTTTTTAGTATTTTTATTACGTATGAAAAATATTACGAGGAACTCTTTTATCATTTCTGTGTGCTTAACTTCAGCATTTGCATTTGCTTGTGAAGAGTCCCTTGTGAAATTTCCTTTTGAATGTGATCTTTCCGATCGATATCAAGAAGTAAAAGAGCAGCTGTTTACACATTATAATGTTAATGTGGAGGAAACAGCTTCATATAGGGCGGTTCGGCTTATTAATAATAGTGAATGGAAGAAGAGTCGTACACATGATTTTATGCCTTGGAAGGTTTACAAACCAGCTCCCGATACTTGGCTAATGTGGGAAAAAGGAGCATCTATAGTAAAGAGTATGGCAAATGCTCAAAACTATATTCCTCTCACAATTGAGAATATTGAGGAACTTAATAAATCATTAATAAGTAAAAAAATGATGAGTGGTCTATCTAAAATTAAGGGCAATAGACCAGGGAAAATCAGAAGTGGCATTTTACAAGCACCTCCAGGTGCAAAGTTTTCTTGTAAGAAAAATCCTCTTTCACAAAAAGCGTATGAAATTTTTAAAGACTATGACCTTAAGGATTATCAAGGGGATCCTTTAATTAGAAATCACCTTTCAAAATGTTCTAATAAATCAAGAATGTATGGTGGAAGTATATGGTACATGAAAAGTAATCGAGTTGAAAAAGAATTGAGAAGATGGATTGATTATTTTAATACAAATGCTTCTACTTATATTAATGGACAAAATATTGAAAATGATTCTCCCATTGAGTTTTTGGCCAAAGCTGAGAGATGGTTTATAGCGATACATCCCTTTGGTGATGGTAATGGCAGAACTTCTCGATTTATTCAGGATTATTTTTTAGAAAAAATGAAGTTACCTTATGTGCCAGAAGGTAGATTATCAAGAACATTTAAAGCAAAGGAATATGTTGAGCATGTGAAAAGTGAAATGGAAAAAAGTGTGAAATACCTTGAATCATGTTTAGAGCAATATAAAAAAAGAGAGCAGGATATAAAGTTTAGAATAACTGGGCACTGTCTACCATTGTATGAGAGATCGGACTCAGGAGAGTCAAATATTAAACAGCAAGAAAGAATAGCTTTTAAAGTTTTACTAGATGAGTATTTAAAAGATGAATAAGTTATATTTATTAATTTTAGTATTTTTTATTTATGCTTCACAGACAGCTAATGCACTTGAAACAGTAGTTGTCCCTGTCGATAGATTTTTAGTTCAAGGTGTACCAAGGTTTAACTTAGATAAATTTAAAGCAGAAGATATTATTACTTCATCTGATGATAAAAAGTTTAGGGTTAACCCTTTTGCCACAAAATTTTTAAGTTTTCTAAAAGATGAAAAAATTAATATAGTTTATGTTTCAAATCTTACGAAAGAAAAAACTATCAGTATATTAGAAAAAATAAAACTCAATAATAAAGAGAGCGCTGAAAACATATCTTCTCGAGTTATTACATTAGAAGATTTAGAAGATGTAGATGAGAAAAAAGTTTTAAACATATCCTCTCTTGGAATTGAAAAGGAGGATTTACTAATTGTTAATTACGAAGGATCTTTTTTAGAAGAAGTAAGCAAAGGAATTGAGTTAAACCTTGAAAAAACGTACTTTGCCTATAATAGTTTTAATGAATCTAAATCGGCATGGGAGAAGTCAGTATCTCGTGGTGATAGTCAAACACTTACTAATCAGATGCCAAATAAGTTTGAAACGTGGTTCAACGACAATTACAAGATTGCCTATGCTTACTTATTATTACGTGAGTCTTTAGAAGAGTCTAAAGATGCTATTTCATTTATAACGAAGTTAGAAGAAAAACTAGATGAGGATCGTAATACATTAACAAAAATTTCCGTTGATATAATAAATGGTGTTTATAAAGAGAACTCATTTGTTTTAGAGTTAAATAAAGAAAAAACAAAGGCAATTGGCTGTAATGATATTGAAACCCGAACACAGAAAGTAATTAGTAAAGTTCACTTGTCTAAGTGTATTGAAGGCAAAGAGTATAGGTATTTCTGGCAAGGTAAAGAAAAAAATAATTGTTTAGCATTTCTTAAAGATCAGGATGTTTTTTTATTTGAAGAAGCTACAGGTAAAAATTGTGAGAATCAGCACGCTATCGAAAGCGATAAAGGCTTTAAGTTTATTTCTCTTTTCTTTATAGATGGAGAATTAGTTGAATACATTCCTGAAATAATGGAACTTAATGATTATGACGTAATTCCAAAAGAAATATTTCGTAAATATGATAGTAAATTGATTGCTATGAGTATCATTAAAAGAAAACATGAGAAATATGAAGAAAAAAGTAGCGACACTGCATATGATTATATGCAGGACAGTGAGGTTATAATATCTTTTAAAGGTCAGTACTTTAGTAATATTCAAAAAAGCTGTTTTCTTAATCAACATCAGATTAGTCAAAGTGGAGGAACTTTTGACCCTAAAAGAAGAGCTAATGTAGAGGATCGTTTTATTGGTATCAGGATTGAAAAAGATTATTCTAAAAAAACAAATTATGACGATGTTTATAGTTGGGTAAGACCAATATATAGTTATTTGCAATTATCAAAGAATCATCATGGATTAAAAACAAGCGGCTTTAGTACTCAGTATGGAAATGTTTTTGCTCGACTTAATAACTCTGTAAAGCAGAGATCAACTTTTTCTTTAGGGGATTCATTATTAATGGAGTACTCTTATAAAAGTGATGTTCGACAATATATTCACACTTTTTTTTCAAGACCTAAGCGTGAACACAAAAAAATAGAAGATAGGTATAATGAAACACATGTTTGGGGAAAAACTTGTTTGTCTGATGTAGACTACTTCCTAGTTAATTGTGGAAATGGTTTTAGTGATGTATCAAGCTCTGTTCTTAGCTCTATGAAAAAGACAAAAATTGATATTTATAAGTGTAAAGCGGAAATAAATGGTAACGGAGAGATTATTAGAGTCTTTAAAGGCAAAAAGCTGAATTAATGTCTAAGTTATTGACACTAGTTATCCAGCTTGTTCACTTATCAAGCCCTAACTACCTGTAATTCTAACAAAATATGGCATAGTATTTGCTTTTAGCTAAGCATGTATAAACTTACTAAATGGTTAGTCATTTCCTTAACTTTTTTTATTTGCGCCCATGCAGATGACTTTAGTTTTAAGGATGTCCAGTTTGCGAAGGAGAAGATTAAAGGACCTTATGGTGTAATTTATGCTCCAAGAAATTACTTGCCTCGATACAGGGGGCAGGAGGCAGCTCTTTATTCTGCTAAAGAAGCTATATTATCAATGCTTGAAATTAAACCCAAAGTAGTTGGATCTTTAGCGTATACTGCTGTTAAATTGGCACTACTAAATGAACTTGATAATCATAATGATGCTGTCACCAGAATGATTCGATATCGATTTTGTAAAAACTGGGGAAATGAGGGCGTAAAATATAATCCAAATTCTTCAGATTGCTATTTTTTAGATAATACATACATTGGAAATGATTATACTCTTCGAGATGGCATAGAAAATCTAAAAAAAGATATAACCGTTAATGAAAGTAATGTAAGTAAGATAACTTTTGAACTTTTAGATAAAGCTTTAAAAAATAAGGGCAAGAGTCAAATTATATCTGAATATGCAAATTATCAATCTAAAAATTATAATGATTTCCCTAGTGATATGGTCTTTACGTCTGTTTACCCACAAATTGCTAGAGTTTATGGAGATACAATAATTGTTACTAAAGACTTAAGAAGCTTAGATTTAAGTTTTTTTAATGGAAAACTAAATAATTATTGGCCAATTTGGGGAGATGCAGGAGAGTTTATAACCCCAATCGGAATTAAACCCAATGATATTATAGGAATACACTTACATAAAAGAGGAGATTATTCTAATCGATTAAAAAATTACGTAAGTATCGCAGACTATTCAGTACAGAAGAATTTTGCAATTGAATATGCCTTATATAAATTGAATAATTCGGTATTTATTTTTGATGGAAGTGGTAAATTCTGTATTAGATTGTCTCGTCAAAATGAAGTTGTCTTTTGTAATGAAACAACTCCCTTACACTCATATAACGGGAAAAAAGTAATTAGAGGTGATCAGCCAATTGGAAGAGATACAGCTCAAAAAGTTCCATTAATAGGAGTTCTAACATTAGATGGAAATGAGGAAGTGCAGAAAATTATAGATAAATACCCTCGTTCAGAAAAGAAAATGGATGTTATTTTGAAAAATTCCCGTGGTGTTGGTCAAGAGAATTTAAAAGAACAAATAAACAGTATAATTAATAATTACTCAAATGTTAGGTTGATAATATTATGATAAGACTTTCACTGTTATTATTTTCAATATTTTTTAGTTTTACGGTATTAGCTAGTAACTCGTATGTTTTTATTGACTTTGATTCTATCGTGTTAAAAAGAGTTTCTTCAAAAACAAAAAAAGATAAACTAAATGAGATAAAGGATAAATCACTTAAAGTCATAGGGAAGTGGGGAGATGATTTTTATTTATTAAATAACGATATTGATATTTTAAATAATGTTACAAAGAATATAGTTATTGATAGTTCAAATGTAAAAGTCTTTCTCTTTTCCAAATATTCTAAAAAAATTAAAAGATTAGGAGTTTTAAATGAGGTACATGCACAATTTATGTCGTACAAAGAAATGCTCAAACAGCTTCCCTTATTAAATAAGCGACAGTTTCTTGTCGTTTCAAAAAGTGTTGAAGAAAAAGCGGAGTTATATAAAGACTATTCGACCAATTTAATTAACCTAGGGGATATTAAATATCATACGACTAATTTTCTTGATCAAGAGAAGCTAAGTGAGAAAGTTAATAAGAAAAATCAAAAATATATTGCTAGAAATATTGAAGACTACAATAATACCTATCAATCTCTCGGTCAGTCTTTGAGTATTGCTCATAAAGTAAAAGTTTTAGGAATAGAAAAGACTTTAAAAGAGGGAGCAAAATTTAAAGAGTCTGATTTGAGGATTTTTAATAAACTTATGAAAAAACAAATCTTATCATATATTAAATACATCTGGCGGAGTGGAGATTTAGATACTCGAGGTTGTTGGAAATTTGATATTAGACATGAAAAAATACTAGATAAGGTAAAAAATATATCAAGATGCGAGTCCTCTACAACAAAGTATTTGTACGGAATAAATAATAAAAAAATTGAATCGTGTGATATTTTTAATGAAGATGATTTTATAATGAGCTTAAGTGATTTGGATCAAAACTCAAAGTGTTTTAAGAGTGTCACGAAGATAGATTATGAGGAACAAACTGATGAGAAAAATCATTTAACCTCTTGCAAAAAGATGTATATCTTAAATAATTCTGAAAAAGTTTTAAGAGAAGAATTAAACATAAAAGAGTGTGTAGTCGCTTTAACTTCAAAAATAAATTATAAATTTAAAAAAGATAAAAATAACTTGGTTAAGGGATGCTTTCAAGTCACAAAAAATGGCAGTGTTGTAAGGACAAATATCAATGAGGACGATTGTTTGAAAGAAAATAAGCAGTCAATAAGCTTTTCATTTGTTTCGAATACAAATAAAGATATTAATGAAAAGTGTCAAGCAAAATTAACGACTCAAAAAGATGTGTTTTTTAAATCTACTCGAGAAGATTGTTTAGGTAACTATTATGAGTATGGTTTTTCATTTATTAAGGATAAAAAATCTGGAAAGTATGGTTGTTATAAAGAATATAGAAGTAGAGGTGGTTATAATCATAAATACTTTTCGCATAATAAAATAAGTGACTGTATATCATCTTTAAATTCAAGTGACATTGATAATGTCTTTAATTTTGATGACAATGATAGGTTTACGAGCTGTTCTGTCTCGTACAAAGGAATTATATTAACTGAAATAAATGAGAAAGATTGTTTGAAAGATATTCCTTTGTCATATGTACCAGATTTTGAGTCTGGAACATATTCAAAATGTGCCAAAATTGATCTGAAAACAGGAAACGCCATAAAATATTATGATATGCAGGAATGTCACGATAAATATTCTCCTGATGAATTTACATTTAGAAAAGATAAGAAAGAAAATAAAATATTGGGATGTTATAGATCTACCAAGCGAGACGGTTATGCAATAACTGATTTAAAAGAAGATAATTATGACGAATGCTATAGGACTACAAATAACTTAGTTTACTTGTGGAGAGGTATAAACAAGGAAGAATGCTCATCTTATACAAAGGAGCTAACTCTAATTGAAAATAATGTGGAAGCACATAACTGTTCTAATTCTTCTTATCATATTTTGTGGGATAAAAAAGTAAAGTCTTACACTCTTTTAAAATGGAACGATACTTATGAAGGTAAAACCTATGAAGAAATAATTAAGTATGAAAGAGAAAATATGGGGCTTAATGCTTTGGTTGAATCTCTTACTGATGATTTTAAATCTTTTTCGTTTGAACTTGATAGGGATATTTACGTTTACAATTATAGAAAAAGACATCTGATTACTTATGGTGATTTAGTACTTCCAGATCGAGGTCAAGTTAGTATTGATAATAAAATTACTCATGGATATCTTAAAGAGTGGATGAATGCTACTTGGAAGTATACCCCTGGAGAATCAGGTTACGTGGGATGGGGGTTATATGCTGGTAATAATCCAGAAGTAAGTGATAGTTATGGAGGTTCTTATTGGGGGCTTTCTCGAGTAGAAATTAAGAAAGGGGCCCGCATTCTAGATTTAAGAACTGAAGGCGATGAAATTCCTGTAAGAAAAAAAACAAAAGAGATCCTTTACTCTCTTTGTAGAGTATCAAACTCTGATTACTCTAAAATATACTCAAGTGATGGTAGTGAATATAGTTATGTTTATTCTATTGATAAAAGAAGTTTAACTAATAAATATATTTGCAATTATGCTTTTATGAAAGCACTTGAAAGGGCAAGGATAAATGCCATGATTTATAAATGGAATTCTACAAGAATTAGTTATTGCTCTAACCGTACATCTTATGCAGCATTTGTTTTGACTGATGTTCCTATAAATTCTAAAACTGTAAAGTTTTTTGTTGAGGAAGGGAGTATTGATACTAAAGATTGGTATGAGTCTTATCTTGAGAGTTATATTTACATGAATTTTTCAAACTCAAAATATGAGAAAGCGATAAGATCATTGCTTAAAGATGATGATGTAAAAAAAATCACAAGAAATGAGAGAGATTATATTGATAAAAATAGAAAAGAATTAATGAATAAAACTTATGATTGTAATAACGATAACCCTATAGATGATAAAATTAAGATTAAGTATGAAGATTTATAAATTATTTATCTATTTAAATTTATTTTTTGCTTTTAATTCTAACGCAATAGCAAAGTCGTATATAATTGATGAAAATCTATTATTTGATAGGTCTATAAAAAAATATAAAAATTTGAACTATATAAAGAAAAAAGGCCTGTATTATTACTTAAGAGCTGATGCTCAAAGATATATTAATATCATTTTGAATATTCCAGAGATTGATTTAGTTGTATTCACTCCTTCATTTAAAAAAAAGCAAATTGAAAGTTCTATTATTGAAAAGGTAGGAGCGAGTTTTTATAGTCGAGAAGACTTGAAAGACTATTTTGTAAGTTATTTTAATAAAAGTGAAGTTAATCCGGGTTTTTTAAAACATAATAATTATAAATATTTTACAAATAATTCAAGTTTGATTAACTCGGATGAATTATCTTTAATCAACATTGAAAAGGATTACTTTTATTTTGATAGTTTAAAAGATAAACAAGAAACATATGAAAAATTATCTAAAGCAAAAAAGAAAAAATATGAAATGTTTTTTAGCAGTGATGAGGATCTTTCGACTTTATACTCTAATAAATGGGCATTAATATTATCACATATTGTGATAGACACATGGAATATTGATAAAAGACCATCTGTTGAGCATGGTAGAAGCGTATTCAATTTATTTGATCAAAATTCAGGATTTGTATTTGAGGTTCAAAATGATTTAATTATTGGATGTAGGTCAAATAAAACTCATGATTCAGTTGATCTTAACTTTTGTTTAAAAAATAAAACTATATCATATAGGTGGACTTATACTGGTGATTTTGTAAATAAATGCTACTCTAGCTATAGTAATTATTTATATGAAGAACAGAGTGCAGATACTTGTATTAAGAAGTTAGGGAGCACATACCAGTGGTATAAGGATTTAGATAAAAATAAATGTAGGTTTGTTACTCTAAACGATAAGAAAATAATTACTGATGAAATAGATAATCGCAAATGTGAATCCATTAGCTTATACCAGTACCGATGGACAGTTGATAAAATAAAGAAAAAAATATTAGGTTGTGAATACGTGGATCAATCTCAAAACTTTATTTTAAAAAAGATAAATATTTCAAGCTGTTTAAGAGATAAATTATTACCAACAAAAATTTTATGGGTTCTTGATAACAATCAAAAAATTAAGGGGTGTGCCCTATTTGATGAATCAGAGTCTAATTTTATTAAAGAAGAAGATGAGGCTATTTGTATTAAGCAGTCAAATATTGTTTTTGAGTGGGAGTATAACAAAGAAAAGACTAAAGTCGCAAAGTGTAAGAAAGTTGATAAGAATACAAATAAATATTTTACCGATCCTAAGTTAGAAGAATGTATAAAGCATCTAAAAACTGAATACTATTGGAAATTTACTGATAATAAGGTTTCAGGGTGTCATTTAGTTGCAAGAGACAGTGGTGCTATACATATTAGAGATGAAAGTATTGATAAGTGTATAAAGCACTCAGGTGCCTATTTAAAAGTTGAAAAACTTAAAGATGATAAAGTTCTTTGTAATTTATATTCTAAGTTTGGAGACAAATTTATTCGAAATGAGGATGTGCTTCACTGTATTGAAAAAGGAGTATCCAACTTAAAATATAACTGGATAGGAAATGATAAAGAAAAGGTGTCTTGTAAAGCAGAATTTGAAGGTCAGGTTGTAAAATCTGATATCGATGTAAAGACTTGCTTAAATGTTCTTGAATCAAAAAAAGCATGGAGTAGTACAAATAAAAATTCATGTAAGTTATATACAGGCTCTGGAATTGAAATAAAGACAAACAAAAAAGTTTTAAATTGTTCAAATATCTATAGATTAAGTTCTAATAAGTATGGAGTCTTTTTTCATAAATCTGATGAAAATATGTCTGGGAAAACTGTAGATACTATTTATCAATTATCTTACTCATTTAATCACTCTTTAAATCTCTCATCCCTTAATGCAAAACCTGGAAAGTATATTGATATTGACCTTCCGATGACATACACTGTTAAATACAGGGGAATGGGTAGGCATCAATATTCTTTAACTAAAGCAATTCGGGCCATGTTTGGTGAATTAAAGAATGTTGTTGAGTCTAAGGCCGTAACTAAGTTGAAATTTTTACTTCAAGAAAAAGAACCCCCTGTAGATGACAAAAGTATTTTTTATACGGCAGAAAAAATCGCAAGTGACTATCTTCTTGAGAATGATCCTTTAAGTGAAGAAGAGGCGCTAAGACAAAGTATAAAAATGGTTGAAAATGAGTTAAAGAAAGTGGGATTGAGTAAGATAGAAAATGTTTTAATTAACAGATACTCTAATCAATATCAAGAATGGGGAACTTATGGATTGTATACTTCATCTTATATTGATATTTCGAAACTCTATGGAGAAGTTGTAGTTGCTATTGAGGAAAAAGAAGCTAGGGGAGTGGATATGACTTGGTACGCTTACTCTCAAAGAAAGTCTAAAGATTGGCCAAATGTAGATAATGGTGAATATATGATGCCTATTATTATTCCTGCGAATGAAATTCGAGGGGTCATAATTAAAGAATTTCATCAAAGCTATGACGTAGGTAAAAATAAAGTATCATTCTTTAAATACGAAGGTGGTAGTGGCGCTACTTATTTATTAGAGTATGATAACTCTTATTATTCTTGTTTAATACCTAAGGGAAAATATATTTATAATTGTTCTTATCAGACTTACGGTAGTATTCCTTTTGTCAAAGCTCCTACCGCAAAGAAAATGGCAAGGCCCGTTGCAATTTTAAAACTTTGTGAGGATATTGATAGTTGTAAAATTAACTGGTCTGATTTTGTAGGAATCGAGTTTAAGTACGACAAAGACTTAATTAAAAAGAAAAAACAATATATGGATGAAGCCCTTCATGGGAAAAAAATTATTAAATTTTATGCTGAATGAATTTTATTTCTTCTACAATCTTAATTGAAGATAGTAAGATTCTAGTAATAAAAACAACTGCCGATTATGGAACTTTACATAGAGAATATTGGGACGAAGGCAAACAAAAGTTGGGAATTGTAAAATCTTTGCTTGGTGAACTAGGAATAAAATTAGAAAAAAAGTACTCTCAAGGCCGTCTAAAGTTAAGACGGCCGATAATCATTACACAGTAATAACACTTGTAAGCATTTGAAATCACCTTAAAATTTTTGGCCTTAAACGTGCAACTATCCCAATGAAACGGGAGAGTTTAGTATGATTAAAACTTTAACAATTTTGGGATTTTTCCTATTTACTTATTCAACTCAAGCATTTGATATAATGAAAATTACTTATACTCCAAAGTATAAGCAAGATTATGTTAAAGACACTTACGGACATAACCTTGAGCTTGGATGGGAAACAACAAGTTGGGAATATCTAGAATTTGAAAAAGATGGATCAATATTTATTTCTGATAAAGGTCTCATGCACGGAATTCGTGGGAAATACCAAAGCATTCTGTCTGATAACTTTATTTTAAGTCTTGGTGGAAGACTAATTTTAGGAAATACTACTTATGAAGGTGGGTATAGTGATGGAACTCCTTTAACGACAAAAAATATAAATATGATCACGGAGTTTGAAGGAAAAATTGGAAAAGCATTTAGTGTTGATTCAATTGGATTAGTGGCAACCCCATACCTGGGTTATAATTTACGTTATTTAAGAAATCCAGAAAATCCTAATGTGGCAGGTGATTACACTAGGGTGCAAGATTATAAGTCAATTCCAATTGGATTAGAAACAAAATTATATGTTAGTAGAAAAACAAGTATTGGACTTGAGTATACTCATTATGAGTTTCAAAGTGGAAGTATTAAAAGTAATTTATCTGAAGCAAATGAAACCCTTAAAGACATAAACTTAAAACAACAGTCAGGTAAAGGTTTCAGAGTAATGGCGAGTCTAACTACACCTATCAATGATAAGCTAGTTACATTTTCACCATACTACAGATATTGGGAAATAGCTGATTCTGAATATTCTGAAGTGCAAGAATATGAGGTTGGAACACAAAATAAATCTTCAAGATTTTATGAGCCAAGAAATACAACTAAAATGATTGGCATAAATATAAACCTAGCTTTTTAAATAATAAAGGCCCATTTATTGGGCCTTTTCTTTTTAGTTCTTTGATTGCATTTTTGCTTTCCTTTCTTGAAGTCTTTTAATTTTCGCATCGATATCTTCTGATTTCATTGCTCTTCTATGGTCACGAAATGCTTTTTTCTGTTCCTTATGTTTTTCTTTACAGACTTTTAGTGCGTCCATATTAGAAGCTGAACTAACACATGCTTTGTGCTCATTCATATTGGCCACTTTCTTTTCAAGCATGTCTAAGATTTTAGACTTTTTTTCTTCAAAATTTTTATCACCCTTTGCCAGTAAAGATGTGCTTAATAAAAACAAACTAATTAAAACTGCGCATTTCATATGACCTCCAATGCAAAGATAATCACTTGCCTTATTGTAATACGAACCTGTCATGAAAAGGTCACGAATATAGTGACTTATTCCGACAATTGTACTAGCATTTTTCTAGTAAAATCATATAGTTAAAAAGTGTAGAATATGGGCCATAGTGAAATTCAGATACTTAATGGAAATGAACTTATAGTTCAGGGAGCTTTGGAGGCGGGATTTTCATTATATACAGGATATCCTGGATCTCCGCTTGCGGATTATTTTAATATTTTAAATTCAAAGGCCGCAGAACTAGAAAAAAAGGGCATTAAGGTGGCCATTGCTAATTCAGAAGCAAATGCTGCGGCCATGGCCTCTGGAGCAAAGCAAGCTGGAAGAGATACCTTGGTTGCTATGAAATCAATGGGTCTTCATGTTGCTAGTGATGCTCTTAGTGTTGGTAACTTTGCTAACCCTGGAACAGGGGGAGTCGTAATAACTGTAGGAGATGATCCTTGGTCTATTTCTACTTCTACTCCAGCTGATTCTAGATATCTGTTTAAGCATTTACATATTCCATTTTTAGAGCCATCTACTCCTCAAGAATTAAAAGATTGGATGAAAATAGCTTTAGAAATTTCAAAAGAAACTTCCGTTTATCAAGGATTGTTGCTTACTACTTATATGGCAGAAGGAGGGGGAAGAGTTGAAGTTTTTTCTCACGCTGAAGTTTCATCTGAAAAAGTAGAGTTAGATCCAAGTACTTTTGATCTTTCTAAAAATGTAATGGTTCCTCCAAACTCATTGTTAGCAGATAAAGCTATGATCAATGAAAGATTTCCTAAAGTTTATGAAGTATTAAAAAATAAAAAACTTGATAAAATTTTTGGAAATGAAGAATCAAAGGTTGGTTTTTTAAGTTCTGGTTCAATATTTGAAACTTTAAAACAAGTTTTAGAAGAAAATGAATATTTAGAATTATATTCATTGTATAAAGTTGGAGCTCCTTATCCACTTATTGATGAATTGCTTTTACCGTTTCTACAAAAATTAAAGACATTAATTATTGTAGAAGAAAAAAGAGGATTTCTAGAACAAGAGGTAATTGAGCTTTGTAAAAGAAATGACCTCGACATAAAAATTTTTGGAAAGAAATTTATAATTGAAGATGAAGAGCTTGAAGGTTTTTTATCATACGGTGGACTTAACTTTGAAATTATTTCTGAAAAGTTGACATTGTTATTTAGTAAGTTAGGTGTTCGTCCATGTGAAGATTCTCATCATTCTGAAAAACTAGATATAATGTTGCCTAAAAGATTACCTACATTTTGCCCTGGGTGTCCACATAGAGAGACATTAAGTCTTTTAAAAGAACTTCGCTCTGATTTAGAAAAGAAGGGAGTTAAATTAATTTCTCATGGAGATGTTGGCTGTTACTCATTATCTTTTTTACCACCTTTTAAAGAAATGCATAATTTATCAGCTATGGGACAAGGTGGTGCACTTGGGGCCGGATTAGATCTTTTTTCTAAAAATCCTAGTGTGGTTCTAATGGGTGATTCAACCTTCTTTCATTCTGGAATTACTGATATATCTAACTCTGTTCAATGTGGACACGATATTACTTATATTTTACTAGATAATGATAATACAGCTATGACTGGACACCAAATGACTCCTAGAACTGGAGTAAGTGTAGAAGGTAAAATTAGACCTAAACAGAGTATTATTAAAGCCGTAAGGTCATTAGGAGTAAATGAAGCACTAGAAGTTCATCCAAGTGATAGATATTTCTATAAAAATATTTTGTCTAATATTATAAAAAAATCAGGCGTGAAAGTTATTATATCTACTAAAGAGTGTGGGCTCACATACCATGGTAGACAAAAATCTTATGAGAGAAGTGAAGTTTCTAAAGATCATACCATACGTAAAAAAAACTTTTATCAGATTAATACTGAAGCCTGTGAAGATTGTCGGGCCTGTATTGACAGCACTGGTTGTCCCGGATTAACTCAAGTTTTTGATGCCTATGGAACTAAAGTTGCAATCGATCCTAATATTTGTGTTGCTGATAGTTATTGTACAAAAATAAAGGCCTGTCCTTCATTTGAGCTAGTTGAAGTTAGCAATTATCATCCAACAAAGTATAAAAAGTTAAGTAAACAAACTTACGATGATCTACCAGAACCAGACCAAATTATTTCCTTAGACGATATTAAAGACGGTAAGTCTTGGAGAGTTGTTGTTACTGGTGTAGGTGGCTCAGGTGTTACTACTATTTCTAGAGTTTTAGCAGAAGCTTCAAAAACTATGCAAAATAGAACAGACTTGAATTTCAAATTTGTAGATCAAAAAGGGCTTGCTCAAAGAAATGGTAGAGTAACTGGTCATTTATGTATATATGAAAAAAGTAGGTCATATGGAGCTATAACTCCTTTAGGAACTGCAGATTTATTATTATCACCGGATTTACTAGATGGTTCTAGTGCTGTTGAGTTTTTATCAAAAGATGGAAAAGCTGTTTTTGATGACGATTTTCAAGTTCCATTATCTATTTTATTAGATAATGAAGAAGATTCAAAAAATATTTCTAAAAAGCAACTTATAAATGAACTGAATAATAAATTAACTAATCAACTAGTTTTGAGAAGTATAAAAAAATCATGTGAAGCAAACTTTGGAAAAAGTGTTTACGCTTCAGCTGCTATACTTGGACTTTCTTTTCAAGCAGGTTTAATTCCATTTACAGAAGAAGAATTAAAAAATGCATTTAAAAACTCAATTAAAAAAAGTGAGCTTGAAAATAATTGGTGTGCTTTTAATTTAGGTCGATCGCTTTATATAAATAATTTTCAATCAAATAAATCAAAATTTGATAAAAATTTGTATATAAAATCTATTAAAATGGCGTTTCCATTTTGGAAGAGTTCCAAAGAAGTACTTTCTAGATTTAGTGCTGGACTAAAGTCTCTTGAAACTTCATTTCCAGAAGTTGATAGTGAATACTTAGCTCGATATCTTCATGATATTATTATTTATGATTTGGGTAAGACCTTAGGTGATTTCATTGAAATGGCAGAGTCGATTAGTATTAGTTCTAATTCAGAAGAAATCAAAAATTTAGCACTTCAAGTACTAGCTAAAACATTCTGGATTAAAGACGAAGTGATGGTTTCTCATTTGATGGTATCTCCCTTAAAAAATAAAAGGGATAAAGATTTTTATTCCCAAATAGGTTCAAAGTATAAAGTTAAACATATAAATAGGCCCCATTTTGAAGTTATGGGGATAAAAATTGAGTTTGATGTAAATCCAAAAAGGTGGATGTTGCACTTAATGAGAAAAAGAAGATTTCTTAGAAAGGTTATGCCTTCATGGCATAAAAAAGAAAGATACATAGCTCAAAATATTAGAAATGAAGTCATAAAAATTTTAAAAAATTCACAAGTTGATAAGTATCAGAGCTTGAAAAAACTGGATAATATAAAAGGATATCGTGAAATTAGATATCTAAAAGCGAATAAATTTTTTCCCCATATTTAGTGAGAACCATGAGCAATATTAAAGATAGTATTTCAGCAGTTTTTATATATGAAAATGAAATTTTTATTATTGAAAGGCAAAATTATTTAAAGGCCTTTCCAGGTTATAGTGCTTTTCCTGGTGGAAAAATTGATTCTGATGATTCATCTCATGAAGTTAAAGATGTATTTAAAAAATATAATTATGAAACGTCACATATCAACGCATTAGAAAGAGAAATTTCAGAAGAATTAAATATAAATTTATATGAGCTATATATTCAGAAAAAGGTTGATAAAATTCATTTACTAGGTGAAGCAATATCTCCTGCGTTTAATCCATATAGATTTAGCAATTATTATTATGCAATTCATTTAAATGAAAAAATTAATATCATTGCCGATGAAGATGAGGCAAAAAAATCTTATTGGATCACTCCTCAAAAATTACATGAAAAATATTTGAAAGGTGAAATACTGGCCGTTCCTCCTATGATTTATATTATGTCTCACTTAGGAGAAGATCCAAAAAGATTAGATTACCTCGATTTAAATTTTACTTATGATGTAGATCAAACAGTTCCAATGATTGAAAATATTAGCGGAATAAAGCAGTTTATGCCTTTATCAAATACATTACCTCCTGCAAATAGAACAAATTGTTTTCATGTTGGAGATATTCTAGTCGATCCGTCTCCAAAAAATTTAGAGGAATTAGACAAATTATATAACTCTATAGATGGATTAGATATTAAACAAGTTTTTATAACTCATCATCACCCTGATCATTATCAATACTCAGTTGAGCTTTCTCAAAAATTAAATGTATCAATTGGAATAAGCAGAGATACTTACAAAAGAATTTGTAAAAAAGAAGGTGATGACTATTTTGGTAATACTGTTATTCAATTTTTTAAAGAAGGTGATGTTCTGACCTATTGGAAAGAAAAACCTGTCTATATATATGAAGTACCTGGACATGATGAAGGACAATTGGCCTTTGCTCCTAAATCCATGGAATGGTTTGTTGTTGGAGATTTGATTCAGGGAATGGGAACGGTTGTTATTTCTGAGCCCGAGGGTGATATGTTTAAGTATTTTAATTCTTTAAAAAAAGTAATAAAGTTAAATCCCAAAATAATTCTTCCTTCTCATGGAATTCCTATGGGAGGAGTCTTTAGATTAGAGAAAACTCTAGAACATAGACAAAAAAGAGAAGATCAAATTAAAGAACTCCAAAGTAAAGGACTAACTGTAGAGGAAATGTTACCAATTATTTACAAAGGAACTCCACAAAAACTTTGGAGCCTGGCCAAAGAAAATATAAAGGCCCATCTTAAAAAAATTAATATGTAAAAACTTTGAACATCTTAACAAAGGATAACTTTACTTGGTCTGTAAATGACTAAAATTACGTTCAAAAGTTGGTACCTTATTTGCTACCTATTACCTCAAACATTTAAATAAATAAGAGAGGGTATAACTATGAAAATTTCTTTAATTTTTTTATTATTTTTAACAAATGCCTATGCAATTGATGCTGATAAATTTTGTAAAAAGCATGTTGAAGAATCTAGCTCTTTATCTGTTCAGCCAGATTTAGAACAAGGTGAAAAATGGACTTCTTTAGATGAAAAAGAATCTAAAAAAGTTCTTTCTCTTTTTTGTCATGTTTTATTAAAAGACACTTTGGAGTCTGATACTCCAAAACTTATGAGAAGAGATGCTCATGGCAAGCATCATGGTTGTGTTAGAGCAGATATTGAAATTGATAATTCAAAACTGGCCAAGCAAGACAGAGTAGGTCTTTTTGCTACTAATAAAGAATATAAATCTTGGATTAGATTTAGTAATGGTAGATCTTTAGATGATACAGATTTAGATGTGAGAGGTATGGCCGTAAAAATTATGAATGTTGATTATAATTCATATTTAAATGAAGTTGGTATTGAAGAGCAAAATCCTGTTCACGATTTAGTATTTATGAACTCAGAAGAATTTTTCTTAGAAAGAGTTCAAGATTATGTTTATTTAATGACTCAAGATTTTTTAACATGGATTAAAAATGATAAATTCAGGCTATTCAAAAAACTTGGTAGACTAGGTTCGGCAATGTTTGAAAAACCAATTAGTCCTGAAAGAACATCATACTTTAGTGCTGTTCCTTATAAATTAGGTAAATCTAATATTAAGATGAAATTAGAACCTAGAAGTAAAAAAATAGTTCAAACAAGAGCATGGAAAAAGTCCCATAAGAGACATTCTGATTATTTATCGGAAAGATTAATCTCTAGAGTTCCTAACTCTGAGGTATATTATGATTTGTACGTTCAAAAGAATAGTGGAAAATATGATATTGAAAGACCAATCGATGAGTGGAGTACTAAGGATTCTCCTTATGTAAAAGTTGCTTCAATTAAAATTCATAAACAAAAAGACGTAGCAAAGAATCAAGAGTTTTGTGAAAATTTAACATTTAACCCATGGAGAGCACACCCTGAAAATAGACCTATGGGAAGAATTAATAGAACGAGGTTAGATGTTTATAAAGCTCAAGCAAAAATGAGGCACCTTTATAATAAAGCACCTTATCCAAGACCATTAGATTACTAATTAGAATATTTAATGCTGGAAAATTTATTTTTGTAAGTAAGTTTTCCAGTATTTATTTAAGGCCATTTTTACTTTAGGAGCTAAACTAAGAGTAGCAATCATATTTGGAATGGCCATTAAAGCAAAACATAAATCTAAAAAATTTATTACATCATTAGAGCTAGAAATTGCCCCAATCATAACTACACTACAATAAACACCAATAAATGTTTTATTTCCTAAACCGAATCGACCTTTAAAAATATAATTCCAGCATTTTTGCATATAGTTTGCTGTTCCTAAAATTGTCGATGCTGAAAATAATAGAATGGCAAACCCTAGAGCGTACTCGCCAAAATTTGCTAAGTGAGTTTTAAAAGCAAATGAAGTTAATAAAATATCAGACATTCCACTCGTATCTGCTTTGCCAATCGATAATAAGATAACTATAGCTGTCATTGTACACACTACAATTGTATCTATAAAAGGGCCTAACATTGCCACTAAACCTTCTGCAATAGGTTCAGTTGTTTTTGCATTTGAGTGCGCCATTGGTGCAGAGCCAATTCCGGCTTCGTTAGAAAATGCGGCTCTTTTAATTCCTATTGATAATATTTGAGACACAGCTAAACCTTCAACTCCTCCAATTGCAGCTCTTCCAGAAAAAGCTTCTTTAAAAATTGACAGTAAAATATTAGGTATTTCATTTAAATTTAGAAAAATTATGATTAAACAAGAAAATACATAAACTCCACACATTAAGGGTACTAATTTCTCTGTTACTTTTCCTATCGATTTTATTCCCCCAATTAAGATTACAGCAACAAATGTTGAACACATAAACCCAAGAAAATAAGGAGAAAGACCGATTTGGCTTGAAGCATACGATGCAAGTTGATTTGTGTTAAATAGGGGAGTCATTCCACACATTCCAAAAAAAGCAAATGCATAAGCTAGTGGAATCAATTTTTTATGTAGTGCTTTTTCAATGACATACATAGGACCACCCTGGGCCTCTCCGGTATAATCTTCACCTCTATACATAACTGCTAGTGTACATTCAAAAAACTTTGTGTTCATTCCAATGAGCCCAGCAACCCACATCCAAAAAATGGCACCTGCTCCACCTTGTGAAATTGCTACGGCAACACCTGCAATATTTCCCATTCCAACAGTGCTAGAAAGAGCATTTGTTAATGCTTGTAAGTGAGAAATTTGTCCTTTGTCTTGTTCATCTCCTTTATGATGAAATTTTCCTAAAACTAATCTTAATGCGTGAACAAAGCCTGTTAGGGGAAGGAATCGAGAAATGATTGCAAGGTAAATACCTCCACCGAGTAAAAGTATAACTAGTGGAAGGCCCCATGCGAAATCAACTGCCTGTGATAAAAATTGAGATAACATTTGATAATACTACCTAAAAAATTACTGACACTCAAAGATTAATTGAAGTTTTTAATTTTTTCTAAAAGCTCAATACGTTTGTATTTACTTAATTTTTGATACTTCAAGTTGTGGTAATTATTTAAAAATTCTATGTAATTAGAATCTTCTGTACGTTTCAGATTTGAGATAATTTGTTTCGCACTCATATGTTCTTTTATATCTGGATTTGTT
>CAXHCD010000034.1:0-33341 GCA_964015265.1 uncultured Oligoflexia bacterium
GAGCTCTATCGTCGGCAGCGTCAGATGTGTATAAGAGACAGAAAAAATAAGAGCATTAAAATCTTCATGATAGCCTCTCAATAATTGTTTTATTAAATTTATCAAATACAATCAATAAAGTCTAAAATATGAATATAACGAAGACTTACTCTTTACTCACACCAAAACCAGACAAAAAAACTCAGGTGCTAATCTAACAATTTAAGATGAACAAAAATTATCCGATAATTTCTATATGAAGTTAATGGTGATTTTCTTTATTCTGAATTCTTCTATCGCACTTACTTGCGATCAAATTACGCAACTTGAAACGATACCTATTTCCAAAAACTCATTAACATTAAAACTAATGGATGATTCTCTTTTTGCTTCAGTTACTAATATTAATGAAGAAGTTAAAAAAGAAGTTTCTAATTCTATAGCACAATTTGAATTTAAAATTTCTGAACTTGCAAAAAAGGGAGTTTCTAAAGAGCACTTGGCCGACTGGTACTTGAATATGACAAATTTAAATCGTCTTGCATTTGACAAAATTCAATCAATGGGATTTCTCTCTGATTCTAAGGCCAAGAGGTTAGCGGCCACAACTGTTAATACAATTGTATCAGGATGGATTTCAAGAGCATTAGCATTAACAGGTCATGAACGTGCACATACAACTGTTGCTGAAAAATTAGATTTAAAATTTGGTTATGGACATGACTCTTCTCCAGACAAAAAAATGAGTCTGGGGACAATGTTTTTAGCTCTTTTGACAGAAAAAGGTAATCCTTTTGCGACTTGGGAAGCTGATAAGCCTATATCTGAAAACCAAAAAGCTCTCTTTTCAATTGCTGGAATAAATTTTCAAAATTCATTGGCAAGCGATATTACTACTCAAAACTTAAGATCTCAAAATATACATGCTACTGACGCTTTTCATTTACTATATAATAAGGCAGCAATTGGAGCTTATTATTTTGTTGATAAGGAGTCTGATTCAAGTGATCTAAAACAATATGTAGATTCCCTAGAAGCAAGAGGGTTAATTGAGCCAAATTCGCAAGATAAAACGTTAGAAAAGCTCGCCAACCTAAGTATTTTAACAACAATGTTATCTGGAAGCACAATAGACACTATTAAAGCAAATGCTGAGTTTATTAAATCCGGAAATACTTCTTCAAAGATCACAACTTTTGACACAAGATTTGGGAAAGTAACACTTCCTGAATTTGACACATTTTTAAATACTACGAATGCTTCAGTAAAAAGTTCAAGTGCATTAATTAGAGGAAAAAATATATATCAATTAAGCTATGAGAAGCCTGTCATAGGTGATTTATCAGGGGAAGAAGTTTCTTTTGGAGCTTATCAACCTATTAACAAAGAAGTTTATGCTGATGGGGCAATTAGGTATAATACAAATTCAAATTCTTATGGGGCAAATCTTGAACTAGGTTATGAATTGGAAAATGGTTGGCAACTAGTATCAGGAATTGATTATGAAAAGTCCAAAAATGGTGGTACTTGGTATGGGCAAAGAAAATATAATTATGAACTTGAAGATGGTTCAATTATTTCTGGATACTTATCTGTTAGGAAAAAATTTTAAAGCTCTTCTACAAAAATTTTCTCAGTTATCTTCCAAAATTTATCTTTTTTTCGAGCGATTACATAAGACGGCATTCTAAAAAGTTTTTGGTACTTGATAACTTGTTCTATTTGATCGAACTCGACCATTAATTCAGGCTTTCTTATATGAGATCTGAGAAAATCGATATTAAATTTTTTCAAACTAGTCTTATTATTTAAGTAATGAATTTCTCTTAAATACTTTGAATCAAAATCATAATATCTAACTTCTAGATAAGGATTTCCTTTTTTATCTGCTTTCTCACTAAACTCAATTGAATCAGGTTTTAAAACGTGAGCATTTTTTGAAAGTCTAGCTTGCTTGAGCTTAGAGTCTGCATCAATCAATACACTGGAACACTTTATACATTCCCTTGCGCTAATATCATTTTCTTCGCCACAGTTTGGACAACTTTTAAAACGAAATCTAAAACCGCAAGGAATGATATCAAATGTTTCAGGGTCTTGAGTTCCCCCTCGGCACTTTCTTCCATAATGTTCAATAACTTCTCCATCAAGATTTTTAAGTCCCCAAAAATGATTTTCAAAATCACACTTTGGACATATGACTTCAACAATTTCAGATTCTTTAGTTGGTTTTTTATCAGAAACTTCTGGACTAAAAATGTCATGCCCCATTCCCGTATAATCGAGAATAAAACAGTCTTTTTTTCCTTCAAATAATCTTAAACCTCTACCTATTATTTGTTGATATAGACTTACAGATTCTGTTGGTCTCATTATAGCGATAACATCTACATGTGGAGCATCAAAACCAGTTGTTAAAACTGAAACATTAACTAAATATTTAAATTTTTTATTTTTAAATTCTTCAACGATTGAATCTCTTTCGCTGTCATCCGTATCACCTAGAACTATTTGAGCTTCACCTTCAGGTAAATACTCAAATATTTCTTTTGCATGCTTAACTGATGAACTAAAAATCATCACTCCCTTTCTGTCATAATTTTCAGTAATATCAATTATATTTTTAATGATTAAAGGAGTAAGCCTTCTTTGACCTCTTAAAATTTCTTCAATTTCAGAAGTCGTATACATTTTATTTTTCTCAGTTAACTCAGAAAAATCATAACAAGTAACAGGAATATCAATTTTTACAGGAGGAGTTAAAAATTTATTTTTAATCATATAATCCAAAGGAAGTTCAAAGATACACTGTTTAAAAAAACGCTCTTCTTTAGTCTGAATAATTCCTTGATGGTTATAATTATATATCCATCCTAATCCCATTCTATAAGGTGTTGCAGTTAGTCCAAGAATGCATATATTTGGATTTTTATCTTTTAATTTTTTAATTACTCCAACATATTGAGTTTCAGAATCCAAACCAACTCGATGACATTCATCAATAATTAAAAGTGAAAAACCTTCAAAAAAATTATCATTTGCTCTAGCAACAGATTGGATACTTCCAAAAATAACTTTTTGATGAGACTCTTTTTTATTCAATCCAGCTGAATACACTCCGGCCTGCAAATTATAACTTTCATATTTTAAGTGATTTTGTTCCACTAGCTCTTTAACATGTGCAAGTACTAAAACTCTGCCTTTAGCAATTCTAGCAAGTTCAGCAATGACTAAGCTTTTCCCAGCACCTGTGGGAAGAACGATGACGGCCGGATCTTTTTGCTTTCTAAAATACTCAATTGAGCAGTCTATGGCCTTTTGTTGATAATCTCTTAACTTATACATGCGCTAAATAATAGCTCATATGAAATGAGCTTCCAACTTGAAATAATTCGAATAAGCGAAGCTAGCTCACTTTAAAATTTAAATTATTTAAAGAATTTCCAAAGTTATTTTTAAGGATTGTTAGAATCTGTCTCTTGCTTAAATGTTTATCAATATCCAAAAAGAAAAAGTCATTTGAGTCATAAGATAGCATATAGTTTTCAGTCAATTCTTCACCAGCACATATATCTTTAATGGCCACTTCAGTCTTAATATCTTTTAAAGCAATGTTCGGTGACATAGAGTGGTTTATAAATTTTGCATTATCATTTAGGAAGTATACATTTCCATCCTTAAGATAAGAATGGTTAATTATTTCGAGTAAGGACGGATGAGACAAACCAGTACATATTGATAAAAATTGTTTTTTCCAAAATATTCGAGAAGTTACTTCATTTAACTCCCATATAACTTGACCTTTTTTTATATCTTCAGCAGCAAATAATCCTATTCCATGTTGATCAGAGTTATTGAGATAAGTTTTAACTAAAAGCATACAATATTCCTCTCGTATATTAAGAGTGGAAGAGAGAACCTCTTCCACCCAAGCTTTTGTTACTCTTCAGGGATAAAGACATCATCCTCTGAAATTACCTGTGGTACTTCCTCATCAGATGTCGAAGAGCTTTCCCTCATGACTTCATTTGGTAGTTCTTCAGTATTTACAGTTTCATTGTTTGCGTAAAATTCACCGTCGTTAGCATAAAGACTTGTGCTAGAGAACACTAAAACAAATCCGATAACTATTAATTTAAAAATATTTTTTTTCATATTATCCTCTCTTAGCTCTTAAGTTTTTTAACTGCTACTTTCTTTGCTTTTTTAGCAGTTTTCTTTTTCTTTTTTGTTAGACAAATTTTGTTTTTCTTTTCTTCTTTTATTTCACCCTTCCAACAGAATGCACCTCTTAAAGCATTTTTAACGTTGCTACAAGATTGAGGCTCGTACCCTTTACGACATTTAATTGTCTCATCCCCCAATGCGTTGAAGCTAAGTCCAGACAGCATTAATAAACACAAAAGCTTTTTCATTTTTAACTCCTTTTCAAGTTAAGTTTTTTGGTAATGCTATTATCGCACCGATTGCTAATTAGATTAAATCGTTTTATTATTAAAAATAGTTAGGATAAAACTAAGTGAGAACATATGGATCGTTTAAATTTCAACCACTTATTCTATTTTTACATAGTTTGTAAAGAAGGCTCTATCAAAGAAGCCTCAGAAAAACTTCATGTATCTCAGCCAACAATTAGTGATCAAATTAAATTACTTGAAGAGTATTTCGAAGCAAAGCTTTTTGAAAGAAAAAACAGATCTCTCCACCTAACCAAAGAAGGAAAGCTTGCCTTAAAGTATTCAGAGAAAATTTTCGACCTATCAAATGAAGTAACTTTCAGAGTCAGAAATAAAATTCAGCTTCCTAAGAAATCTATTGATATTGGTATAACTCATTTTATGAGTCATTACTTTTTGTATGAATATATTTTGCCCCTATTTGATCAGGACGAAGTTTCTATAAATGTTAAACAAGATCAAAGACATCTACTACTTGCCGGCCTTGAAGAGGGTAATCTAGACATGGTTTTTACTGACGATAAAAATAATATTTCAAGCACAATGGATGCCTATAGAGTTGGTATAAATAAAACCTTCGCAGTTGCTCACAAAAAATTTAAAAAACTCAAAAAAGGCTTTCCTGACTCACTTAATCTTATCCCCTTTTTCAATTATAATAATGATTCATTTTTAAAGTATGAAATTGAATTATTTTTTACAAAAAATGCGCTATCTCCAAGAGTTATTGGAGAAGCAAATGATATGGATTTATTTGAAATGGTTACAGGAAAAGGACTAGCTTTTACTATTGTTCCCGAAGCTGCCAAACAAAGACTGTGCAAAAATCCAGATATTATTGTTCTTGGAGAAGTAACAGAGCTTCAAACTCAGGTTTGGGGAGTAATTAAAAATAATTATAAAGGGCTTGGCCACCAGTTATTAAAAGGTCAACTATGAGAGTAAAAAATGAAAAATCGAAAAGTTGAAGTCATCACACCTGAAAATTTTGAGCAAGAACATCACTTTTATCCAAAAGCACTGAACTCTTCTCTTCATCCAATGGTAAGTCACTTTTTTAATCTAGATCATTCTAGAATAATTAATCGATATATTCATTTAAACCCCCAAGTAGATCCACTCGCACTTTCAAAAGTTCTAAAACATCAAAGTAAACACTTTTATTGGGGAGGTTCTGACCTTTTTTATGTAACTACTGAAAAAGGTAATAGAAAGATGGTCATTCTAGAAACAAATTCGTGTCCTTCCGGTCAAAAGTCAATGCCGCCAAGAACTGACTCAGATGAATACCGTGGGTACAAATTTATGATAGAAAATTCTTTTTTGCCGGCCTTAAAAAAGAAAAGACTTCCAAAGGGTGCTTTAGCAGTTATTTATGATAAAAATTATACTGAAACTTCTGGATATGCGGCGACCTTAGCTGACCTTACAGGTGAAAAAGTATATCTCGTTCCACACTTTAATAACGAAGAACAATTTTTAGAGTTTGACAATGGAGTACTCTATATTGATGATCCTGAATCAAAAGAAAAGATACCAATAAGAGCAGCTTATAGATATGTTACTCAAAAACCTTGGAATAGAATTCCAATCAATACAAAAACTTTTATCTTTAACTCAACACTTGTATGTCTTTCCGGAGGAAGAAATAAGCTTTTAGCTAACAAAGCTTATGAATTATATAATTCTGAATTGGGAAACTCTGGACTTAAAATTAATATGCCTGAAACTATTAAAGACGTTAGTAAATTAGAGATTCCTCTATGGGTTCAAAGATTCGGTGGAAAAGCTGTTATTAAAAACCCTTATTCAAATGCTGGTCAAGGTGTCTACACTATATCTTCACAAGAAGAGTTAGATAATTTTATGGAGCAAGAATACGAATATGATCAATTTATTGTACAAAGCTTGATTGGTCATTATGAATGGAGTTCAATTAGTGAGCATGGAAAATACTTTCACATTGGAACAATTCCAAATAAGAAAGGAAATATTTTTATTGCAGACTTAAGATTAATGGTTTGCTCTACCCCTAAAGGATTTTACCCATGTGCAATTTATGCAAGACGAGCAAAGGCTCCTCTAAGTTCAGAACTTCCTCAAAATAGCTGGGACGTTCTAGGAACAAATTTATCAATTAAAACAGGTGAAAATGAATGGAGTTCTGATACTTCTAGACTGATGTTAATGGATAACAAAGACTTTAACTCATTAGGAATTGGTATTGATGATCTAATTGAAGCCTATATTCAAACAATCCTTTCTATAATTGCAATAGATAATATGGCAAAAAATTTATTAAACAAAAAAGGAATGTTTAGAACTAAGCTTTTTAAATCATTAGACAACGACAAATCGTTAATTCAAGAAATAGGGATGGCAAATGCAAAAAATACTAGTGATTAAATCCAAAGAAGATTTAAAACTCTCTTCTTTAAAAAGAGGAGAAGTACATAGATTGCAAATTCATCTCTCAGATAATTCACTTGGCGTGCCATGGCGTGTTCCAGTAATCATAATAAGAGGAAAACATAAAGGACCTGTTGTTGGAATTACAGCTGCTCTTCATGGAAATGAGTTAAATGGAATTTCAACTATTTTTAAATTAATTAAAAAAATTGATCCTAATTCACTTTCTGGAACTTTAGTTCTTGTACCAATAAGTAATGTTCCTGGTTACTTAATGAATAGAAGATCTTTTTCTGATATGGTTGATTTAAACAGAATAATGCCAGGAAGCCCTACAGGAAGTACAAGCAATATTTATGCTCATTATTTTGTAACTAAAATTGTAAGCAAATTCGATTATTTACTAGACCTACATACAGCTAGTCACGGAAGAGTAAATAGTTTATACATCCGCGCTGATATTGACAGTGAAGAAACAAGAACTTTGGCCTATCTTCAAAACCCACAAATTATTGTAAAAAAATATGATGAGTCTGGAACATTAAGATCGTGGGCCAATGAAAATAATATTCCTGCAATTACAATCGAGATTGGAAATCCAAATGCTTTTCAACATTCACTTATTGATGAAACATTAGATGGAATCTTGAACACTTTAACTTATTTAAAAATGATAAAAGGAAAAGTTAAAGATATGGTTACCAACGCTGTTCTATGTGACCATTCATACTGGTTATACTCTAAAAAAGGTGGAATTATTGATGTTCTCCCTTCTCTTGCTGATCGTGTGAGCATGGGTGAAGTTATAGCAATTGTATATGACGTATTTGGGCAAATTAAAGAAAAAATTATCGCAGATAAGGCCGGCATCGTTATTGGAAAAAATGTAAGACCAAATTGTCATGCAGGAACCAGAGTACTTCATTTGGGTGTTAATTTAATGGATCCTGAACCAGAAGATATTCCGGGACATGAAAATTTTGAGTCATAACAAACACTTAACTGTATATTCGATATTTTCAAACTTTGATTTTTTTTAAATGAAATGAATTGCTTCAATTGATACACTCAAATTATCAGGGAGCACTCATGGAAACTGAAATTAAAAATTTACATCCAAATAAGAAAGGTAAATTAGCAAAAGATCAAGATGACAAACTCGTCTTAGTAAATGACGATGGCAAGGTTTATTCTACCAATGAGGCCATATTAGTAGTCTGGCAACTTTGTAATGGAGATAAATCAGTTTCTGACTTGAGCACGACATTAAAGAATAAACAAACTTCAGAAAATTTTGAAAAAGGTTTTATTTCTCTAATACAGAAACTCCACAATGCTCAACTTATTGAATTTGTAAGTTAAATTCTTAGTAATTGACCAGCATAAATTCTATTTGAACTTAATCGATTTTTTCTCTTTATATTATAGATTGTAGTCCTATAGAGCTTTGCAATTAAGTGAAGGTTATCTCCCCTTTTAACACGATATCTAAAATCACTAACTCCTGAAGTAACATCTAATTTTTGCCCAAGGTAAATTCTATTTGAATGAAGTCCATTAAGCTTTCTTAAATACCCTACTGAAACTCCAAAACGTTTTGCTATCTTACCTAAAATATCTCTTCTTTTTACAAAGTAGAATCTTTTTCCAGAAATTTTCTTATATTTCTTTACTCTTAAATCAAGTCTTTGACCAACAAGTATCTTATTACTGGTTAACCCATTCATTCTTTTCAATCTATTTACTGATATTTTAAATTTTCTAGAAATTCTTCCTAGAGAATCTCCCCTTCTCACTCTGTAAACTTTTGGAGAAGAATCAATTTTATTCCAAGACCTATTCGCAACAAGTTTAGGCATCACGACTTTTAATTTCTCTAAGTATTTAGGAGGAAGCCATACACTATGTTTTTTCAACCAACCAGGAGTGATATTTCTTTTCAAAGATGGATTTATTTTTTTTAATTTTATAAAGTCTATATCTAAGTGTTTTGCAAGAGTAGACATTTTTACGCCCCCTGGAATTTCATATAACTCAACATCAGGATAAACATCTTTTTTATCTAGATTAATTCCAAACTCTTCTAAATTTTCACCTATATAGGCAGCAGCAAGAAACTTCGGAACATAATTTCTTGTTTCTCTTGGGAGAAGTTTTCTTTTAGACAATTCCCAAAAGTCTCGAGTTTTACCTTTCATAATAGCTCTTAGAACTCTAATTTCACCACAATTATAGGCAGCAATCGCAAGCTCCCAAGAATTAAAAACATTGTATAAATCAGTTAAATATTTTGTTGCAGCTTCAGTACTTAAAATCGGATCCCTTCTTTCATCAACAAACCGATTTATATCTAATCCATACCTCTTTGCAGTTCCTCTTATAAACTGCCATGGGCCAACTGCTCCAGCATGAGACTTTGCTACATTGTTAAACCCACTTTCAATCAATGGCAAATAATATAATGTATGTGGAAGCTCTTCTTCCTCTAAGAGAGTTTGCATTACTTCTTGATAATAAGAACCTCTATTAAGAAAAGACTTAAATCTATTAATATCTTTTTTAGTAAAATAATCTATCCACTTTAATACATGAGAGTTTTTATAAAGTACCAACTCATGCTTTGGAACTTCTTGTTCTTGAGTATTTTGTTCAACTGAACCGGGACTTCTTAAATTAGAATCCGCATTGGATTCTTTAAGTCCAAGGTTTTCTAACTTTAGATTTGAACAGGAAGATAATAAATAAAGAGCGCAAATACATAATACAATTTTATACATACATAAATTGTACTAGTACCTAAAAATATTTAAACAAGGCAAAAACTGAGTTAGAAAAAACCTAACTTACTCTAATAATTCATCTGAAACATCAGAAACTTCAATTTGAAAATCTACATCTTGATATCGCGATGGAACACTTGATAATTTTGACTGAAGTAGCTCTTTTAATTTTCTTATAGCAACTAACCCTTCACTGTTCTCTTCCCAAACAGCATACAAAGATACGCGTAAAGGTTTTTCTAGTTGAAAAGTCATTAGTCCTTTGTAATCCTCAAGAGGGTTTTTAGGAAGAAACATCACACAACGTCCTCTCATACAGAGTTTATGAATAAAATCTAAGTGATCAGAAAAAATTCTTTCTTTGGGAACAATTTCATTTTCTTTCAAGTACTGAAAAATTGCCTCGTTTAAACTTTTATCCCAATTACTTTCTACAAATGGAATATTGATTAAAATATCTTTAACATCTTTAAATTTTCCATATAGCTCTTCGGAACAACAAAATACAATTTCAAAAGAGCCTATTTCTTCAAATTTAATAGATTTTCTTTTAGGCCTTCTTAAAGTAATTCCCCAATCAATATTTCCATGAATTAAATTATCGATTAATATTTCATGATCAGCTTGTCTTACCGTATTTACTGTTCCGTATTGAGTAAACATATCCCAATACTGAGAAGCAAACTCTGCCGCTAAGTCGTATGAAATAGTTTCTTCAATACCAATTGAAACAGGATACCCCCCAACTTCATTTTCAGAAAACTGTTCAAGTAACTTACTTCCCTCTTCAAAAATCGTTCGAGCTTTCTCATACAAATGCTCACCTTCTGAAGTTAGTGTTAATCCTTTTGAACTTCTATGAAAAAATCTAGATTCAAATTTTTCCTCTAACATTTTTAATTGAGCGCTAAGTGTAGAAGATGCTACACCTACTGCACTTGCCCCTTTTTTTAAAGATTGGGCCTTTGCAACTTCATAGAAACAATATAAGTGATTCCAATTAATATCTTTTAATGTTTTCATCGATTTCCTTGAGTTTTAGACATCTTAACTAATCAAAATCAAATTCGCAAAAACCAAACAAAATAATTCGTATTTTCCTAAGAAACGGTTGTTTTTTACGAAGTTTCAGATAGTTACTGTTTTACAATGTATTGGTGAAAGTTAATTTTTTCACTTTGAAACCGTTTAAGTAAAGATGTCCTTAGATCGTTTCTTAGCTCCCATGCATCACTTGGGTTATCTGCCCAGGCCGCTAACCAACACTTTATTGTATCTTTTTGTAAGTCCATAACCCAAAAAGAGGGCTCTTCAATATCATTAAAATATGATGATTCTTTTGCTACTTCCTTTGCAACTTGCTCAACTCTCGTCAAATCTGAATCAGGAGCAACATAAAACTCTATATAGGCCCAAATATATTGATCATTCATAGTTAAGTTTTGAATTTCTTTTTGAAGAAGTTTTGTATTAGGTATGACAATCCTATTCCAATCCCATCTCTTTAAAACTGAATATGTAAGTCCAATTTCTTCAATTAAACCGTAATGTCCATCAATAATGACAGTATCCCCAATTTTAATTGATTTAAAAAAAGAAATTACCACACCAGAAAATAAATTTTCTAAGAAGGGCCTTAAAGATACACCAACAATTACTGAAACAATTGCTGCAATTACTGAAATATAAACAGTAGGAACATTACCTAAATAAGGAATAAATACAACTAAGGCCCATACAAAAAAAACAATAAGTGGAAATACTTTCTTAATAAAAGAGAATCGATCTTCAATTCCATCAATCCCCTTTTGTTTTATATTTTTTTCTTGATCATCTAAAGGTGAATCTGTTTCAACAGCGTCATTAATCTCCCTTTTCCTGATACTTTTTAGTTTCTTTTTTTCCGCCTTTGTAATCTTTAAACGAAAAAATAAATATATCCCCATAAAAATAACTGATACTGATATGGGGTAGGAATATTTAAATAGTAGATCTATGTAGTTTCAACCTTGTTAAACTTTGTCATCCTCATAACAAAATATGTTAGAAATCCTACAATCATTCCAGGTGCAACTTCATACATTGTTCCACCTAAACCTAATTGTCTCCATATTATAGTAACTAAAACTCCTAGAAGTACCATCGTTATTCCAGTTATTTCTGAAACTTTTCTATCTAAAGCATAAATTAATAATAAGGGGCCTAGTCCTGCTGATAAAACTGACCAAGCAATTAAAACTAAATCAAAAACGTTCTTACTTCCAAATAGTGCTATTATAAGTGCAATAACTGTTACAAACCCAGTCGTTAATTTAGTGATCAATAAGGTATCCTTCTCTTTTGGCAAGATATCTCTTGAAAAGGCTGCACTACAACTTAATATTTGAGAATCTGCAGTAGACATGGTTGCCGAAAAAATTCCGGCCAAAACAACTCCTATTAATATTTCAGGAAGCATTTTCTGACTCATAAGTGGAAGTGCTAACTCCGCATCAAAATTTGCTGTTTCAGGTAATAGCAGTCTTGCTGTTAAGCCGACACCAATAGTGACTGCATAAAAAGCTATATACCAAGAGTAATAATAAACTTTTGTCTTATTCATACTTTCAGCATTATCAACAGTCATAAATCTAATCATTATATGCGGCTGACCAATTACTCCAAATCCGCCAAATACCCAACCTAGGATAAACAGAAAAATGCCGAACCCATTATCTATAGCTAACCCTGTTGGCTTTACACTCAAATATCCAGGAGAAATAGCACTTAACTTATCTACATATTGATCAAATCCACCAACACTTTTAACTCCTACAAAAAATAACATACTCATTGCAAATATCATTACGATGGATTGCGCAGCATCTGTCCAAATAGAGGCCCTTATTCCTCCTGATAGACAGTATAGAAAAACTATAACACTTCCAATTATTGCGCCTGTACTATAATCCCAACCGAATAATACATGTAAGGCCTTACTCCCTGCTTTAAATTGAGCTGCTGCATATACACCAAGAAAAATGACTGTAATTACTCCAACTACAAATCTTAACTTTCGAAAGTCTGTCCCATGTTGCCATCGAGACAATACTCCACCAAAACTTAGTAAGTTTTCACTTTCAGTTACTTGTCTTAATTTTTTATGAACAAAAAAGCTCATTATTAAATCGCCAAATATCCATCCAATCATAAGCCAAATTGATTGAAGACCACTCATATAGGTGTATCCAATCATTCCAATAAACATATAACCACTATTATTAGTTGCAATTGCTGAAAGGGCAGCTAACCAAGGGGGAATATCATGACCGGCCAACAGATAATCTGAATTACTTTTTTTACTTTTAAATGAAGATGAAACACCTATAGCAACAAATACTAATAGGAAGAAGATAAAACTATAAACAACCATACAAATCCCAAAATTAAATTTTTATTTGAATTTATATTTACCTAGCTTCATCTGACTTTCGAGAACTTAATTTACAAATTAGTTAAAACCAAAGCTAAATGAAATTATTAGTGATTTCTTCCATCATTATTTGTAATTTTTTCAAGAAGATTTTTATTTAACTCTAAATTTGAAACTGTTATAGGAAGTATTGACTCATTTTCTTCCACTTGTTTTTCAATATACTGCTTAAGTTCTTCAACTCTACTCGATAAGAAATTTTTATTAAACCTTGCTTTTTCATCAATACTAATATTCATATTTAATCCTTAGTTAAAAATTTTATTTTCTAAATAATCATATTCCTGACCCATAATAAAAGAAACTTCGTTTAGAAATTTTTCTTTAAGAAAGTTGAAAAGCTTTCTTTCACTCGAAGTAATTTGTTTGCTCTTTTTTAAAATATGTAAATCATGAATGACTTCAGCTTCTTCACTAAAAGTGGACATTTTAATTTTTTCTTTTAAGTATTTATACCTACTCCAACTACAAATCTTAACTTTCGAAAGTCTGTCCCATGTTGCCATCGAGACAATACTCCACCAAAACTTAGTAAGTTTTCACTTTCAGTTACTTGTCTTAATTTTTTATGAACAAAAAAGCTCATTATTAAATCGCCAAATATCCATCCAATCATAAGCCAAATTGATTGAAGACCACTCATATAGGTGTATCCAATCATTCCAATAAACATATAACCACTATTATTAGTTGCAATTGCTGAAAGGGCAGCTAACCAAGGGGGAATATCATGACCGGCCAACAGATAATCTGAATTACTTTTTTTACTTTTAAATGAAGATGAAACACCTATAGCAACAAATACTAATAGGAAGAAGATAAAACTATAAACAACCATACAAATCCCAAAATTAAATTTTTATTTGAATTTATATTTACCTAGCTTCATCTGACTTTCGAGAACTTAATTTACAAATTAGTTAAAACCAAAGCTAAATGAAATTATTAGTGATTTCTTCCATCATTATTTGTAATTTTTTCAAGAAGATTTTTATTTAACTCTAAATTTGAAACTGTTATAGGAAGTATTGACTCATTTTCTTCCACTTGTTTTTCAATATACTGCTTAAGTTCTTCAACTCTACTCGATAAGAAATTTTTATTAAACCTTGCTTTTTCATCAATACTAATATTCATATTTAATCCTTAGTTAAAAATTTTATTTTCTAAATAATCATATTCCTGACCCATAATAAAAGAAACTTCGTTTAGAAATTTTTCTTTAAGAAAGTTGAAAAGCTTTCTTTCACTCGAAGTAATTTGTTTGCTCTTTTTTAAAATATGTAAATCATGAATGACTTCAGCTTCTTCACTAAAAGTGGACATTTTAATTTTTTCTTTTAAGTATTTATACCTACTCCCTTCTATTTCCTGCACATCTATAAGATTTTCACTTTCAAAAATATTAAGCTTTCCTTGGACAATTGATTTAGCCGGAAGTTTTCTAATTTTCTTCTCTTCTGTTGTTGGTATGAATAAAGTGAGGTTTTTAATACGGTCAAATATTTTATGAAACTCTTTGCCATGAAGTTTGCACTTTCCAATGTATTTACCCATTGAAATATTTTCCCCTGAAATATTGTCTCCTTCATTAAACATTACCAACTCCTTTTAGTAAAAGTTACTTATATAAAACCATGAAAGTTGGCCGTATAGTATTGAATTTAAATCAAATTCGTTTAAACCTAATCATGATTTAATTAGATTTAAACGCTTTAATTAATAAAATATTAAATGCAGCAAATAAAGTTGAATTATTCCATTTTAATAAAGGATTAAAATTTTTGCCTTGAATAATAATAGGTGAATCTTTCATTGGAATTTCTGAAGCTGTTTTTCTCGATCTATATTTATGTTTTGATTTAAAAATTAGAGAACCTATACTTTTTCCTTTTTTCCATCCTACACGCTTTAGAAAGTAAGCTATAGATGCAAAGATATCTTCCTTTGATCCCCATAAATCAATTTTACCATCTTTATTAAAGTCTTGACCGTATACAGGTATATTTGATGGCATAAATTGGCACTGTCCAGTTGCTCCGGCCCAACTTCCTTTGAAATCTTCAAATTTCACATGGCCTTTTTTAATTAAGCGCAATGCTGCGTTTAACTGAATTTCAAAAAATCTTTTCCTTCTTCCATCATATGCCAGTGTTGCTAGAGATTGAATAACATTGTAGTCACCAACGATTTCTCCATAAAATGTTTCAACTCCCCATAAAGAAACAATCGCCTCTTTATCAACTTTATATCTTTTTTCTATTTTACTTAAAAGTTTATGATGTTCTTTTAAAAGAGTTTTTCCTTTCTTAACTCTTTCATTATCTTCTCGAAGCCATCTTTTCATAAAATGATTATAATTATGCTCTTTGCTTAGTATAATTTGATTTCGATCTTTTTCTATAACACTCTTATCTAGTTTTACCTTTGATAAAACTTCTAACACAAACTTTTTAGGCAGACCTCTTTTTGAAGCTCTTTTAGCATAGGATTTTTTCCATGCCTCAAAAGACTTTGCATAAACCAAGCTTTCACTTGTTAATGAGTAAAATGCTATAATAGCGAGAATTAAGAGAGACTTATTATTTAATATTACTTTCAATTTCATATGACCTTTCCACTGCATTTTCTATACTAAGGCCAATTTTCTCATGAAGATTGTGTTTTTCAAATGAATTTATTGCTTCAATCGTAACCCCTCCTTTTGAAGTTACTTTATCAATTAGATCAGGTAAATCATCAGATGTTAAACTCATTTGCCGTGAAGAACCTTCAAATAAACTTGTAGCCATATTGCGGGACTCATCCTTAGGTATTCCCCAACTTTCCAATTTTGATTGAATAATATTTGCAAAGTAATATACATAGGCGGGACCTGACGCTGAAATAGTTGTTACTTTATTAAAGTTGTCTTCTTCATCTATCTGAACAACTTGTGAACATTTTTTCAATAAGTTTGAAAAAAGCTTTACATTAGAAATCATAGATACATCATCAAAAAATATAAGACTTATTCCTCTATCAAAATTCATAGGTAAACTGGGCATAAGCCTCATGACATTTTTAATACCTAAAGACTCTTTTATTCTTACACATGGAATTGCGGCCATTATTGATACAAAAACTTTTTTTGATAAATTATATTTTACTAATTTTTTACTTAAATCATTAAATTGCTGTGGCTTGCAACCTATAACTAAATAATCTGCCTCTAAAATTTCTTCTAAACTCTTTTTAGCTTCTCCATTAATTTTTTTTGCAAGTTCAATTGCTCTTGTATGAGATGGTGTATATGTTAAAAACTCTACTTCAGGGTGATGTCTATATATTCCTGTCGCAACGGCCGATGCCATATTACCGCAACCAATAAAACCAATTTTCATCTTATTTCCTTACGTGCCCATCTCCTACAACAACGTATCTAGCTGTAGTCATTTGTTCTGCTCCCATTGGCCCATAAGCATGAATCTTTGTTGTAGAAATTCCAATTTCAGCACCTAGACCTAACTGGCCACCGTCATTAAATCTAGTTGATGCGTTAACCATGACACAACTTGCATCAACATTATTTAAAAACTTTAAACATGCATCATCATCTTCAGATATAATACATTCCGAATGATTGCTTCCAAACTTAGAAATATGTTCTATAGCATCATCTATATTATTTACTGTCTTTACTGATAAGATATTTTCTAAGTACTCCGTTTCCCAATCTTTATCTGTTGCAATAGATAAACTCTCAGGACTTTCCAAATTGAAACTATTATCTACTCTCAGCTCAGTACCTTTTTCTTTGAGATTATTTACTAATTTACTAGCAATTTTAGGCAACACATCTTTGTGAACGATTAATGTTTCAATTGCATTACAGACCCCTGGTCGTTGAGTTTTAGCATTTTCAATTAAATTAATAGCTTTATCTATATTTGCACTTTTATCAACATACATATGACAAAGACCCTTAAAGTGTGCGATTACAGGCATTTTGGCATTTTCAGAAACATAGTTTATCAGCCCATGTCCACCTCGAGGTATAACAACATCAATATATTCATTGAGTTTTAGTAAGTTTTCAATTTGAGATCGATCATTCGAATCTAAAACTATGACCATATCAGGAGAAATATACTTTCTTATAGATTCTTCTATAATGTCACCTAAAACTTTGTTCGAATATGTAGCTTCCTTACCACCTTTTAATATAATGGAATTTGAAGATTTTATGGCAAGAGCAGCACTATCAATAACAACATTTGGTCGACTCTCAAATATCATTAAGATGACACCAAGTGGAACTCTTTGTTTCTTGATCTTCAAACCTTCTTTATTTTCAAATTCATCGAAAAAACTTCCAACAACATCAGGTTGTTCTTTTATAGCTCTGACTCCATCGATCATTTGATTAATTCTCTCATCATTTAATTCCAACCGATCAACCATAGCAGAGCTAAGATCATTGTCTTTTGCTAATTTCAAATCAATTTTATTTTGATCGATTATTTCAACTCTTCTTTTATCTAAATTTTCTATCAACTCATCAAAGATTTTATCTTTCACTTCTCTATCTAGAGAAAGTAGTTTCTTTGAAATTGTCTTTGCTCTTTTAACTTGCTCTTTCATTATTTATATCCTTTTCTAATACAAGATTAATTGTATGAATTATTTCACATGACGTTCTAAAACCTAAAATTGACTCGATGTCGTCACTGTGAATTCCTTTTATTTGTTCAATTTCACAGTGAGTATACTCACAAACACCTGTTGCAAAGGCCTTCCCTTTACATCGTATTTCAATGCAGTCTCCTTTATAAAATTCTCCTACAACTCTGATAACACCTTTTGGTAGTAATGATTTACTTTTTAATAGTGCATTGTATGCTCCGTTATCAACTTCAATATAACACTTTGGTTTTTTTGTTGATATTAACCAAGCTTTTCTTTCTTCCGGATCAAAAGAATTCTTTGGAGAAAAGAATGTGCCAACGTCTTTAGTTAAAGGATCTAAAATCATTCTTTCAGAATCTTTCGAACTAATTATGGCCTTAATTCCTAAAGGAGTTATTTTATTTATCGCATGAACTTTAGATTCCATTCCACCTGTACCAACTTGTGTTTTGCCTTCTAGGCAAACTTCATCCAGTCGATTGCCAAAAGAAACTTTATCAATTTTCTCAGCTCCTTCAATTGAAGGATCCATATTATAAAGTCCATCCGTCGAAGTTATCATTAAAAGTAAATCAGCATTAACCATTTGAGCCGTTTGAGCTGCTAAATGATCGTTGTCCCCAACTGAGATTTCCGTATAAGAAATTGAATCATTTTCATTTAATATTGGAGTAATTTTATTTCTTAGTAGGACATTGATATTCTGCTTAGTATGTAAAAACCTTTTTCTATCTCTAAAATCATCATGTGTAAGTAAAATTTGAGAACATATTTTTTGATTCTCTTCAAAAATTCGTGAATAAGTATTTATCAACTTTGGTTGACCTATTGAACTAGCTGAATGTTGTAAATCAATCCGACCTTTTCGAGGTAAATGAGTTTTTAAAAATGCTTTCCCTAAACTAACAGCTCCTGAACTAACGAGTACGACCTCGATACCTGAGTCTACTAAATCACAGATGTCTTCTACAATTTTTCTAACTTTCCGACTATCCAACTTTCCATTTTTTTTTGTTATAACATTACTACCGACTTTAATAGTAAGCCTTTTCATTCCAACTAAATCTTTACGAAATTTCATTTGATACCTAACTTGTTAAAGTTTTTATCGCACAAATTTAAGGACATCTAAAGTTAGAGAATTATTAATTAGATAAAACCTAATCATAAATAAAAATCAAATATTATTCTCATATAAAGAGTACAATCATTACCAACAAGGAGTTAGTATGTATAAGAAAAGAGGTGTATGCTTAAATTTAAATCAGCAAGAAAGACCAAGGTTAAAAACACCTGAGGGTGCTACATATGAAGTAAACTATATTACTGCCTTAACTTGGGATAGGCTTGATGGAACGAAAACAATTGAAACGGTTGCAAATGAGATAAAAGAAATTGGAAAAGTTGAAAACACTGATTTGGATACAATTGTTAAAAATATCATAAATGAACTCGTAAAAGTGGATCTTGTCAGTCCACTAACACAAAATTGATATTTTCCTCCCTTCACGATGACCCACTTAGGTGGGTCATTATTTATTATGTTCCGCAAAATGTTTCTTTAATCACTTCATTAGCTTTGGGTGCCAATTGTAATTCTTGATACCTTTTATCGTCTTCATATGGCGTTTTATACGCTTCCATCATTTTATTAAACATTGAATAATCTGATCCATATGCCATATCAATCATTTTTTCAATCAAGTGATTACGGGGTATTAATATTGGATTGACATTACTTTCTATTTTTAATTGAGGGATTCTATTTTTCCAAATGATAATAAAGTCTTGTACTTTTTGATTATTTGGAAAGAAATGAAATTCTTCATTATACAATTCATCAATATTAATAAAACTATTAGTGAAGTCTAATTTAAACTCTTCTAAAATTTTTAAAAATTCTAAAATGATAGGCTCATCCTTATCATTATAGTCATTTATTCCTATTTTTTTTGATAATTCAATAAATCTTAATTTTGGAAATAAGCTCATAATTTCAGGTAATATAGTTTCAACTTTTTTAATTGCAGTTTGATCATTTTTATCTATTAGCGGAATTAATGTATCTGCAAGCCTTAGTAAGTTCCATTGCCCGATAGGAACTTGATTAAAATAACTATATCGTCCATTTGCATCTATAGAGCTAAATGTTTTTTCAAATTCAAAATTATCAATGAAAGCACAAGGTCCATAGTCAATTGTATGACCACCGATAGAATAGTTATCAGTATTCATAACTCCATGTATAAATCCAACTCTACTCCAATTCGCAATTAATGATGCCTGCTTTCTAGCAACTTCTTTCAAAAATTCTAATGAGCGTGTTGACTCGTCATCTATATCTAAAAGTTTTGGGTAATGTATTTGACAAGAAAACTTAAGAAGCTCTGATAAAGACTCTTTATCTTTTCTTGCAGCAAAGTATTGGAATGTTCCAACTCTAAGGTGAGATCTTGATACTCTAGTAAATATCCCTCCCGGTTCCATTCCAAATTGACGATAAATATTTTCATTAGTTTCAATAGCACAAAGAGCTCTTGTTGTTGGAATGCCTAAGGTATGCATGGCCTCACTTAAAACAGTTTCTCGTAAAACAGGGCCTAAAGCTGATTTGCCATCTCCCCTTCTTGAAAAGAATGTTTTTCCTGACCCCTTTAATTGAACATCATACCCATTAAGTTGCCCCAACAAATGTGCTCTTCCATCTCCTAACTGTGGAACAAAATGACCAAACTGATGACCAGCATATGCTAAGGAAATGGGAGGACAATTTTCATCTACGAGGTTTCCTGAGAATATTTTTGTTAATTTATTTTGATCAGTTTTATGTAAATCAATTTTTAAATCTTTTGCTAATTCATCATTAAAATAAATTAATTTTGGATTTTCTATTTTTTCAGGAATTGCAGACCTATAGAATTTATCCGATAACGAATAGTAATTATTTTTAAATTCGATCATTAACTGGAAATAGATTTTAATTGAGCAATTATTGCTTCAGGATTAAATGGTTTTTGTAGAAAATATATTTCTTCAAAACTATTTTTGTCATTTAGAAGTCTTCCACCTGAATATCCTGACATAAAAACAAATGGAATTTTTTTCTCTGATCTAATTTTGTGATATAAATCAATTCCACTCATTTTTGGCATCATAACGTCTGAAATGATTATATCTACAGTTTCTCTATCGAGAACTTCTAAAGCTTCCTTTCCATTTGATGCATTAAAAACGGTATATCCTGAGTTGGACAAGATTTCTGTTAATATTTCTTTAATCTCTTCTTCATCTTCCACTAGTAAAACTCTTGAAATATTATATTTTTTTGCTAATTTGGCACCAATTTCATCTTTACTGAATGGAAGTAATACTTTTAATTTTTCACCTTCATGCGAAATACGACCGTTATGTTGATTAACAATCCCTCTTAACACTAATAATGAAAATAAGTTTTCCTCTTCAGCGTTATGAATTTTCTCAAGTTTTTCACCTTGAAATTCAATAACTAACTTATCTTCTAAGCTTGCCATTATTCCAGTTTTAATTTCATTCTCATCAATGAAAAAATTTATGGCGTTAACAAATTTTTCCAAATCAATATCTAAGTTCTTATCCAATATTTCTTTTTCTCTAAAAAGTCTTATATTGAACTTTTCACTTAAAGTGTTCACTGAAATGACTTGTCTAAATATTTCACTTTCTTCAGAAATGGCCAAAAGATTTGAGGTGTGTAATTTAATTTTTTCTGAAACTCCAAAAATTCGACTTATAATCTTTTTATCAACATCAGGAAATTCAGCTTCTAATAGCGAAAGTATGCAAGCACTGTTATTCAATTGATGAGCTGTCTCTGAAGTTAACAACTTAATTAAAGTCATCTCTGATTCAAGTTTCTTAATTTTTGCAGCACTAAATTTATCAATTACATAAACAATTTTTTTATCTAAATTAAGAGAGCTAAGCTCTTCCTTATTTAAATAATCTTCAATATTTGATTTAGATGAAAACTCTACTATAGACTCATCTTTAACACCACTTACTACAATGACAGGTGTATTCTTATAAAGCTCAGAAACAATCTCTATAGTGTCTTTCCCAAAATAGTCATTAAGATTTAGATCACATAAAACTAAGTCAACAGTTTGAAATTGCTTTTCGATTGTTTGAGAAATTGATTCACTATGATAAATATTATAATCAACCGTTTTTGATGACTTTAATTTTGTAGAAATATAGATAAAATCATCAGGGTCATCTTCTATAATTAAAATATTAACAGGCCTTTTTTCCAATTAAGTGTTCCTCTATAACTTAAATCTAATTGTAATTTTTGTACCTTTTCCAACTTCAGATGCAATAACAACATTTCCGCCAAATGATGTTATAACTCTATTCAATACCACTAGCCCTATACCTAATCCTGATTCACTTTTTTGGGCCTTTTTAAATAAATTTTCAGAAGTTTCTTCTGACATACCACACGAGTTATCTTCAACAACTACGCTGCATTCAGTACCATTATTATAATAACCTATTTTTATTTTTAAAGCAGTATCTTCTCTAGCGTGTTTACACGAGTTTTCTAGTAAGTTTTTTAATATTACTGATAAGAAGTATAAGGGAATGATATCCACTATCTCTGAAGGACTACCTTCAAACTCAAAAGAATTCTCATACTTTTTTAGTAACTGAGACCCTTTAATCAGTTCAAAAGCATCAAGTATTGATCCATAGTTTTCCCCACCCGTGTTTAAATAATTGGATAGATGCTCAAGTCTAGAAAATGCAAAACTTGTAGAATTACACACTATTTTTAAAATTTGTAACTCATCTTCAACAGATTCAAATCCATATTCTTTTAGCTCTTTGTAATTTTCACAATAACCTAAATCGTTTCTCAAATCGTGGACCAAATTCATAAATAGAGTTTTATAATCAAGCGACTCAGAATGTTCGAATTCTCTCTTACAAATAAGATCCATATAATAGAGAAGCAACTCTTTAAAGTTCTCATTCTTTGATAATATAAGTGCATTTAGCTGAGATGGTATCTTTGAAACATCTATCTCATCAATCTTGCCCGAAGTAATCAAAATAGGTACATGAAAATCTGGAATATGACTCAAATTTTCTAATAGGCTTGATACTTTTCCACCTTGTATAAAATAATCTGTAATAATAAAGTCATACTTATCTTTACTAATCTCTTCGGGGATCTCTTTTAAAATATCTATCTTATAATCCGCCAATATATTCTCGATAAATTCTATGTCTCCATCATCATCTTCAATTAATAAAATATGCATATTTCACCCCAAGATTTTTTAGCATAAACTAATTTTATTAATTTTATGGCAATTCCAATTTTTTACAATGCCTCTAATCTATACTTAACCTAAACTAGTTAAATCTATAGATTCTTTTTAATTTATATTAAGGTTATCTTATGATTAAATTGTGAAAAAAAAACGATAAAATATCCTATGTTTTTTAAGGACAAAATCAAAGCAAATGACTCAAGTTTACAGTCTATTATGGAAGTGCTGCCTATTGGTGTAATCTCAACAGATTTCAGTGGAAAGATTATATTTGTAAATGAATATTTGGCCAGTTTATTTGAATACTCAAAAGAGGAACTAATTGGCAAAGAAGTTGAGGAACTTATTCCATTTAATCTTCGTGAAAAACATATTCAATATAGGAATGAGTATTTTAAAAATCCCGTGCAAAAATCAATGGGCGAAAATAGAGTTTTAAAAGGCCTAACAAGGTCAGGTAAAACGATATATTTAGAAATTGGTTTAAGACCTTTTGAATACAATAACGAAAAAAATCTTATTATTGTAATTAATGATGTAACTGAAATGAATAAAGTATTTAATAAACTTGAAGTTACAAATAAACAATTAGAAGAATATGCTTTTCTCGTATCTCATGACCTAAGAGCACCAGTTAGACATATTTCTAATTTTGTAGAGCTACTTAACGATGAACTAAAATCTCAAAATACAGAATCTGAAAAAATAGAAAAATATATAGGTATTATTCAAAACAACTCAAATAAAATTCAAAACATGATCTCTGGAATGTTAAAAATTGCTTCTATAAATCAAGTAAAACCTTATATCACAGAGATAGACCTGGCCAAGCTTCTAGAAGCTGAAGCAAAATCATATGAAGAAAAACTAAAATTAGAACTTGTTAACCTTCAAAACTTTAAAATCAATTCAGACAAAGAATTGTTAAAACAGATATTTAACAATTTATTTCAAAATAGTATTAGGTTTTGTAATACTGATTCCGCAAACGTAACAATTAGCTTAACAAAAAATGATGGTGAAATCGATATTGAATATTCTGATAATGGGATAGGTATTGAAAGATCTATTGCTGAAAAACTATTCACTCCCTTTATAAAATCCCAAGAATCAAATGGACTTGGACTTGGTATGACGATTGTGAAAAGATCACTAAGAGTTTTAAAAGGAGATATAAGTTGCATCCCATCTGACGAGGGTGCTTTATTTAAAATCGTTTTCCATTGATTTAATTTTTATTTTTTCGAAGATTTGAAACTTCAACTCTAAGTTTCTCAATTAATTTTTTCTGATCATCTATTTGAGTTAAATATTTTTCTGGCCCATTAATTGGGTTTCCAAACTTAATTAGATTCATTTCATAAAAACCAATTATGCATTGTAACTGTTTTTTTATATTATCATTTCCAGTTTGCTTAGAAAAATATGCAGCAATTCCAAACTCAATACATTTTTGCCAGTCAGAAGGGTTATCACTACTAGAATGTACATAAGTCATAAATTGAAGTGGTCGAATTTTTTCAAAGTAAACCTGAAGACCATCTCTTCCACTAATAGATAAATCTAAAAGTATTAAAGTCTCTTCTTTTCTATAGAGTTTATCTAAATTCTCTGGAACATGATCATATTGAATTGTTTTAATATTTGGATATAAAGATGAAACAATTGAGCTATACATCTCATAATCAAGATCATCATCTTCAATAAAAATAAGGTTTTTTAGTACATTATCATCCATTTTTTATTCCAAACCTAAGAAATTTAAATAATATAATGATATAAATGCTAACTTTAAAACACTTAATTAAAACTTAAAAAAATAACGCAAGGCAGCCCATATATGATTGCTAAAACCCGACAAAATAAAATTGGTCTACCTCCAGGAAGCTTGGTCTATTTTGGAGATGAGATACCTAAACACAATGTTGAGATAAAATTAACAAAGTACAACAAAGTAAACATTGAACATATCACAAACATTAAAATCAAAGACTTTTCTGAACATAGAGAAGATGGCCATGTTCACTGGATCGATATTAATGGCCTACATCAGGTTGAAGTTCTAAAAAAACTTGGAAAATCATTTGGTATCCACTCGCTAGTCTTAGAAGACATTTTAAATACAAGACAAAGACCTAAGGTAGAAATATTTGAAGATTATATATTTGCTACACTAAAGATGATCTATTTTGATGAGGCTGAAGAAACTTTTAAAAAAGAGCAGATAAGTATCTTACTTGTAAAAGATACAGTAATTACAATTCATCAATCACCCAAAAATATTTTCAAAGCAGTGAATAAAAGAATTTCTGAAAGCATAGGACGAATTAGAAAAATGAACGCTGATTATCTATTCTATGCAATTTTAGACTCTGTGATAGATGAATACTTTACAGTTATTGAAAGAGTAGACGATGAACTAGAAATCATTGAAGAAAACATTGAGAAAGATCCAAATATAAATTCTGAAATTCACTGGTTAAAAAAAGAATTATTATACATAAGAAGAGTTATTCTACCTGTAAAAGATATGATGAATACTCTTCTTAGAACTCAAAATGATCATATCTCACAAAACATTATTCCATTCCTACAAGATGCATATGATCACTGTGTTCAAGTTCAGGAAGCAGTTGAACTGAATAGAGACATTGTTTCTGGACTAATTGAGCTTCATCTATCTTCAATAAATAATAAAATGAATGAAGTTATGAAGTTTCTAACTGTCTATGCTTCTATATTTATCCCTCTAACTTTTATTACTGGAATTTATGGAATGAACTTTGAATATATGCCTGAACTAAAATGGAAATATGGATACTTTGCACTTATAGGAGTTCTCACATTGACTGGCTCTAGTATGTATTACATATTTAAAAGAAAGAAGTGGCTATAAATTTAAGAATGCTTTAACTTCCAATCTAAATAAAAGCGATTAAAAATTTGCTCAATATCACCAACTTGAGAATTTATAACTGGTAGCTTTACCATAACAGAAAATTCTTTACCATTTTCAACAATTATTTTGGTTTTAGGTTCAACTGCAGGTACAATTAGCCCCTCTTTTTCACAAAAAGAACTTATACTTTTTTTAGCTTCTTGAATATATTTAGATGTGTAATCAAAAGCTAAATTTGCAATATCCTTTTCAAACTCATAAATAGCAGAAGTATCTTCAATTTTAAAAACAAGAGATTTAATTGAATACCCCTTAAAATATGATTCATTTTTCAAGCTTTTTGTTAACATCGCACTATTTGGAATAGTAATAATATCGCCAGTTGTTTGCTGAGAGTTTTTTTCTGGGCCAATCTCTAAAACTTTAGTTGTCAGTAAATTTTTCTCAATAACAAACCCTCTGCTCCCATCAATTTCGATCCTATCTCCAATTTTAAATACGTGTGACATTTTAATGAGCATCCCACCAGTAACACACATTATTAATTCTTTTAATGCAATTACGATTGCTGCTGCAACAGCAAAAAGAGAAACAAAAAAAACTTGAAGCTGTGAAAACCATAAAAATAATATCGAAAGAGCAAAAAAGTAATTCATATACTGAGAGGTTTTCTTTCTTAAAAGAAACTTCTCTTGCTTCTTCCCTTCTTTCTTATCGATATTTTTAAGAATTATTCTTTTAGTTAATAAAAAAATTGAAAATAGTCCTAAAGATAATAATACCGTTTTTGACCATTGATGTTTTTCTAAAAATGTTGCAATTTCAATAATTAGCTTTTCCATGGAAGAAGACTACCACAAACTTCTATTTTTTAATAGATTCATGAATCAATCTTTCGACTTCTGGATGAACATATTGTGATATCTTTTCATCCAACTGAGTTAACTCTCTTACGATTGAAGAGCTGATGGTTGCATAGTGAGGTTTAGTAAACATACAAATTGTTTCTAACTCTTTATTAATACCTCTGTTTCCCACAGAAAGTTCATATTCCATTTGAAAATCGGAACTACTTCTCAATCCTCTAATTAAAAATCGTGCATTTTTTTCTTTACAGTATTTAGCAATACTTCCTTCAAAATAATCCACTTGTACGTTTTCAAGCTTATAATGTTTTATATATGCTTCCAACATAAGCTTTTTTTGATCTGTCGAAAACATTGATTGCTTTTTAGGATTTACACCAATAACCCAATAAACTTTCGAAAACTTCTTGGCAGCTCTCATCATTATGTCAGCATGCCCCCATGTTGGAGGATCTGCGCTCAGAGCATACACAGCAGTACTTTTATTTATAGCAAAAAAAGATTCTTCTAGATTTGTTTTCGACTCTGTCGAATTTTTAAAATATTTTTTTAACCATTGATCAAATTTCATAAATCCTCACACTTTCAGAACTAGGCCTTAACTTTTCGAAATAATATAAAGGCAATGTCATCCTCTTTTAACCACATTTTTTCATCTTGTTCACTGCATTTTTCAACTAGCTCTTCAAAAGATTTTTCAAATTGACCATTTGATGCCATTTGTTCTAGTTCAACATGAGATAAATTATCAAAAATTCCATCTGTGCCAATTAAAATTGTATGACCTTTTTTCAGTTGAAACTTACTCGTAGACTCTATTCTAATAAACTCATCGCCAACAAGATTTTGTACATAATGCCTATCAGGATCTTGAAGAGATTGAGTTTGATCAATTACTCCTGATTTTACTTTCATTCCAGTTATAGAATGTGGTGTAGAACTATAAATCATTTTACCCTGAGCATTCCAATACAGTACTTCAGAATCACCAACGCAATAAAAACTAATATCACCATCTATTATATCGGCCAAAGCAAATGTTGATTTAGCGCCAACTTTTAAATCAATTACTTTTTGATTTATAGAGTTAATCAATTCACCTATGTTTTGACTTGAATCTTGTATGAAACTCTCAGCAATAGTATATGAAGCATCTCTTCCTCGAGGATGTCCTCCAGCACCATCAGCAACACCTATTCTTAGGCCGTTCTTTTTTACGGACATGAAAAGACAGTCTTCATTATCTTCACTAGTTTTAACTTTGCTTTTAGAACAAAAATATCCTAAACGATAATCTCCAATATCTATGACTTCATTTATAATTTCATTACAATCGTGAATAAAAATATTCGAATTTTTATCTAACGGCATCAGACCAATCCATCGTTTCTAGATGATATCTCAAATCTGAAATAGTTTTAAATCTTTCTAAAATAAGTGATCTTCTCAATCCACAAATAATATACTTAACAGATTTTGGAAGTTTCATATAAAATTTTGAACCACCTAAAATATCATAAAAAATTCTAATAATTTTAATTATATCTTCATCTCGATTATCTTTTTTAGAATCACCCCAGTGATGTAAATCAATAATTTTCAAATCAAATTCAAGCCCAAATCTTTTAATAATTATATTATCAGTATGAAGATCACCATGATACTCTCCCTCAAGGTGAATTGATTCAACTCCTAAAACGACTGAATATAATAGGTGAATAGCTGGAAAAATTCCTAATTTTTTTTGTCTCTGTCTGTCTATAAAATGACCTAAGAGTTGGCCTTCAATAAATTCAGAAGCAAGACATGCAACTCGATGACCTTTTATTCTTAAAATTTCATGGGACAAATAATCCATAACAATTGGACTATCTCTTAATTTATCTAATTTCTTAGCATATCTAGTACTAATTTTAAATTTTGGATTTCTATGAGGAAAAAATAATTTAATCGCCCTTTCTTTATTAGTATGACTCTCTAAAACTCTATATACTTCACCTTCATATCCCGCTCCTAGCAGGTCAACCACAGTGAATCTATTAGCTATGACTTTTCCCTTATTCAGAGAAAAACTGTCAATTTTATCGACCACATATATCTCCTATTACTAGATTATCTAGCTCTTTTAATAAAAGGTAAACACGTACCTTATTGCCTTTTATTTATTCCAAGAAACAGAATAAAGATCATGTCTTCGATCTTTTAAATTTCTAACGGCGCCACTTTCTCTAGCTTCTAAGAGTGTATCAATTCTAAGATCTGCAATGGCCACCATTTCCACATTAGGAGTTGTATCCGCAGCTATTCCATCTCTAGCGAATGGAAAATCACAAGGAGTTATAATACAGCTTTGAGCGTATTGAATATCTAGGTTTTTTACTCGAGGAAGGTTTCCAACATTTCCGGCCATCGCCACATAAATCTGATTTTCAATGGCCCTTGCCATACAACAATACTTCACTCGACAGAATGCTTGTCTATTATCAGTTAAGAATGGCACAAATAAAAATTGAATTCCTTGATTAACTAAATGCCTTGTTAGCTCAGGAAATTCACTATCATAACAAATCAAAACACCTATTGGTCCACAATCAGTGTCTATAACTTTTACTTCGTCACCACCTTGAATCTGCCACCAATATTTTTCATCAGGCGTTGGGTGAATTTTTTCTTGCTGGTGTATGTTTCCATCTCTTAAACAAATATAAGAAACATTTCTTACTTGATCGTCAACTTTAGTAGGATGTGAACCCGCAATGATATTAACGTTATATTTAATAGCTAAGTTATGAAAAAGCATTTTAACTTTTTCCGTATATGAGGTCATATGTTCAATTGCAATTTCTGGTTCAACTTCTTCATTCTTAATCGATAGAAGCTGCATTGTAAAAAGTTCTGGAAAGAGTAAAAAATCAGCTCTATAATCTCCAGCAACATCGACATAATACTCTACAATTTTGGCGAATTCTTCAAAGCTTTTTACAGACCTTTGTTTATACTGAACAGTTACAATTCTTACAGACTTAGGCATCAATGGGTTAAGTTTATTAGATTCAACGGTTGCGTACTCTTGATTGTCCCATTTTAAATGAACTGCATATCCCCCACTTTCTTTATCACTAGGAAGGTAATTTTCTAAAATACCAATAACGTTAAAATCATTTCTTAAATGAAACCCTAAAGTAGAATCTTTAATTTTTTTCTCTTTAACTTGTTCAATATATTCTTCAACATTTTTAACTTTACTAGACTTTTTTGCGTATCCAGGAATTCTTCCACCAAAGACAATTCCTTTAAGATTTTTAAATTTAACTAACTTTTTTCTTGCACTATAAATTCTTTGACCAAGTCTATGACCTCTAAACTGATTATCTACACAAGTCTCATAGCCATATAAATAGTCGCCATTTTTGTTATGAGTGGAACCAAAACCATTTGCTGTAACTTCGGCCCAAGTATGAGGCTTTAGTGCAAGATCTTCATTTATAATTAAACTAGCTGAATATGCGACAATTTTTTTATTTATTAAGATTACAAAACAACCTTCTTGAAAATTCGATATTTGCCCTCTAATTGTATCTTTCTTATATCCGGGCATTGGTGCATAAACCCGATCAGACAAGTCTACGATTCCAGGGATATCACTCTTTTTTGCATTTCTTATTTCAATATTTTTATTTTTCATAAATTCATATTATAGGAAAAACAATATATTTAAAACATTATCTGATCTTCTTCCAAGAATAATATGTAGAAATACTAAGTAGAATAGAAAAGACCAAACTAACTCCCGATAAGATTACTTTAGGTCTATTAATGTATTTTTTTAGCTCGTAAACATTAGAAAAATCTTTTAGAGTTAAGTTTACAGATTCAATAACTTCTTTTTGTAAATTTATTCCTAAGCTTTTCCAGCAAAAATAAAAACCGCTTAAACATATCGTAAAAAAAACTAATGAAACATAAAATTGAATTTTATTATTTTTTTGAATAATTTTTGAAAGTTCTGATTGTGTAAAATAAATATTAGAAAGGTTATTTACCTGTGAGCTAGTCATAATTTTTTGTTTCAATATCGAGTCCACAAAACTAGGTATTTTTTCTGTAGTTTTAGAAATCGCTTTTTTAATTTTAAAATAAATCATTAAAAAGAAAACTGATATCATAACTAAAGGGATATAATCTATAAATCCTAGCTTCTTATTTATTAAAAAGAATGCAGCAATTAGACAAGCTCCAATGACAAAGAAGAAATAAAAGACCTTGGAAATTTTACTATCTTTTAGTCTTATATATTCTGCTGATTTTGAAATATTATAAAGTTCAACTCTTTCTCCTATTTCATAATCAAAAGTACTCGATCCATAGGGGCTGAAATAAAGCTCATTAGTATTGAAATAATATTTTATTATTGGATGGTATGTTACCGTTCTTGAACCTTTTGAATTTCGAGATATTTTTCTTTGGTAAGCATAAATTGTACCCGGAATTATTTTTCCATTTTTTTGATAATAATAATTTATATAAAAAGCGCTTAGACCTACAAGTAAAAAAATAGTTCCCACGATAATAAGTACAAACATGAATGCCCAAATTTAAATTTCAAATTCAATGTAAAAAACTGTTCCCTTTGGAGAACTTTCAAAAGTGATTTTTGCCTCAAGTTTATTTATATGTTTTCTTACCATATATAAGCCTAGGCCACTTCCTTCAATTGTACCATCATGAAACCTTTTAAACATACTAAAAACTAAATCATGTTTTTCTTTAGGGATTCCTATTCCGTTATCCTCTATTTGAATAAAAAAACGATCCGGGCCAGAAAAGGTTTGAAGTCTTACAAACTTATTCTCTATTAATGAATTAGAATACTTAATTGAATTAGATATCAAATTATCTAATACTTGAAGCAGTCTTGTCTTTTGAGTAATTAATTTCTTCTTATGTAAAAAAGAAGTTTCAATTTTTACTTTATTATCCTCAATAGATTTTGCATATCTTTCTTTAAAATTAACTAAGTATTCATCAAAGTTAAACTCTGATTCTTCTTCGTCTACTAGATCTGTCTTTGTAAGAATCATAATATCTTCAATAAGAGTGTTCACTTTTGTATTGAGACTTTTAACTTTTAATCCACCTTCAAGTGCTCTATCCATATTTCCATTTTTTATATCTTCTAGTACAAAATCAATCAGTCCCCCCATTGTAAGTAGAGGTGATCGTAAATCATGTGAAGTTCGATATGAAAACTCTTTAATTTCTTCCGTTTTTTGAAATATTTCTTTTTCAGCAACTTTTCTTTGAGAAATATCTACAACAGAGCTTATTACAAAGATTTCATCATCAGCATATATGGGTTGTAATCCTATCTCTACAGGCACTAATTTTCCATTTTTGTGTCTTCCAAAAAGCTCTCGACCAATTCCCATAGATCGAGGTTCAGGGTCTTCTATATAGGATTTAACAAAACGAGGATGTGGGGCCCTAAAGTCTTCAGGTACTAAAATTTCAATTGGTCTATTGATTAATTCATCTCTTGCATATCCAAATATTTCTTCAGTTTTTTTATTGATTAATACAATCTTTCCATATTGATTGATCATAATCATACCATTTGGAGCAGCTTCAACAGCCGCTTTAAAACGCTCTTCTGCTTTATGTCTTTCTGTTATATCTATAACATAACTCATTACAAAAAGTTCACCATCTGACTCTATTGGATTAAGCCCAACTTCAACAGGAAAGTTAGTCTTATCTTTTTTTACTCCAAATAAATCTCTTCCCACACCCATTTGCCTTGGAAGTGGAGATTTAAAATATTTTTGAACGAGTTCTGGATGTTTTGGTCTAACGTCTTTTGGTACTAAAATTGAAATATCTTTTCCTAGTAACTCACCTTTTGAGTATTCAAATAGTTCTTCTGCATGTCTATTAGCGAGCTTTATATTTCCTTGCTCATTAATAAGAATCATAGCAACAGGTGAATGGTTAAATATTTCTTCAAACAATATTAGTCCAGAAAGTTATGAATCAAGTCAGTCATTTTATCCGCGCTATTTGGCTTAATTATATAATTATCCACAATACCTGTTCTAAATGCTTTATCTTTATCTGTTGAATTTTGAGATGAGGTAAGCATTACAACTGGAATTATATTCTTTAATGAATTGTGTTGAGTGCGTAATTTTTTGAACTCTTCTAAGAACTCAAAACCATTCATTCTAGGCATATTAATATCTACAAACATTAAGTTAGGGAGGTCAGCTTTTGAAGTAAGCCATTTCAAAATTTTGTCTAGAGCATCCTTTCCATCTGAAGCAGAAAGTACTTTTGAAACATTTTCAATATTTTCACAAATTCTTCCCACAAAATATAAAAACTCTTCATCATCATCAATAAAAAAAAATGCTTTACTCAACTGACACTCCAAATTATAAGGTTAATTTATCTTTATAATAATGAAAGCTAAAATTATAGATCAATCAAAGGATAA
>CAXHCD010000035.1:0-32707 GCA_964015265.1 uncultured Oligoflexia bacterium
CCCACGAGCTCTATCGTCGGCAGCGTCAGATGTGTATAAGAGACAGATTTTTGTTACTGGAATTGATCCATTTGAATTGATTGGAAAAAAATTTAAGGTTAACGATGTCGAATTTTTAGGAGTCGAAGATTGTGCCCCATGTAGGTGGATGGAAGAAACTATTGGAAGTGGTACTTATGATTGGATGAGTAAAAACAAGTCTGGAGGATTAAGGGCCAAGGTTTTAAACTCTGGACTAATAAAGCTAAACGATATAATAGTTTTAGAGAAAAGCATTTAATAAAATAAGGGATAGAAAATGAATTTTATAGATGAAAGAGTATTAAATTATTCAATTGAACATTCAACATCGCCAAGTTCTGATTGTGAAACATTAGCTGAACATACAAGACAAACTCAACCATTACATAGAATGTTATGTGGTCCTTTAGAGAGTTCATTACTTGGTTTTTTGATAAAGAGTATTAATGCAAAAAATGTTTTGGAAATAGGAACTTTTACAGGCTACTCAGCGTTGGCCATGGCAGAGTTTTTACCTGAAGATGGAAGAATTACTACAATTGATAAGAATAAGAAAGTTACTTCTCAAGCAAAAGAATTTTGGGGAAAATCTCATCATGGATCTAAAATTACTTCACTAAATGGAGATGGAAAAGAAGTCGTTGCTGATCTAACTGAAAACTATGATCTAATTTTTATCGATGCAGATAAGGCCAGTTATTTAGATTACTTTAAAATGGGACTTAATTTACTAAGTGATAAGGGAATAATTGTAATAGATAATGTTCTTTGGTCTGGTCAAGTTATCGATGGCTTTATTGATGGTGATCTTGATAAGAGTACTCAGTATATTGTTGAATTAAATGAATATGTTAAATCTAGAGAAGATATTTTTAAAACATTTCTTCCCATTAGAGACGGAATATATTTAATAAAAAAACTATAAAATATTAATTGTTAGTTTGATTCCCATAATAATTATTACAAGCCAACTGAGGCCATAGGCTCCGGCCCTAATTAAAATCTTATTAGATGTAAGATGAATAAATGTGTGGACTAAACGTATTCCAACATAGCTCCAGGCTAGAGTTAAAAACGTGCAATCAACACCTCTTAATACAAGTCCAAATAAACATACAATGTAGAATATTAGAGGAGCTTCAAATAAGTTAGTTACATGTCTTTCAATTTGTCTTAATTCTTTTGGAACTTCATTTGAAAAATCATAGGTTTTAAAGTGTCTAAAATCTATTTTTCCATTGAGAATAGCTTTTTTTCTCTTAAAAAACATAGTTAGAATAATTGCATATGTAATAATGATAAGTGTAAAACATGGAATAAATATAAGAGATTGATTCATTTCGGTTCCTATTGACCTTTAAAAATATGAGGTCTAACACAGTTTCGACCTTCTTCTTTAGCCTCATATAATTTTATATCAGTCATTTTAATCAATTTTTGTATTATATCTTCTATAGAGTATTGATTCTTTAGTGGTAAAAAATGTTTGGCCTTAATCATTGTTGCTCCAATGCTCACTGTTATATTTATTGCTGGGCCACCTTCAATATTGTCAATACTTGTATTTTCAATATTTTTTCTCATGACTTCCAAAGCATTATTAAAATAATCTTCTTCAATATGAGGGTATACAATAATAAACTCTTCTCCACCATATCTAGCAACAACACCTCTATTATCAACAGTTTGTTTGAGAATTGAAGCTATTTGCTTTAAAACTTTATCACCTTGCAAATGCCCATATGTATCATTAACTTTCTTAAAATGATCAGCATCTACCATTGCTACAACTAAACTTTGCTCTAGGTTTATATTAGATATTTCAGAGCAAATACTTTGTAATCTTTGCATGAAAGCTCTATAGTTCCAAATGCCAGTTAGCTCATCTACCATGGCCTTGATTCTAAACTTTTCAGCATTTAAAGATTCTTGCTGATACTTTTCTTGAAGGTTTGCTTCCAAACTAACATCATGAATATAAACTATCGTCCCACCATCATAAAAAGGATCAGGTTGAGCATTTACTTGAAAACGTCCAGTCTTTCCACATTTTGAAGAAAAGGGAACTTCTTTCAAAATACCGACACAATATTTCAAATGAAAACCATCTTCCTCAATTTTAAATAGATCTAGAAGTTTTAAGTTTTTCTTCAAGATTCTTTTCAATGTTGTATCAAAGAAGTTTTCAGCATACCGGTTGATATACTTTATAGTTCCATTTTCATCTACAACAAGTATGCTATCTTGATAGAGTTCAAATATAGAATAGTTTTCTTCTTTCAAATTGTTATCCATGATTTTAATAACTTATCGTAATTATTTTACATGATATTAATAAAGAATATACTCGATTTTTTTTATCAGAAAAATTCTATCTCCATTAGGTGTTTTTATTAAAGCTTCGTCGTCAATTTGTTTTCCAAGTAAGGCCCGTCCAAATGGAGAATTAATGCTATAATGCGATTTTTTTATATCTATTTCGTCTGCACCTACAATCGTTAACTTTTTAATATTTTCTTCTTCGTCTTCAAGTGTGATAGTAGCACCAAATAAAACTTTTTCATTTGAATGATCTAAATAGTCAACTATTTCGATATTCTTTAAGCGTGATTTCAAAAATCTTAGTCGTGAATCTATCTCTCTGAGCTTTTTTCTTCCATATATATAGTCAGCGTTTTCAGATCTATCGCCATTTCCTGCGGCCCAAGCAATTGTTTTACATATTTCTGGTCTTTGTACTTTTAAAAGATCATCATATTCCTGAATTATTTTGTTGTAACCTTTTTGAGAAATATAATTTTTATTACTCATTAGTATATCCACAGATATAAAAATGTATTTGCTCAGTAGTATTCTTCCACTCAAAATATTTTGGAGCAAATAATTTGTCTAATATTTTTAATGACGTATTTTCGTGTAGCCAGCCAATAAAAACTTCTTCAGTTATTAACGTATCGTTTTTGGTTAATACAATGGTTGTATTCTTATGACTCCAAGATTCGACTCTTTTCAATATTTTAATATAATCTTTTTTGTAGTAAAAACTTTTTGCCTGACGAGGAGGAGGGTCTATGATGATGATATCAAAAGGATCTTTTTTAGAAAAATAATTTAATGATTTTAAAATATTCTTTTTTTGAAAGTCTATATTTTTAACTTCTAATTCATTTAATTTATAATTAGACTTCCCTCTATTTAATGAAGACTGTGACATGTCGACATTCATACAGGAATGAGCTCCTGACTTCATGGCCACTGCTCCTAGAGTACAGGTATAGGAAAAAAGATTTAGTATTTTTTTATTTTTTGAGTGTTTTGAAATCCAACTTCTAAGAGGAGCAGAATCTAGAAATAGTCCTGTATTCTTATTTCTTCCAAGTGAAATTTTAAAGAAAGTTTCATTTTCATTTACTATGGTTTCATATTCACCATTTTTATCATTACTAGTTATAACCTCATAGGAATCTTGATAAAAATTTATTATTTCATTTACACTTTTACTTTCATCAAATGATTCAATATAAATATATGGAGGATACCAGTCTATATTTACCCAGTTATATTCTTCGTGCTGTTTACCTCTGCCAAAAAAAATTCTTTTGGGATAATTTGTTAACTCTCGGTTTTTTAAAATATCTATAATATTCACAAATTTATCCTATTTCACTATGTCAAATATGTAAATTTTGGGCCATCGACAAGTAATATATATTGATTTATAAATAATTATGAAAAATCATAGTTTTAATACATTCCCTGCTATTTCAGGACCTTGGGCGCAAACAGTTTTTTCGAAGTACTTTCCAGTAAAGGATATCCCAGGAGAAGCAAAGTCTCATATTATCAACTTAGATGATGGAGATCAGTTAATGTTGATTGAAAACACTCCTAAAAACTGGGATGGAAAAAAATCCATTGTTTTAGTTCATGGATTAGCAGGTGACTACAAGTCCTTTTATATTATGAGAATGGGAAATATTTTTTATTCAAAAGGCTATAATGTCATAAGAATGAATCATAGAGGGGCCGGACCAGGGATTGATTTAGCTATGGGTGTTGGTCACGGAGGAAGATCTTATGATCTTTTAAAGTCTTGCCAGTGGTTAGAAGAAAAATACCCTAATTGTGCTTATGGTGTTGTTGGCTATTCTCTTGGTGCAAATTTGACAATAAAAATGTTAGGTGAATTTTCAGAGTTATTAGGAGATCAATTAAAAATTGCAAGTGCAGTTTCATTTCCTCTTAGTTTAGAAGACTCTTGTAATCATTTGAAAAAAAGTAAAATGTTTGAGAAATATTTTTTAATCTGCTTAGATAAAATAGTTAAGCAAAGACATGAAATATTCCCTGCCTTAAAAGATTTTCCCATTCCATCTAATGTAAAAACATTATACGAATTTGATGATTTATATACGGGCCCAATTTCAGGATATAAAAGTGCAAAACACTATTATGATTCCAATAGTTGCTTACAATTTATGGGAAGTATTAAAAAGCCATTATTGTTATTAACATCATTAGATGATCCAATTGTTGATTCATTTAATTTAAATAAAATGCCTAAAAAAGAAAATTTTGAATTATACACTTCAAATAGAGGTGGACATGTCGGTTTCTTAGGTCACCAAAGATTAAAACCACATTTTTGGATTGATTCAATAATTTCTGAAAAATTTGATAAAGTAATTAATTAGCTTATGGAGAAAAATATGGCGACTTTTTATTCAACTAAAAAATTTAAAGGATTTCCTTGTACTCATCGTCAATGGAAAGCGGAGAGTCACTGTAGGTTTGTTCATGGCTACTCAAGAGATTTTTATTTTGAATTTGCATGTAGTGAAAGGACTAAAGAAGGATGGGTTGTAGACTTTGGTGGTCTTAAAGAAGTAAAAAAGTGGCTTGAACATTGGTTTGATCATACATTTTTAGTAAGTCAGGATGATCCACATATAGATGATTTTAAAAAACTAGATGAACAAGGTGTAATTCAAATGAGAGTTTTTGAAAATATCGGAATGGAAGGAACAGCTCAATTCGTATATGATAATGTTAATAAAATGATTAACGAACAAACGAATGGTCGTGCTTGGATTACTCAAGTTGAAGTTAGAGAGAATGAGAAAAACTCTGCTATCTTAAAACTTTAAAACCTGTAGCAAATTTCCATATGAATGAATTATCCATATGGAAGAAACCTTCGTCTCCATATAGACCCCATGAGTTTTGAATCTTAAGGGTTTTTATATTGCCTTGATAGTCTAATTCTACACCTGTAACGACTAGAGCGTGGCCTCCACGAATTTTCACTGATTCACTTCCTGGTTCTGATTGTAATTTACCAGTAGCTCCGTCAATTAAGACGTAATTTTTTCCATTTGCATCAGTATAAGTTGATTCAGGAATTTTAATAGAAATATAGACGGGTTTGTTCTGATTCACTTCATTAATGATAAACCTTTCTAACTCTCTTCTAGAATTTGGATTAGCTGGATTTATAAATTTTGTATCATTAATAAAAGTTTGCTGAGATAATTCTAGTTTATCATTATAGATATCTGTTCCGTATCTTGATTTTCTATTTCCCCAGCCATAAGGAGCAACTCTATAAGATAAAACTTCCGTATAGTTTGGACTTAAAAACTCATCATGAAAAGTCTGAGGAGTATATAGTTTTCCCATATATTCAAATTCTATATCTAGTTTTCCAGTATACTCTTCGGCCATAACTTTCATTTTTTGATTATATAAAATTGAAAGCTTTTCCAATTGCTCATAATAGTTTTCTCCACGAGGAAGTTTATTCTTTTCTTCGAAGAATTCTTTTAACAAGTTTTTTAAACGCCCTTTTACTTGTCTCCAGTTTGCACTTTTCTTAAATGGCTTAATAGGGTTATAAAATTGAGTTGGAACAATTCCATATTCTTTAGAGTAAGTCATATAATTATCAAAGAAATTTCCTTCTTGAATTAAATCTTTTTCAACCGGCATATTATCTAAGTTCCCATGCTTCATATGTTTTCTCATTTGATTAAGTACATATTGCATATAGGCCGGTTCTGGGGCAATTGATATATCTTCAATTTGATCACCATGTTTTCTTTTAATGGCAGAATTTAAATAATATTCAACAGTAGAACTTGCTCCATAGATCCAACAACTTCCAACTTGGCATTGATCTTTAATGCTAATTAATCTAAGTGCTTGATCATAATATCTTTGAGCATCAAATTTTTTCCATTGATTTTTAAGGGCCGGAAATGTGTACTTCGCTCTAGTTATTAATCTAGCGGCCTTTTTAACTTCATCTTTTTTTGCACTTTGAATAAAGTTTAATAAAGTTTTTGAATCAAGCGACATTTCAACAGCAAATGGAGTTTCCATAGCTGCTTTATGAAGTTCACTAATTTCAATATCTCTTCTTAACCCCTTAGCAAGCCATGTGATAAAGTGCATTGGAGCAAAGGCCCTTTCTCCTTCCTCTTTAAATTCTTTAAATTTTTCATCAACTCCAACTAGATTTTCGAATGTCGTTAAACATGTTTTGTGCGTGGGAATAACGTCAGCTGCATTGGGAAAACGCTTAATCGCTGTTGAACAAGAACTGATAAGTAATAATGTTGAAATTAAAAAGAGATTGATTTTCATGTTATTCCTTTTGTTACAAGTGCCTATCGGCTTTTTTTTAAGAGATTTTAAGGTGAAAATTTGACTAAAAGTTCATAATTTTCACTACTTACGAAGAGGTTGATGCGTTGCATTGAAAGTGTTATAATACCTGACTAAGACAGAGTGAAAAGGGACTAATTTAGCTTACAAGTTACACGTTTGTTGCGACAGCTAATTAACGAGATGGAGAGAACTATGAAGTTGTTCTTAATTATTCTCGTTAGCTTTCTAAGTGTGAGTACGGCTTTTGCTAGTGAAAAACTAAAGTATTCAGTTGTAGTTAGAGAAGACATTGATGGTCTTATCGTTGAAAACGAAGCTGAGTTAATTAGTGAGGCTACAAAAACTGTAAAAATCAACAATACTTTTGGCCAAACTACGCTTGAGCTAAAAGTAACGCTAGAACAATTTGGCCCAGTGTCGGTGAAAGCAAGACTTTTAAAATTAGGAAAAAGTCATGCTCTTCTTTCAGTAAAGAAGATTAAGACACAATTAGGTCAACTAGCGGAACTGATACTCCACGACAAACGTGGAAATGAGTATCGAGTAGAGCTTACATTAGAAAGAATTTAATGAAAACCGAAGTGAAGTATCTTGCTTTACTTCGGTTCTTTTTTATTGAATTGTTGAATCACTTCTTAAATTTTTATAAGAAGTTGCCAAGTTAAATTTAGGATCAGAAATATTTACTTTAGGTAAAATAATTGAGAACTTAGTATTTTTAGAACTTTTATCTAGGTATAATTTTCCATGGAACTTTTGAATAATGGTTTTAGAAATACTAAGACCCAGCCCCGTTCCTTTTTGAGGTGGTTTTGTAGAGTAGAAAGGATTCATAATTTTTTCACTTACTTCTTTTGAAATACCTTTTCCTGAATCAATTACAGATATAATACAACTCTTATCATTTTCATCAATTTTAATTTTTATCCACTTTTCGTCTAGAACTTGAACAGCATCAAATGAATTATTTAACAAGTTAATTAAAACTTGAGAAAGTTGGACAGGAGTAACATCAATAAATTTAGGTTTGATATCATTTTCAATTATTAAATCAATATTTGAAGATTTAAATTTCATCTGACTTATTTCGATAATACTCTCTAGAAAGTTTGAAACTTCAATTACTTCAGTTTTTAAAATTTCGCCATCAATAGATAGCTCTTTTAATCCTTTAATAATTAATGAAATTCTTCTTGAAGTCTCAATAATTTTTTCAGTGCTTTCCTTTATCTTTAAATTATCAGTTAACTTGGAGATTTTTGATGCTTGTAAACTAATTATCATTAACGGATTATTAATTTCATGGGCAATACCTGAGGCCATTTCACCTAGGGCAGCTAATTTTGCATTGTTAATCATCTTTGTTTTGTGTTCCAAAATTTGTTCTGTTCTTTTGGCCACTCTAGACTCTAGTTTTGCGTTTACTATTAATAATCTTTTTTTAGTGTTTCCTCTTTCCCACAAATAAACTAATAGGGTAATAGTTATAGCGAGTAAAATTATTAGTAAGAGTAGTCCAATCGATACTGGAACTTTATTCGCCAAATATATTTCAGAGAATGTTGGAGGTGTATTTATGATTAATGAGTTAACGGGCAAAAATCTTTTATTGATATTAAATTTTTCTAAAAAATTATAATCAAATATAGGAGTGTTTACACTTTGTTCTACGACTGGGATTTTGTTGATATCTTCACCATTTAAAATTTTATTTAGTATTTTTACAGACATAGATCCATGAGTAGATCCACTTGTAACTATTCCGCCAGTTGATCCATGTCCTAAGTAAAATGAGAGCATGGTGAATATCGGCCTAGGTGAATTCTTAGAAAGAATGGACACATTTCTTTTAAAACCAGCATAATATCCATTTTTATCTCTGCCATATGCTAGATAAAGAGCTGCACTATCCTCTTCAAAAGTTTTTGCTTTTTTATATAAATCATTAATTTTGTAATCTTCAAGCCATTCAAACTTTATGTTAAATTCTGTTCCATCAATAGCTTTTAAAAATTCCTTTTTAAAATATCGAGCACTTAATGTATAAAGAGAGTTTATTAAGTATAGTTTTTTAAGATTAGGAATGAGTCTTTTAATAAGTTTTATATTTTCAACAATATCGTAACTTTCAACTATTCCAGTAAAATCTTTTTCTTTTTTTAACCAAGACTCTTTATAAGATTGATATCCATTTAAGCCTGTGAAAATTATTTTTGCATCTTTAAAAATTTCTTTTCTATTTTTAATTGCAAATCTAAAGGCATTATCATCTGAAGTGATTATATATTTCACATTTCTATTTTTATATTTGAAATCAAAAACTTTCTCTAAGGAGTTAAAGTACTCTTCGTCATTATTTCTTTTTGAATCTAAGTACTCAGTAGAAATACTTAGTTGAATATTAAGGCGTTCAACTTCATGTATAATGGCATTGTTTATATCTTTTACCCAAAGATCTTCAGGCGCATACGAGTGTATAACTAAAACGTGAGGAGGTTTATGGGCCCACGCATTAGAAAAGAGAATAAGAAAAACGAATAAAAAATATTTCACTTACATTCAATAGCAAAGATGTAAAAGGATGTTAATTTTAAATTTCTTAAGATTAATGAAGTTCTAGCTCTATCATGCCAATATCTGGGAATTTTTGTTGAATTTCAATTTCAAGTTTATTGATAATTTCTCCGACGATTCGTATGGATCTCTCAGATGTTTTTACTAAAATTTTTGCTGCATCTTCACCATTTCTTAGAGCGTTAGCATCTTTTTGAATCTGCTCCCGATCAATGATTTGCTCTCCATATATTTCAATATCCATAGACAGATGTAAGCGACCACTTCCTAAGACTACTGTTTTCAAGGCCTGTATACTCTTAATATAAGGATATGACTCAATAAATGACTTTATCTCTTCAACTTTTGTTTTGTGAACACTGGGACCTATTAATAGAATTGAATTTATATAAGCAAGAAAAATGGCCATGAAACCTAAAAGTATTCCAATTAGAATTGAACCGACTGCATCTGGAACACTAGAATTAAAGTAGTGCGACAGTCCTATACACAAAAATGCGACAATTATGCCCGTAACAGCAATTGCATCTTCAAATAAAACACCAATCGTTGTAGGATCGTCACTGATTTTTAGAAACTCTTTCCAAGAGTACTTTCCCTTTTGCTTACTAGCTTCCTTGTAGGCAACAATAAAAGCGTATCCTTCAATAACTAAAGCAATAAATAAAATAGACAAGTTTAAGACAAGATTTTCTTCACCTTTTTCGCTTGGGTGAAAAAGAGTATGAACACCATGATAAGTTGTAAAACCAAACCCTATAAAAAATATCCCCATGGCGGATATTAAATTCCAAACGTATTGAGCTTGACCTGTTCCCCAAGGAAATAATTTTGAAGGACCTTTTCTAGAAGATTTTAATCCTATTAAAAGTAATATTTGGTTTGCCGTATCGGCAGCACTGTGGATGGCCTCTGCAAACATAGAAGAAGAGCGGGTTATAAACCAGCCAATAAATTTACTTATTGTTACGAGCGCATTACCAATAATAGCTGTAATGACGACTTTATCAGATCCTTTTGCCATATTAGGTATATTAAATAGTTGGATAACTAACGTCTAATAAAAAATATACTTGAGTGTTTTTCTTTAATCTTGGAATTACATTTTTATATTTCTATTATTAGAAAATGAAAAAAATTATTATCTTTATCTTAACTATCCAAATTGCAAATGCTAATTTTCTTCCAGAAACTGAGTATCATGATTTAGAGACAAGTAGTTTTGTTAATTCTGAGAAAAAGAAAATAACTCAAAATCTCATCCATAAATTATATGATTTATATTCAGATGAGGTCGAATCGCTGGGTGGGAAACTTCAGATAAGTTTTTTAGAAAATGATCTTAGAGTTAATGCCTTTGCCAAAAGAAAAGACGGATTGTGGATAATAGAAATACTAGGTGGAACTGTTTATCATAAGTATTCTTCAGAAGAAGTGATTGCGTCTATATTGTGTCATGAAATGGGTCACCATTTAGGAGGCTCACCAACTAAGAAGTCTCGCCAATGGGTTAGTGTTGAAGGTCAAGCAGACTATTATTCTGCTAATACATGTTTTAAAAAAGTTTATGAAAATTCTAATAACGAAGAAAGAGTAAAAGAGTTCAAGTTAAATTCTTTTTTAACTGAAAAATGTAAAGTTAATTTTCAAAATATTACTCAACAGAACTTATGTTTTAGGCAAGTTTTGAGTAATGAGATGATGGTTAGTTTTTTATATGCTCTAAAGAGTTCAAGAAGAGGAAGAAGGGGTAAAAAGGCAGACCTTGGGAAAAGAGATTTATCTGTTAGAAAAAGTGTTATGGAAGAGCATCCATCTTCCCAATGTCGAATAGACACTTATATTGAGGGATCATTATGTAATGTGTTTTACGATAATAATGGGAAAAATTGCAAAGATAGTGATCTTTTATATAAGGGTTCAAGGCCTCATTGTTGGTTTGTAAAAGGAAATTAATATGAAAAAAGTTTTAATCGTTGGTGGTAGTAGAGGAATAGGCTTAGAGTTAGCTAAGCAATATAAGCAAAGAGGTTTTAATGTTTTTGTTACATGTCGTAAAAGTACAAACGAGTTATCTAGCTTAGATATAAACATAATTGAAGATGTAGAAGTAACTTCTTTGGAGTCGCTAAAGGCCGCAAGAAAAAAGCTTGAAAGTCATGAGTTTGATATTTTAATTCACAATGCGGGTATTTTATCTAATGAAAGTCTAAATGATTTAGACTTTGAAAGAATAGAAAAACAGTTTCAAGTTAATTCTTTAGGCCCATTAAAATCAATTTCTACATTTAAAGATTTACTAGGAAGTGGTGCAAGAGTTGGTATCTTAAGCTCTAGGATGGGCAGTGTTGAGGATAATGGAAGTGGGGGGATGTATGGCTATAGAATGTCTAAATCTGCTTGTAATATGGTAGGACGCTCTTTGGCCTACGATTTAGCTCCTAATAATATTTCAGTGGCCATTTTACATCCAGGTTACGTAAGAACTGATATGACTTCTCATCAAGGAAATATAGATCCATCTGAATCAGCGAGAGGATTAATTGCGATAATGGACAAGTTAAATGTCAAAAACTCTGGACATTTTTGGCATACAAATGGGGAAAATCTCCCTTGGTAGTTCAAAAGATCTTTACAATTTAATGTTTGAAATCTGCCTGAAAAATGTGTTTTTCTGAGTAATTCTTTACATTTATAAGCGATATGTTCAGATTTAAATTGTAAAGGGGATCAATTTTTCTTAAGGTAAACTTTCAAAGTTTATAAAAACTCAATAAATCTTTACAAATATTGATTCTTGATAAGTTTATGAAGGTAATTTCACGTGAACTATTTTTGAAATAGATCGATAATGATCTCAGAATGAATTTAACGTGAGTACGAAGAATGAGAATTTTAATTGTTGAAGATAATATTGAGCTAGGACAGTTGTACAGAGAATGGTTATCAGAAGAAGGTCATGATGTTTGTATTATTACTGATGGGATAGAGGCCCTTCAGTTAATGATCAGTATCAGTGGCCTTAACGGTGGGTCTTTAAACTTTGATGCTTTTGTTATTGATTATCATTTACCAACAGCGAATGGAATGAGAGTCATAGAAATGGTAAAGGCAATAAATTGGAAGAATAAGGCCCACCCTTTTTTACTAATATCAGGGGATATTATGGCCTTCAAAGGTTTAGAAGCTAGTATCTCAAAACTTGAGAAGCCATTTGTTAAAGAAGATTTTATGAAAGCGCTAGGAATTACAAGCCTAGCGCCAGTTTTAGTAGCCTAAAGAGAATATTTGTGACAATATTTCTTTAGGTAAGACTTGTAAGTTCTTAAAAATAAAAGATTTTTTATTTAGTTTTGGCCTTTTTGAGAACACTTGAGGTGTAATTTTTTTTATTAGGGAAGAGAATATCTAAATGCGAATTTTAATAGTTGAAGACAATAAGGATATTGCTGAAGTTTATAAGGCTTGGCTTGAAGATGAAGGTCACGAAGTTGTATCTCTTACAAATGGAATTGAAGCCTTAACATTAATTACAAAAATTTATTCTGAAAATACAGGTAATGCATTTGATGCATATATTATCGACTATCATCTACCAAGTGCTAGTGGTGAGAAAATTTACGATATTCTAAAAACTTTAGAATGGAAAAAAGATAAACATCCATTAGTTTTAATTTCTGGTGATAGTACGGCCTTAGATCAATTAACCGGCAATATTCACAAATTAGAAAAACCAATCTCTAAAGAAGATCTTTTTGATACTTTAGAGCTGATAAATAATTTTTCAAAAAGCATTTTATAAATACTGAGGATTGTTTTGGTTTTGAATGATGTTAATTTGATTTCTTAGATCACTCACTTGTTCTGCCCAATAATTTTCTGTTCCAAAGTGTGGAAATGATTGTTTGAAGGCCGGGTCTTCCCACCTTTTAGCTATCCAAGCACTAAAATGAATATATCGAAGAGTTCTTAAGGGCTCTATTAGGTTTAAACTTTTATAATCAAAGCTACCCATTGACTCATAAGCTTCAAGGAGAATATTTCTTTGAATTTGCGCTTCCTGATCAGTTCCTGGAATTATTAGCCAAATATCTTGAACGGCAGGGCCCATTAACATGTCATCGAAATCTATAAAGTATGGCCCTTCATCTCTCCAAATTAAATTACCCCAATGACAGTCACCATGTACTCTGTGATATTGTACTTTTTCAAATTTAGGAGTAATTATTTTTACAAGCTCTTCAACTAGTCCTTTGTATATATTTTCGTAATGGGTCGGGAGTGTTCTGTGATTTAATAGATAGCTTAAGTTTTGCATTCCGAATGATTCAGGTGAAATTGTAATTCTATGCTTTGCTATCTGAGACTTTCCAATATTATGAATTCTAGCTATGAGCCTTCCGATAATTTCAATTTGTTCTGTACTCATTTCGAAAAGAGTTCGTCCTCCCTTTTTAGGAAATAAGCAAAAGTATATTTTATTTTTTGAATCAATTTCTAATTCAAATAAGCTTTTACCATTAAGCACTAATGGGGCAATAGCTGGGAGTTCATTATCTTTTAATTCCAAAAGATAATTGTGTTCATCCATAATTTGTTCGTAAGACCAGCGCCCAGGCCTATAAAATTTTGCAACTACAAATTTATCACTTTCTGAATGAACTTTGCTCTCATCAATATCTATTTCAACTTCGTAAACTCTATTCTCCATACTATTTAAAGTTAAGCATCTACCAGTTGTTTGAATACCTAGAGAGTCTACGGCCTGTAATATGAGTTCGGGAGTTAAAGAATAGAAAAATTGGGTTTCTTCATTCCCCCAAATATAATTAGTCATTAAATAAACTCATCGAGCTCTTTTTTAGCAATTTCAGTAATTCTTTTAATATATTCAGACTTGCCATTAGTATAAGCTTCTCTGTCATCAGGAAACTGTTTTGCCAAGGCCATCTTTAATTCAAAATAATTTCGTGCTTCATGTTCATGCTTCTTCAAATATTCTCTAAAATACAGGCAATCCCAAAATGGTTCTTCTTCTTCACAAAAGTGAATATGGTGAGTTCTGTTTTTGTTTTCATCCCTTTTAACAAATAAAATTCGATTTTCATTTTCTGAAGCTTCTGCAAGATGCTCATAGCCAGATTTTTTAAGTTCTGGGATTAGCTTTTGAGTAGCATCATCGTAATCTGTTATCATAACACCAATATCTATGATTGGTTTGGCCGGCATTTCAGGAATGGCCGTACTGCCTATGTGGTGGAATTCTAAAAGAATATCTTGGGGCAGTGTACTCATTAAATATTGTGCCTCACTTTTAAAATGCTCTGGCCACTCATCGTCATATGGAGATATTTCTATTTTATCGCTCATAATGTCCTCATCTTGTTTGAATTTTAACTATATTCTCATGGGCCAAATCTATTGAAAACCGTTTAAATGAAGGTTTTTTTAAAGAAAACAATTTTTCATCATCAAATAATTTTTCTATACTCTCTCAACACACAAATAAACACACAATGGAGAGATCAATGACAATTCAACTAGGCGCAGTGGACTACATAATTATTGCCCTTTATTTTGCAGCTGTATTTTGGGTAGCAAAAAAAGTTACGAATAAAGATGGTGGTGAAGATTATTTTTTAGCTGGTAGAAACTTGGGCTGGTTTGCAATCGGTGCGTCATTGTTTGCATCAAATATTGGCTCTGAACACTTAATCGGATTAGCTGGTGCTGGTGCTAAGAGTGGAGTAGCAGTTTCTCAATTTGAAATATTAGCAGGCTTTATTTTACTAATGCTGGGATGGGTATTTGTTCCTTTCTATTTAAAAAGTGGTGTTACAACTATGCCTGAATTCTTAGAAATAAGATACGGTAGAAGCGCTAGAAATTACTTATCTTTTATATCTGTTGTTGCTTATGTCATCACAAAAATTTCAGCAACTATTTTCGCTGGAGCAGTTGTATTTGAAGCAATTGGACTTCCATTTTGGGTAGGTGCTGGAGTCACTGTTATTTTTACTGGTATTTACACCGTTATGGGTGGTCTAAAGGCCGTTATTTATACAGATGCAATTCAAGTAGTTATTATGATCGTTGGTGCAATATTTGTTTCAATTCTAGGCCTAAATGCATTAGGTGGAATTGGAGAGTTTAAAGCTGTCATTGAACCAGAGTTTTTCAATATGTGGAAGAGTTCTTCTCATAGTGAGTTTCCTTGGACAGGGATTTTATTTGGAGCACCTATTTTAGGTGTTTGGTACTGGTGTACAGATCAATTTATTGTTCAAAGAGTTTTATCTGCTAAGAATTTAACTCAAGCAAGAAAAGGAACAATTTTTGCTGGTTATTTAAAAATGCTTCCAATGTTTTTATTTGTTTTTCCAGGTATGATTGCTTATGCACTATCTCAAAAAGGAATGTTAGTTTTACCAAAAGCGGATATGGCCCTTCCAGCTCTAATTGCTAAAGTTCTACCATTAGGAATTAAAGGTTTGGTTATTGCTGGCCTATTAGCAGCCTTAATGAGTTCACTTTCAAGTGTATTTAACTCATGTTCGACATTAATTACTTATGACTGGTATAAAGTTAGAAATCCTAATGCTACAGAAAAAGACCTTTTTAAAGTAGGACAAATTTCTACAGTCGTTTTAGTAATTTTAGGAATCGTATGGATTCCTTTAATGAAACTTGTAAGTGGTGGTCTGTTTACATATATACAAAGTATTCAAGCTTATATTTCACCTCCAATCGCGGCCGTATTTTTATTAGGTTTATTTATTAAAAGATTGAATTTAACTGGAGCAATGCTTAGTTTAGGTGGTGGATTTTTAATTGGTGTTGCAAGATTACTTGCAGAAATTAATAAAGATTCTTTGAGTGGTATAATGTATGAGTTTGCTACAATAAATTTTTTACATTTTGCCTTATTTCTTTTTGTGGTTTGCTCAGTGATTTTAATTCTTGGAAGTTTATTGGCTCCAGCTCCTGATGCTGAAAAAATAGCTAAGGTGACTTATCATAAAATTGATGAAGGATCTGATAGGAAAACTGATGCAATATTAAGTATTGTCTTAGTTATTATGATTCTAATTCTTTGGGCCTGGTTTAGTTAATGAAAAATGTACTAGGAATTGATATTGGTGGAACAAATACTAAATGGGGAATTATCTCTGAAAATGGAGAAGTGCTTGTTCACGAATCAATTCCTACAAAATCAGAGCTAGGTTTTGATGACTTTATTGAAAGGATTAAAAATGTATGCTCTCCTGCCATTAGAGATTATAATGTAGACTCTATTGGTATTGGTGCTCCAAATACAAGTTCTGTTAGTGGGATGATTGAAAGAGCTGTAAACTTGAGATGGCCAGATTTAAACTTAAGAGATGAATTTAAAAAAGCTTTTAACTTAAATGTCTTTGTTGAAAACGATGCGAATATTTCTGCTGTGGGAGAATATTTATTTGGAACAGCTAAAGACTGTTCAGACTTTATTGTTTTAACAATTGGCACTGGAATTGGGACAGGTATTTATTCTGGTCATCATCTCGTGCGAGGACATAATGGAATGGGAGCTGAAGGTGGTCATATAACAATTGATTCAAATGGAAGAAAATGCCCTTGTGGTGGAATAGGTCATCTTGAGGCATACGTTGGAATCAAGGGAATTAAAAAATCTTTTTTTGAAAAACTTGATAAAGAATTTAGCTTTGCTGAAATTTTAGATTTATATAAAAAAAATGATCCTGAAGCAAATGATGTTATTAATTTAACCGCAGAATATTTAGCTAAAGGTTTAGTGGAAATGCAGACATTGTTCTTACCTAAAAAAATTATTTTAGGTGGCGGAGGAGCTTTATTAGGTCAACGTTTTGTAGATAGTGTTTCAATGAGAATGAAAGAGTATTCATATGCTCCATTTGTAGGAAAAACTCAAATTTGTTTATCGAGCATATCAATTGAAAATGGAGCAATTATTGGAGCAGCGTCTCTGTGCTTTTAATATGATTTAATTTTGATCTAAGAAACGGGTTCTCTAACAGGTCTAGACTTTGGTAGCAAAACCGCGTGTGGAGCTACAACTACTTTTTCTCCGACAATAACATCACCCATAATAGATGCTTTTAATCCTATTGTGGCCCCTTTTTTTATAATAACAGGGGCCAATACTAAAAAACCAGCTTGAGCATAATGTGCAAAAATAGTAGCTGATCCACCAATCGTTACATTATCTTCCATAGTTATTAAGGCAGGATCGGAAATATTTGTTGTATTAATAACTACATTTTTACCAATTCTCATACCCATCAATTTATAAAATATTAAATTTAATGGAGTAGGTGTTACAAGAGTTAAAAATGTATAGCGAACTAGTTGAGTGAGAGCATTATGATAATACCAAGGTAGAGTTTCAAGTGAGTGCCAAGAACCTCTCCATGGTTTTATACGTAAAAATAATATCCAGTTTAAAAATGGAACTACGAAAATTAGACAAATACCATAAACAAAATAGGCCAGTGATAAACTTGTTGCAATAGCAAGGCATTGTATTATTGCTGAAGAATTTTCAACTAAATTATACACAAATTGAACAATATAGACTCCTGGAGCCAACGAAACCCCCATGCAAAATAGATACATTGGTAATACAGGTGCCATGGCAAGGGCAAAAGCAATACCTTTAAAAGTTCTTAAGAAGCTTTCAAATATACCTGAAAAACCTTTTTTATTTGAGGTGGTTGCATGGATATCAATACGCTTATTTTTTTCACTCATATTTTAATTATAAGCATCTAAAGATTTATTTACAATCTTTTAAAGTAGTTTTGATAGAGATTTAAAGGCATCTTCTAAATCATTTCCAAAACTTATAATACCATCTTCATGACCGGCCATTACAAGTACTTTTTCTTCTTTAAGAGAGTCTTCTTTAAATAATCTGCCAATTTCATAGGCCATCTCTGGTGTGCCATATGGAACACTCTTTTTCGTTGTTGGAATTTTATTCATGAATTTAGACCACAACTCACTATTATGAATGTGTATAACGGCGTTTATTTTTTGATCATAATTATAAAACATATAGTGAGTTAAAGATTCACTTGAAGCAATAATAGGGCCTTCACAAATTAATGAGTTCTTTTTTATATTTGCCTCTTTTACAAAGCAATAATGATCATTTGTACAAATCTCTATTTTTCCAGTTTGTGATCCACTTATAAAAAATTGATTGGTACTTTTATATCGTTCACTGATATTACCAAAGCCAATACCATCTGGATAAACCCCAATCAGACCCATTTGAAATAATTTGTTTCTATATGAGTTTAATTCTTTTATTTGGTCTTGATCAGGTGGATCTTGTTTTTTCCAAGTGGGGTTAAACTTTATATATCCTTCATCTCTCCAATTCTCACTCATTTTATTTATACTCAGGATATAGATTCAAAATTGATTCTTCGTTTGCTTTGCATACACCTCTTTCTGTAATGAACCCATTAATAAGACGATTTGGAGTAACATCAAATCCATAGTTTACACAGTTTGAAAACTCTGGAGTAAGTTTTACAGTTTTTACTTCACCATCTAAGAGACCATTAATTGATGCTACTTCAGCAGCACCTCTTTGCTCTATTGGAATTTCTTTAACTCCGTCACTAATATCCCAATCAAATGTTGAATAGGGAAGAGCTACATAAAATGGAATATTATTATCTTTAGCCGCTAGCGCTTTTAAATAAGTTCCAATTTTATTGGCAGCATCACCATTTCGAGTAACTCTATCAGCACCTGTTATAACAATATCTACAAGGCCATGTTGCATTAAATGCCCTCCTGTATTGTCTGAAATTACAGTGTGGGAAACACCATGCATACCTAGCTCCCAAGCCGTCAGTCTAGAACCTTGGTTTCTAGGACGAGTTTCATCTACATAAACATGAATGTCCATTCCCGAATCAAATGCTTGATATATTGGTGATGTAGCTGTTCCATAGTCTCCTGTTGCTAACCAGCCTGGATTACAATGGATTAAAACATTTAACTGTTTTCTACCTTTTTCTTCATAAATTTTTTGAAATATCGGAAGTCCATGCTTACCAATGTCTTTGCAAAATTGAATGTCTTCTTCAAGGATATTAAATCCATTATCATAGAGCTTTTGAAGCTTTTCTTCTTTTTGAGAGAAATCTTCTAGTAATTGAAGTTGCTTATTTATTGCCCATTCGAGGTTAATTGCTGTTGGTCGTGTATTTTTAAGCCTATCAATTTTCTTTTCAAATTCGTCATTTGAATTTGACTCTTTAAGAGCATAATAAACACCAAAAGCTGCCACGATACCAATTAATGGAGCTCCTCTAAGATGCATTTCTTCAATGGCCACTGCAATTGATTCACTATCATTTAACGTCTCTATAACAAATTTGTGTGGAAGTGGCCTTTGATCAATAATCTCTATGGCCCCAGGGGTCGTTTCACTGGCCCATACGCTTTTGTAATGCTTGTTGTTAACTTTCATAAAATTACCCCCTATATAGGGGGCAATCATAAGGGGAGTAAATTAATCTTTCAATAGGATATCTATCGAAGAGACTCGAAAATGGTAATTTGTTTTTTAAAATTTTCGGCGTATTTATCTTTTTCTACAGATTCGATAGTTTCTGAAGCAGGGTCTCTCTCTCCAGCTGCTGTTACATACTGGTAGGGAAGTTTATTTGCTTCTCTTTTTTGCCTATCAAAATCGCTAATTCTTTTAATCTGAATAGCACTTAATATGCAAACACAAGGAAGGGCAAAAGATAAAAATTTCAAATAAGTTTTCATATTCCTTGCTCCTTGATGAAATTATATGATGTTTCAATGGCCAATTTGAGCTAATTTATAATTATTTAGATAACTATCTAAATATAAAGAGTTTTATCTTGTGGTAAAATTTTAGGGCACGTGGGTCTTTTAATTGGCACTTGAGCTGATTTTAATAGTTTAAGAGGGATTGTGAAAAAGATTTTGATAATTGGTCATGGACATTTAGGAAAGATATTCACCAAGAATTTTCATACAGATTATGAAATCTGGGGCACAACAAGAAAAAATCAAAATGATGAAAATATAAGTCTAATCCATTTTGATTTAATCGATGAAATTCCCAAGAGCTTTGAGAATAATTTTGATTGGCTCATTATTATGGTTCCACCAAAACCTGAGCTTTTAAAATTTTTAAATAAGATCAAGAATAAAAGTTTTTATAAGAATTCAATATTAATAAGTTCTACTTCTGTCTATAGGGCTGGAGATATTTTGGAATCTTCAAAAAAAGATGGGAAAAAAAAGAACTCAAAAATTTTAATTAAAATTGAAGAGTGTTTTCAAGAATTTAAAAATGCGGTAATAATAAGACCGGCAGGGCTCATTGATAATATCAGAAATCCGTTAAACTTTTTCAAAGATGGCATTGTTAGAAATTCTCAAAACTCTATAAACTTAGTTCATACGTACGACGTTGCTTCATTTATTAACTTTGTTATTAAAAATAGTATTGTTAGTAATGATTTTAATTTATGTAGCGATCTTCATGTATCTAAAAAAGAGTTTTATTCTAAGAAAGGAAAAAAAAAATTAATTTATCAAGAAGGTTCAGAAGAAAATAGAGTTATTATTAATGAAAAGTCTAAGAGTATTGGATTTACATATAAATTTTTAAATTTAGACTTATAAGAATTCATAAATCCAACCTATAACACCGGCTTTTTCATTATTTCTTTTTACTGTTGGAGAGTATCCAATATTTTTTCCATACTTTCTATATGAAGCTTCGAGTTTTAAAATCCAATTTTTAGATACTTTTGTGAAAAAAGTTCCCTTGATTCTATAGGAGTCTTCTTCTTTTCCTAAATACTCTGGTCTGCCGTCTCTAACTTCTTCAGGCTTTACACCAAAATAATAGTTAACGTAATTGTCGTCCCAAGTTTCAATGTCTCCTTGAAAAATTAAGGTAGTACTATCTCCAAAGTGAAAAGGAAGAATCGCTGAAACAATAGTTACTCTAGCATCAGATACTCCACTTACATCTCTTAGATATTTGAATTTAAATATTAGAAAACGAGCACCAAATCCTGTGTAAACTGAAGAGTGTCTGTGAGACATATCAGTCGCATTATAATCATGTCCCATATAATGACCTCGCAAATTGAAGTCACCCCAAAAATTTTTAAATATATATAATCTTGCTTTATCTGGCTCTATCTCTAAATGGCCAAGCTTAAATCTTGCAAAGGGAAGAGGTGCAACTATAGGATCTCTATCTCTTAAAAAAGAAGTGTTTCCTGTTCTTATATTTGTTTGAACTCTAAGATCAACGCCTATTTTTAGATTAAATGGCTTCTCCTTAAATTCAAAAGGGTTCGCCCCAAAACAAAAAGAGGGAAGTAAAAATATAAGATAAATTATTAGATTCACTAAAATATTATAGATTATGTAGGGAAATAAAATATAGAGGGAAAAGAGAATACAGGGCCCAAAAAGGGCCCAGTATTAAAAATTAGGCAGCTTTTTTATCTTGCTCCCAATCTCCACTTTGCTTATTTTTGTTCATAAGCTTTTCATGATTGAGCTTTTTAAGCTCCTTTTTGGTTAATTTCTTCTTTTTTTCTTTGTTATTGCCTTTCTTACCCATGGTATCTCCTATGTTATAAGAATAGTATACTCTATTACTCGGTTAGTTTTTGCTAAAACTTGAGTTCTGAAGTTGGGATTAGGGCCTTTTAATAAGTTTTAAAGAACTTTGCAAAAAAGTTAAACACTTAATTGTTTAATTTTTAGTCTATTTATTGATTGGAAAGAAGAAGGGCCCCGTAAGATGAGGCCCTAATTGATTATAAAGTTTTTAAATATTCGATGATATCTTTCATGCCAGAATTAGTTCTTTTATGTTTTACAGTAACTTTTCCACCATTTACTTTTCTCTTTTTAACTATACTTATAGAACCGTCACAAATCGCCATAGAATCATTTAGCCTTACTACTTCATCCATTACTTCAGCCCTTGTTAATTTTGAACCAGCGTCTTTAAGTGCCATCATAACTTCAAAAGTTTTTGGAGTTGCTATTCTTACATATGGCCCAGTTTGAGCTTCTTTAACAAGAGTAATAACTTCACTTAGAATTTCTTTTTCGTTTGATACAATTGAAACTGCAAGTGGTAGAGTTACTAGTGCTGGTACAAATGGAAGTCCTAAAGCATTAAGACCAATTACTGATGTAACGTAAACGATTCCAGATCCATTATCTAGTTGTGCAAGAGTTCTAAAAAATTTGTCATAACTTGCAATTTTAGACTCATACTTTTCACTACATGTTTCTATTTCTGTACTTGCTAAAACGTTAGCAGAAAATAAAGTTGCAATCATTAATGTAAAAATTGTTTTCATAAACACCCCTTATTTTTAATAGGCTAGGTATAGTTCAAACCTGAGTTAAAAGCTAGGTTTGCAGTAAATACTTGAAAAACTTACAAAATATAAAAATTTAGATAATGTGAAAATTTCCGATAAGTCATTGAAATGACAAATCGTTTTATAGCTATATTTTTAATTCTTTTTTTAACTTCTTGTTCAATATCTCAAAAATCAAGAAGTCTTGCCGGTGATAATGAGTTTTCTCATGAACTTATTTTAGAAAGAGAATATCTTTTTAGATTAAAACTCATGGAAACTATTTCTCTCATACAAAAAAGAAAAGAGTTTCAGCAAGAAAATCTTCCAGATTTTGATGGAACATTTAAAGATAATCAGTTGGATGATCTGATTGGACAAAAACTTAGAAGCCTTGGCGATGAATTACTTGATATTTATGAAGATCAATATGACTGGCCTAGAGGAATGAAGGGTTTTATCAAAAAAAGTATTCAATGGGATAATCTTAAAATTATTGTTAAGAAGTTAATTAAAAGTCAGAGAGGTTTAATTAAAGAAAATGGATTTGGTGGATTTCTCATGATCGTATTAAATTCAGTTCTTAAAAAAGCTCTCCCTGTATTTTTTATATCTCAAGGTTTTCCATCCTATATAGTATTAGGATCTGCTTATTTCCCATATAAAGGAATTCTAAAACTAGGTTGGGGAAAGCTTAGAAACTCAATTCAACAAGTCGTTAATAAAGGACACTATGTTGATGAAGAAATCTATCATAAAAATCAAAAATTAAATAAAGAAGTTATAGAAGAGTTGAATATTACGAGTGAAAAAGATGAGTTGATCTTTTTACGTTCAGATGAAAATTGGATAGAAACGGCACGAGTGGAAAACCCTACAATTATTAGAAAAGTTTATCGCAAATTTTTAAAGCTCTTTGGCATAAAAGAAAAATTAGATTTGGCAGTACTTATAAAATATTGTGAAGAAAATAATCTACATACTAATTTTGTTTCAGATTTAGATAAAAATAAATTTGTGAATAATTCTATTAAATCAATGCATATCATTAATAAGATTTTCACAGAGTCTTCTATCGAAGAGATTGCAAAGTTTAAATTAGATTTTAGTGAATCTTTTGATAAGGTTTTAAAACCTTCAGCTTATAATGAGTTAACTTCTTGGTCTGTAAAAATGTTTAAGAGTAAAAAATCATCTGATATAAGAAAACTTTTAAAAGAAGTTCCTGAAGATGTTGATGCATATACTGTATTAAAAATATTTGAAGATTCACTTATGCCTTTTTGGAAAGATCATTTAGACGTTGGCTATTTTAAATATCGTTCATTGGACATAGAATTAGAAAGATTAAAGGCCAAAATCATTACAAAAAAAGATGTAATTGAATTGAGATGGTCAGAAGAATGGTTAAAAGAATTTAATTCTATGTTAAGCTTGTCTATGAAAACAAAATCACAAGGTTGTTTGTTTTACTTAAACAGAATCTTATTTTTGTAGAGTTTTTCTAATTTCCATATAAATTTCATTATAATGCCATGCTGGTGGAGCAGACTTTCTTATTTTGTGATCTGGTTTGAGAATTAAATTGCCAGTACTTAAAAGTATTTCTTTTACTTTTGGATTTTGTTTAATTTTTTCAATAATCATTTTCTTAATTAGCTTATAGTGGGCCGCTTTTTGAGGTGTTTTAATTTTCATTTTAAGACCCTTAAAACTTACCCAATTTATTCCCATAAAAAGCATATTTCTATTTGCTATTTTACCGGCCTTCATTGCTTCAAATCCAATCATATTTTGAACTTGTTTTCGAGTAAATGGCCATTTCGTGAAAGGAGCCTTTGCTCTAATATCTTTTGGTCCCTCAGGATATTTTAGTGATTGCCATGCACCTTCAACACTTTCATAATGAATTCCTTCAAATTCAAATGGCGTGTGAGCAAAGTTTGAAAGTATACCTAGTTCATTTCTTTTAGAGAGAATAACTTCACCTGGTTTTGCTTGATCAGGAGTAATTTCCCAAGAATGTTTTAACTGCTTAGGAACTGGTTTCCACCAATGGGATGGATAATCATTTGCTAATAATTGAATGGGTATTATCATTAGTAGAATTAAAAACTTCATAGATATTTCTAGCAATAATTTTTAAAGAAGACATTTTGTATTGAGTCAAAAATTAATCACAACTCTTTTTTGTAATAGAAAAAAATTCTTTTCGATTTATTACATCAACTTTTTTTGCATCTAGATTCATGTTAAACCTGATTTTATCCATAGCTTCTTCAGACTCAATTACTCTTGGAACTTCTTCAAGATATTTTAAACAACTTACTAGCAGTCGAAATGCCTTTTCATGTCCTCTTCTGTTTTCACTATCGCCGGCCATATATGAGAGATCTTTAATTGATAGAAGATATTTACCAATTTCCATAAAGCCCAAAGTTGTGCAAGTTCCATAAATACGATCAACTTTTTGTCCAAAGTTGGTAAAATGTTGAGTAGACTCAAGTTTTGTTTCAATTATTTTTTGAAGCTCAATATTGAGCTCTTTAGATATTAATTTTACTTCACTAACAAATTCTTCTTTAATTTCAGGATCTAGCTTCATTATTTTAGTATAACTTAAAACTCATTCCACAAAAACTGGGAAACTTGACCCATTGGGCGTCCTTTTTTTCTTCCGAGAAAAATAGTTGCACTTACATCCTCGTTTAACTCTTTTAGCGCCACTAGTTTGCCAGTCTTTATTTCTTTATCAATTTCATGATGTGGAAGCCGACCCCAGCCAAGTCCATCTTTTATTAAAAGCTTTTTTGTATATGTGTCTGAAACACTCCATTTTTTTGAGTTTTTATAAACTCCTACGTTATAAGAATCATCTCTGATTGTACTTCTTTGAATTATTTGCGGGTATTCAAAAAGTTTTTTAAAGTTTCTTTTACTTTTTGGTATTTCTAAAAAGGGATGATCTCCTGCTATAACCAAACTAAGCTGAATTTTCATAATCTCTCTATATTCAATATTCGCTCTATCCTTTATGTCTTCAAAGATAGCTAAATCAACAATATCTTGTTCAAGCATTTTTTCTCCACTTAAGATTTCTCGATGAAAAGTGAATTCTGTACTTGGATATAGTTTCGTTAACTTTTTCAAAATTTTATTCATATTAGATAACGGATAAATCTCAGTTGCACTCAAAGAAAGTTTCATTTCAATTCCATTTGATATTTGAGAGGCATAATTTTTTAAGTTATTACTGAGACTTAATATTTCTTTGGCCTTCACGAGAAAAGCCTCTGCTTCTGGAGTTAGAATAGATCTATAGCCAGATTTATTTAACAACTTAAATTGTAACTGGTCTTCTAGTTTATTAATTGAGTAGCTAATGGCCGATTTGGCCTTAAATAATTGTTCACTGGCTCCATTTAAGCTTCCACTTTCTTTTACTGCATTTAGTGCTTCTATTTGCTCAAGTGTTATCCACATGGGTATATTCCTTGTATGTTCTAAAAATTGAACATCTTGTAAGGTATTATGTTCTTTTATTTTTCGGCAGTCAAACTTAGAATACCCATAGATTTAAACTCGAGAGGAATATATGGGAATTATGGTTGACGGTAAATGGGAGCTAGATGATTTAATTACTTCTGGTAATGATGGGTCATTTAAAAGGCCAGATTCTGTTTTTAGAAATTCAATTGATTCAAACTCAAAATTTCTTCCTGAAAAAGATAGATATCATTTATACGTTTCTTATGCCTGTCCCTGGGCCCATAGAACTCTAATAACGAGGTCTTTAAAAGGGTTAGAGGATATTATTTCAGTAAGTGTAGTACACCCTGACATGTTGGAATATGGATGGAGTTTTAATAAGAGTTTTAAAGAGGCAACTGGTGATCAAGTAAACTCAAAGAATTACCTTCATGAGATTTATTCTTTAGCAGATGAAAAGGTCAATGGAAGAGTAACTGTACCTGTATTGTGGGACAAAAAATTAAAAACAATAGTTAATAATGAATCGAGTGAGATAATCCTCATGCTTAATAGTTCATTTGAAAATTACTCAAAGGATAAAAGTGACTTTTATCCAAATGATAAAAGAGACGAAATAGATGAGTTAAATGAAAAAATATATCATGAAGTTAATAACGGCGTTTATAAGTGTGGATTTGCAAAAACTCAAAACGCTTATGATTTGGCCGTGACAAACTTATTTAATACATTGGATGAATTAGAAGATCGTCTTGAGAGTTCACAATATTTAGTAGGAAATGAATTAACTGTTGCAGATATTAGACTGTTTCCAACCTTAATTCGATTTGATTTAGTCTATTATTCTCATTTTAAGTGTAATTTAAAATTAATATCGCAGTATAAAAACTTATCTCGCTATATAAAAAATATGTATAATAATGAGAAAATTTTTAAGACTGTGAATTTCGATCATATAAAAAGACATTATTATTATTCACAAAAAGTTATTAACCCGTTTCAAATTGTGCCTATAGGGCCAGAGAATTTTATTTAAAAGGAGAATTTATGAAAAGTTTATTAACTATGACTATGGTTTTATTTTCGATGAATAGCTTTGCTTTAAATCTTAATAAAAGTGCTTCAACGTTTCAGTGGACAGGTGAAAAAATAGCAGGACCTCATACTGGAAAGATTTCTGTAAAAGATTCTAAAGTTATTGTAAAAGATGGTAAGTTAAAATCTTATGAAGTAACAATGGATATGAACTCAGTAACGGTTGATGATTTAAGTGGAGAGTGGGCGACTAAATTTACAACTCACATTCTTTCAGAAGATTTTTTTGAAGCTAAAAAATATCCTACAGCTACTTTAAAAGTCACTTCAGTTGGTCAAAAAACTATGAAAGGATCATTAACTATTAAAGGTAAAACTCAACCAGTAGAATTTCCATACTATAAGAAAGGAAATACTTATACTGGAACAGTTAATTTTGACAGAACTAAATTTGGAATTATTTATGGATCTAAAAACTTTTTTAAGAACTTAGGTGATAAGGTAATCGATAATAATGTACAACTTTCTTTTATTGCAGTTTTAAATTAATTTAATGAAGTAGAGCTAAGTTAGCTTAGCTCTACTTCTATTCCATCGTCACTAATTTCTACAGTGAAAGCATTTTGTTTCTTTTCGTTAACGGCCGAAATAATTTCTTTTAGATCCTCTGGTTCTAATTCGGGGTCTAAGTCAAAATCAGCACTAAAAGTTTGAATGATTGCAATTGCAACATGATATTGTCTTTGATCTTCAAATTGATCAATAGGAAATTTAATAAAAGACGTTTGGCTATTACCGTCAAAGTTTACATCAATTAACACTTCTACCTCATTTTTTTCAATAGTTTTCTTTTAAGATCTAGATCTATATCAATATATTGCTCAAGTCCACCATATTGCTGAGTTGGAACATAATTTTTTAACCATCCTTGGTGAACAAATAGATCACTCCTATGAACGAGCGGTATAATTGGTAAATCTTCAATGAAAATATCATTCATTTTTCTAATTAGTTTTGCTTTTGTGGCTAAGTTATCTTCGGCCTTAGCTTTTCTAAATAAATTATCAAATTGTTCATTTTGATAACCAACTCTATTAAATGAATCTGGATAATTTGGCCCATAAATTAACTCGAAAAATTCAAAGGCCGTTGGAAGACCTACAAACCAAGCAAGATAAAAAGCATCGAATTGATTATTTTGAACTCTTTGTAATAATCTTTCCCAAGATACTGTTACTAGTTTTGACGGGATATTAATTTTTGCTAATTCATTTTGAAAGAATTCACCAATTTGTCTTGAAAAAGTTTTGTTTTTAACAATTATTTCAAGAGGTCTAATTCCTTTTCCATTTTCATGACCGGCCTTCTTTAATAATTCTTTTGCTTTTTCAATGTTTACTTTTACATAAGGACTAATAGTTTTTGGTTTATTTCCTAAAATATTTGGAGGTGTTAGGGTATGGGCCAGTTCAGCAAAGTTGGCGAAAAAAAGTTTGTGGTATTTGTCATAATCAAGAGCATAACCAATCGCTTGTCTAATCAATTTGTTTTTTAATGTATCTGACTTTGTATTTAATCCAAAGTAGTAAACATTGGTTAGTATTTCATTTGCGCCAATTTTAATTCCTAGATCTTTCATCTTAGGCGTAAGCTCATCTTTTGCCATAAATGTTTCAGACATATTATCTCTTGGAGTATTAACGTAATCTAAGTTTCCTTTCATGAAGTTTAACCAGGCCGTTTGAGTTTGATTTGTTATCTGAACATTTATCTTAGAAATTAAGGGAAGCTTTTTTCCAGCATATTCTTGAACATAATTTTTATAAGTTGGATTTGCATCTTTAGGAAAAAATTTATCTCTAAATTTTGGGTTAGCAATAAATAGCATTTTATTTTTTTTGATATGTTCTTTCATAATGAAAGGACCAGTACCGATAATCACATTTGAAAAGTCATTTTTATAGTAATCAATTGCTTCTTTGGGCACAGGAGAAGAAACTACATCAGCAAGTAAGAAGGGAAACTCTGCATTCTTTTCTTTTATTTTAAATTCAATTGTGTACTTATCAATCGCCTTAACACCTTCAAGTGGAATGGAGTAATCAGTAACTGTATTTTTTTTCTGATCATCGTACCATTTTTCTATTCCTACAAGATGTTTCTTCCAATACGAAAAATGAGGGGAAACTAATTTAGGGTCTGCCACTCTTTTAAATGAATTTTCAAAATCTTTAGCTATAAGTTCTCTTTGTCCATTGAAACATTTATTTGGATGATAAAAGACATTCTTCTTAACTTTTATAGTGTACGTCTTTCCGTCCGCACTAACCTTAGGCATCCCGTCAGCTAAATTGGGAAGGATTTTATCAGGAGGAGAAAATGGGTGAGTTTCATAAAGTGCTTCAAGTGATTTTGATAAGTGAAGTCCAGAAGCAAGCCCAGTTCGTAGTTGAGGATCAAAGTGCTGTACCGGAGTAGAGGTTTGATTGAGAACTTTTTCATTGAGTTCATTTTTTTGTTTAGTGCAACTAAATAATAAAAGTACTAATATGATTTTCATAACTATATTAAAGTCATAGTTATCTCTTAAGTCTACGTTTTTTTGAATAATTAATTTAGGCTACATCAAGTATTCAATTATATTAATACAATTGCGTCCAATTCTAATTTTTCCAGGATTGTATGTTTTAAGTAGCTTTTCACGTTTTACTTGGAATTCGGGCTTTTTTCTTGTTTTGTATATAGTATTTTGAATTTTTTTGAATAAGGTTGTTGGGAAAATTTTTTCTATTTCTTGAAAGGGGTGTTTTCTTGTTCAATAATTTTTTTCTAAAATACTATGTGTTTGATCCCTGTCAATTAATAACCACCTTTCACCATTCCATGCTATTTGAGAAGGATCGTAAAGATCACCAATTGACTTGAAATGAGAAAGATGTTTGGAGAACTCTAATAGCTGCTCTTCAAGAAAATCATCTTGTAGGTTTTTATATTTTTTATCGATCAGTGCTATGAATGTAAAAAGTCATTAAACTCTATGAGTCGGTCATAGTACCTTGAAAACATAAGTGTCTTTATTGCTTGTTAACCACAACCATTTGAAATTACTAACATAAATTATGGGCAGTTCTTTCATTTATTATCAGTAACTTAGCTAAGAACTTTCATAAAATCTTCCGAAAGGTTATTATAAGGAATAGGGAGATTTTATGAAATTTGTCATAGGTTTAATATTACTATTTTTTACTACATATGGGTTTTCTCAATCGAATGAAGATCTGAAAAAACAATTAATGGATCTTCAAAATAGAATTGATAAATTAGAAAAAAATGAAGGTGGTAGTGAAAGTGGATTAAAAATGAAAGATATGGATGGTAGTGAAATGAAAGATCGCTCTCCATCTTCTGATTCTAATGCTCCGACCTTAAGTGAAGAAGATAGAAAAAAGTTAATGAAGCAAATTGAAGATTATAAGAAACAGGCCGAAGAGTCTAGAAAGTATTTAGACCAATTAATGCAAGAAGAGTAGTTTTTGAAATTTTTTATATTTTTAGTTCTTTTTACTTCTCTAAGTTCCCTTGCTTTCGAAAAAGGCAGAGGTTCTGAATTTAACTTAACTTCTAATGGGCAAAAGGCCAAACTTTCTATTTATGTGGCTGAATCAAAGTTTTCTCAAGTTGATATTGAAATGTTTATGAGCGCTGGAGCAGGTATTTTTTCAACCAATATGTGGCAGCAGTTTTCAATTGGAATTAAGGATACTAATTCTGCTGTAAATATTAAAAATGCTCTTATTAAAGTGTCTGGAGAAAACTCAATTATGGTAATGCCGGATGAGTTTTTTACTAAGTCTGATCATGTAGATTTGAGAGATTTTTTAGTGAGTAACCCTAAAAACTTAGAAAAGTATAAAGTTGGAGAAGAAGTGATAGAAGTTCCAGCTGGCAAGGTTAAATCTACTCATTATAAAAAGGTGAGCAATGATCATCAAGTTGATTATTGGCTTTCTAATCAAGCCGGGGATATTAAGTTAGTAAAAATGATATCTAAAGGAAAAAAGACTTCGCAAAATTATATTATTGAATTAGTTAGTTTATTAAAAAATGTAAAAAAACATATAGATCCTAATAAAAGTATTACTAAGGAAAAGTCACTACAAAAATTGAAATCACTTGGTCTTGTTAAATAGATTAATCTAAGAAAAATTTCTGACCTGGAAAGATTGGAAGATTAACTTCCTTTGTAAAAATATTTATTTTATCGGGCCCAATTACTTTGAGCATGCGATCGTTTATATAGATGCTTGAATCTTCATGTAAGGCAATCACTGGAAAACCAAACTCTTTAACGAACTCGACGATCTCTTCATTTTCTGATTCTTTATAATGAGCATGTATTGCCCACTTGCCCAGAAGATTTAATCCTTGGTAGCTATAAATTTCACTATCATTATCATCCGGCTCATCTCCAAAGTGAGCTGTTTCAAGATGACTGCCTAGAACGATAGCTCCAGCACTATCTCCATTAATAATACCACCATAGTTTAGAAACTTATGAAGAAGCTCGTAGGTATGGGTATCTCGAATCATTGACATGAGTTGAAATGTATTGCCCCCATCAATGTAGATGGCCTGGAAAGTTTTTAAATAGTCCCATTCAAGGTCATGTAAATCTGTACAAGTATCAATTCTATCAAAACTAATAGTTGAAAATACTTCTAGAATCCGATTTTTTGCATCATCCCAATCATCTTCATCTCCAGCTAGTGGTATGAATAATAAAGAAGGTCTTTCACCTAATAGTCTGGTGAATAAATTATCAACCTCTTTAAATTTTTCGGATTCTCCTCCACCTGTCATAATAAGCTTCATTTAAAAATAGTACCAAACTCTAAAGCATTAAGTATTTATTTTAGAGTTTTTCTATATGTGTTTAAACTCTAGTCAAAGTAAAAATCGAAGTGTCATTTTGGCCTTTAATTTAATTTTAGCAGTAAGACAAATTAAGAAAATGGCCTATGCTCCTTTATTAATGCACTCTTAACGCTTTGTGAAAAAAGTAAGCTTTTTCTCAAAAAAATTAATTTGTATTTTTCTTTTTAAAAAACGTCGCTCCTTAGATACCAATTAAATAAGATAATTGTTTATAAGGGGAGAGAGTATGAAAACAATTTTGATCATGACTTCTTTTCTTTTGCTATCAATCAGTTCTGGTGCATATGCTGAGTTAGAAAGAAAGGGCAAAGGAGAAGGAAGAGGAAACAGGGGCGGTGGAGTAGACCGTTCAAGAGGTAACAGATCTGGTGGAAATAGGTCTGGCGGAGGCGTTGATAGGTCTAGAGGTAATAGATCTGGAGGCGGTGTTGATAGATCTAGAGGTAATAGATCTGGTGGTGGAGTAGGTAATCCACCTAGAAGAGATAATCCTAGAAGACACGAGCCACCTAGAAGAGATAATCCTAGAAGACACGAGCCACCTAGAAGAGATAATCCTA
>CAXHCD010000036.1:0-32008 GCA_964015265.1 uncultured Oligoflexia bacterium
ATTGGCACTAGTCTCGTGGGCTCGGAGATGTGTATAAGAGACAGGTATAAATTAAATATTCTTGATACTGAAATTCCTTTTTATATTAGTGAAGTTAGTCCAGAAAAAATTGATGAGATTAATATTTTACAAGCATCACTTCTTTCAATGAAAGAAAGTGTTTTAGGATTAAAGCAATATAATAAGAGTATATTACTTATTGATGGTAACAAATACATTAATAAAGAAAATATAAAATTAGATATGCAGACAGTAATTAAAGGGGACTCAAAGTCCGTTTTTATAGGACTAGCTTCAGTAATTGCAAAAGAGTATAGAGATTTAAAAATGAAAAAATACTCAGAATTTTATCCTGAGTATGGACTTGATTCACATAGTGGTTATCCTACGGCCTCACATAAAGAAGCTATTTCAATTTTTGGTGTCACACCAATTCACAGAAAAAGTTTTAAAGGGGTTAAGGAATTTCTAAATTTTTAAAAGGACAAATATTTGAATTAGAGGTTTCTTCCATTCTTCATAAGAAAGGAATACCACTTTTAATATGTCCAAAATTTTTAAATAGTTTTGATTGTGGGCAAATTGATATTTCGATTCTTTATAAAGACAAAATCGTTGTATATGAGCTCAAAAATAATGGTCATCTCACATATAAGCAAAAAAGTCGTTTAACAAAATCCTGTGAATTGATAACTATTTTGTTTGATAAAACAACGATATTTAAATTTATTACGACGCTAAGCACTAACACTTGCCATTCATACTAAGGCCGTTTAAGCTATTAATATGAATAAGTTTTTAAAGGTTATTGTTTTAAGTTTTATATTGTTTATGTCTAACGTTTCAGATTCAAATGCAATGGATCCAAGGGTTAAGTCTCTAGGTACAATGGCCGCTTATGGAACGGTTTGTGGTGCCTTATTGGGGACGGCCAGTTTAGCATTTGATGCACCTGGAAGATCTGTCGCCATTGGAGCCTCCTTAGGGCTTTATACAGGAATATTGTTTGGTTCCTATATTGTTATAAGTCATCATATGAGAAGATCACGATCTTCAAAGGGAACTGATTATTATCCTGATACGTCTTCTAGTGCTTATGAGTCAGATGGAGGAGGAGAATCACTCTTTGGTGGAGGTGGTAATCGTCGAGAAATTTTAAGGCTAAATGATTTAAATAGTAATATATGGAATGCTCAAGATAAAAAGCTAAAAAAGGGAAGCGATGCCCCCCTTTTTTACTTCAATATTTTAAATTTTAATTTTTAATTTTCGAATGTTCTTCTTCTATTAGCATATTTTTGTGAAAGGAATTCTGTTTCATCTGATTCAAATTCCATATTCATGACTTCCATAGCATCAAAGTCATATAACTTAAATACTTTTAAAAACTCTGTTTTTACATTTAATAATTTAATTTGATCTTTTTTAGCATTAAGGGCCTTTATTGTTTCAACAAAGTGTCCAATACCAGAAGAACCTACAAAATCGACTGAATTCATATCAAGCGTAATGGTTGACTGTGGGTTTTCTTGAGATAGTTCAGATAATTCCTTCCTTAGAGGGGCCGTGTTCTCATAATCTAATCCACCTTCCATATTTACAATAATATTGCCACGTGCGTCTGTGTGTAGTTTGGCCTTAATTGACATAAATTTCTCCTGCTTTTAAAGATATAAATAGATCTTTTACTGTTAACATGATAGCACTGTGCAATAAAATTTTCTAAAGGGAAAAATAGGTCAAATTTGAGTAAAATAGTATTGGTAACAACACCGATTGGTAATCTTTCAGATATAACTTTGAGAGCAAAAGAGCATTTGGAGAAGGCCAAATATCTAATTTGTGAAGATACTAGAGTTACTAAAAGTTTATTAAATTTATTAGGTATTAGCTCAGAAGGTAAATTATTTGAAAGTTTAAATGATCACTCTTCAAGTAAGTCTTTAAATAATATTTTAAATAAAATTAAAAATTTTGAAGAAGTTGTATTAGTTTCAGATGCAGGAAGTCCGGTAGTTTGTGATCCGGCATATCCACTAATAAAATTAGCACAAGAGCACAATATTGAAATTGACTCCGCGCCTGGAGTTTGTTCAGTAATTGCGGCATTGGAAATAAGTGGTCTACCAACTTTACCTTTTACTTTTCATGGTTTTTTACCCAGAACTGAAAACGATATTAAAAAGCTGTCGAAAAAATTAAGTAATGGCACGCATGTTTTTTTTGACTCACCAAATAGAGTAAAAAAGTCGGCATTAGCTTTTGGAAGTGCTATTCCAGATTCAAAAATTTGTTTAGTTAGAGAAATTACAAAAAAGTTTCAAACTAAATATATTTTCTCGGGTAAAGATGTGGCAGATAAGATAGATCGGGTAGAAATTAAGGGTGAATTTGTTTTAATTGTTAATATTGATGAGCCTTCTAGAATCAATGAAGACCTTGAAGATTTACATTCAATGGCACTTGATTATATAGAAAATCGACAATCAAAAAAGGGTCTGTCAAAAATTTTGGCAAAGTTAACCGATAAAAACGCTAAAGAAATATACAAGTTATTAGTCGAATAATTTTCCGATGTTTAACAAATAAACACTTAAGTCTTCAATTGTTAAAGGTTTTACTTACTTAGGTCGAAACGTAAGTACTCTAGTAAAATATTAGTACGAGGGTAAGTAAGGAAAATGACGAAAGATAAAAACTTAATGAGTATTGATGAGATGAAGGATAGACTTCAAAAGCATGAAGACTTGCTTCGTTTTTCTCATTTGGTTTCTTCTTCTCTGAATTTTAAAAACATACAAAGAAAGGCCTCCAATAAAATAAAAAAAATAATTAATTGTGAAAGAGTAATCATTTATAGAATTAATGAAGAAACTGGAAACTTGTTTTGCCACGATCTATTTGATGGGAAAGCAGATCACGATATTTATAACTTCTCTATTGATGAAAATTCATACTCTGGATCTTGTGCCAAATTTGGAGCAACAATAAATGTTGTCGATTGTGCTAATGATTTAAGAACTAAACGTGATCCAAAATTTGTTCAAAAAATGAACCCTAAGAATATGTTGTTAACGCCTTTAATTAATAAAGGAGAAGTTTTTGGTGTGATCCAAGCAATTAATTCAAAAAATGGACAGTTTTCAGAAGAGGATGTTTATTTTTTAGAGGCAGTTGAAATACAGCTTACATCGGCCTTGGAAAACAGCTTGCTCTACGATAGGTTAAAGAGCCAGTTTGTTCAAGTTTGCGAAGCTCTAGGTGATGCTATAGTAAAAAAAGACAATTATACAGGTGGACATACTAAACGGGTTGGAATTTTTGCTGAAATGATTGCAAAAGAATTAGATCTTACTTTTGATGAATTGGATGATGTAAGACTGGCTGCCGTTTTACATGATATTGGAAAAATTGGAATTGAAGATAAAATATTAAAAAAAGCTGCTCCGTTAACTGAAGAAGAATTCCAAGTTATGAAACAGCATCCAGCGCTTGGATATGAGATATTAGGACATATTGACTCTTTAAAAACAGTTGTCGATGGTATGCGCTTTCATCATGAGCGTCCAGATGGCAAGGGTTATCCTTATGGGTTAAAGGGAGAAGAAATACCTTTAATAGCTATGATTATTTCAGTTGCAGATACTTTTGATGCGATGATTAGTACAAGGCCATATCGAAAGGGATTGCCTCCAATGGTTGCATATAAAGAGATTTTAGATAATTGTGGAACTCAATTTTCTGAAAGAGTGGTAGAGGCATTTAAAATAGGATTTAAGAAAACTAAAATGTATAGAATAGAGCTTGATGAAGAATTGAAAAAAGCAAGCTAAATAGAGAGAGAGAATGTTAGTAAGAATTATCGGAGGTCATGGAGGAGTTGCTCCTGGTTTTCGAAACACATCTTATTTAATTGACGGAAAGCTTTTGATTGATGCTGGTTCAGTTGCTTCTGGGTTACATATTCCTGAGCAAGCACAAATTGATCATATTTTAATTTCACATCCTCATTTAGATCACATTTCAGATTTAGCATTTTTATGTGATAATTGTTTTGGAATGAAAGGAAAACCATTTGAAGTTTTTACTAATGAACTAGTAAAAAATGCAATTAAAGGTCATTTGATGAATGATATAATCTGGCCAGACTTTTCAAAGCTTCCAAGTTCAAAAAATCCTACAATTAGATTTAATGTAATAAAACCTGAAGTTGAGTTTCAAGTAGGAGAGTATAAAGTGATGCCAATTTCAGTAAATCATCCCGGTGATGGAATGGGTTTCATAGTTGAAAAAAATAAAACTGCTGTTCTTTTTACTCAAGACACTGGACCTACTGACAGAATTTGGGAAGTTGGTAAAAGTTATAAAAATTTAAAAGCAATATTTACAGAAGTAAGTTTTCCAAATGAACTTCAGAAAGTAGCTACAGATAGTCAGCATTTCACTCCAAACACTTTGAAGAAAGAGCTTAGTAAAATGCCAAAAGATCTTCCAATTTTTTTAGGTCATTTAAAACCTAACTATCAGGATAAGCTTTTTAAAGAAATTGAAGCATTAAATGATGATAGAATAAGTCTTTTGGGATGTGATGATACTTCATATGTATTCTAAGTAACTTCGTATACATTTATAATGAAATCCTAATATTAGTGTATATATTTAATTTCATTAATCAATCGGCCTTTTTTGTTAAATTTAATCAAACTAACGAATAGTGATTACTGGCCATAAACATCTGAATTTTTTATGATTTCATAAATAATTTATTAACCAAGGAAAGGTTTATGGCCGAGGTCGTTCTCGAAGGTATTAGAAAAAGTTATGGAGAGCTTGAAGTCGTTCACGGTATTGATCTACAAATAAATAACGGAGAGTTTGTCGTCCTAGTGGGGCCAAGTGGTTGTGGTAAATCTACTACATTAAGAATGATAGCCGGTCTTGAAGAAATTAGTGATGGGCAATTAAAAGTTTCAAATAAAGTATTAAACGATATAGCACCTAAGGACAGAGATATGGCGATGGTTTTTCAAAACTACGCGCTTTACCCTCATATGAGTGTTTATGACAATATTTCTTTTTCCTTAAAACTAAGAGGATTAGATAAATCTGAAATTGATAAAAAAGTAAATGAGGCTAGTGATATTTTGGGCCTAAAAGAATATCTATATAGAAGACCTTCTGAGCTATCAGGCGGACAAAGACAAAGAGTTGCAATGGGGAGAGCAATAGTTAGAGATCCAAAAGTGTTTTTGTTTGATGAGCCTCTATCTAATTTAGATGCAAAACTTCGAAATCAAATGCGGGCCGAAATTAAAAAATTACATCATAGAATGAAAAACACAATCATCTACGTAACACATGACCAAGTGGAGGCCATGACGTTAGCGGATAAAATTGTTGTGATGAAAGATGGTTATATTTCACAAGTTGGACGGCCTCTAGATATATATCAAAATCCAAAAAATACTTTTGTAGCAGGATTTATAGGATCACCTCCTATGAATTTAATTGAAGCTAAAGCAAACAACGGCGATATTCAGTTAAACTCTACGACATTCAACTTTTCAAATTTAAGTGAGTCTGATGTTCAGGTTGGTATTAGACCAGAGTTTTTAAGTCTTGAACCGATAGAGAACTCAATTGAGATTAAAGTAGAAATTGACTTAGTTGAAACTCTAGGTGGGGAAACTTTATTACACTTTTTAATCAATGATCAACTATGCATTGGGAGATTTGATGGGTATTTCGATTGCAAAAGTGGCGATCAATTATGCATGTATGTCCAGAAAGAAAAAATTCATATTTTTAATAATGAAGGGTTAAATATAAATTTTAAGGGAGAATTATGAAAATATTATTAAGTGTACTGCTTTTATTACCGGCATTGAGCTTCAGTGCTCCTATTGAAATTGTTTGGTGGCATGCAATGTCCGGGACTTTAGGGGAAAGAGTAGAAGAGATGGTTAAAAGATATCACTCAACTCAAGATAAAGTGAGAATTAAGGCCGTTTACAGAGGTAATTATACAGAAACATTGAATGCAGCAATCGCTGCTTATAGAGGAAAAAAACAGCCTCATTTAGTTCAGGTATTTGAAGTAGGAACTTTGACTATGATGAACTCAAAAGTTATTTATCCAGTTGAAGATTTAATGAAAGATTATAAATATGATGTTAACTGGTCTAATTTTTTACAACCGGTGCTTTCATATTATAAAGATTCACAAAATAAATTATTAAGTATGCCATTTAATTCTTCTACTCCAATTATGTATTATAACAAGGATATGTTTAAACAAGCTGGTGTATTAAAAACTCCTAAAACTTGGGGAGATGTTTATTTGGCAGCAGAGAAACTCGTGAGTAATGGTGCTAAGTGTGGACTTGTTACAGGATGGCAGTCATGGGTACTTTTAGAAAATTTTTCAGCAATTCATAATCTTCCATTTGCAACAAAAGGTAATGGATTTGAAAGTATGGATACTGAATTAGCTTTTGCTAATAAAGATGTCATTGCAAACATCAAAAAATTACAAAAAGGTATGAAGAAAAAATATTTTCTATATGAAGGTAGAAGAAGTGATCCAGCTAGAAATGCATTTGTTAATGGAAAATGTGGAATATATTTTGATTCATCTTCTCAATTAGCCGGTGTAGAGAAAATAGCTAAGTTTGATTGGGCGACAGCAGCACTTCCTTATAAGAAAGGAACAGTTCCTAGTAATAGCATAATTGGTGGTGCTACTTTATGGACTTTTCAAGGACATTCCAAAGAAGAGTATAAAGGTGTTGCAGACTTTCTAAACTATATTGCTTCTTCTGCTAATCAAATTTGGTGGCATAGAAATACTGGATATTTACCAATAACAAAAACAGCATATCAAGAACTAAAGGCCCGAGGTTATTACAAAAAGAACCCTAATCAAGAAACAGCAGTTCTTCAATTATTAAGGGGAAGTGTTAAAGAAAATACAAGAGGAATAAGATTAGGTAATTTTTCTCAAATTAGAGAGATAATTAATGAAGAATTTGAGAAAATTTGGGCCGGAAAGGTTGATCCTGAAAAAGGATTAGAAACGGCACAGTTAAGAGGAAACAGGGTTTTAAAAAGATTTTACAAGTCTGCTAAAAGAAGACAATAGTGCTTAAAAAATCACATTATAAAAACCCGATTCTTCCGTATTTGTTAGTATTACCTCAAATACTAATTACTATATTATTCTTTTTTTGGCCTGCAGGAGAAGCTCTTGTGCAGGCTTTTTTTGTTTCAGATGCGTTCGGAAATTCGCAAGTTTTTGTATGGTTTGAAAATTTTCAAATTTTATTTGAAGACTCGACTTATTATGAATCATTTCTAAAAACTTTTGTTTTTAGTTTAGGAACAGCGATACTTTCTCTTAGCACAGGTTTAGTTTTGGCCGTCTTGGCCAATAGAATAAAAAGATTTAAAACTTTTGTAAGAACTTTATTTATTTGGCCATATGCAATTGCTCCTGCAATGGCCGGTGTTTTGTGGTTATTTTTGTTTCATCCTTCTTATGGAGTAATAGGATATTTCTTAAACTCTGTTTTTAAACTTGGTTGGAACCCCACATTGAATGGTAATCATGCATTGATACTTGTAATTATAGCTGCATCTTGGAAACAAGTTAGTTATAACTTTGTTTTCTTCTTAAGTGGCCTTCAATCAGTACCACACTCTATTATTGAAGCTGCTAGTATCGATGGAGCAGGTCCAGTCAGAAGGTTTTTTAAAATAGTACTTCCATTGATTACACCTACAATTTTCTTTTTAGTAGTTATGAATTTGGTTTATGCATTTTTTGATACCTTTGGGATTATACATACGACTACTGAAGGTGGCCCAGGTGGTGCTACTAATATATTAGTTTATAAGGTTTATTCTGATGGATTTATAGGGCTAGATTTAGGCTCATCAGCAGCTCAGTCAGTAATATTAATGATATTAACTCTAGTGTTTACTTTTATTCAATTTAAGTATGTTGAGAAAAAAGTAAACTATAATTAGGATGATGAATTGGTTGAAAAAACACCTTGGTTAGATAAATTAACAATAGTTTCGATTATTCTTGGAGTCATAATAATTGGTTTTCCAATTTATTACACTTTAATTGCTTCAACGTTAAATTTAGAGCAGGTGAGTACTGTGCCAATGCAGCTTTATCCTGGAACAGACTTTATTGCTAATGCAAAAGTTGCTTGGCAAAGGGGTGATCTGACTAATCAGTTGATAAATACTTTTATTATGGCCTTAGGTATTACGGTAGGTAAGATAGTTATATCCATGTTATCGGCCTATGCAATTGTGTACTTTGATTTTAAATTGCGAATGATTAGTTTTTGGATGATTTTCATGACATTAATGTTACCTGTTGAAGTTAGAATTCTTCCTACTTACGAAGTCGCAGCAAATGTAATGTCTCCGGTTGTGAAATTTTTTGGTTTGTTTAATGTCTCAGTAAATGTTGAGTGGAGTTTATTAAACAGTTTTCCCGGTCTTATTTTGCCATTAATTGCTAGTGCAACGGCCACTTTTTTATTTAGACAGTTTTTCTTAACCATACCTGATGAATTATGTGAGGCTGCTAAAATGGACGGAGCAACACCTATGCAATTTTTTTGGAAAATTTTGTTTCCATTATCAAAAACAAATATTGCCGCCTTATTTGTTATAGTTTTTGTATATGGATGGAATCAATTCCTTTGGCCATTATTAATTACAACAGACAATTCGATGAAAACAGCAATTATTGGTATTCAAGAATTAATTCCAAAAGCAGATGAATTGCCTGAATGGAATGTGGCCATGGCAGGAGCTTTATTTGTTATGATTCCACCAATCTTAGTAGTAATCTTCATGCAAAAGTGGTTTGTTAAAGGATTAGTAGAAAATGAAAAGTAGGCCATTAGTAATCGCTCATAGAGGATATTCTGCAAAGTATCCAGAAAATACAATGAGTGCTTTTAATAAAGCTGTTGAATATAAAGCTGACATGATTGAATTTGATGTACATTTATCAAAAGATAAAAAAATCTGTATAACTCATGACTATGAGCTGGGTCGAACTTGCAATGGCAGTGGACTATTAGATAATTATACATTTGATCAATTACAAGAACTGGACTTTGGAAGTTGGTTTAATTCTAGTTTTACTCATGAAAAAATTCCTGAGTTAAGCGATTTATTAAAATTGTCTATGGAGTTTAATATATCTCTTAATTTAGAAGTTAAACATCAAACTCTACATGAAAATGCTGTTGGTATTGATACAATGTGCAAACAATTGAAGAAGTATTTGGAAAACTACTCATTATCTGATTCATTAATTGTTTCTAGTTTTTCTTATGACTTTTTAAAAGAATTTAGATTGCAAATGCCAAATATTAAGATTGGTATTTTAAATCATTATTTAGAAAAAGATCTTCATCTAAATTTAGTTGATGAGTTAAAAGCTTATTCTTATCATCCAAATTTTAAATCTTTAAATAGTGAATATATAAAACTAATAAAAGATAAAGGCTTAAAGATTTTTCCTTATACAGCAAATACTGAGTCTGATTTTGAAAAATTAAGAAGTCTTGGTGTTGATGGTATTATTACAAATGAAGTAAGTTTATTACTAGAGTATTTATCTTAGAGAGTATCCGCAGTACAGCCTTGTTCAACTTTTATTGACACGGATTGTTCTTATATCTATAACAAAAATCTAAAAATTTAAGGAGATTTAGATGTTAAGTTTATTAATTGCTAGTGCAAATGCACAATCTAGTGCTGGGGCCGCACAACAAAATCCAATCATGTCTTTTGCACCTTTTATAATTATATTTCTAATTTTTTATTTTATGATGATTAAGCCGCAAAAAAAGAAATTAGAACAAGAGCAGGCAATGTTGAAAGCTCTTGCAAAAGGAGATGAAATCTTCACAAAGTCAGGTATACTAGGAACTGTAACAGGTATAACTGAGAAAATTATTACATTGGAAGTTGAAGGTGGAGCTAGGTTAAAAATACTTAGGAGCCACATTGGTGGACTTGCTAGTAAGATTTTTGAAAAAGAAACAAAATAGGTGATTAATGTTTGGTCTTGGTGCTGGAGAAATTCTTTTAATATTAGTATTTGCCCTTATTTTTATTGGGCCAAAAAAGCTTCCTGAACTTGCAAAAAATATGGGAAAAGCTTTTAGAGACTTTCAAAACGCCAAGAACGAACTAGTTAATGAAGTAAAAAACTCAATGGACGAAGCTCCAAAAATCACTGAGTCAGATATAGATTCATATCCAGAAAACGATCCCCATCATCACGAGGGGCATTTAGACGAAAATAAAATAAATGACGATACTTCTGTTGAGGCTGAAGAAAAAAAGGAAGCTACGCAGAGTTCTAAGATGTCGTAGTTTTAAAAATTTATTGCCTGAGCAAAGCTTGCCGTTAATCGTGAAATCTCTTATAATTTTTCAATAATTTTAGAAATTTAGCCTAAATACAACACTTATAAAAAGGATTAATATGAAGAAAAGTTGGTGGCTCCGATTTAGCTTTCTAATGGTGTTAGCTATTGTCTCAATAGTAACTATTTCACCTACAGTGTTTAACTTTAAAGAAAGTGATAACTTTCCAGTTAAATCAAAAATTAACTTAGGCCTTGACCTCCAAGGTGGCCTTTACATGATTCTAGGTATCGACTTTAAAAAAGTTTATAAGGATGAAGTAAAAGGTTATGCAAGAAAAGTAGCTTTTCTTTTAAAAGATAATGGTATTGAGTCTGAGGTTGGAGAGTTGCTAGAAGTAGAAGGGGAGAACGATCCTAGGCATACAGTAATCCTAAGAGATGTTACTCAAATAGAAAAAGCTGAAAGTAAAGTTCAAGAGTTTTATCCCGGAGTACTAAGACTTGTAGGAGAAGAAGGAAACACTCTAACTTATGCTTTAAGTAATATAACTAAAACAAGAATTGAAGAACAATCAGTTGGTAAATCAATTGAAGTCATTAGAAATAGAATTGATGAATTTGGTGTAACGGAACCTGAGATAGTTTCCCAGGGCTCTGATAGAATCGTAGTTCAACTTCCTGGTATTAAGGATATTGATAGAGCTAAAGATCTAATAGGAAAAACTGCTAAACTTGAATTTAAAATTGTAGAAGATAAAACTCCTGGCGTGACTCTCTTAGATTGGGTTAAAAAGGCCGAAGAAAAAGGTATTAAATATAAAAAAGGTGAAAGATTTTCAATTTATGTAAATGCTGTAAATGAATATTTACGAGAAGAAAATCTGTTACCTAAAGGCTTTGAAATGGCCTTTCAAAAAACTCTTAATAAATTAACTAATGATATTGAAAGCACTACACCTTTTTTAGTTGAAGAAGTTCCAAAAGTTACAGGTGATGACCTTCAAGATGCTTTTGTGTCAATTGATCCTCAGAAAAATGAGCCATATGTATCAATGAATTTTAAACCAAGAGGTGCTAAATTATTTGAGCAAGTAACTGGTGATAATATTGGAAAAAGACTGGCCGTTATTTTAGATGGTAACGTTTATACAGCCCCTTCAATTAATGACAGAATTGGTGGTGGTAGAGCGCAGATAACATTGGGGTCTGGAAATTATAATAGTCTTTTAAAGCAAGCGAGAGATATTGCTTTAGTTTTAAGAGCAGGTGCTCTTCCTGTACAATTAGACTTTTTAGAACAAAGAATTGTAGGTCCAAGTTTAGGGCAGGACTCAATTCAAAAAGCCCGTTTTGCAGCAATTGTTGGTTCGATTCTCGTTTTTATATTTATCTTTATATACTATCGAGTTTCTGGGGTTATCGCTTTATTCTCACTCGCTCTAAACGTTATTTTCATTTTAGCAATTTTGGTTGGGTTAGAGGCAACGTTAACTTTGCCGGGGATCGCAGGTATAGCACTAACCGTTGGTATGGCAGTTGATGCAAATATAATTATTTATGAAAGAATTCGAGAAGAGGTCAGGAAAGGAATCAGTAATTACAAGGCCGTTGAGAATGGCTTTGAGTCAGCTTTCTGGACAATAATTGACGCTAACATCACTACTGCTTTAGCTGGTATGTGTTTATTAAACTTTGGAACCGGTCCAATTAGAGGTTTTGCAGTAACTCTTCTAATCGGAATTGTGGCGACAGTTTATACTTCATACTTCTTCGGAAGAATGATGTTTGAATTTTATATGAACAAAGTTGAAGGACAAGATTTAAGTATCTAAATAGGGAAGTATTATGTTTGAAATTATAAAAAGTGGAACTAAATTTAATTTTGTTAATAAGTTTGGCATTACTACAGTACTTTCAGTTTTGTTAGTTGCAGCAGGACTTTATTTAACAATGACAAAAATGAATTACGGTGTTGATTTTAGAGGTGGAGCTGAAATTCAAGCTAAGTTTTCTTCGCCAGTTAAAATGAGTGAAGTCAGAGATACTTTAAGTGATGGTGGTTTTAAAGGATTTTCAGTACAAACTATAGGTCAAGCTTCAGAAAATGAATTTTTGGTGAAAGTTCAAGGTGATGAATCAAACTTAAATCAAATCTCAACAGATGTTCAGGCGGCATTAAATACAAAATATGCTGGATCTGGAGTTGAAATAAGAAAAGTTGATATTGTAGGTCCTAAAGCTGGGGAGAACTTAAGAATTTCTGGTTTTCAAGCTATGTTATGGGCCCTATTAGCTATTATGGTTTATATCGGTCTTAGATTTGATTTTAAATATTCTCCAGGTGCAATCGTTGCTTTATTTCATGATGTAACTATTATACTTGGTGTTTATGCATTAACGGGGACTCAATTTACTCTACAAACTGTAGCAGCACTTTTAGCTGTGATTGGTTATTCAGTTAACGATACTGTTATTGTTTATGACAGAGTTCGTGAACACGAACAAAAATTTTCTGGTCTTCAGTTAAAAGAGCATATTAATAATGCTGTAAATGAAACACTATCGAGAACAATTTTAACATCTAGTACAACATTATTTGTATCTGGGGCCATGTTTGTTTATGGTGGTGAAGCAATTCATGACTTTTTCATGGCAATTACTTTAGGTGTAGTTATTGGAACTTATTCATCAATTTTCGTTGCTGCTCCAGTAACATTATTTTTTGAGAGATTTAATAAAAAGACTGCTTAGTGAAAAAGATTTTTTTATCTTTATTAATATTTGTTTCGTTTCAAGCTCTTGCCAATAAAGTTTTAAAAAATGGGCAAGAGTTCGAAGCAAATATTAATGTGATAGATGAGAAACAAAGGTATAGAGCACCTAGGCCAAAAACAAATAATGAAGAAAACTCAACTGAAACATCCCAATCATCAGAAGAAGAAAGTTTAAATAAAAAGCAACTTATTCAAAAATTAATTAAGCAAATGTCTCAAAAACAGATCCCAGTAGAAGGAGAAAATGGAGACGTTGAATTGCAAAATATTGATGCAAAAGAGCAATTAGAACAGTTTCAAAATATGAGTGAGTCACAACTTCTGATGGTTATAAACCAGCGTTTTAAAAATCAAGGGTTAGGTAAAATATTTACTCCTGGAAGTAGGCAAACCCTTTTTCTAGCAAGACTGCTAAAAGATAAGGATGCTCTTAGCAATGCTCAAAATGGTCTTACAAACACCAAGAAGGTAGCTATTTTTGTAGGGTTAATAATTTTGACGATGGTTATAAATTTTTTAATAAAAAGGAAGTTTCCTTCTCACAGTTTATTTGATGGTTTCAGTAAATGGATATTTAGATCAACTTTTATAACTGTCATAAGATTAGTAATTGTTTTAGCAGTCTTTGGTAAAGAGTTGATTCCAATTATAAAAATTTTTAGAAGCTGTGTTTAATCAACAGCTGGGATACAAGCGATTCTTTTGTCTGGGGCACATCTAGAAGTTCTAACACCATTACTAAACGCACTTTCACATGAATCATCTGCCCTTATATTATAAATAATTTGATTAGGCTTTCTTGTATAAGGATTTGCAGTGTCAGGAGGATAGAAAAATTGAATTTGCTTATTTGTGGCACTTATTTCATCAGCGGCCTTTATAATATTATTTTCTGAGTAGAACCAGATCTGTTTTAGCTCGCTTTCTCTAATGAAAATAGGCGTAGTGAAAACCTGTTGAGAGCCATCATCAAGTGTAACCACTTGTGGATCACTTTCTGCTAAATAAAGGGCCTCTGTATCAACACCAATTAAATCTTTTAATACTCTGAACTCAGGTCTAGGTCCATCGTAATCATCTTGAGTTGGACAAATTGGAAGATCTGATTGCTCATCGATAAACGGAATAAGAACAAATCCTCCCACCGATAAAATTTGATCGTTTATATCTTCAATATTTTGCGGGTTTGGAGACTTTGGCAAAGTTATTGGTTGGAAAAAATTAATAGTTGCCAATTTGTTATATTCATCTAAAAGTCTTTGTTCAATAATATTATGTATATCTAACTTTACGTCATTGCCTGATTCACCATCTAATGAAAAGAATCTAGGATCTTCTCTATCCCAAAGTGCAAACACTTGCCCTCTTACTTCAAGTCTTTCTAAGCTAGAGTTATCATTTTGAGATATTGTTTTATCATGACAATAAAGGAAGTTATCTCCTGGAGGCAGTGGAGAAGGTTTAGAGTTTACAGGAAAATAAAAATATAATCTCATGAACTGATCAAACGAACTTCCTGAGTTTGAAACAGTTCCACTATTTTGTATACACGTATATTGATTAATAGGCATTATGCTTAATGGCCCACGGATAGTTGTTCCGTCATCTGGTGGATCTATCATTTCTAAACCAAATGCCTTACTTGTGGAACCTGAAGTTGATTCAGTTAAGTTAAAAAGAAATCTATCGCCCGCAGAATAATTTAATCCTGATAAATCAATTGATAATGAGTTGGCAGGATTTCCGCTAAAAGAAATACTTCCTGAAGCAATGGAGCTAGATGTGTTGTCGTCTTTAGAGAAAGTGGCGTTACAAGACCCAGGTCCTAATCCATCGCCAATATCATTTATACACCAACCTTGGACACTTCCTTCAGTTTGGCCATTGATACTAAAAATTTCATTTAATTGTATTGTTGTTCCAGCATTGAAATTAATAATTAAAGTTGGATTTGTATCATTTCTACTTGCGCAATAAGATACGCAGTTATTGGAGATGATAGGTTTTCCCGCCTGACATGCGCAATAAAATGTATAAGTAATATCATTTGTAGGTCTTGAAGGAATAAACTTATCTACACATTGGTTTAAGTCAGTATCTAATGTTTGAGTTGTTTCATCACAAGTTGGTGCAACTGTGTCTTCAATTTGAGTAAAGTCAATTACTCTAGGTCTAGAGCTTCTATTTCCTGTATCCAAACATGAAGTTAAAAGAAATAAAAATATTACTACCAAAATTTGAGACATCTAAACTCAACTCCTCAATCTCTAATCGTACTTTTTAGAAGCTACCTTTAATTGTATTAATAAACTCAGATATTAAATAATGTTAATGTAATTTCAGGTAGTTATGTGATAATATTTATTTATTGATGACCCAATATATTGGCATTTGGACTAGATGGTAAGTATCTGATTTTTTGCTAAAGTAATTGGCCAAGCATCCGAAAATAGGAATGAACAAAAACTTTCACCCTTGATTAAATTCAAGGAACTGAGAAACTAGTAATAGTTATCCATGAGTAAGGAGAGTACTATGACAAAGGCAGACCTTATTGCTGCTCTGGAAAAACAGGCCAATTTAACTCATAAGCAATCAGAGACAGTTATTAATATCTGTTTTGATAGTATGATTAAGGCCCTCTACAATGATGAAAGAATCGAAATTAGAGGTTTTGGTTCGTATGCAAATAGAAATTATAAAGCATATGAAGGAAGAAACCCTAAGACTGGAAAGGTTGTAAAAGTACCGCCTAAGAAGGTTCCATTTTTCAAAGTAGGTAAAGAGCTTAAAGAAATGGTTGATGCTGGCAAAGATAAGTACGTTATTAGAGAAGCCTAATTTCATATATATAGGGCCTCTTTTTGAGGCCTATCCATTGACATACTTATCAAAATGTTTCACTATGACATTCTTCAAAATGTATCACGAAGTGATGCTTTCGATTAACAAACCTTTGGGGAGTGGTGCCTGAGTGGTCCAAAGGAACGGTTTGCAAAACCGTACAGCCATCGGTTCAAATCCGATCCACTCCTCCATTTCAAATACCTTTAATTAAATAATTTCTCTTGTATAAAATAATCGGATATAATTTTTCTAAGGGAGAATTTTTATGAAAAAGTTTATTTTACTTATGCTTTGTTTAACTTCTATTAATGCTTGGTCTCATTGTGGAACATGTGGTGAAGGGGATGCTGTAGATCATTCACATGATGAATCACATGTGGAAAATCAAGCACCTGAAGCGACTTCAGATGAACCAATAATCGATGAAGAAGAAGAAAGTAGTAATTAAATTATTGAAGTAATTGCTTTGAATCTATTTTAATAATTTTTGGAAGATACACTTCTTCATTACCTAAAATTGTTTTTAGATCAAATGAGTTACATATATAACTTAATATAATTTCATTATCCTGTTGTTTATATTGAGGATGTTCTTTGGCAGCATAACAATATGGTTGAGCAATAGCTTGATTAGTATTTTTATTTCTTTCTTTAATTGGTAATAAAACTTTTTCTTCACTCCAAGGGCCTATTGGAGAACTTGATAGCCGATACTTTATATGTTCATCCATAATGGCATTTCCGATATAAATTGCTACCCATTGATTAATGGTCTTATTGAACCTAATTGTAAGCTCCATTGAACCATTACTCATAACTTGAAAAAGGTTGTCTGCATTTTCATCAAGTCTGTTTATTTTTTCCCATACTTGATCATTATTTAAGAAATAAAGCTTAGAGTTATCCTCTATATCTTCAATATTAGTTTTAAAAACACTTATGGCCTGAAAAGAGTTTAAGGGACGATCAAGAGTTGCATAAATATAGATTGTATTGTCTTTTTTAATAACAGTAGATCCAATTAAAATATTGTTTGGAAGTTTTTGTTTGATAAAACGCATTTTCCATTGTGAGGGATGATCTAAGGGGTTTTCTATTATTGTTAAAGTTGTAGAGGGCATTGCAAAACCCATATTTCCGCCTGTCGTTGGAATTACGTCAAATTGATAAATATAAACCTTACCCTCATGATAAAATCCATCTCTAGGCCAATATTTATAGTGAAGATCTTCTTGAGGGTGCTGAAAAAAAGAGCTTCTTTTATTATTTCGATCATTAAAAAAGTATTCATGCTTAAATTCTGGGCCTTCACATTTTGAGATTGCGATTGAATTTCCAATAATTGTATCTTCTTTAAATTCTCGTTTTTCGAATCCATTTAAGTTTTTATTTTTAGATATGAAGGTGTCGCCAAAGAGCCATATAGTTTTTTTATTTGGTAGTTTAATTGAATAAGCGTCGTCGCTTCCTAACCATCCATTCTTATATGTGAATTTAGGAATACAAGAGGCATTAACAGAATTGATAGAAAAAATACTTATAAATAATATGGTTATCAAACTAGAATAATGCATATTAAAAGTATAACAACTACATGAAATACTTATTTTAAAATTGTAATTAATACTACCGTAATTAGAGTTTAAACAATACTAACTAGTTAGAATTACTGACTTAGTTGTAGAAGTTGAAGGCAAAAGCTAATACAATAATAGAAAGAATATTCAAAATTAATCCGTACTTAATCATCGTGTTCTTATTAATATGACCTGTTCCATAAACAATTGCATTTGGAGGAGTTGCAACAGGTAACATGAAAGCTAATGAGCAAGCAGTAGCAACAAATATAACAGGATAAAGTGGTGAAAGTCCGAGTTTAAGACAGATCGAAATAATAATTGGAATAAGTATATTTGCGGTGGCAGTATTTGATGAAATTTCTGTAAAGAATATAGTAAAACAAAAAATTATACTCATAACTGTAAAAAAAGAATAATTATCAAATAAAAGAATTAGTTTTGAAGAGATAATTGAAGCGAGTCCGCATGAAAATAATATTTTTCCAAGTGAAAGACCAGCTCCAAAAAGTAATAAGCTTGGCCAATCAATTTTATTTAAATCCGAAATTTCTAGAATTTTAGTTTTTTCTTCTAACGGAAATATAAATAGCAAACAAGATCCTAAAATTGCAACGACGCCAGTATTCATTGATTTAATTATTTGTGAATTTATTAGTGATGGAGCAAGAATTTTTGTGATTCCTGGGAGCGTCCATAGCGCTACTACTAATAAGAACACAAGTATTAAATATAGATCTTTTTTAAAAATTTTAAAAACTTGATGATCTGTTTGGATTTCAACTTTTTTATCTACTTTTATGTAAACTATAAAAAATAAAAAACATAATAATGTTAATGAAATAGGTAATAACTTAAAAATCCATTCTATGAAACTAGGATACTCAATACTATTTGTATTTAATAAACCAAGTGCAATTGCGTTTGGTGTTGAACCAACTGGAGTTGTAATACCACCAATTGAAGAAGCAAAAGCTACAAATATTAGAAGTAGGGACATATCTTTTTTAGGTAAATTTTCATTTTTAGAAAACAGTCCTAAAATTAACGGAAGCATTAAGGCCGTTGTTGCTGTATTTGAAATCCACATTGAAAAAAAATAGGAGATAAAAATAAAGCAAAGGGATACTTTGAAATAGTTTCCTTTAATAAATGATAAATCTAGTATTTTACTTGTGATTTTTTTATCTAATCCCGTTTTTTGAAAGCCTTGGGCCAAGATATATCCACCCATAAAAAGAAAGATTATAGGATGAGCAAATGGAGATAAAGCTTCATTTGGACCTACGACGCCAAACAAAACAGCCGAAGTTACACCGAAAATGCCTGTTAAAAATAATGGTATATCAGTTAGTAACCAATTGAAAATTACAGCAATAAATATGGCCAAAAATATTCTTTGATCAGCGCTTAACTGATCGAAGTAAAAATAAATTAAAATTGAAAGTAGAGGCCCAATAAAGTATTTGGGCCAGTTATTTTTCATGTATTAGTTTCTTGCGTATGTAGGAGAACCCTCAATATTTGTATTATAAAAATCACCAAATTTTTTCATTTGAGTGTGAAAAGAATTAGCAAGCTCTTTTGCCTTGTTTTGATATGCTTCAGGCTCTTTCCAACTTAATTGTGGATAGATATGTTTTTCATCAATATCTCTGACTTTTGATGGAATATTTAATCCAAAAATTTCATCTTTCTTAGTCTCTACATCATTGAGTTCATTGTTTTGAATTGATCTCACAATTTCTCTAGTAATGCTTAAAGGAAACCTTTTTCCTATTCCATATGGACCTTCAGTCCAACCAGTATTTACAAGCCAACATTTGATATTATGCTTAGTCATATATTCACCAAGTAACTTAGCATAAACTGATGGGTGTCTTAACATGAATGGGGCCCCAAAACATGGACTAAAAGTTGCTTGAGGTTCAGTAACTCCAATTTCAGTACCTGCAAGTTTCGCTGTATAACCAAGAACAAAATAAAATTGAGCTTGTTCATTAGTTAATTTGGAAACAGGAGGTAGAACTCCAAATGCATCAGCAGTTAAAAAGAAGATATGTTGTGGAATACCACCTTTTGAATCTTGTTTAAGGTCCTTAATAAAACTTAATGGGTAAGAACATCTTCCATTTTCAGATATACTAACGTCGTCAAAATCAACTTCGTTTGTTTCTGGATGTGCAACTACATTTTCAAGCATTGCTCCAAAAGTATGGGCAGCATCCCATATTTCAGGTTCTCCAGTTTTTGATAATTTTGCTGTTTTTGCATAGCAACCACCTTCAAAATTAAAAACTCCATCATCACTCAGTCCATGTTCATCATCACCGATTAGAAGAGTTCCTTCATCTGTAGATAAAGTTGTTTTTCCTGTTCCTGATAGTCCAAAAAATAAACAAGAGTTACCATCGTTAGTTTCACTTGCTCCTGCATGCATAGGAAGTATATTTTTTTCTGGTAATAAATAATTCATTACAGAAAACATACTTTTTTTGATTTCACCTGCATAAAAAGTTCCAGTAATGATAGTAATTTTTCTGTCGAAGTCTGTAGTTATAATTGTCTCTGATTTCGTATTATATTTTGTTTTATCAACAGGGAAGTCAGGTGCATGTAGTATTAAAAAATCTTTTTGCTCATTAAAAGGATTTAACTGCTCTCTGAATAAATGGTTACAGAATAGTGTATGTGAAGGCCTTGTAGATACAGTTGCTACCCCTATATTATATTCTTGTATCGAGCCGACACTTCTTTCACTAATGTAAAGATCTTTTTCGTCGTTTAAAAATTCAACAACATCTTTTCTCAAAGTTTCAAAATCATCTTGAGTCATTACATTGATAGAATTTTCCCACCATATTGTATCTTTTGTACTTTCACTTTTAACAACATACTTGTCATTTGCAGATCTACCAGTGTGCTTTCCAGTTTCAACCATTAAAGCTCCGGCCTTACTAAGTTTTCCATGACCTAACTTTACAGCATGATCTATTAGGTCTGAGTTTGATAAGTTTAAGTGGATTTGATTTTTTCCTCTTTCAAGGAGTATTCCCATTTTTTTGTAAATTGAATTCATGTATTCCTCATGTGATAGGCTTTTTTTATTCATAGTTATCCCAATTTTTATGTGGCATTTTACTCTGCTAGATCATTTCTTCAAGAAATAATTTATTAAAATACCCGTACCTTAAAGCTTAATGATTTATGTAATGTTATGACATAAAGTCTCAAATCAAAACAACTGATTAAGGAATATATATGGTTTTTGAAGGTAATATTTTAAAAATGCGCTCTAAACTGTCTTCACCTGTGGAATATAAGTTACCCATTGGAGAGCATTTACTTGATCTAAATGCGCTAATAGGAAAAAAGGTTAAACTGGAATTTAATGGACAAATTAACTGTATCGCAAGTGGTGAAAAGATTAAGAAGTCTTATAATAATGGCTATTCCTACAAATCATTTATATCACTTCCTGAATGTGATATTTGCATAGTAAGGCCAGAGCTATGTCACTACGATAAGGGGACTTGTAGAGACTCAAAGTGGGGAGAAAAACATTGTATGCAAGATCACATTGTATATCTTGCTAATTCTTCCAATGCTAAAATTGGTATTACTAGACATACTCAAGTTCCAACTAGATGGATTGATCAAGGTGCAATTGAGGCCTTACCTATACTAAGAGTGCCAAATAGACATATTTCAGGGCTGATAGAATCCGAAATTAAAAATTCAATTGGCGATAAAACAAATTGGAGAAAGATGCTAAAAGGGGAAGTAGAGGAAGTTGATCTTTATGATTTAAGGGATCAACTTTTTGAAGAATATGGTGATCTTTTAGATGAATTTGATGCACAAGATTTGGATGAGGAAATAACTTATATAGATTTTCCATTAGATTCACCCCCAGAAAAGATCAAATCTTTAAGTTTTGACAAGACCCCATTAATAGAAGGAAATCTTAAGGGAATAAAAGGACAATATTTAATTTTTGATATTGGAGTTTTAAATATACGAAAACATCAAGGCTATTTTATAAAAATTTCATATTAAAATTGTTTATTTTTTATAATCTTTAGCTAAACTATAAGTATGAAAAAATATGTGCTTCCTATATTCCTGATGACTCTTGCTTCATGTTCAAGTCAAATTCACTTTTTAACTGATAAAGAAAAAGGGCCTAAACACGATACTGAAAAAGCAGTTGAAGCTGTCGATAGTAAACTTGCTCAAAAAGAGGCGCATAAGGCTGCTATCAAGCTTAAAGAAAGACATGAACTTGAGAACTTTTGTTTAAAGGAGCTTTCAAAGCTTCCTGGTAAGTTTGATAATAATTTATTAGTTAAGGCCTGTAGTAACGTTGAGAAATATGACATCTGTGAAAGTGTTCAAGGTAGACCTATTTTTCATTTTGAAAAAATAGTTAAAAATGAAAAAAGAAGAATATTAACTTTGGCCCTAATTCATGGAGATGAAAAAACTGGGGGAAGTGTTGCAAGATCTTGGATGGAAAGATTAGAAGAGCTTGATCCAAGAAGTTCTTGGAGAATTATTCCCGTTGCCAATCCCGATGGAACTGAAAGCAATACTAGAACAAATGCAAATGGTGTCGATTTAAATAGAAATTTCCCTACTAATAATTGGCAAAATTTAGCAATTAAATATTGGAAAAATCGTACTCGATCCAGCAAGAGAAGATACCCTGGCCCTAATGCTTCAAGTGAAATTGAAACAAAGTGCTTAATGAAACAAATTTTAGAATTTCAACCTGACTTTATTATTTCGATTCATACACCGCTAGGAATGTTAGATTTTGATGGACCTAAAGTTAATTTTCCACCGGTTGATGGGTTACCTTGGAGAAGACTTGGAAACTATCCTGGAAGTTTGGGCAGATATATGTGGCGTGATAATAACGTTCCAGTTTTAACTATTGAGTTAAAAGGATCTGATCCGATACAAAGTTTTAAAAAATTAGATAACCTTCAAGATGTTTCTGGTCTAGTTGCTATCTTGGCACAAAAGGAACTTAAGAAGGCCGGTATAAAGAAAAAGCTTATTAAAGAAGAAAAGACTGCTCAAAAAGAAAAATAATTATAATTTTATTTTCCCATCTATGATTACTTTTTCAACTTTTCCTTTTATTTCTTTACCATGAAAAGGTGTCCAGCCACATTTATACTTCATGTCTTCATTTTTTATTATATGTGTTTTATTTAAATCAATAATAGTTATATCAGCTACTTTTTGTTCTTGAATTTTCCCTCGATCAAGTGAATATAGATCAGATGGATTTTCACATAATAATTCAACTAATTTATTCAAAGTTAATTTTTTATTATTAACATGATTTAACATAATTGGAAGCATTGTTTGAACACCTGGCATACCTGAAGGAGACTTTGGGTAACCAAGTTTTTTTTCTTCTATCAAGTGAGGAGCATGGTCTGAGCCCAATACGTCCACAATTTTATTTTCAATGCCCCACCATAAAGTTTTAAGGTGGTTTATCTCTCTAATAGGTGGATTCATTTGAGCAAATGTATCCAATTCATCATAACACTCAGGTGCAAATAAAGTCAGATGTTGTGGTGTTACTTCAACTGTACAAACATCTTTATTTTTTTCTAAAAATTGCATCTCTTGAGCTGTACTAATGTGGAGGATGTGAACTTTTTTACCAGTCTTTCTAGCAATTTCTAATATTTTTTCTGTTGAACTAAATGCTGTTTGTTCATCTCTCCACTTGTAATGTGCGTGAACATCAGTAGCATTCTCTTGAATATATTTCCGTTGTTTTAGCATGACTTCGTTTTCTGAGTGAACTGCAATTGGTACTTTTGCATTTTCAAAAATCGGGATTAATTTATCTTCATCATATAATAATAAATCACCAGTTGAAGAACCTAGAAATATCTTAATTCCACAACATCCTTCAATATTATGAGCATTCTTAACTTGATCTAAATTATCTGCACTTGCTCCTAAGAAGAAGCCAAATCTAGTGTGAGATTTCTCTTTAGCAATTGCAACTTTTTCTGCAATTCTTTCTGCTGTTGTAGTGGAGGGTTTTGTATTTGGCATCTCTAAAAATGTAGTCACTCCTCCATGAAGTGCGGCCAAAGATCCACTTTCTAAATCTTCTTTATGAGTTAAACCAGGATCTCTAAAATGAACTTGAGAATCTATAATTCCAGGTAATATGTGAAGTCCTTTTGCATCTATTATCTCATTAGCTTCTATGTCTATTTTTGGTGCAATTTGTTTAATAATATTATTTTCAATAAATATATCTGATAGAAATGATTTTTTTGAATTAACTATTGTTCCATTTTTTATTAGAATGCTCATATTATTTCCTTCGTGATTCAGGCATTCTAACAAAACTTATTGTTGAATAGAATAGGAAATATGATAGTATTCGAATATGAGAATCATGTAATAAAAGAGGTCTACATGTCACTAGTTGTTTACAATACATTATCAAAGAAAAAAGAATTATTTACATCAATTGAAGATAAAAAAGTGAAAATGTATGTTTGTGGACCCACAGTTTATGACTTTTTACATATCGGTAATTTTAGGGGGGCCATCTTTTTTAACTTAGTTAGAAATTGGTTAACTGAGTTAGGTTATGAAGTTACTTATGTTTATAACTATACTGATGTAGACGATAAAATTATCGAAAGGGCAAATGAAAGAGGTGTTGAAACTGATGATATTACAAATAAATATATCGCAGAGTTTGAAAAAGATTTTAATTCTCTTGGATTGACTAAACATACTCATAATCCTCGAGTTACTCATCATATTGACAGCATTATATCGTTAATTGAAAAAATCATAGAAAATGATAAGGCCTATGTAATTGATGGAGAAGTTTTTTACTCTGTCGATAAATTTGAAAATTATGGAAAACTTTCAGGGAAAAATTTAGATGATCTAGAAGCAGGTCAAAGAGTAGAAGTAGATAAGAGAAAGAAAAATCCATTTGATTTTGTTCTATGGAAGCCTTCTAAAGAAGGTGAACCATTTTGGAATTCTCCTTGGGGGAAAGGTAGACCTGGTTGGCATATTGAATGCTCGGCCATGATAAATACAATACTTGGAGATAGTATAGATATTCATGGTGGCGGTATAGATCTCATCCATCCACACCATGAAAATGAAATTGCTCAAGGTGAAGGAGCAACTAATAAACAATATTGTAAGTATTGGATGCATAATAACTTTATAAATATGAAAGATGAAAAAATGAGTAAATCATTAGGTAATGTTATTACTGCAAGAAATTTTCTTGAAAAATGGCATCCTGAAATATTTAAATTTGTTATGTTATCTAGTCATTATAGATCACTATTGAATGTAACAGATGAAAAAATTCATCAAGCAATTTCTGGCCTTAATAGAGTATATTCTTCATTAATTGAAGCAAATAATTTTATTAATAATTCATCAAGCGATGATTCAGGTAATAAGATTTTGCCAGAGCTAGAAAAGGCCATGAATGAGGCTTCTAACAAGATAACTAAAGCATTAAATGACGATTTCAATACAGGGGAAACTTTTGGTCAAATATTTGAAGTTGTAAGAACCTTTAATAGTATTAAGTGGAATAAAAAGAAAAAAGACCCTAATGCAAAATTTTCAGCGAAAGAATTTGTTAATTGGATCACAAATAAAGGGGCCTTAATGGCCTTATTCAATCAATCTCCTGAAATATTTTTAAAAGAATTAGATGAAATTTTAATTAGAGAAAAAAATATTGATATTGAAAAAGTTGAAGAATTGATGAACTTGAGAGCTAGTGCACGAGAGGACAAAAATTTTGAACTGTCGGATCAATATAGAGATCAATTAGTTGAAATGGGAATAGAATTAAAAGACTCACCTGATGGAGTTGTTTGGTCTGTGAAAAAATAATACCTAATGCCCTTGCACCGGAAAAAAACTTTCAGAAATGTCGCAAGGTGTTAATTTTTGTAAAATCCTGTAAAATAACCGATACACCTACTATAAAAGTGGAGAATATTCTTGAGATATTTTATAGTGTATCTGTTCCTTTTATTAATACAGTCTTGCTCGCACTTTAAAAGCGGCGTTTATGTACAGTGGAGGAAAGGAGATACAGTTAAATCTGTAGCTAGAAGATTTGACTCAACTCCGGCACATATTGTTGCTTTTAATAAAAACGTATCTTTCAAAACTGGAGAGTGGGTTTTTATTCCACAAAAACAGGGACTAGTTGAGCTCTTTACCAGTGAACCTAGCTTTGGTGATTTAACTGATTCAATTGAGTATATGAGAACTGGAACATTATTATGGCCAGTCCCATCTAGTTATAAAATAAGTTCTAATTATGGAAAAAGATGGGGGCGGCCACACTATGGTGTCGACATACCAGGAAAGAAAAATTCTGCAATACTATCTGCAGACGATGGAACTGTCATTTATTCAGGTAATGATTTAAGTGGCTATGGGAATATGACAGTTGTTTTACATAGTAATGGCCTGAAAACAATATATGCTCATGCTGCAAAAAACCTGACGAGAAAAGGTCAAAAGGTATATAGAGGTCAAGTAATTGCATTAATGGGAAACACTGGAAGATCAACTGGAGTTCATTTACACTTTGAGGTCCGAAGAGGCAAAAAAGCTCTAAATCCCATTGCCTTCATCAAGAAATCACGAAATATTGTAATGTCCTATGCAAAAAGTCGGTAAATCATTGTAATTAAACAATAAGGCCCTGTAATTTTCTCACCGATAGATTACTCATAAGAGGTTTTTATGGATCATTCTAAAGATTATGAGTTTGAATATTATGAAAAGTATATAGGGGATGCAAAAGAGGTCTTGAAATTGATTGAAGAATGTCCTAAATGTGGGTCTAGATTGACGATAGAGCACCAAACAGACCCTTTAAACTTAATAGTTTTAGAAATTGCTGAATGCTTTTATTGTCACTCAAATGTGAGAAAAATAGTTAGTTTAGTGAGTTAAGCATGAATAATAAATTTGGAATTTTTAAATTGGCGTTAGATCAAGAGTTAGAATTAAGTTTTAATAATATGGATCAAGAATGGTTTTGCTCAATTTTGAATGAATTAGAGTCAGACGTCGATAACGAAGATAAGCAAAAATTATCAAATGAAAGCAAATTAACTTTTAGTGGCAGAATTACTAAAAAAAATGATTCAAGACATAAAGATATTTTATTACTAGAAGGAAATCTTTCTTCTGAGTTTAAAACGTATTGTGTGAGATCAGGCGATCCAATGGTTGATACTCTAAATATAGAAGTATCTAGTGTGTTTATTGATAAAGCACTAGAAAACAAATACGGCCTAGAAGAGGAAATTTCTTTATTTGTTAACGATAAAGAATATGATTTATATTATTTAGAAAACAATCAAGCAGATGTATTACCTGTATTACATGAATATGTTTTTTTAAATAAAAATCCTTATCCAAAATTAGAACAATGATGGTCGTTTTTTGCCATATTTTTTAGTAACAAATGCATCTATTCCTTTAGCAACCGCATTAGCATATTTTAATTGAAAATTTTCTTTTAAAACTTTATTGATTTCTTTTTGATTAGATAAAAAACCTGCTTCTAGTAAGACAGAAGGTCTTTTAGATAAAGCTAGTACATAAAATAAAGCAGGTCTTATTCCTCTATCTGAAATGTTAAATCTCTTTTCAATATTCTTTTTAACTTCTTTATGAATGAAACCAGCTAATAATTTTGAGTCCGGTGCAGTTCTGTCAATTACTAAGTCTGCTAAAATTTGATTAATTATTATTTCATCACCTTTAGCATTTTTGTTTTCTATTGACTCAAGTTTTTTGACGGCACTATTTTTGTGATTGCTTAAATAAAAAGTTTCAAAGCCTGCTGCTTTTCCTGTTGTATGAGAATTTAAATGTATTGATATGAACAAATCGGCCTTTAAGGTCTCTGCCATTTTAGATCTTTCATCTAAATCTAGATCTCTATCAATACTTCTTGTTAAATATACGCTATGTTTTTTCTTTAACTTGTTCTTGATTAATTTACCAATGGATAAAGCAATATCTTTTTCACATATACTTACTATCTTACCTTTATCTTTTTGATGATAGTTGGCCCTAGCTCCACAGTCTTTGCCACCATGTCCAGGGTCAATTAAGATAGTAATCGCATATGTTGATACACTATAAGTTAAACAAATTAATAAAGTTAGAAATTTTGACATGTATTAATATTAGATTTATTGGTCTTAAGACTCAAGAAATTAATGGGATGAGTTTAATCATCCCATTAAACTATATAGCTTTAAAATGAGAAAGTTCTCTTTCTCTTTCTTCTGCAGCTTGGATCGAAAGTCTAGTCCAAGGCATTTTCTCCAATCTTTTTATTTCAATTGGTTCATCATTTTCTTCACAAAGACCATATGTTCCTGATTCGATTCTATCGAGTGCTGCATCTATTTCTCTTAATCTTCTTAGCTCTCTTTCTCTTAGTCCAAGAGTTACTGTCTGATTTAGCAGGTTTTGAGCTTGATCTCCATCTTCTATTACTTGGTCTGCACTTACAGCAAGATCGTCTTCAACACGAGTATTCATTGTGTTTAAGATTTCTTGTTTGTACTTTAAAAGTTTCTCTTTTTGTGAATCTAGAAACTTTTTTGAAAATCCACTCATTTTGGCCTCCCCGATTTTTTGCCAACTCTTATTATTAATTGAAATATTATACTTAATTATAAACAGTCTTTAGAATCTAGGAAAATACTACTTAGTCTAACTTTTGCTTACTATGGAACTAACATGGTCAAGTATTGATTGTTTAATAATAAGTAATTGGAAATATGAAGAATAGTGATTAATATATTTACTATGGTAAAAAATATATTAGTTATAATTAGCTTACTTTTTTTGTCGGCTACACATGCACAAGATTCTTTTAAATTTGAATTGTCATCATATACTTTTTCTTGGATAGATCAATTTAACAAACTTGAAAGAGTTGAAGTTCAGAAACATAAAGAACTAATTAGTAAGAACATTTCAAAAAATATAGGTAAAATAAAACAGACTAAGCTAAAAAATGAATTATTAAACTATTCCAATAAAGTAGAAAAGTTAATTGAGCTATTTGAGTTTCTCAAATTTGAAAATGAGGTTGAAGGGCCAAAAAATATTCAAATAGAATCAAAGAGTATTGAAAACTTTATAAGAATTAAAGATTCTCAACGTATCTTGTTATTAAATATTAATGAGATTGAGCAAGATATTTTAAATCTCACACAGCAAATTAAAACTAATGAAGAAGAAGTTGAGCGTTTGTTAAAAGAATATGCTGACTCTGATACTCTTCAAGACAATAAATTATACTATTCAATTAAACTCGTTGCTAGACAGCTAGAAATACTAAATGAAAAATTATCATTAGAAGTAAAAAATAAAACCCTATCTTCAAAAAAAATATCTTTAGAATATATTGATAAAAATATAGATGAAGTTAGAAAACATTTAGTTGTTACTGATTCGGATTATCGTAAAGCTATAGCTCGAATAGAAAATCACTCTAAGGAGTACAATAAAACTTTTAATGAGTTTAAAAAGTTTGAAGAGGCCAATTCATCTAACCCTACTAAACAAACCGGCGGATTTGTATTTTCTCAAAAAGTACTTTCTTATAAGTTAAGATTAGCAATTGTTAACTTGAGAGTTATTCAGTCAAAAATTGTAAAAAAAATATCATCAGTACTTTTAAAGAAAAAGGATATAAGTGAGCCTTATAGAGATTGGTCTAAAATTATTGAAGGCTATTATAAGTCCAAGGAAGCTTGGGAGCAAACAGTTCAAAATGATATTTCTCTTTCTGGAGGAATAATTTTAAGTAAGAAAGATCACGATGGTATAAATAATTTAAAAAAATCAGATGCACGACAAATTTATTATTTATCTCAGGAAAACTTTTTTAAAATTCAAAAACTAAATAAAGAATTAGAAATATCATCTTCACTTTATGATTTACTATACTACCAGATGAATGGGAAGGCCTATTCAGTTGTTCTTAGCGCAATAGAAAAACCTGTAGATTTGGTTATAGACTTTTTTTCAATTTTTAAAAAATCGCTTTTTACGATTGGTAGTACTCCGGTAACTTTATTAGGGATTTTTCGAGTAATCTTTATAATGTTTTTATCTGTTTTTATTTCCAAATTAGTTCGTAAATCTCTTGTGAGAATTGGTAATAGCAACGCAATTATTGCTCAATCATCAATGTATGTACTCGGTAGGTTAAGTCATTACGCGATAATAATGATTGGTATAATTACTGGACTGTCCTCTATTGGGGTAGATTTAAGTAGTATTGCACTTGTTGCTGGTGCCCTCTCTGTTGGTATTGGTTTTGGTCTTCAAGCAATATTTAATAATTTTGTGAGTGGCCTGATACTATTATTTGAAAGACCATTGAAGGTAAATGATTATGTTGAATTAGAATCTGGTATAAGAGGTGAAGTTCAAGAGATTAATGTGAGAAGTACAAGAATTACAACTCAAGATAATATTGATGTACTCGTCCCAAATTCAGAGTTAATTAATGGCCGAGTAATTAACTGGACTCTTGAAGACTCAACTAGGCGAGTTAGGATTCCTTTTGGAGTAGCTTATGGAACAGATAAGGAGTTGGTAAAGAAAGCAGCTTTTGATGCCGCAGAAAATATTTCATATACAATAAAAAATGATCCTGTAAGAAAGCCAGATATTTGGTTAGTTGGTTTTGGTGATAGCTCTTTGAACTTTGAATTAATTGTTTGGGTTAATCATCGAATATCAAGAAGAGACAGAATTGATGTTCTTTATTTATGGGAGCTAGAAACGCAGCTTCATAAATATGGAATAGAAATACCTTTTCCTCAAAGAGACATACATATAAGGACTAAGGTGGATAACGCTATTAGTCACTTAGATAACTGAGTTTTTATATAATAAAATTTATTTTGCATTCTAAAATCTTTAACTAGCTAATATTACGAATAGTTAATCATGAATTCTTTACACCAAAAATTGACATAGAATCATTAAAAAACTAACAATTATAGTATTTTTAAGAAGTAAAAGGGGGAATACATGAAACTATTATTAAGTTTATTGATTGCAAGTTCTATTGCAACAGCTGCAACGGTCGAAGATGCTAAAAACCTTTATAGTAAAAGGGGTGAGAATAAAGAAAATGCCTTAGAAGCTGCAAAAATTTTTGGAGAATTGGCCAGTAAGGAAGCTAATGATGTTAAAAAATCTAGCTATTTAATTTCTAAATCTGAAGCAATTTATTTTTATTCAAACAGAGTTAATTCTAAAAAAGAGAAAATTAAATATTATACACAAGGTTATGAAACAGCTTTAACTGCTGCTAATTTAGTAGCTAGCGAACCAGGTGTTGCAAAATCTGAAGATTTGAAAACACAACTTTCAAGAGCATATTATTTTTATAGTGCTAATCTTGGTAAATGGGGTGAAGCTAAAGGTGTATTAAATTCTTTAAGCAAATGGCCAACTCTTAAAAAGCACTTAAATTATATTAGAAAAAATGATGACACTGTAGAAGATTATGGTGCTTATAGAATTTTAGGAAGAGCTTATATCAAAGTTCCATTTGAAAGTAATAACCAAGGTCTTAAATTCCTTGAGAAGGCCTATAATTCAACAAAAGCTAGTGATGAAGTAGGTATTGATATTTCTAAAAATATTACTAATGTAAATTACTATTTGTTTGCTTTAATTGAAAATGACGAAGACAACACATACTGTGAAGTTTATGAAAGATTTCAAGATCTATCAGATGCAGGTCAGGAAACATGGAATAAGCTTCATCCAAATATGATTCCAGAAACAACTGATGGAATTAAAGAAATTTCTAGTGATAAAGATTACACAGAGTACTACGACGATAATTGTTAGATAAAAATAGGGCCCTTATTGGGCCCTTATTTTAGGAATTCATATGAATAAATTAATTGTTCTATATATTTTTGTTTTTTCTTTTAGTTGTTTCGCAGGTGATATTAAAGCTCCTTTTGGGACTACATCTTCGAAAGTTTTACCAAAAGGAATTAGAAACCTGTCCTTTAAAGGAGTATTTACGGATGCAACTGAGAAATATGGACCAAATGGAAATGCTCAACTTCTAGCTGATCCCTTTTTTAAAAATATAACTTTTGGTGAAATGATTTATGGAACCGATGATATTGATAAGAAAGCAGCTATAGAAACAGCAATGAATGACCTTGGATATGACAAGGATACAAAGTTTGCTGAGTCAGAAGGCCGAGTAGAAGTAAGAGCTACTGTAACTCTGTCTCTTATACACATCTCCGAGCCCACGAGACTAGTGCCA
>CAXHCD010000037.1:0-31746 GCA_964015265.1 uncultured Oligoflexia bacterium
CCTTAGGAATATACAAAGTGATCAAAAAGAATCGAAACTGGCTCAATCTTTACCTTAAGAATTGTAAATTCAGCAATAAGTCTAAACTTACAATAGAAAATTATAGAATTGATTTAGAAAAATTTATTTTATGGTTTGAGCAAAATTTTAGAAAAGATCTAAGCAAAGTTCGCTCTCAACATATTTCTCAATACACCCAATATCTCGCAGACGGTGGAAAAATACATATATATCTAAAACAAAATTGGTTTACTGAGAAAATTTTAAAAAGAGAAAAAATATTACTTAAGACGTATATCCAAAATCCTTTAACAAGCAATAGTAGAAGAAGACATTTAAGCAGTATAAAAAATTTTTTTGAATTTCTAAAACAAAGCTTTGAAGAAGCTAATAAGAATTTTAGCAAAAATCCTGTAAAACCCATTATTCATCAAATTCGAGTTAAAGAAGTAGATATAAAACATACAGAAAATATAAACCCAAAACAATTTGAAGTGTTAGATGAAACTATCTATAGGCCTGGAGATAGATTAATGTTGTATCTTTTATACTACGGAGGTTTACGGCTTAATGAATTAAAAAATATTAAATTTGAATCTTTTGATTATTATAATGAATCAGTAAAGCTCAAAAGAAAAGGTGGTTATATACATAACCTTAAAATTAATAATTTTTTAATTATTCGAAAATGGATCATTACCTATAAAGAATGGCTATTAAAAAATAATTTCCGTTTTAATGAAAATGGATATTTATTTATTTCAAAGGATGGAGGTGTTTTATCTAATAAAACACTGTATAACAGAATTAATAAACTAATACATAAAGCAGGTTTAAAAGGAAATATAACTCCTCATAGCTTTAGAAAGGCCTGTGCAACAAATTTATATGATGATACTAAAGATTTATTACTAGTAAGAAATTATCTTAATCATAAAGATGCATCGGTTACACAAACTTATATTGATAGGTGAAAAATGATTTTGTTAATAATTAGAATTTCAATAATGTATTTATATTTTGGATTTATAAGTTTTCTTGCAGCACTACTTTCTTCAATTAGACCATTTCATAGAGACAATGTTTCAATTGCAGGAGACCTTATTGGTATAGGTATTAGGTTTCTTGGTGCCGATATAAATATAATTGATGAATATAATTTATATAAAGAAAGACCATGTGTTTTTATAAGTAATCATCAAGCATCTTTAGATTTATTTCCAGGTGGTTATACTATTCCAAAAGGAACTGTGACTTTAGGTAAAAAAAGTATAATTTATATGCCATTTTTTGGTTTTCTTTATTGGATATCTGGAAACATTCTCATCAATAGAACAAAGTCAATTAGTGCTAAAAAATCAATGGAAATTGTCACACACTCCATTGTAAATAAAAAAATGTCTGTATGGATAATGCCAGAAGGTACTAGATCACGTGGAAAAGGACTTTTACCATTTAAAAAAGGTGCGTTTAGAACTGCAATTGATGCTCAAGTTCCTATTGTTCCAATAGTTTTTAGCGATTATAAAAGAACAATTAATTTAAAAAAGCTTAATGCTGGTGTAATTAATGTAAAAATATTAGAACCCATCTCTACCAAAGGCCTCACTTATGACGACTTGGATATGCTAATTGAAAAATCTCATTCTTTAATGAAACAAACTTTAGAAGAAATCTCATAGTCTCTTAAGCACTCTTTTTGATGCCTCTTTGAATCTGACTTATTTGTGATAATACTCGTCCAGTTATACAATTCAATGGTAATTCTTTTGAGACAGCACCTAAAGAAACTGCTGTGCCGGCCATTCCCCAAACTACACTACTGGCCTCATCTTGAGCAAGTGTATAAACTCCTCTATCAAATAATTCTTTCATACCAGCAGCACCATCTTTTCCCATGCCAGTTAATATTACGGCCAATATATCGTATTTACCTACTAAGCCACTAGCAGATTTAAATAGACAGTCTACGGACGTTGGCCCTTTATAAAGTCCAGTAGTGTTAAATGATACGAGTAGCCTACTGCCCGATTGCATAATCTCCATATGCTTATCTCCTGGAGAGATATAAACATTTCCTGGATGAACTTCCATTCCCATTTCTGCCATCTGTACTTTTACTCCGCAAGTATCATTTAATCTTCTAGCAAAATGTTCTACAAATGCTGCAGGCATATGCTGTGTTATTAAAATTGGTGGAACATCATTAGGCATTTCAGATAAAATTATTTCAAGGGCCTGTGGCCCACCAGTAGAACTACCAATTAAGATAATTTGCTTATGGGAGAGTTTTTTAGATATTTGATATGAACTCTTAATACTTATTTTATCAATTTTAGCATTGTTAATATTTAATGCTTTTCTTGCAACTTGTACCTTTAATAATACTTCTTTTGAAATATTAGTTAAGTCCGTTCCTTGGGGTTTTTCAATATAATCAACAGCACCTTTTTCTAGTGCTTGAAAAAAATATCCACCATCTTCTTTTGAGAATGAACTTATCATTAAGGTTGGAATTCTATATTCTTTCATTTGTTCTTCTAAAAGCTCTATTCCATTCATATTAGGCATATTAATGTCACTTAGAATAACATCTACTCTATTTGTTTTTAAAAATTCTAAAGCTTCTTTACCATCAAAGCAATTGCCAACGACTTCATATTCTTTTTTATCATCAAACACTTTTCCTAAAATCGTGTGGATGGTTTTTGAGTCGTCAACTATAAGAATTTTAGTAATATCTAAATTTCTATGTTTTACTACCGTTGCCTCTGAATCTGAACGTCTACTTGTAATGATTTTACTTTTCTTTGTAACAGTATCCTTATTAAAGTCCACTTTATTTGAATAAACAGCATTTCTAACAAGGTGAAAAGGAGTAACGATATTATTTAAATGTTCTGAATGTCCGAGAAAAAGCTGACCACCTTTTCTTAAAATATAAGACATTCTATTAACACATTCCTCTATCTCCTTATCATCAAAATATATAAAAACATTTCTTACAAAAATCGCATCTAGAAAATTTTTCTCAGTTAAAAAAAATGGTTGAAATAAATTTTGAATATTCCATCTAATGTGAGAGTTTAATTCTTTATCTATTCTGAAAAAGTCACTCATTGGACCTTTTCCTTTTTTAATAAATTTTTGAAATTCATTCGGTATTCTTGATAAAAACTTATTAGAATAAACCCCTCGTTTTCCAATATTAACAACTTGAGCATCTATATCACTTGCATAAATTATATACTGAGGTTTTAAATCGTTTTTTAAATAAAAATCATGAAGTACCATACTTAGCGTATAAGGTTCTTCTCCAGAACTACTTGCAGCGCACCAGATCCTGAAAATTTTATGTTTTATGCTACCATCTTTAAGCATTGGCGTTAAAATGTTTTCTATTAAGTAATCAAAGTGACCAGGTTCTCTAAAAAAATCTGTTGTATGTGTAGTACATAAATTTATCAAAAATGGAATTTCTACCTGTGGATTAATACCCAAAACTGCAAAGTATTCACTAAAATTTTTTAAGTTAAGCTCTCTGGCCCTTTTATGTAATCTTACTTCTAACATATGCTTTTTTTCTTCAAGCTGAGTAAGACCAGTTACATTTTTAATTAATCGTAATAAACTTCTAAATTGCTTATTCGTAAAATGTCATTCATTAACTTCAGACATTATTGGCCCATTCCTCATTTTCGAAATTTATCTACTTCTTCTTTGCTTATAAGTTTTGATAATTCAACTAATGTAATTAATTTATCATTAAATCTTGAAGCACCAATTAAATAATCTGAGTCTATATTTGCATCAACTGTAGGTAAAAAAGAAACATCGTCTACGTTTAATTCTTGAACTGATATGACTTTGTCAATCATGACACCGATAGAAGTATCATCTAAATCTAAAATCATTATATAAGTATTATCTCTTTCAGAAGTTTCATCAACTTTAAACTTTTTTCTTAAATCAATGACAGAAACGACCTTACCTCTTAAATTCATAATTCCTATGAAGTAACTTGGAGCATAGGGAACAGGTTTAATATCTTGCTGTTCAATCACTTCTCTAACACTCAATAATGGTGTTCCATAAAGACTTCCGGATATTTCAAAAATTAAATATCTTTCATTTGTCTCACTAAAGCTATTTGTTTCAGTTGTTAGTTTTTCTTCTGCACTCATGATGCCTTCCTATTAATATTCTTATTCACTAATGCTGGTAAGTCTAAAATTAATCCTGGTTTTCCATCTCCTAAAATTGCAGAACCGGAAAGGCCAGATAAATTTGAAAATTCAATTCCTAAATCTTTTACAACAACAGATTGAGTTCCAACAATTCTATCGACTGAAAAAGCATATTTCACTCCATCAATAGTTGTTACAATCCCTATTTGTTGCCCATCTTCTTTATTTTTATGTCCCAAAGTAGAGGAAAGATTAAAAAGAGGTATTTCCTCGTTACGAATGTTTATAACATTTGCTCTATCATTTACTTTACCAATTTTATAATCACCAATTTCTAAAGTTTCTGTTAATTGTGCTAAAGGTACGATAAACCTTTCACCTCTTGAAATAATTAACATCGCTTCAACAATAGATAGACTTAATGGTAAAGTTATTTGAAAGTGAGTTCCCTCACCTACTTTAGAACTTATTTCAATATTTCCATTCAAACTTTCAATAATGGTTCTTACAACATCCATTCCTACACCACGACCAGAAACATCAGTTACTTGCTCTTTCGTAGAAAAACCACTTTCCATTATAAATCTATACACATCATTATCAGATAATTGAGATTCGTGAACATTTAAAAGACCTTTTTCTTTGGCCTTCGCTAGTATTTTTTCTCTCGAAAGCCCTCTTCCATCATCCTTTATTGTTATTCTAACAACGCCAGCATCAAGTTTTGCACTTAGCTCAAGATTTGCATTTTCTGTTTTACCAGCTTTTACTCTATCTTCTGGTGTTTCTATTCCATGATCAATAGCATTTCTAATCATATGAGTTAATGGATTTGATAAAGAGTCTACAATTATCTTATCAAGCTCTACATGATCACCCGTAGTAGTGAAATTAATTTTCTTATCTTGTTCTACGGATAGTTCCCTAACGATCCTATTCATTTTAGCAAAAACATTTTGAAGTGGTAACATTCTTAGAGTAATAGTTACATCTTGCATTTCTTTAGTAATACCATTTAAAGCATCTACTATTTTATGTAATTGCATATACTCTTGACTTGGAAGGTCCTTCCGCGTCTCATTTAACATACTTTGATAAATCAATAGTTCGCCTAATGAATCAATAATTGCATCCAGCTTCGAAAGTCTAATTCTTAAAAATTCATCAGTTCTTTTGACAACTTGAGTAGTATTAGCTTTTTCTACTTTCTTTGTCGTTGAAATACTCTCCACTACAGGATTAGAATTATTTGGTTCTGTGATTTTTAAATCGACTTGATTTTCTTGATTTTCGTTACTTTCTAAAAGCTTATCTGCAAAATCATCTATGTCAGAATCAATAGTATTCTCTTCTGTCGTATCTACTGATGTCGCTTCTTCAACATTTACATCTACTGAACCACCCGATTCTGCTTCTTCTTTCATTTTTATTAATTTGGCCTCTACTTCACTAGTATCATATTCACCATTTGGATTATCTGTTAAAAAATCTAAATACTTGTTAATATGATCATTCATCTTAAGTAGAAAGCTAATTAAATCTGAATTTAAGGGAATAGTACCTGATTGTATGCAACCTATAACGTCTTCATAAAGGTGAACGAAATCACCCAGTTTAGTAAAACCTACGGCACGACCTGAACCTTTTAAATTATGGGCCATTCTAAAAATGGCACTTAGTTGTTCAGTTGGGTCATCTGCACCTTCGAGTTGAAGTATTGATTCCTCTGCACCATTGACTAATTCTTTGGCCTCGCAAATGAATTCTAAGGCAATACTTATATCTATTTCGTACACTTTAAAACACCTTGAAAAAATTTTCCAATAGTTTTATCGGTGTTTATTAAATTCTTTTGAGTGATCTAAGAAAAATTAACTCACTTATTTAGTTAGAATGTTAAGTTCCCAGTCAATTTTATCAGCTGAATTGTAAAGAAACTCTTCCTTGCTCGTAAGTTTCCAATTTTGTTCAGTGTAATCAGGAAAATAAGTATCTGCTTTACCTGAGTATTTAACTTTGGATATATAAAGTTTTTTTGCAATAGGAAGAAGTTTTTTATATATCTCGCCACCTCCACATATAAATAACTCTTTTTCTCCATTATTTTTTGCAAAGTTAAGTGCTTCTTCAAAATCATTGAAAACTTCAACATCGGGATGAGGTTGATAATTTTTTTGATGAGTAATTATTAATGTCTTTCTATTAGGTAATGGTCTTCCAATTGATTCATATGTTTTTCTACCCATAAGAATATGGTGACCACTTGTAACATTTTTGAAATGTTTAAAATCATCTGGAATATGCCATAACATTTTATTATCCAGGCCCAACTCTCTGTTGGACCCAATTGCAGCAATCATTGAAATTATCATACTGATACTTCGGCCTTAATATGTGGATGAGATTCATACCCAACTAATTCAAAGTCTTCAAATTTGAAATCTAAAATATTTTTAATTTCAGAATTAATTTTCATTTTTGGAAGTGGTTTTGGCTCTCTTGAAAGTTGCTCTTTAACTTGTTCAATATGGTTTTTATAAATATGTGCATCACCAATCGTATGAATAAACTCTCCGACTTTTAAATCACAGACTTGTGCAATCATCATTGTTAATAGAGCGTATGATGCCACATTAAAGGGAACACCTAGAAAAATATCTGCAGACCTTTGGTATAACTGACAAGACAATTCCCCACTATTAGATACATAAAATTGCATAAACATATGACATGGAGGAAGGGCCATATCCTTTAATTCACCAACATTCCAAGCATTGATTATTAACCTTCTTGAATAAGGATTGTTTTTAATATCATTAATAAGATTTTTAACTTGATCAATTTCTTCACCATCGGCATTGGCCCATCTTCTCCACTGCTTACCATAAACTGGCCCTAAATCACCATTTTCATCGGCCCAATCATTCCAAATTCTAACTCTATTTTCTTGAAGATATTTAATATTGGTATCACCTTTTAAAAACCAAAGTAGTTCATGAATAATAGATCTAAGATGAAGTTTTTTCGTTGTTAATAAAGGAAATCCATTTTTTAAATCATATCTAATTTGTTTTCCAAAACATGAAATTGTTCCAGTTCCTGTTCTGTCTTGCCTTTCTTCCCCATTGGCCAATACGTCCTTCATTAGATTTAGATATTGTTGCATAAATGTCTCCTGTTTTGTGTGTTGAGATTTTACGCCATTAGATCCAGAGGGTAAACTCGTTTTAAAAATTTTAATTACTTGTTTCTCTAGATTTACTAGCTTAAAATATTGATATTATTATGACACAAATGCGAACTGGACTAGAAAACTTAATCTCACAAAAATCCTTACAGGAAAAAGTTAAGGGTAATATTGCAATATTATGCAATACGTCTTCAGTAACTTCGCAATATCAATTCATCGTTGATGAGCTACTTACAATTTTTGGAAAAAGAATAGTAAAACTCTTTGGACCTCAGCATGGAATAATTTCTGACGTTCAAGATAATATGGTTGAATCAAATCACTTTGAACATCCATTTTATAAATTGCCAGTTTATTCTTTATATTCTGAAACAAGAATTCCTACTGAAGAGATGTTAAGCGGGATAGATACATTTTTAATAGATTTACAAGATGTAGGGACGCGAATTTACACTTATATATGGACACTAACTCATATAATGGAAGCTTGTTCCAAAAAAGACATTAAGATAGTTGTTTTAGATAGGCCAAATCCTCTTGGAGGAAGTGTAATTGAAGGGAATATTTTAAAAGAAGATTTTTCTTCTTTTGTAGGAAGATATCCATTACCGGTTAGACATGGACTAACAATAGGTGAGTTTGGTTTATATGCAAAAAAATACTATGAAATAGATTGTAATATAGAGGTTATAAAGCTTGATAATTGGTCAAGAGATGATTATTTCAATCAAACTAAATTTCCTTGGTTGAATCCTTCTCCTAACCTTCCTACTTTTGAAGGTTCGTTAGTATTTCCTGGTACAGTTTTATTTGAAGGATGTAATATATCAGAAGGAAGAGGAACAACTAGAAGCCTTGAAGTTATTGGACATCCAAAAATAGAGCCTTATTCATTCAAACAAAAAATACAAAAAAAATTAAAAGATTGTGAACTCACTGGTTTTGAACTCAGACCAATATATTTTATGCCTACATTTCAAAAACATGCAGGAAAAAGCTGTGGAGGGTTTCATATTCACCCAACAGACTTTGAAACATTTACACCTTGGAAACTCGGACAATTTCTTATGAGAGAAATAAAAAATGAAATTGGTAATAGTTTTGAGTGGAAGAAAGACCCATACGAATATGAATTCGACAAGCCAGCAATAGACTTAATAAACGGTGATGATCAAATTAGAAAATGGATAGAACAAAATGGATCTTGGGATGAACTTGTAAAAATAGAATCTCAAAATTTAGATTCTTATATTTCCAAAAAAGAATCCGTCCATATTTATCAAAAATAGGTTTACAACCTTTAGTCGGCCCAATAACATTTAAATATCAATAATTTAGAAAGGGAGAATACTCATGGTAGAGTCTATAAGTCACTTTTCGGAAAAATTCGTTGGAATTGTTTGGGGTTGGCCTCAAGATTTTCCGTTAATGGTACTCATATTATTTGGGGCTGGTTTAGTTTTTTCAATTTACTTTGGATTACCTCAATTAAGACTATTTAAACACGCAATTGAAGTTACAGCGGGAAAATTTGATAAACCAGAAGATGAGGGAGAAATTACTCACTTTCAAGCACTTTGTGCAGCCTTATCAGCGACAATTGGCCTGGGAAATATTGCAGGTGTTGCTGTTGCTATTTCAGCAGGTGGACCTGGGGCCGTTTTCTGGATGTGGGTAGCAGGCTTTTTAGGGATGACTACTAAATTAACATCAATCTCATTAGCAATGTTAAATCGGGAAGTAGATAAAGAAACAGGTGAAGTTCATGGTGGGCCAATGTTCACTATCAAAAATGCTCTACCAAAAGGTTTTCACTTTTTAGCTGCTATTTATGCTTTTTTCACTATATGTGGAGCAATGGGTGCAGGGAATATGTTTCAATCAAACCAAATGGCGGCCATGTTAAATAGTTCTACTGGACTTCCCCTATGGGCCACAGGTGTGATCTTTGCTGTCCTAACAGCATTAGTTTTAATTGGTGGTATTAAACGTATTGGAAATGTAGCTGAAAAACTAGTTCCTTCTATGGTTGTAATTTACTTTGTAGGCGCACTTGGAATCGTTTTATATAATTATGAATTAGTTCCTCAAATGCTTGGATCAATTTTTTCTGATGCCTTTACAGGTACTGCGGCGATTGGTGGATTTGCTGGTGTGGCCTTTAAGGAAGTTGTTATGCAAGGTATCCGAAGAGCAGTATTTTCAAACGAAGCAGGTCTTGGTTCAGCGGCCATGGCACACTCAGCAGCAAAATCCTCTCCTATTCAAGAAGGTATCGTGGGAATGCTAGGACCTTTTATTGATACAATTGTAGTTTGTACCTTAACTGCCTTAGCATTATTAATTACTGGTGTATGGACAGGAGGAGCTGATGGACCTCAAGGAGCCGAGTTGACAGCAAGTGCATTTGAAACACTATATGGGCCAGCTGGCTCACATATGGTTACTCTAGTTGTTGTTATGTTTGCTTTCTCATCAATTATCTCTTGGTCATATTATGGAGAGCAAGGTGTGACTTACCTATTTGGAAAAGGTGCAATTAAATATTATAAATGGATATTTGTTGGAATGGTTTTAGTTGGTGCCATTTTAAAACTTCATACAATTTTAAATTTATCTGATGCATTCTTAGGACTTATGGTTATTCCAAATATGATTGCGAATATAATGTTGACACCAAAACTTAAAAAAGAAATTAAAAAATATGAAGCTGATTTAGCAGCTGGACGATTATAAATTGAAAGGGCCTTAGGGCCCTTTTTTTATTTTTAGAAATCTCTATCCATTAAAGTTTTTCTTCCATCAGAACGAGCATTGTTTACAGCATCATCACATAAATTTCGAACCAGATCACTCAATTTATCCATCACATTTGCGGAAGTATTTAGTCCATGACGATCTTTAACATATGCTTTTAATTTACTCGCTACGATTAAGACTTCCTTACTGGCCATTCCTACAGGAGCAGAAGGTTTTGCGATTATTCTTCTTCTTTGACCTGTTTCTTGCGATTGGGCCACATCTTTTGAAGGAGCTCTCATTTCTTCAGCAAAAGATGTTTTATGATTCATAACGGGATTATGAATGTCCCAACAATCAACTGAACAATACGCATGTTTTCTACAACTAGAAACACTACAAACCTGATATACCTGTCCAAAGTTTATGTCCTTTTTACAAGTAGAGCATTTTCTCCAAACATTACCCATATTTCCTCTCTGTATAATGAATTTACAACTATTATACTCTCTTAATTTTAAACCATCATCTAAGGAAATATTTCACTATTTACATTTTAATTTCAATAACTTAGATGTTCATAAAATAATTCTTCTGGCACTCAAGTTGCATATTAAATAACTAATAATTTTAAATGTCTGAAAAGACATGGAGTACTAACAAATTAATGTCTAAAAAATAGACAGGTGGTTTATTTCATATGAAAAAACTAAAAGTAGTAACATCTTTAATATCGTGCTGGGGTCTTTTGTGGATGTCTCTTTTAATCCCTTTCAGTGCGCAAGCTAGATATATTTCATCTGTTGAAAGTAGTAAACTAGATGATCAAGAAGTTGAAAATATTCAAAAAACTAAAGCTGAGTTAGAAAAGTTAGCACAAGCTAATGACCTTAGACTAATCGTAAATACTGCGATTGAGACAAATACATTTGAATTAAATGCAATTGAAACTGAGTACATAAATTTAATACAAGAAATGAGTGAGTTCCAAGCTTCATTATTTGTTGAAAACTCAGATGAAAATAAATTATCCATTGGCGCTCAAAAGCATCAACTTGTTCAAGTTAAATTTGATATAAATGAAAATGGTGAAATTATAAATTACACCATTAATGATCCAAACTCTGAATCACTTAGTAAAGCTGAAACTGATAGAAGAAAAAAGTTGATTAAAAACTTAATTGAGTTAGAGCAAAAATATAATTCAGAAATTATAGATAAAATTAATGAAAAAATTCTTGCTGGAAAATCGCAAGAAAATGATGAAGGTGAAAAAATAAAAACAATTGTTAGAGACTTCATTATAGATAAAGAATCTATTATCTTACAAGACAAAGACTTAGAGATGCTAGAAAGTATTTTAGAGAATCAAATTACACTCGATTTAACTGACTACCAACTCGACATAGTAAAGTATAATATTGCCTTTCAAGTAGATATGATCAAAAAAATCACTGAGCAAAGAAAGGCTCAAATTGAGCAATCAAAAGCTAAAACTAAAAGTAGAAGAACTAAAAAGAAGAAAAAGAAAGAAACTACTTTTATTGGAATATTAAATAAAAAATACAAATTATTAGATGAAGAAGAAGAATATGAAAAATACTCATTTTTATCAGACCCAGAATATACTCCTTTTATAAAGAATGCGATTCAACTAAAGGAGAAATTTCTAAACATCTATAATAAACTTGAAGAAAAAGAAGATAAAATAATGCTTCTTATCGCTTATCTCAAGACAGTATATGCACCAATCAAAACGTTAAGCGCTCTCTTTTACTTTGAAGCTGATCCATGGCAATTTGAAATTCCAAAGTTAACAAGAGCGCAGCAGAGGAAAAGAAGCAAATACACAGGTGTACTACCCACTAGCTCGCCAAGATACAATGAAGACGATTGTGGTGAACTATCGTGCGTTATAAAGAAAAAAATTCCTGGAAGAAAAAAGAAAGGAGATAAGAAATATTCAACAAGAATAGCATATCCAAATATTCATAGAGTTGTAGAGCATTTAAAAATATCATTATCAAACAGTGAATTAGATGAATTAGCTGATGTCGAAACGATTAAAGATCTTGCTTTAAAAAAATTAAACAAGGAAATTAAGTTTTATGAGTCATCATTAAATAAATTTAAAGATGATCAAAAAAATGATCTAAATCCTGAGTACTTATTCACAAGAAAAAGTTTAGAGCAAATTAAATTAGAGTCTAATATTATAAAAGAAAATTTTGAAAAGAATCTTCTTAAGGACCCTCCCATAGAGGTTTTTCAAAGATTTCTAGTGTCGTTTGGTGATCACGAATTAAAACAAGATGGCGACACAAACTCGATTGACTATTATTATGAAGATTTTATCAAATCTCAAATAGCTGTCCTATTGATGGTAGAAAACTCCAATTTCTTCATGAGAGCTGCAAAATTAAAAACAATTCAGGAATACACACAAAGATTGAATGAGTACAATATCATTACTTTTAATCAAGAAAAACAAGAGATGCCTGCTTCTTGTACAAAAAGAGTTGGTGGATATTTTCCTCAATATCTTAATCCAATATATATGAGTTCTAAAGAGAGAGTTTTAGAAAGTCACGCACTCTTAACTAATATGGACTTATCTGTAGATAGTTTTGATAATATTGTGACTAGAGCAAATTATAAAGAAATTGATTTCGAAAATACTGGAACATTAAACAAGTCTCATTATTTTGATCACTATTATAGAGCAAAAAGTGCTGTTAGAAATATTACTGAAAATGATAAAACATGGAACTCTCTAGACGATAAAGATCACTTTTCAGAAGTGTTCAGCTATATTTTGCAAGAAACTGCAAACAAGGCAAATAATCTTATTGTCCAAGGAGAAGAAAAATGGTGGGCACCCTGGCAAAGAATTAATTCTGTAAAAAAAGAAGATAAAGATTATATAAAATATTTAACTGATACAATGTTTTATTTTTTCGAAGACAAAACTATTGAAAAAATTAAAACAATGCTTGAGTTGGAAAATAATAAGAGATTAGAGTCAGGAGAAAAACTGGCAAAATATTTCGAATTTACTGTTAATGGTCAACAATTAGAAGTTTCAAACAAAGAAAAATATGAAGAAGATGTATATTATAAATATGGTGACTCATATTCTAGTGGTGAGCAAAATCCTATGGCCGCTATTACTGGAGCAACTTCACAAGAGGCAAGGACTTATCTAATTGATCCAGAGTTTCTAACGGGAGAGTTCCATGAAGTTAGAAATTATAACTTATATCTACAACAAGAGCTTCAAAGAATAAAAAGTTTTGATTGGAAAGATCTCCTGTCAGATAAAACAAAAGATAGAATTAAAAATAGAAGTATTTTTCTAGTTTACCCAGAGTTGAGTGCAAGTGAAGAAAGAAGAAGATGGGGTTATAGAATGATTTTTAGTGCAGCTGAAAATGCTTTAGAAAATGGAACGGAGAAGTTTTTTGATAAGGTTTATGAGATATGTAACGATATGGCCAGAGATACTGATTTATGTAAATCTGACTTTGATTTAAAGAAATATTTCACATCTGACTCTTCTAAGGGAAAAAAAGTTTTAGAAAATATTGTAAATTTATTAAAACCTTTAACTATTGAAGATCAATTCGTACCAAAATTTGAATTCGATAGAAAAAGATATCTAGGTTACCATGAATTTTTTAAAAAGTTTTGGTTCGTTGCTGCCATAAAAGACAACTATGAGCCTTATGCTCCAAGACACTTATACAATGTTGTATCCGAGTTTGATTACTTAGAAAACCAATTACAAGAAGGAAATAAGTGGGCCATATTAAGATTAACATTTCTAACTATAATGGACAGGGCAAAGTCTCTTGGCCCCGAAGGGCGAAATGCAATCATAAAACTTTTTAGAGTATTAAAACTTAATACATCATTAAGACCTTTTCATGGCGATCTCGTTTTAGATAAAGAAGAAAGAAGAATTATTTGGCATAAAATATTAAAAAAGCTAAATAAAAAATCTCAATTTCTATTAGATGTTCCAACTAATTACTCTGGTGATAAGTTTAATGCACGTATCGATGAGATAGATCACGATGAAATAGATTATTATGAATTATTTGGTAAAATATATAGTCTCAATATATTCACTCAAGATAACCCTCAAGATAGTTTAGAAGATATTACTGAGTTTAAAATAGATGATGATAATTTTAGAGAATTTGTTGCTGATTATGAAAATGACCCTGCTAAAGAGGCATTCTCGACAATAAAAGAAATTTGGGAACATAGAGGAGACTCTTGGGCACAGTTTGATATAATTTCAGATGCGAGTACAAAACATATCAATCTATTCACCAATATTGATGAAACTCAAGATGACTCAATCTGCCTAGATGAAAAAGGTAGATATAATATTGATTCAACAAATTGTATTAAAAGTCTTGTTTTATACAATGAAGGAAAATTAAAAGCTCCTTATTATAGACAATCTCTTTTAGATGCTACGGTAAACGGAAAGAAAAGAATTCTAGATAGATTAGATTATTTATGTAAATTAGATCATTTAAAAGACTCACTAAACTATCAAGAACTTTTTCATGGAACATCTGGGTATCACGACAAGCTTGTTGAAGAGTATAAGATTGAAAAAATACCTGCAAAAGTACAAGAAAGAATGAGTGATTGGACAAGTTACGATAAAAAGGCATTTTGGTGGTCTATGGGATCAATGGCCTTCTTCTTACTTCTCATGGCACCTGTAGCACCTCTCATTGCCACTGGGTTTGCATTAACAATCGTAGGAATTGGCTCATATGTAGCAACTGTTGAATATGCTCAATATGAGATGACTAGAGTTAAAGCGGCCAATATAGCAAAACTTTCAGAAGATGGAATGAACTCTTACGAAGGCGTAGATGAAATTAAAACAAGTATTGCCTGGACAATTATGGAAGTAGCTTTTGCATGGTCACCTATTGGAATTTTAGGAAGAACTGGTGCTAAAGGAATCAGATCTTTCAATAAGGCATTTTCTAAAGAATTTTTTAAACAAACAAGTAAGGCCAGAGAGGCATTGACTGTTCTTGGGCATAGACCACATAAAAATGCGACATTCAAAAAAATATTGGCACAAAATAAAAGGAACGGAAAAAATCTTCTTACAGATGATGTGTTTTGGAAAAATATGGCCAAAAAGATGACTGGAGTAAATAATTTAAAATCTGTTTCATGGAATCAAGCAGACTTTATAAGATCACCTAAATTCATTGATAGACTTTTTGCCAATAGAATTGCTGAAATAACAAGATCTCCTAAAAATATGAAAAGTATTTTACAGGGCTATATTGATAAAAAAATACCTGCAATTCATAAAAAGATACAAAAGCTAAAAATAAGAAACCCTGAAAGTGCTGCTGAACAGCTAAGCTTTAGAGACAAAATTTGGAAGGCATACTATTCAAAAACTAATAAGCTTTTTGGTAAATTTAAAATGGATGTAGATAGTAGAATTACTAAGCTAGAAAAATTTATTCAAAAAGAAATTGAAATAAAAGATCTTATTAAAGAGCTTGATAATATTCCAGCAAGAGATAGAAAGGCCTACATCAAATATTTAGAAAAGAATGCAGATAGATACTCTTCAGTATTTAGACTTCTACCTTTTAGAAAAAGAGAGTTATTTAGAAAAATTCTTGTAGAAGATGGTCCTATTTGGAACGCAAAAAATAGTGTAGATCTAGGGCTAAGAAATGCAATTTGGGCAAGAATGAACTTTGGACAATTAATGAGAATGCTTGCTAGCGCAAGAGACGTAGCAAGGCATGATCACTTAATGTATAAGGCCTTCAAAGATTTAGGACTTGATAGAAAAACGGCAAAAGATGTGGATGCATTTGAAATTTTTGCTAAAGAGTGGAAAGAAATCACCTATAAGGCATACAAAGACATGGATGAAGCAACAAAGAAAGCTTATATCGAATCTATGGATACATTTGAAAAGCAAATTACACAAAAAATAAGGGCACAATACGCAGGTATGGCCACTGGTGAAATTGGTGTCCAATTGGCCGAAATACTTTCTCGAAGTGATGAATCTCTTCAAAGAATACTTTTTTATCCAAAGAATGAATTAGAAGAGTATCAAGTACGTGCTATCTGGAATTCTGTAGAGATGAAGGAATATTTAAATGTCGATCATATGGAGAACATGGAACATCAAGTAATTGATAGACTAAGTAATTTTAAAACGAGTAATGAACTTGAAGTTCTAATAAAGGCCATGAAAATCAGACTTATGAGAACTCAACCAGAAATACATAGTTTAGAGATAGGTCCAAAATAAAATTTTAACTCTCCTCTAGACACCCACTTAGCAAATACCGATATTTTTGCGTTAAAACTAAATCTCAACGCTCTGAGGAGTAAAAAAAGAGTGAACCTTATTAAATAATTGTATTTATTGCAGAAACAATCACAGACTCTGCAATTTGTTCTCTAAGCTTCTTATCATTAATTGCTCTAACTATATTTAATCCACCTATAAGAATACTTAAGAAGGCCCAAGCTTTTGCTTTACTGCTTTCATTATTATTTGACTTAATACTTTGAGAAACTGATTCCGCAATTATATCCATTTTATGCTCATAAATTTTTTGAACATCTGGGCCAAAGCGAGTTACATCACTAGTTAATGTTGCCATAGCACAACCACATTCAAAGTTTTTTTGATGATCAACACTTAAGTAGTATCTTGCAAAGTCTTCAATCCAATTATCAGAATTACTCTCTTTAAAAGAAGAGATACCCTCTATAACTTCATCAAGGCCCTTTTCTAGTGCAACTATAAAGGCCTTATTTTTAGATCCTAAGTGCGAATAAAATGCACCAGAAGTTACATTTGCTAATTTTGCTAGACCATCTACTCCAATACCATCTACTCCATTTTTTCTAAACCCACGGCCTACTGCCTCGATTATTTGTTTACGAGTTTCATCTTTGGAGGATCCTTTTTTTCTCATCTTAAACCTCTATCTATATGAAATTATTACAATTTCAACTTTTTATATAACGATCGTTATTTTTAAATTGATCGAGAAAGAATTCGCTGTTATTAATTATATAACGATCGTTATTTAAATACAATTATAAACATATGGAGAAAATTATGAAAACATTTGTCTACACAGAACTACAAATTAACGTTCCTTTTGAGGAAGCACCTTGGAAAGAGTTAAACCCCATTCTTAAACAGCAACCTGGACTGATTAATAAAACATGGTTAGCAGGCCTAGGTACAAACACTCTTGGTGGTTTTTATCTTTTTGAAAATGAAAAAGATGCAATAAATTTTGTGACTGAATACTTCCCTTCTGAAACTCAAGCATTTGGAGTTTCACACACCTCTAGAATATTTAATGCTCAAATAGTTGAAGAGGCCAGTATAGACATGAATTCAATATATTTTGGAGGAAAATTAGAATTGGAACCAAAAGCATTTGTATACACTGAAGTACAATTAGGGCTTAATTTTAAAGAAGTTCCTTGGAAAGAAATGAATCCAGTATTAAAAAAGCAAAAAGGATTACTGAGTAAAACATGGCTTAGTGGAATTAGTACAAATACTCCTGGTGGCCTTTATGCTTTTGATTCCATAGAAAATGCACAAAAATTTGCAATAGACTACTTCCCTACTGAAGCAAAACAATTAAATGCTGCTTTTAAAACCATGATTTTTGATGCCGAAGTTTCTAGAAAAGCGAGTATTGAAATGAATTCACCCTTTTATAAATAATCTAAATGGAGATTTTATGAGTTATGATAGTTTTTTACATACAATGATTAGAGTTTCAAATTTAGAAAATTCTATAAATTTCTATACCAATATTTTAGGTTTGAAATTATTAAGGAAGAAGGAATATCCAGAAGGAAAGTTTACTTTAGCATTTATGGGCCTTGATATTGAAAGTAGAGCAACTGTTTTAGAATTAACTTATAATTGGGATAAAGAAGACTCTTATGATATTGGCAATGGGTTTGGACACCTTGCATTTTCTTGTAAAGATCTTAATAAATGTTACGCAAAGTTAGAACAACGTAGAGTTAAAATTTTACGACCACCAGGTCCTATGAAATATGATTCTGATGATTATATTGCTTTTATTGAAGATCCTGATGGATATAAAATAGAGCTAATTGAGAAAAAGTAATCACTTTCATAGTATTGAAAATTTATAGTTAACATTCTAATATTGATTGAATACATTAAATTTGTGGAACTTCAGGAGAAATCAATGAGCTTTGAAGAGGCCTTAAAAAAGTTAAAAAGTATAGTTAAAAACTCACATTTAGATAATCAAAAGCATTTAGATTTAACTCTAGTTGATATAAATGAGCGAGGAGAGTATGAAAAGGCCCTTATGATTGTTAATCACGAGGTTGCACTAGGAAAGATTACAAAAGACGAATTACTTCAATTATTAGGTGTTCTCTAAGAAAAGCTTTAAAATAAAAAAAGACCCCTCAATGAGGGGTCCTATTAATATATCATTTAAAAGTAATCAATACGGAAGACTACTTACCAAAAATTCCAAAACAATCATTTTTCTTCATATAAGCTAGATCGTCTTCTAAGCTTGGATCAGCTTTAGCTCTAGCTTCTAATTTTCCAATTAGAGCTTCTCTTTTCTTAGCATAGCTCATTTTTCCAGAAGAAAGATTATTTAACTCTTTAGTCATTTTTTGCTTAAGAGCTGGAGAAACACCTTCGTCCATTAAAAGGATATATAGCTTTGTATCTGCTAAGTGAGTTTGACCATTATCATCTTTAATGAATGTTAAAATTGCTTTTGCAAGCGCTCTATCTTCTTTTGTAGAAGATGAAGTAGCTTGAGTAAGCATTTTTACTGCTGTTTTAATTTCATTTTGTAAACTAACGTCACCAGAAGATGCTTTAGCTATAAGAGCTGACTTATCAGACTTAGATAAGTAAGATCCTGCTGAATTAACAACATTACTAGTTTTTGAACTAGATACTGATTTTAAAACTTTTTTAGCTGTTTTATTAAGTGCTCTAAGAGTTACTTTAACTCCGTCAGCAGCTTCATCAAGTCCACATGCAGATGAACAAGTTAAACCTTTTCCTAACTTTCCAGCCGTTTGAGATAATGAACCTGTTAAAGTTTCAAGATCATCTTTAGTTAATTCGTCCATATTTTTACTTAAAATAGCGAATGCCTCATCATCAAGAAGAGCTCTTAATTTAGCTTCAGTTGCCTGATTACCAGAAATACCATTGATAGCATCACTAATTTTTTGAGCGATTCTTTGAGACTCTGCTGGATCAGCATAACCTGCTTTTGCAGCTACTGTATCAACAAAATTCTTAGACATACTTGTAATTTGATCAAGAGCATCTAGCCCTGTTTTCTTAATTACACTTGCTTGTGCTCCAGTCACTAGACCTGCAAGCATTAGTGCAAAAATTGTTTTTCTTGCAATTGTTTTGTTCATTTGGGTTTCCTCCGTATTTAATTAACAATATTTTACTAAAAATACTGACTCAAAAATAGATGTTATTTTTACCTATCTTAAAATCATTGTTTTAATTAAATTTATTTCAATTCGGTGTAAATTTGTCGGTTTTTGTAAAAATTTCTTGGAGTAAAAATATTTAGACAGTACCCTAATCGTCTGAAACTACTGTATATTCTGCCTCAATTGCGTCAGAATTGGCGTTATTTTTGTGATTTTGCCTAGTTTGGGCCTTCATATGCTTTTCAATGATTTTGGCCTGCTTATAGCCATTAATGATCGATTTAACGAAAACAAATGCGAAATAGAAAATAACGGCCTTTAATAATAGTGCTAACATTCGGGCATTATGCCTGCTCTGAAGACACAATTCAAGATTAAACAATTGGCGAAATAGTCATTTTTTGTTAATTTAAGCTCTTAATTTTAGGTCATTAAGGGGATCAATTGATGGGTGAACAAAAGAAAAGCATACACTGGGCAGATATAACGGCGGATAGAATTATCAGGCAAAGAGGTGATAAGGCCAAATATACACTTGCCAGCGGTATTACTCCATCTGGTGTCGTTCATTTTGGCAATTTTAGGGAAACAATTACTGTAGATTTAGTAGCTAGGGCCTTAAAAGATAAGGGAAAAGACGTCAGATTCATCTTTTCTTGGGATGATTACGATACATTCAGAAAAGTACCTGCCAACCTTCCTAAACAAGATGAACTAGAAAAATACCTATTTCAGCCAATTGTTGATACACCCGACCCATTTGGTGAATTTGAAAGCTATGCTGCTCATCATGAAGCAAGTTATGAAAAACAAGTAAAAAAGGTTGGTGTTGACGTTGAGCCTATTTATCAAGCAAAAAAATATCGAAGTGGAGATTATAAAGATCAAATTATTCATACTTTAAAGAATAAAGATACAATTAAAAAAATCTTGGATGAATATAGAAGCTCCCCTTTACCAGATACTTGGTGGCCAGTAAGTATTTATTGTGAAAACTGCAATAGAGATAAAATGAGCTCAATAGATTTCAATGGAGACTGCCTAGTTAGTTATGAATGTGAAAGCTGTAATCACAAAGGTGAACTTAATATAAATGAAACTTCAAAAGCTAAGCTTCCATGGAGAATGGATTGGCCAATGAGGTGGAAATTTGAAGATGTAGATTTTGAGCCAGGTGGAAAAGATCACTCTTCAGAAGGTGGATCATACACTACAGCTAAAGAAATTGTTGCTCAAGTTTATGATGGAGAACCTCCAGTTTACCTACAATATGACTTTGTAAGTATTAAAGGTGCTGGCGGAAAGATGAGCTCGTCAAAAGGAAATTTAATTACTGTTAATGACGTTTTAAAAGTGTACGAGCCAGAGATGGTACGTTGGATATTTGCTAGCTATAAAACGAATGTTGATTTTTCAGTAAGCTTTGATCTTGATGTACTAAAGACTTATGAAGACTTTGATAGGCAAGAAAGATTGGCCTACGGGGTTGATAAAGGAAATGAAAAGAAAGTTGCTATGGCAAAAAGAGTTTATGAACTATCTCAAATTCATCAAATGCCAGAAACGATGCCATTCCAACCATCATTTAGACATTTATGCAATATCCTTCAAATTAACGATGGAAATATTGATAAGGCTCAAGCCTATTACGCAGATGAAATTAAAAATGAAAGAGATAAAAGACGATTTAATGAAAGATCTGAGCGAGCACTTTATTGGCTAGACAATTACGCACCAGAAGAATTCAAGTTCAAAGTATATAATGAAAAACAACAAGTAGAAGCTGACGCTAATGTTATTAAATTTTTAGATTCATTTAAAAATGATCTGCAGTCTAACTGGGACAATTATACAACTGATAAAGATCTTCATGAAAAAATGTATGAGCTAATTCATGAAGCTGGAGCTGAACCAGGAGATGTCTTTAAAGCGTTATATATGTCACTTATTGGACAAGAAAAAGGTCCAAAATTAGCAGGGTTTATACGAACAATCGGAAAAGAAAGAACTCTGATACTAATCTAGTTGCACAACGATAGCTTCCTTTTTAGAATTAATATCTAATTAATCAAAGGGGAAGCTATGACTTCAAAAACTATAAATATTGGACTTTTAATTGCTAGGGTAACTCTAGGTGCATCCATGGTTATTCATGGCCTACCTAAATTAATGGGCGGAGCTGCCAAATGGGAAGGTATTGGAAAGGCCATGGGCTTTTTAGGTATTAACTTTGCTCCTGTTTTTTGGGGAGCATGTGCTTCGTTTGCTGAGTTTTTTGGTGGCGCCTTTATATTGTTGGGAATTTTTATGAGGCCATCGACCCTAGCAGTTGCTAGTACTATGACTGTAGCAGCAATTTTTCACTTAGCAAAAGGTGATGGTTTTATGCGAGCAAGCCACGCAATTGAGCTTGGATTATTTGCTATTGCTCTATTTTTTACTGGACCTGGAGCATTTTCATTAAAAAGTTTTTATAAAAAAGGAGAATAAATTATGAAAAAAGAAATTTTACTTTCAATGGCACTAATTGGTTTAACTACTGGAGCTCAAGCTATGCACCACGATAGCAAAGGAAAAGTTAAATGTTATGGTGTTGCAAAAAAAGGTCAAAACTCATGTGGAACTTCTACTGGACCTCACCTACATGGTTGCGCTGGTCAAGCAAAAACTGATAATTCTATTCATGAATGGAAATATGAAAAAAAAGAAGATTGTATGAAAATGGGTGGAAATCTTAAGCCAGGTGTAGAAAAGAAAAAAGAAAAAAAATCTTAATAGTTATTGGCCTATAAAATAATTAAGTCTGTTTTATAGGCCACATCTTCAGAATGATAAATTATCTGACTATAGACTTTACAGTTTTTCTTATCTTCTTCTTTAAAAAAACCAACTTCTAATTCAAGGTCATTTTTACCAATATAGCATTTATAATATTTTCCACTAACCAAATTCATAGGTCTAATATTACCAATAAACATTGAACCGTTATGAAAAGTCTCTCTTAACTTATGGGCACATTTATTAATTAGATCAAAAAAATCTTCACCTTCCATGTGAGTATGTTTTTTTATGTCATTAATATTGAAATCAAATTTTGGCGATAAAGCACAGACACCCGTATAGGATGCCTGAACTGATATAGAAAATAATAATGATAAAATTAACGTCTTCGTAAATGCCTACCCTTTAAAGTCATTGCACCTATTTCATGTAATGTAGTCTTACCAGATTTATCAACTACGTGCAATTCGAAGTTTGGGAAAGTATCTATAAGTGTGTAATAATTATTAAGTTGGTAACTTGCACTAAAACTTAAAACTTTTTGTGAAAATTTTTCAGTTTTTATAGATAAATTCTTCTGAATAATAACTCTCCCACTTTTAGATTTTCCAACTAGTAAAACTTTTTTAGCATCCTTTAATCCATTAATTTCACCAGATATCATGAGGGCGGCATTCCAATTTGGTTTGCCCCCAAAAAATGTTGGTTTAGCACCACAGCTTGGACCTCTTCTTCCTGGTGCCCAACAATGAAAAGTAACACTAGCTCTTTTTACTTTTACATTATGAAAAGTCCATTTTACTGCGGGAACTTTTTTAGAAATTGTTTTACATTTTTCCCCACGCATACATGATGTTGCTGTTTCAGAAATTTCATCAAGTAAATCTGTATAAGTATTTAAAAGATCTTTATAGTATTTAGACTGTTTTTCATTTAAGACAGTTTTATACACTTTATTCTGTAAACGCTCTTTAATCGCTTCAACTTTTAAAAACTTATAATATAAATCATTGAGAATTTTTTGATCTAATAACTTAATTTTTGGTGTCTCATGTCCAAATAAAGACATAGAAGCTAAGTAATATCTAACAGGTGGTGCATTATCTTGATTAATCCCGGCCATATAGTCAGTCACTCTACTTTGAATATTATCATACTCAAGGCCACTTTTTTCATAAGTAAGATCACCTAAGTCAATACCATCATCATTTCCAGATCCGCCTGAGTTGTCACCAATGTCTCCTAAGTAATCATCCCAATCATCTCCAGGGCCAACAACGATATCTCCTCCACCAAGATCACTAATTCCATTTCCTCCAAATGCCATAAACTTTAAAGATACTTTTCCAATTTTACTGAATTTTTTAACGACAGTATTAAAACCTACTGTTGGAATACCGTTTATACTTTTATTTGTAGTGCTCTCAGATGCACCTCCACCAATAGTCATTCTAATACCATTGGCCTGTGCCTTTGTTACGTTATGAATAGTAATAAATGCGGCAACTAGAGCTTTCTTTCTTTCTCTAATGACAAAATCGGTTCCACACATTTTTGCAAACTGCTCATGCTTACCTTCATCAATTAAAGCTTGAAAATTTTCTTTAAGTTTAAAATCTTCTAGTTCGAATCTTCCATAATCAGATTCTGCCTTAATCATAATTGTTACTGTGTCATCATGAAATTTAAACTTCTTCTCTAGCTCAGTAGATATATCGATTGAACCACCAGGAGCAAATTTTAACATTGCTGATAATGAAGCAGACATTCCAATATCTAATTGAAGTTGTTTAAAATTGTTTAAAACTTTCATTGTAAATTGCGTACTAACTGCACCTTTTGAGTCTAGAGGGATAGAGTCTGTGCGTTCAATACATTGTAAGTGTTCTGTAAGTGGGTAATAACGATTTACACCTTTTCCAAGGGCAAGAGGCGTTTCTGGATGATAATCATAAATTCTTTCTCCGCGAGAAGCTTCTTTAGTCTGAGTTTCATTACTATAAGAATTATTGTAGAATAATGAACATAAAGCGAGGGTTAGAAAGGCCTTTTTCATAGGGATCTCCTTGTTTCTAGGTTGTGGGTTGCTTATTATTAAAATAATATAGTTAATCACTCAATTATTATTTAAAGTTTGTAAGTTTATTTAAAAAGTAAGGTAAGGTTATGTTTGATTTTAAAAGTAGAAGAACCAAATTATTGTCCAAGATAGGAAATAACGCTGCAATAGTTACATCTAATAACTTAAAACAAAGAAGTAATGATACAGAATTTTCATTTAGACAAAGTTCAAATTTTTATTATTTAACAGGACATCTAGAAGATAATGCTATCTTATTGTTAACTCCAAACTCAAAAGATAAAACTCATTTATTTGTGCAAAAAAAAGATCCTTTTTTAGAATTGTGGAATGGAAAAAGACTAGGAATAGATCAAGCAAAAGTTAAATATAGTATTGATTGCGTTTACGATATTGATGATTTTTCTAAATTATATCAAGAGCTCATCATTAATCACGATTCATTATACGTGGAATTAGAGACTAAATTTTGGAAACGAGGAGATGTTTTAAAAGGCTTTAAAGATCTTCTAAATAAGAGAATAAAAGCTGGAAAATTTGCACCTAGAAACTTATTGAATATCACTCCTTTAATTCAAGAATTACGTGCTTATAAGTCTCAAGAAGAAATAGAAACTATGAAGCATGCACTTAAAATTACGAATAAGGCCCATAGAATGGCCATGGCCTATACTAAAGACGGAGTTTATGAATATCAAATTCAAGGAATGTTAGAACTTGTCTGTAAGCTTAATGATAACTGTCCAATGGCATATGGAAGTATAGTTGCTTCAGGGAATAATGCTAATATTTTGCATTATGTAGAAAACAACACTAAAGTCAAAAATGGAGATCTATTACTAATAGATGCTGGTTGTGAATATAATTTATACGCTAGTGATATAACTAGAACTTTTCCAGTTTCAGGGAAGTATGAGGGCGAAGCTAAGGCCCTATATGAAATGGTTTTAGATGTTCAACGTAGTGATATAGAATCAATTGCACCGGGGTTAACTTTAAATGAAATTACTGAAAAGAGTGCTGAAAAATTATTAGACGGACTTCTTTCTTTAAAGGTTTTAACAGGTAGTAAAGAAGAACATATTGAAAAAAAGAGTTCAAGAAAATATTTTCCTCACGGATTAGGTCACTGGTTAGGGTTAGATGTACATGATCAGAATCCATATACAGACTCAAGTGGTGAACTAATAAAGTTTCAAAAAGGCATGGTCATTACTATTGAACCGGGAATTTATATTCCAGAAGATGATTTATCAGTAGATGAAAAGTGGCGAGGAATTGGAATCAGAATCGAAGATAATATTTTAATTACTGATAATGGATTTGAAAATTTATCGAATCATATACCTAAGGAAGTTGTGGATGTTGAAGAAGCTTGTTCTAAAGATTGGAGATCTTTTCTAGATTAGTTTTTAATAGAACAACTATATTTACTTATGTATCTTATAGAGTTATCTGGCCAGTCAACTCCACTTGTTAAGGTAAGTTCAAGATTTGTAATTTGTCTTTTTCTAAGTTTTGTTAAATCAGTTTGTTCAACATTAACTTTAAAATATTCATTACCTTCATAAAAATTAGCTAGAAAGACACCTTTTTTATGATTTAACTGAGTTTTTCTAACTACACCATTATTTCTCTTAATTTCATGGCCTTGAATATAAAAAACAGATTCTTTTTCATCATTACACCAAGTATCAAAATCAAGAGGTGTTTCAACATCCTTACATTCTATTCTCTTGCACCTTAACTCTGTCTTTGGTTGATGCGCAAAACTACAAAATGATGAAACTAATATAAATGTTAAAATAAATATTTTCATAGTCGTAATTATATAATTCTTAAAATTACAGCGCCTTAGAGTTGAATAAATTTCATTAATGAGAATCATTTAGTCAGATCGCAATAAAAACAATATGTTAGAGGTCTCTATTGCCTAAATAGTCTAAAATTTTATGTATAGGTCGAATGTTTTTTTGAAAATTTTTATTATTAACTATGCCAGTTTCGTTAGCAATAATTTCTAATAGCTCACTAGCCTTATCTAAATGTGACATGGCCTCTGTTTGAATTTTTGAAATAGCCTCAACTAAATTGTCTTCTGTAAAAATATTTGAAATGTCCTCACCTTTTCTAAATTTAGCAAAACACTCCGGATTTAATTCTAACCATTCAAACAAAACTGAATTCACAGTTCCATTTTCAAGATCTAAATTAATATCTTTATTTGAATTTTGATTAAAATCTAATGTGTCATCCATTAATTGAAATGCTATTCCTAAATGTTTTCCAAAACTTCTAGCATATTCAATTACATTTTTAGGATAATTGGCCAAGTATGCAGGAGCAACACAACACCAACTCATAACACTGGCAGTTTTTTTATCAGCAATATCTCTAATCATTTCACGAGTATAATTTCGATCAACGATTGCATCAGCTTGAATCCATTCACCTTGAGCAAGGTCTTGAATTACGTATGACATTTCTTGCACGAGATCTAAATTTCCTTCTTTAGTCAAATTTACTATTACGTCGGCCAATAAAAAATCACCTGCTAATACGGCCTTTTTATTACTTGAAACAATATTTATAGAAGGAGCACCCCTTCTCAAAGTTGCATTATCAATTACATCATCATGAGATAAAGAAGCAGCATGAACTAACTCAATAGCTTGCGCATATGTTTTAACTTTTTTAAGCTCAACACCAAATAAATTTGCAATCAAATATGTTAAAAGTGGCCTTAATCTTTTTCCACCTACTAAGACAGTTTTACTAAGTAATTCATTAACTGAACTTTCACATCTTTTAGATTGAATATTAAGATCCAGCTTATTTACTTCAATAAGAACTTTTGGTGGAACTGTAGTTAAAAACGATTTAATCATATTTACTGTAAAGATTTAAAAAAACTATCCATTTCTTCAACACTAATAGCTTGATGTGCATCACTTACAGACTCTTTAGGTCTAGGATGAACTTCAATCATAACTCCATCATAATTTAATGACATACCTAATTTTGCCATAGGTAAAACAAGTTTTGAATCTTTTGTTCCATGACTAGGGTCAATTATTACTTTGTACGGAGTTTCACTTTTCACTCTATAGGCCATTGCAAAATCTATTGTAATACCAGTATCTGAAGCATTATTTCTAGTACCTCTTTCACAAAGTATTATCTTATCTTCTGGAACTCCTGATTCTTCTAAGTATTTAGCAGCACTAATCCACTCTTCAAATGTATTAGCAAAGCCTCTTTTTAATAGAACATACGGTAGTCTATCTTGATAAAGTCCATTTCTACCTATGTTTTTAAGAAGCTCAAAATTTTGCATATTTCTTGCACCTATCTGAATGATGTCTGCAAATTGAACAACTAAAGATAATTGTTCACTAGAACATACTTCACTAACTAATTTAAGGCCTTCATTTTTAAGATAATTAATTATAGGCATTCCCTCTTCGCCCAAGCCTTGAAAAGAAAACGGTGAAGTTCTCGGTTTAAATAATTGGGCCCTAAAATATTTGATACCCCATTTATTTGCCAATTGAGCTACCGGCTTCACTTGAGAAAGTGACTCTAGTGAGCAGGGTCCTATCATTAAAAACTCTTGATCTATCTTCATAACTACCTTTGAATCTACGTTTGAAATAAGTAACAGGGGGCCATCTTTCTGTAAAGTCTTGTCTATATATATACTCAAAATAACGAAAATTAACGCTAAGAATTAAAAGAATTTATAATATTTTTCCAACTTGATGGAAAGATTATAGTAAATAAGGTAGTAAAACTCTTAAGGAGTACATTCATGAGTGGCATTTTAACAGAGCGCAAAAAAGAATCTTATAAAATTTTTGATGAAATTGCAGGTACATATGATGTGTTAAATCACACATTATCTCTTGGAATAGATATACTTTGGCGTAAAAAAATGTTGAAGATGCTTCCCAAAAGACAAGGTTTGAAAGTTTTAGATCTTGCAACAGGAACGGGAGATGTTGCATTTACTCTTGCAACAGATAATAGAGTTGCTTCAATTAAGGGAACAGACCTTTCAAAAGGAATGATTAAAGTTGGGCAACAAAAAGTAATTAAAAGAGGATTAGAAACAAAAATTAATTTTGAAATTGGAGATGGCGTAACAATTCCTGAAAAGGACGAGTCATTTGATGTTATTACATTAAGTTTTGGAATAAGAAATTTCCCTGATGCCCAAGAATCTTTAAGAAATATAAATAGAGTGTTAACAAAAAATGGCAGGGCCTTAATTATGGAATTTTCAATTCCAAAAAACCCATTTTTTAAAGCATTATACTTTTTTTACTTTAGATATATCTTACCTTTTGTTGGCAATATAGTTTCAAAGCATGGTGATGCTTACACATATTTAAATAAATCAGTAGAAGACTTTGCATATGGAAAAGAATTTATAAATATGATGGAAGTTGCTGGTTTAAAAAATATTAAAACTGTTTCACTAACATTTGGAATAGCAACACTCTATATTGGAGATAAAGGTGAAAAACAAAATTAGTATTGAATCATTTCTAGATTCAACTAATCTTGACCTTTTTGTAAAACTTTCATCTGAAACACAGATTCAAAGCTTATTAGAAATAGACAATAGTGTTCAATTTTATTTTCAAAATAAAGAAAAAGATCTTGAAATATTTGCTATAGGAATACATAAAATTTTGAACAGTTTTAGTCAGTTCAATCCCAATATTCCAATAATTTATATTGGTGATTTCGAAAATATTAATACGACTACATATATCCCCTCTTTATTTTGGATAAGAAAAAATTCAGAAATTAAGATTTTACATTTCAAAGAAGACCAGAGTTTAAAATTTATTAATGAGAAGAAGAATACCGACATCAAAAAATCTCAATGGACTGAAATTATTGAAAAAGCAAAAGTTAACTTTTCTTCAAATAATTTAGACAAAGTTGTTCTTGCTCGAACTATTACAGAAGAACTTGATTCAACTTCAATGAAATCACTGTACGAAAACATTCCAAATGACTTGGAAAATTCATTTAAAATCATATTCAAACAAAGCAATGATAATTATTTTGTTTCTGTTACTCCTGAAAGGTTAATGAAGACTAACAATGAAGGGATGGAAATTGACTCTATTGCTGGAACAATAAGTAATAATCAAGATGATAAATTATTAAGAACTGATAAGATATTAAATGAACATCGTTTTGTAAAAGAGTATATTATAAACTCACTTAAATCTGTAGGTCTAGTTCCAAAAATAATCAGTAATGAAAAAATCTTAAATTTAAGAAACTTAAAACATTTATATACTAAAATACATGTCGATAAATTTAACAAAAAAGAAATTTTAAACTACGTTAAAATTCTTCATCCTACTCCTGCTGTTGGAGGGATGCCTAAAGCTGAATCCTTAAAATTTATTAAAGAGAATGAAGAGTTTAAAAGAGGACATTACGCTGCTCCTTTTGGTTATATTTATCAAAATGTATCAGACTTTGCTGTAGCGATAAGATCGGCACAAATACAAAAAAATATAATTGAATATCATACTGGAGCAGGAATAGTTAATGATTCAGATGCTGAACTAGAGTGGAATGAAACGGCCCTTAAGTTAATGGCCCTAAAAAGATATTTTAATGAATCAAAGCCCTTGTAACTTTAATAGATTATTTGCTAATGAATTAATTGCAACCTTAATTAAAATGGGAAGTACTCATTTTTTTACTTCTCCAGGTCATAGAAATGCGCCTTTGTTATGGGCGATTCAAAATAATACTAATAATTATTCAATAAATATAGATGAGAGATCATCAGCATATGAAGCTCTAGGTTTTTCTAAAGCTTCAGATTCAATTCCAGTACTATGCTGTACTTCAGGTACTGCACTAGCAAATTACTTCCCCGCTGTAATTGAGGCACATCATTCTAAAATACCTTTAATTATTATAAGTGCTGATAGGCCAAAAAAATTACATAACAAGCAAAACAACCAAACTACAAATCAAATCAATATATACAGTGAATACTGTAGTTTTTTTAAACATGAAAATAATTTAAATAGACTTTCATCTCCCGAATACTTCCAATTTTTGGCGAAATCTCTTTATTTAAAAGCATATAATTCTAACTTACCAGTACATCTTAATATTGAGTTTGATGATCCTTTAGACCAAACTATTCAAGATGAAATAAATAAAATCCACGTTCCAAAATTTACTTATAGTAAAGATAAAAATATTAGTAGTAATAAAGTTCAAAAATTCAAATGTGACCTATTAGTCGTTGGTGAAGTTCATTTTAAAAATCGTTCATACATAAATAAAGTATTAGAAAACTACAATGGCGATGTCTATTGTGACATTACAAGTTCTTTATCACATTTCACAAACATTAATACTAATGACCTTGGTTACTATGAACATGTAATTCATATAGGTGGAAAAGTTTTAGATAAAAACTTTTATAAAAAATTTGAGTTTTCAAAACTGATCACTCTCTTCCAGCAAGATGAAAATTATATTCATGATCCTTCTGATGTCTCAGATAATTTTCTTAAAGTAGATTTTGAAAACTTAGTTATTAAAAATGAAAAGAATCCAACTATTAATAACTCTCTAAAGAATAAAACTAAATACTATGAGTTATTAAACAATTCAGATAGGCCATTATTTATAGGAAATAGTTCCATAATTAGAGATATAAATGAAACTTCTATAAATATTGAAAAAAATCTTTTTTTTAACAGAGGCGTTAGTGGTATTGAAGGAAATATATCCACAGCACTTGGAATAAGTACGGCCCTTAATACTCCTGTGGATGTAGTATTAGGAGATATTTCATTTCTTTATGATCTATCTTGTCTTTCCTTATTAGAAAGCAGGAATATTGGTATCCGTATTTTTTTAATTAACAATAGATGTGGTGGCATATTTAAAAGGTTACCAATTTCAAAAGAAAAAGAAACGAATCAAATTATTCAAACACCACATAATTTTAATTTTGAATACTTGGGAAATTATTTTGATAAATATTTAAAAGTAAATACAATCAATAAATCAATACTTCATGAAACCAATATGAGTAATAAAAATACACTTATTGAGGTTATAGATGTTTAAAAGCTACTTAAAGGCCATACGACCAAAAACGCTCCCGGCATCAATAGGCCCCGTATTAATAGGACTTTCTGTATCATATCTGTCTCTTATACACATCTGACGCTGCCGACGATAGAGCTCGGGGG